>CAYREV010000011.1:0-64037 GCA_964423345.1 uncultured Balneolaceae bacterium | reverse complement strand
CCTTGGGACTCCGGCTCTTCCCCTTGGGACTCCGGCTCTTCCGTTTCAGCCGACGGTTCCTCTTTCCCTGCTTCGGCATTATTTTCCTCTACTTCGGAAGCTTCCTTATCCCCCTCCTTCAGAGACTGTTCCATAGCCTCCAGCGTTTCGTAAAGCTCTCCAAAATCTCCGATGGCTGTGGCCGAATCCAACTTCTTCTTCAGGGTATCCAGCTCCTCCTGATCCGGCATCTCTTTCTCCTGTAGCTCCAGCACTTCTCCCTGCAAAGTTTTAAAAGCGTTTTTCAGCTCTTCAATTTTCTGCTCCGAATGCTCCTCATCAACTTCGCAAAGTTTTCGTTTGCCAGAGTGCGAATCCTCTTTCAGGTACAGCTCTCCGTCTTGGGTTAAAAATGAAAAATCATCCTCATAGACAAACTCGGATGTTAAGTTGCTTTCTTCCATAGTACTGTTCAAAAGAACCTCATTAAGACTTGGGAGTTCCTATTTTCCAGGCTGTCGCTAAAGTTTATTAGTTTAGATAAGATAACAGTTATACGCAACTTATCACAAACCATATCCCGGTGTCTTAAGAAGCCTCTTTTAGACCGGGAAGCCTCAACAAATTAAATCTTTCAAAGCTGATCGGATTCCGGGCTGCTCATGTGAATATCCCGCTGCGGGAACGGTATGGTTATACCCTCCTCGTCAAAACGCTCTTTTACCTTCTTTTGTATATCATAGCGAACCGGCCAGAGATCTTCGGTCTTGACCCACGGCCTCACGCGTATATTCACCGAGCTGTCGGCCAGCATGCCCACGGCTATCAGGGGTTCAGGCTCCTCCAGAATCCGCTCATCAGCCTGGAGGATTTCATCAATGATTCTCATCGCATGATCAATATCATCATCATAGTGAATACCAAACTCCATATCGACCCGGCGGGTGGGATTGGCCGTATAATTCTCAATCTTGTCACCCCATACTTTGGAGTTGGGCATTATGACGGCAACATTATCAAAGGTATGCATATAGGTAACAAAGAGGCCGATCTCATCCACTATAGCCTGGGTACCGCCAACATCCACGGTATCTCCCACACGGATTGGCCTGAGAATAAGCAGCATAATCCCGGAAGCTATATTGCTCAGGGTTCCCTGCAAAGCAAGGCCGATAGCCAGGCCAATGGTACCCAATACGGCAATCAGGCTGGCGGTTTCCACGCCAAATTTACTGAGTACCGCCAGGATGGTTATGGCCAGTACCAAAATCCTGACCGACTGGGAAAAGATCGGTGTCAGTGTGGAATCAACCTTTTCGGTCCGCTGAAATATCTTTTGTACACGCCTCGACAGCCAGTTGGCACCGGCCCATCCAATCACGAATATTACCAGTGCGCCTATGACCTTTAATCCGTATTGCAATATTATCGGTACTACCGTTTCACTGATTTGACTGAATTCATCCATGAATTAATCACCTTGTTTTAACAATAACCTTGCCTGTATCACACATCCTGCTTCCAATGGTCTTATATCCTCCCGTCCGGTTGCCCAACGGCATAGCAGCAGCTGATTCAGTTGACTATAATAATTCCCCGGCTAATATCGTACCGGCAAAAGCAAAAAAAAGGCAGCACTTTCATGCTGCCTGCAAAAAGATAGTAATAACAATCCGTTTTTACTCCCTGGCTATGGATCGGATCTCCGAAAAACTTTCTTTCACATCTTTCCAGAGCACCTCGGCATCCGCCCTGATCTTATCAAAGGCCTCCTCTCCGGTCGACTTGATTCTATCCAGTTTGTTATTCAGCTCGGACTTTTTCTCTTTTAACCTTTCTATTCGACTGGAAACTTCCTGCTGAACCTCTTCCGATTGTTTTTCAGCTTTCTCCTGCAGTTCATTCAGCTGGCTATTCCACTCCTTAAGTTGCTTCTCCAGTTTTTCAATGTATTCTTCTCTTGTAGGCATAATCAGATCGTTTAAAGTTTGGAATTATTTATTCAAGGTGGCTGCATAACATCCATGCATTCCCGGAATGCACATGTTTCGCCTCATCACCCACAACGCCTGCAACCTTCTCCATTTCTTAAAGCTTTTTATTGGCCGGATTTACTATCACACTTGAGTTTCGAATCACGAAACAGCTGTTCCGCCAGTTCGCAAATGAACGTCTTGAATTCTGTATACATCATTTTGCCTCGTTTAATGTGTGTAATCACTACATAGAATTGGGCTAAAAAATTCCCTCTGTTAAATAGATTCTTTCTATTAACGGCATAGATTGGAAATACCATGAGTCCGCTGGTGTAGCGGTCGATCCTGTGCACATTCTTTACCTGCCGCCCGCGACTGCCGCAGTAGCGACGCACCAGGTCCAGCATATTTATCACATCACTGTCCGGTATGGGTACAGCCAGCATGCCCGGCTGCTTGTCCACTACCAGTATATCGGCATCTTCATAAACAATCGATATGTCGGGCAGCTCCGCACTCATGGCACATATGACTGAAAGGCTGGGACAAGTGCGGAGGTGGATTTACAGGAATCAGCTTTCGACGCCGTGAACTTCCTTAAGTATGGCTTTTGCATTGGCATCTTCTTCCTGCATGACCCTGTGCTGGAGATTCGTAATGATCTCCTGCTGTGCTTTTTCAAAAGCCTCCTCACGAGCCTCCTTCTCCGTACCCGTCCTGATTAAATCATAAATATCATCGGCACGTACTATACTATAGAGCTTGTCATCATTGAAGGCATGAGAACGAAGCTCCTCGTATTCCTGGAACAGGGAGGGGAAATCCTTGTTATCATCAGCCTTGTTAATTATTTCCACATCTTCCGGCCCTTCCGCACTGAGAGGTGTCTTACATAGATAGAAAAAGTTGTGTTTGTAATTCATAATCCTAATCTAATCGGTTAATCTGCCGTGTTTATCCTGTTCTGGCTTCAATAAGCCCATCAGGCGTTTATATATTCGTTCTATATGCGTAATTGCGGTTCAGGGTCCTGCTGTTGTCCGGTATCTGTCGCCGGCCCCCTTGTTTTTTACCGCCGAACGCACAGCTCAAATATATATATAATTTGGCGGATTCTGAACTTTGTTGCAGCCGCCTTCAGCTAAAAAAACGGCTGTCTCAACTTAACGGTCGGGCTTGCCCCTTTTTTTAGTCGGGACAGGCATGTGGGTGCGTCCCGGGTCAGCCCCGGCGTCTATAAAAAACAAATCCGGCACTACGGTTTTTTGAATGCCTTATTTATTATTCGTGTTGGAAATAGCGTCATTAACAAAACCGAACATATTATTTTCCAGTAGAAGGTTAATCATGCAGGTCAGTATAAATTTTCCGATTTTACCAAAATAGGATTGCCTTTGAACATATTGTTCTGGATACTGGCCACCTTGTTCATACCGATGGTTTGGCCCTTTTAGCCTATGAAAACCTGGCTCCAAAAAACGTTTAAGATTTCCGACTGGCTGCCCACCTACGGGTCTAACCATTTCTACGGCGATCTAAAAGCGGGACTGACAACCGGCATCATGATCATCCCCCAAGGCATGGCCTATGCCGTCATTGCGGGCGTGCCGCCTATCTACGGACTGTATGCAGGAGTCGTCCCCCTGCTGGTCTATCCGCTCATGGGGACCTCCCGCCATCTTTCAGTCGGCCCTGTGGCTGTCGACATGCTTATCGTCGCAGCGGGAGCGGGAGCTATTGTAAGCAGCGGAAGTCCGAATTTCATCGGGCTGGTGGTGCTGCTGACCATGATGACCGGTGTGCTCCAGCTGTTGATGGGGTCCTTCAGGCTGGGTGCACTCTTCAACTTTTTCTCGCGGCCTGTCATTGCCGGCTTCACCATGGCCGCCCCCATCATCATTGCATTCACACAGCTACATAATCTGCTGGGCATGGAGCTGAAGAGTACCCAGTACATCATCCTTATTGCCGATGAGGTCTTTCGCAACCTCGACGAAATACACTGGCTATCCATGTACTGGGGGCTGGGGGCAACGATCCTGCTGGTGGCCATAAGATATGTTCAGCCGAAGCTGCCCTCCTCCATGCTCCTGCTTTTGGCCGGCATAATCATTGCCTGGTGGGTCGATCTGCCGGAATTCGGGGTGGAAATTGTGGGTTCCATCCCCAAAGGGTTGCCCGACCTTGCATTCCCGGCCATCACTTTTGAAAACCTGCGGCGCCTTCTGCCCACTGCCCTGACGCTTGCATTGGTACAATTCATGACTATAGCCACCCTGGGCAAAGCATTTGCCAAAAAACATGACTACCTGGTCGACTCCAACCATGAACTGGTAGCCATCGGCACTTCCAACATCCTGGGCAGCATGTTTAACTCCCTGCCGGTATCGGGCAGCTTTTCACGCTCCGCTGCGGCGGAACAGGCCGGAGCGCGCTCCCCCCTATCCAACATAATAACCTCCCTGCTGGTTATCCTTACGCTCCTGTTTTTGACCCCGCTGTTCTATTACCTGCCGATGCCCATACTCGGCGCCATCATCATCGTTTTGGTCTTCAACCTGGTAGACATCAACGAATTGAAGTTTCTATTCAAAACCAAGAAAAGCGAAGGGGGCATTGCCATATTCACTTTTGCATCCACCCTTTTTATCGGGATTCAGGAGGGCATTCTTCTGGGCGTAGGTGCTTCCATGCTCACCATGCTCTACAAATACAGTCGCCCCGCCGTTGCCGAACTGGGAATCGTTCCCGATACCCGGATTTTCAAGAACCTGGAGCGCAAACCGGAAGCCCGACGTATTCAGGGCGTGCTCATACTGCGGGTCGATGCCTCCTTTTCATTTATCAATGCTGAATTTTTCCGGGATTTCATCCTTGAAAAAAGTGAAAGTCAAAACAAAAATACCCACTATGTAATTATCGACGGCAGCAGCATCAACATGCTGGATACCACCGCAACCGATTCCCTCAAATCTATTATCAAAACACTCCGTTCCTGGGATATGGAACTGTACATAAGCGGACTTAAGGGGCCTGTACGGGATGTAATACGAAAGTCGGGGCTAAAAGAGTTTTTGGGAACCGACCACTACTGTGAAAATCCCCATGAAGCGGTGGAACGTATCCTCTCGAAGATGGATAAGGAAGACGGGGGCAATCGGCGGGAAGAATATGACGAGATCAGTGACTAACCAAAGCCTGAAAAATTACGCCGGCAGGCTGCCTAACGCTCCTGCAAAATATAACGGGGGGCATACACCGTCAGGGTCACTCCCCTCGCTACCATAAACAGGGTCATCGCCAGCCAGATGGCATGATTCCCCAGATGGGAAACGCCGAGGGCGTAGGCCGGAAGAAACACCCCCAGGGTAGCAAGTATCATGGAGTTGCGCATAGGAACGGTAGCCGTTGCCCCTATAAAGATACCATCCCAAATATAGCAGAAACTGCTCACCGCAGGCCCGGCGATGGTCCAGGCAAAAACCAGCAGTGCCGCATCGATCACTTCCCGCTGGTCGGTAAATATTCGAAGGATAGACAGCTCAAAAAGCCCATAGACGAGTGAAGCTGAAAGCCCGATGCCAATACCCCATATAAAACAGTATGTGACGGCATCACGCAGTTTTTTCCGCTCTCCCGACCCTGTATACCTGCCTATCAAACTTTCGGCTGCAAAAGCGAATCCGTCAATACCATACGAAACGATCATCCAGAGTTGCAGAAGTATGGTGTTGGCCGCCAGGATGACGTTCCCGAATTCGGCCGATTTGGCCGTAAAAAATGAGAACGTAAAGATCAGGCACAGGGTGCGAATGAAGATATCCCTGTTGACGGCAAAAAATTTCCTTATGGGCTCAAGATCTATCAGCTTGTCATGGATGTAACCGGACAGCCAGTCCCGGTACCGGTACAGCAGCAGGATGACTGCCAGGGTCAGTCCCACGTATCGGGCAATCAATGTACCCCATGCCACCCCGGCTACATTCATATTCAGGGAATACACGAAAAAGATATCCAGGAATATGTTCAGGATATTCAGCACAACCGTCACGATCATCGGATATCGGGCGTTCTGCATGCCAAGAAACCAGCCGTTGATCACATATAGCCCCAACACCGCCGGGGCCGTGTATATGCGTATATCAAAATAGATGCGGGTGTAGTTTTCCACCTCCGGAGTGGCCTCGACCAGCCAAAAACCCAGGTCCGCAATATACACCTGCAACAGCAGTATGAGCCCGCTGAAAATACCTGCCACACACAGCGCCCGGGCAAGGGTCATAATGCTCGCTGTTTTATCCTCCTCGCCGAAAGCCTGGGCCGTAAGGCCGGTTGTTCCCATCCTAAGGAAGCCGAACCCCCAAAAGATGAAATTGAATATCATGCCGCCCAGTGCAATGGCACCCAGGTAATACACCTCCTCCAGGTGACCTATCAAGGCCGTGTCTACCGCCCCCAGGAGGGGGACCGACAGGTTGCTGATAATGTTGGGTATAGCCAGTCTGAGGATCTGTCGATTCAACAGAAAAAAAGCTTGGGGTTAGGGCAGGCGTTCACGCAGGCCATCCAGCCATGATTCTATGAATCCGAGAACGAAGAGTATCAAAAGGACACCGATGGTTAAGATCAGGGCCAGAAAAAACTGGTTTAGGGCTACCGTTATTCCGATGGCGGCGGCAAACAGTATGGAGGCGGCTGTGGTAAGGCCTTCCACACTCTCCTTGCCGCTTCGAAAAATAATGGTCCCGGCCCCGAGAAAACTGATGCCGGTAATGATCGCCTCCATAATACGTATCGGATCGGCCTGTATGGCATTTACAAAAGGACTGCTCCCGTAGTACTGAATCATGAAATCACCCAATACCACCAGCAGCGAAGCAACACCGGTAACCAGCATGTGGGTTCTGAGGCCGGCGGGCTTGGCAGCCAACTCCCTTTCCAGGCCTATGAGCCCCCCCAGCAGAGCAGCTCCGAAAACTTTTAAAACAGCTATAGCTTGAGTATCAAATTCCATATGGTCGCTTATTGTTTAGAACTGTCGTAATATCAACATCAGAGTTAAGCGGTAAAATACAGAAATATTAGCCATTTATGGAAATAAGCTATTGGAAAGCACGGTGGGATAAGCAAAATACAGGCTGGCACATGACTGAAGTATATCCCCACCTTAAAAAATACTGGGCCCGCCTGGAACTCGAAGCGAAGGCTACCGTACTGGTGCCCCTGTGCGGGAAAAGCCTGGACCTGGCATGGCTTGCCGATAGGGGTCACAGGGTCATCGGTGTGGAAGTGTCGGAAAAGGCAATAGAGGAATTCCTTGACGAAAATGACAGAGACTACACCCTGACCTCCAAAAGCTCTTTCCGCATATACCGTACCGGAAACATAACTTTGTGGGCGGGCGATTTCTTCAACTTAGAAGCCGCATGGCTGCCCCATATCGCGGCCATATATGACAAGGCCTCCCTAATCGCTTTGCCGGGCAGGCTAAGGGAACAGTATGCCCGGAAACTTATCGGCTTATCTTCGGCCGGAACCCGCATTCTGATGAATACCTTCGAATATCCCTCCTCGGAGATGAACGGTCCTCCTTTTGCCGTCTTTGAAGAGGAAATAGAGAATCTGTTTGGCCATCGTTTCAAAATTCGCCTGCTGCACGCGGAATCCATCCTTGAAAGGCATTCAAAGTTTCAATGGCGCGGGCTTTCATCCTACCTCACCGAAAAAGTATATCATCTCTATTAGGGCAGGCGGGTTCATACCCTCAATTAATGTGTGATTATTAAATATTATATTCTTTAATTGCCAAGTATCATATGGAGTTGCATATATATAGGTCGGCATGTATTTTCAGACTCCGAAACTTTCAGACTCTCTTTAATTCATAATTATTGCAACATGGATGTTGAAAAAAGAAATCAGATTCTTAGCATAGTCCTGGCTGTACTGATTGTTGTATTGGGCTATTACCTGTACCGTTCTATTGTAGGCCCCTACCAGGAAGTTATTGAACGCAAACAGATGACCGAACGGGTTCGCCACAATATGGATAATGTCAGGGACGCCCTTACCCGGTACGAGAGGCAGAAAGACAACTTCCCTCCCACCGAAGGCGGTCTCGACACCCTGGTCTCCTGGCTGAAAAGCGACTCGGTCATGGTTGCAATAGGAGATTCTCTGTACAAGCCAATGCAAGGGCCATACAATCCGGATTCGTTGATTTATTCACCACGTCCCCCGCATAAAAAATTCAAGTATACCTTAAACGACACTCTTCGTCCGCCGATCTACCTGCTCGAAGATCCGGATACGGACGATCATATTGGTGATCTTGAAAAAACCACACTTCTTAATGCAGCCAATTGGGAATAATGAAGGATGAGCGAACCGAAACCTAGTTTAGGGCTCTGTTTCTTTGAGAATCAGCTTTTTTATGCTGTCAATGAGGTAGACAACCCAAAGAAGCTGGCCCGCATCGGTTCGGTTGACTTTAATTTTGATGTGACCGAAGCCATCCTTACCGGGAACAAAGACCATTTCCCGGGTATTCAGCAGACGGTCTCCCAGCTTAAGGGGCAATACGGCATCAACCATATACGGGTCCTCTCTTTCCCCTACAAAGAATGCTGGACTACCCTCCCCAAGCTGGTCTATGACAGCCCTGACGAGCGGGAGGCCCATATATCTATCCTTATGAACGGGGTAGACCGCAAACACCTGCATCCAACCTGGCATTTACTCAGCAACCAGGATTTCAGGTTCCTGGTTCTTCGCAATACCGAAGCGCTCGGGGGACTGAAAAAACTGACGCCGCAGGCTTCTACCACCGACCTCATAAGTGATTTTGAGCTTGGTGGCCGATGGGTCACCCATTGCGATGCCGGCGGTTCCTTTATGACGGTCTGCTGCTTCCGGAACTGCCTGTCGGTCAGCTCCTACATACTGGGAAAGATGAGGGGGGCCACCTATATAAAATTTGATAATGCCGAAGACCTCCCCTACCTGTGGCTTCAGAGAACCCGGGAACTGAGCTGGATGCAGGGGCTTCATGAGGAGATTCATGTGTATGGAAGCCAGGCCTATCGGATCATTGACATCCTGCAGCCTTTCTGGGACGAAGCGGGAACAGTGGTAAAAATGGATACGCTCGAAAAGATCAAGGTGGAAGCCGACGAAAAAACCTATGGTTTTAACCTGGAGCTGGCCTATCCGGCTGTGATGCTGGCTTTAGACTGATTATTACGGCCCGAAAATAGGCTTTTCTTATACCTCCTTACCTTATTACCTTTCCAGAGTCGTAGCTTAACAGCTTAAACAGATATCATGCGTATAATAACCGGAACCCTTAAAGGCCGCCGAATCGACATCCCAAAGAACCTGGATGTCCGCCCAACCACCGACCGTACCAAAGAAGGCCTTTTTTCTACCATAGAGTCCTGGAAATATATTTGGGAAAGCACGGTATTGGACCTGTTTGCGGGTTCCGGGAACCTCGGTTTTGAAGCCCTGTCCCGTGGAGCATCCAAAGTTTTATTTGTCGATGCCGAACGAAGGAATATCAACTATATTGAAAACCTTGCCGAAGAGTTTGGCGTCAGCGACCGCGTTCGTACCGCAGTCACGGATGTACCGCGTTTCCTTGACGGGCCGGCTGTTCCCTACGACCTTATATTTGCCGATCCCCCCTACACCTATCCCGACCTGGAACAGGTGGTGGAAGCGGTACTTGCCAACGGCTGGCTGAATCGGGAGGGATGGCTAATGGCAGAGCACAACCGCCATTACGATTTCCGGGAGCACCAACATCTCTGGGATGAAAAACAATATGGCCGTACCATGATCAGTATCTTTTCACTGCAATCGGAAGAAGAATAACCTCTAAATCCAGTACCGATGAAAACCGTTGCCCTTTACCCCGGATCTTTCGACCCCATAACTTTTGGACACCTGGATATTCTGGAGCGTGCCACCGGCCTGTTTGATACGGTCATTGCCACCATTGCAATCAACACCCGCAAGGACGCTGTTTTCACCGGTGATGAGAGAGAGGAGCTGATGCGCCGGTGCCTGGAGGGAAAAGAGTGGGCCGACCGCGTGGAAATTGAACAGTTTACAGGGCTGCTGGTAGATTTTGCCAAGAAAAAAAAGGCACAGACGTTGGTACGGGGTGTCCGCCAAATATCTGATTTTGAATATGAGTTCCGGATGGCACTTACCAACCGCCGCCTGGCCCCGGAAGTGGATACCATTTTCCTGATGCCCAATGAGCACCTGACGTTCATCTCTGCCTCCCTGGTCAAGGAGGTTGCCTACTGGGGTGGCGACCTGAGCTCTTTTGTGCCCGATCATGTTGCCGAGGCACTGCATAACAAATACCGGGACCGGCCTTGACGTCACAGCCGCCGTTACGGAATGGATAGATAACCTTTATGTTTTTTGATATTTTCTGCGAAGCCGTCAGCTTCCTCTAACCAATAACAAACCTATGATTTCCAAACGCGCCCAATCGGTTGCCCCCTCCGAGACCCTGAAAATTTCAGCCAAGGCTAAAGAGCTGGCCCGCCAGGGCAAATCGATTGTATCACTCAGCGCGGGGGAACCCGATTTCAACACCCCGAAACATGTGTGCGAAGCTGCTATTGACGCCATCAATGAGGGCTTTCACGGCTACACCATGAATACAGGCACCCCCGAACTCAGGGAAGCCATTGTCGAAAAGCTTCTGCGGGACAATGGCCTTGCCTACGAACCCTCCCAGATAGTGGTAAGCAACGGCGCCAAACAGTCGCTCGGCTTCAGCATGCTGGCGCTGCTGGATAAGGGAGATGAAGTCATTATTCCCGCTCCCCACTGGGTATCGTATCCCGAAATGGCCAAGCTGGCGGAAGCTACTCCGGTCATTGTGCGAACCTCTTTCGATGCCAACTATAAGATGACGCCCGAGCAGCTGGAAAATGCGATCACTCCCAATACCAAGCTTCTCGTCCTCTGCTCGCCCTCCAACCCGACAGGGGCGTGCTACACCCGGCAGGAGCTCGCCGGGCTGGGTGAAGTACTGGAAAACCATCCGGATGTCTATATCATTTCGGACGAAATTTATGAATACATCACCTTCGACGGTGGGCATGTGGGCATCCTGCAGGCCTGCCCGGAACTCCGGGAGCGCACCCTGCTCATTAACGGTTTTTCCAAAGGATTTGCCATGACCGGCTGGCGGCTCGGCTACCTTGCGGCCCCGCAGGAAATTACCGACGCCGTTGCCAAGATACAGAGCCAGGAGACCTCCGCCCCCTCCTCCATTTCCCAAAAAGCCGGAGAGGCGGCCTACCGCGGCAGCCTGGACGAGATAGAGGCGATGAAAGAACAGTTTCGGAAACGCAGAGACTTTATTGTTGAGGAACTGGGCAATATTGAAGGCCTCAAATGCTTTAAGCCGTCCGGGGCCTTTTATGTATTCCCCGATATCTCCTCCTACCTGGGCAGGAAAACGGGCGACGGCACCCCTATTAACAGCAGCACCGACCTGTGTATGTACCTGATCGAAAACCATGGCCTTGCGACGGTCCCCGGCGATGCATTCGGCGAACCGGACGGCATGCGCCTGAGTTATGCCTCCTCCATGGACGATCTGAAGGAAGCGGTAAAACGGCTCAGAAAAGGATTATCTGAACTGGAATAGATTAATTGGCGGCTGCAGGGAAAATCAATCTGCCCTCATTTTGTCAGTCCGAAGACGGGAACGGTTCTTTTTTGCAGATCATGTGAAATAGGTATAATTTTTGCTTCTGATGCTATAAAAAATTAATCCCAATAGTGTATTATGCCTACATACGAGTACAAAAGAGAAGATGGTACCACCTTTGAAGTCTGGCAGGGCATCAATGACGATCCCCTGACCGAATGTCCCGAAACCGGACAGCATGTAAAAAGAGTGATTTCCGGAGGCGGCGGTGTCGTCTATAAGGGAGACGGCTGGTACGTGACCGACTATAAGAACAACGGTCGGGGCAAGGAGGCCGGCAACGGCGCCAAAGATGCAGGAAAAGAGTCCTGATATCAGGCTTCACCGCACTGCCAATCGCAACCCAAAACCATGGTCTATTGTCCGTAAATCATTCTGAAAAATATGAGCAGGCCCTGGAACAGTTTGTACTACTCTGGGGTGAGATGGCTTCGGCCTGGGGTATCAACAAGACCATGGCACAGATACATGCCCTGCTCTATG
Organism: uncultured Balneolaceae bacterium; assembly: GCA_964423345.1. Taxonomy (GTDB): domain Bacteria; phylum Bacteroidota; class Rhodothermia; order Balneolales; family Balneolaceae; genus CAYREV01. The sequence goes on along the minus strand of CAYREV010000011.1, from coordinate 51,857 downwards.
CCGAAGAGGATCCATTGGATACCGACACCATTATGGACCAGCTCGATATCAGCAGGGGCAATGCCAATATGAACCTGCGTAACCTGGTGCAGTGGAAACTGGTCCACAAGGTCCATTACAAGGGACAGAGGAAAGATTTTTATACCGCCGAAAAGGATGTGTTAAATATCGTGGCGACGATCGTCCGCGAACGGCAGCAGCGGGAAGTGGCGCCGATCCGCCGCAACCTGGAAGAGTGCCTGGATGTACTGGACGATGAGGCCGGCGCCACCGATGAGGAGAAAGCTTTCAAGGAACGCATTGAAAATTTTGTGCAGTTCCTCGAGATGTTTGAACGTTTCACGGCAGCCCTTCTCCCCTATATTAATGAAAAAAACATCTCGTTCCTGAAACACCTGGTTAAACTGGCGGAGATGAAAGAATCCATCAAGGGTAGAATAACCGAAGGTAAAGAAAAGAGAAAATCGTGAGCGGAAAAACCACTCGGGAGCTGGGTAATGAAGGAGAGGAGCTGGCTACAGCCTACCTTGAATCCAAAGGCTATACCATATTGGATCGTAACTATTTTTTTAAGCGGGCCGAGGTAGACATCGTCGCTTTTGACGAGAGTTGTATTGTCTTTGTAGAGGTAAAACAGCGGTCCAATACCCGGTTCGGCAAGCCGGAGGAGTTTGTGACCGAAGAAAAAATCCGGAATATATACAAAGCCTCCGAAGCCTGGGTCTATGAACGCAAAATGGACGGTGCGCCCATACGTTTCGATGTGATTGCCATTGTCAACCCCCCTGATGCCGCGCCGGACATCAAGCATTACGAAAATGCCTTTATGCGGAGAGGATAAGCTATTTTTGAAGGATAAAAAGCCGTTCCTCTACTCGCAGTCCGGAGTATCCAAAAGCTGAACGAATCCATTCTGCCGTCTCTTCCCGGTAGAATATGACATGGGTTTCATCATTTTTATAATGCCAGCCCTGGAAATCCACGTCTTCATCTATCCGCAGGGTCATGCAGTAAAGGTGTCCCCCCGGCTTGAGCATCTCTTTCAGCAGCCGGAACTCCTTGGCCGGATTATGAAAATGTTCTACCACCTCGCTGGCAATGATATAATCGTAGGTATTCTGAAAAACGGGAGGGGATAAATCGAAGAAAGGGTCGTAGGTGGACACCTCATACCCCCGGTCACGCAGCAGTTTTGCCGCTACCGGCCCTGTTCCCGATCCGTAATCAAGCCCCCTGCTACCCGGCCGGCAATCACCCGCAACGGCTTCCACCAGGGGTGAGACAAACTCCTGGTACCGGGGATCCTCTACATCATTGTCATGGGTTTTATACCGGTAAATTTCGTCGGCTACCGAAACCCAGTGGCCGGGATCCATCAGCACCGCCCCGCAATCGGGGCATTCAAAGTAATCCCTGCCGTGTGCCCTCTCAAAGGGTAAAGCTTTGGCACCGCATAAAGTACATGTGATATAATCCTTCATATTAAAGCCTGCTGATACCTCTTTTAAATGGATGGGCGCATTTGACCGACAGGTGATTTTGAATCACGGTAAAATTGCGTTTATATATAAAAAACCAGTATTTTCGTTCCGAAAGTTACAACTTAACCACATCCAATTACAATCTTCTCCGATGAATTTTCAAATCCTTAACCCTTTACGCTGGCGCAAGTCTTTTCTCTTCCTGGTGTTGGGTGGATTTGTCATCGTATGGTTTTCCTTTATAGACACCTACAGCCTGTGGACACGTTACCAGCTGAGTGAAAAAAAAGAGGAACTGAAGGAGAAAACCCTGAAGCTGGAACAAGAAACCGCCGAGCTTAAACAAAAAATCAAGGATTTAAAGCAGGATCCCGCCTTGCTCGAGCGTATCGCCCGCGAAGAATACGGGATGAAAAAAGAGGGGGAAACCGTGTATAAAATAAAGGAAAAATAAGCCTTTAATTCCCTCTGTGCTTTCCTAAATTATACTTTCTTCATTCCATTGGGTGTTATAGTTTTGAATGATTTATTCTCCTAGCAATAAAAGCCGGGTATTACTGCTTCTTACATGCACGCGTATCGAATATATCATACTTCCTTGATCAGGGACGCCACCCGGCTGGTTGTCCTCCTGGGCTGTTTAATGATATCCCTTCCGGCCATGGGCCAGCAAACGGGCTTTACGCCCGACACCCTCAGTGCCGGGGGCGGACAGCAGGCACCGTCGGCTACTGCCCCTGAACAGGAGGGACAGATCAATTTTCAGGCCAGCGACTCGTTGGTTTTTGAATTTGACAAGCAGCGTATCGCCACCCTCTACGGCTCGGCCAATGTCGTCCACCAGGCAGGCAAGCTTACAGCGGGAAAGATAACCATGAACCTGGATGAGCATACGGTCAGCGCGGCCACCCAGACCCCCCAAGACACCCTCTCCCAGCCGGTTCTTGTACGCGAGAGCGACCGGATACGGAGTAAAAGCATTACGTTCAATTATGAAACGGAAAAAGGTCGTTTTGAAGTTGCCCGCGTCAAGGTGCAACAAGGCAACCTTATCGGCACCAAGGTCAAAAACACCAACCGCCATGTAGTATTTCTGGAAGATGCAAAATACACCACCTGCGGCCTTGACCATCCCCATTACTATATTCAGGCCGACCGGATGAAGGTGGTAAACCAGGAAAAGGTCTTTTTCACTAATGCCCGGCTCTTCCTTCTCGATATTCCCTATCCCCTGGTATTTCCCTTTGGTTATGTACCCGGTGAAATTGAAAAGAGGCAGTCGGGGCTGCTTCAGCCCACCTATGTCTCCCAGAACCAGGCTACCCGGGGGCTGGGTGTTCAGAACCTGGGATGGTTTCAATATTTTAACGACTACCTCACCGGACAGGCCTCGGTCGATCTCTTTACGTCCGGGACCTTCTTCCTGAATGCCAGCACCAACTATCGCAACAGGGACAAGTTCAACGGTTCTATTCGTGTAGGCTACTCCCGGGAACGGGGATTGGAACCCACCGATCCGGGCTTCTCGGTCAATACCCAGAAGCGTCTTGCATTTAACCACAGCCAGGAGTTTTCACCCTATGCCAGCCTGAACACCAATGTGAACCTGACTACGGCCGACTATTATCGCCGGAACTCTTTTGATATAGACGAGCGGGCAAAAGTAAGTACCAGCTCCAGTTTCAGCTACCGGTACCGCCATCCCGAGAACCTGTATAACTTCAGTGTATCCGCCAGGCAAAACCGTAATTTCAAAACCAATCTCACCCGGCTTTCCGGTCCCTCGGCCAACTTCAGCCTTAAACGGTTTTCACCTTTTGCCGGCGATAATCCCGGCAGCGGTCAGCCTGCCTGGTATGAAAATATATCCCTGCAGTACCAGAACAGTTTTAAATCGGAATATGCTTTCCAGCCCATCGCCCGGGATTCAGCACAGATAAACTGGTTTGAAGCCCTCTTCGAGCCTGACAAATACCGTGAGGCCACAGGCAACAACGACCACTACCAATACGGATTCCGCCAACAGGCCGGCATCACCATGGGTCAACTGCTCCCCAGCCGATTTGTCAACCTGAGCGCCAGTGGCAGCTATAACGAGTACTGGTTCCCCACCACCATACGAAAAACCTTCAACCCCGATTCCAACGAAGTGGAAACCCGCAAGATTCGCGAATTTACCACCGCACGCGATTTTAATGCGGGGATGAACCTTTCCACTACCCTCTACGGTCTGGTGAACCAGAAGATCGGCAACCTTGAAAGTTTCCGCCACACCCTTCGGCCCACCCTCTCCTTCAGCTACAGTCCCGATTTCAGCAGCGATTACTGGGGCTATTACCGGGTCGTACAGACGGATACCACACGGCTGGAAGACGGCAGCCATCCAACCCGGCGTTACTCGATTTTCGAAGACGAGGTCTTTCGGGGGCCGCGCGCCGGCGAGCAGCGGGTACTCGGGCTGACGATCAACAACACCTTTGAGGCCAAACAGGTAAAACGTGATTCCACCGGAGAGAAAAAGGAAAACACCATCCGGCTGATCGACCAGCTGAACTTGCGGACCAGTTACAACTTTGCCGCCGACAGCCTGAATCTAAGCGACCTCAACACCTCCTTCACCACCAGCCTCATCAAAGGGGTTAACATCAGGGCCAATGCACGATTCAACTTCTATGAACGGGATACCACCGGGGCCCTAATCGATACCTACCTGATGGAAAGCTCGGGCAAACCGGCGGAACTTGTTAACTTCAGCGTGAGTGCCAGCTACTCTATCAACAGTCGCAGGGGACGCAGAAATATCAACCGCAATCCATATTTCCCGGCCCGCTACAACCCCTATGACCAGTCCATATTCAATGAGATGGATTCCAATTTCAACAGCCGACCTGTTGAGGGCCTGAACTCCCCCTTTTCCATCTCCTTTAACTTCCGGTACAGCTGGAACCTGAATCCCAGGGGTGAAAACCGCAAGTCGGCCACCCTGAATGCACAGAATATCCAGTTTCGGCTGACCCCCAAATGGAATTTCAGTACACGGCTCGGCTATGACTTCGTGCGGGGGGAACTCACCCCCTCCCAGTTCAGCCTGAACCGTGACCTCCACTGCTGGAACCTGTCGTTTACCATGAATCCCTTCGGTGATTTTCAGTACTTCGCATTCCGGCTCAGCGTCGACAACGGCCAGATTCAAAGCATCTTCCAAAAACTCCCCCTTCTTAACAACCTGGAGCGAAGCTCCAGCCCCTCCGGCCGTCGGCCCTCCGGTTTTTAGGGCAAGCAATCGACAAGGCTCAGCCGCATAACGTTATTTACCGTTTGAATGGCGGGCCTTGCGGTTTTCCAGGTAGCGAACCACATATTTGCCCAGTACGTCAAACTCCAGGTTTACCGCATCCCCCTCTTCCCTGTCTTGCATGTTGGTGTGGTCGTAGGTAAAGGGGATAATTGCAACCGTAAATCGGTTGCCCGACTCCCCGGCTATGGTCAGGCTTATGCCGTCTACCGTAACACTGCCCCGTCCAACGATAAGGTCGCGGTACTCCTGGGGGTACTCCACCGTTACCAGCCGGTCGGTGCCTTCTTTCTCAATTTCCGTGATGGTGCCGGTAGTGTCTACATGGCCCTGAACCAGGTGGCCGTCCAACAGCTGATCAGGCCTCATCGACCGTTCCAGGTTGACCGGGTCGCCTTCCGACAGCTTCCCTATATTGGTCTTTCTCAGCGTCTCCTCCACACTTTGCACCCTGAAGGTTTTGTCGTTGCAAGCGGTAACCGTATGGCATACCCCATTGAGGCTGATGCTTTGATCGACAGCAACCTCCCCGGCCAGGCGGCAGGCAATTGCAATTTCCCTGCCTCCGTCCAGCTCTTTAACTGAAGCTATTTTTCCCACCTCTTTTATAATTCCTGTAAACATATCTGATCAGTAAAGTTTAAATGTATCCTAAAATTAATCGTACCTATCATTACAGGTAACCGGTGCAGAGCATATCCTCTCCCACCTGCTCCCATTGAACGTCCCTCAATTTATAAATTTCGTTCATTCTGTTGATGCCCAGGCCCATCACCGACCGCGTGCCCCCTCCCAGCAGCTTTGGGGCCGTAAAGCATGCAAGCTTGTCAACCAGCCCCTCCCTAAGCAGGGCCGAAGCAAGGTTTTGCCCCGCCTCGACCAGCACGGATGTTATCTGATGGTCGGCCGCCAGTTTTTTAAACGCTTCATGAAGGTCGGTATGTCCCTCCTTTTCCGGTACCAGCACCGTTTCTCCCCTGAAATAGTCCGACTGCAGCATGTTGAGCATGGGATCCGCCTCTTGTTCAATCTTTTCCCTGTTATGGGTAAGTACAATAGTCTTTTCTTCATACTGGTCGGTAAACAGGTTCAGGTCGTCCGGCAACTCAAGCTTGCCGTCTACGACAATTCTCCGGGGCTGCCGTCCCTCCACATGGCGAACTGTCAGCCTCGGGTTATCGAGCAGTGCCGTATTGCGGCCCACCATCACCGCATCATACCGGCTGCGCCAGAGGTGGACCCGTTCTCGTGATTGCTCTCCCGTAATCCACCTGGAGTCGCCATCCGGTGCCGCGATATAGCCGTCCAGGGTCTGTGCAATCTTAAGGGTTACAAACGGTCGGTTGTGCGTTTGGTAGTGGAGGAAAAACTCGTTGAGCTTTCGGGCTTCTTCATTCATCAGGCCCACATCCACCTCGATCCCGGCCTCCCGCAACTTCTCTATCCCTTTCCCATTGACTTTGGGTGAGGGGTCCTTCATAGCCACAACCACCCTCCCAAGGGGTAGATCCGCCAGCATGTCGGCACAGGGAGGGGTCTTGCCATGGTGTGCACAGGGTTCCAGGGAGACATACACAACCGCATCCTGCAGCCGCTCTTTTCTCTTGACCGATTCCACGGCATTAACTTCGGCATGGGCCCGGCCGAATCGCTCATGATAGCCCTGTGCCGCCTTGTTGCCTTCCCGATCGACGATAACACAGCCGACCATGGGATTGGGAGAGACATACCCCGCTCCCCGCCCGGCGATCTCAAGGGCCAGCGACATCCATTTTCGGTCGGTTTCGCTAAATCGGTTATCCTGGGTCACATTGATTAATTGGTTATTGGTTCTATAGGTGAGTAGGCAGAACCCCCAAAAGGGAACTCAATAACGTATTCACCTAATAACTTATTTACCCATTCCGGGCTAAAATAAAAAAGGGCAAGAAGTATTCCTTCTCACCCTTCCAATAAAGTTATTTCAAGAACCTTCTACCGCCGTCCAAACAGGGTGGCGCGGTAATCTTCAATTTCTGCAGACTCCTTAAGCTGCTGCAGCCATACCTGCGAAAAGGATGCGCTCTTGCGCTTCAGAAGCTCCCGGCGCAACTGCTGCCGGACCGAAGCGGTCATATTTTCCGGATCGGCGTCGGTCCTGCTGTCCACCCGGAGGACAAAAACAGCGCTGGCTCCTTTCAGGGCCGGCGAGCGTTCGCCTTCTTCCAGGCCAAAGGCAGCACCTACAATATCGGGTTCACGTCCCCCGCCCTCTATCACCGAGGCATCCATGGTCAGCTTGTCTACCCGGTTGACTTCCTTCCCGGCCTCCGAGGCCAGCTCTTCCAGGGTATTATTAGATGATATCAGCTCGCTTACGCGGGCGGCGATCTGTTCCCTGCGCTTATTGTTGGTTACAACCGTACGAATCTGGCTTTTCACTTCCTCAAAAGGCCGTGTTCCCTCGGGGTTGACTTCAGTCACCTTTATTACTACAAACTGGTTGGACAGCTCCAGCGGACGGGATAAGTCGCCCTCTTCGGCCGACTCAAGAAAATTCATGATCTGCCGGCTTTGCCCGATGCCCGGGATAAAGGGATTACCCTTAGTGGCAAATGCTTCGGATACCTGTAGCTCCCGCCGCTCGGCTTCCGCTTCAAAGCCGTCCTCTTCAGCAAAGAAGCTGAAGTCGTCGGCCTGCTCGGCCATCTTGTCCACCGTTGCAATGGGATCGGCCTTGATGTCAAAAGAGAACACCACGAACTTCACTTCGTCCCGGCGCTCGTCCAGCTTTTTGAGTGAAAAAACCTGTCCGTCGCGCGTGACAGCCTGGCTGACCTCTCCCTCTTCCAGGTCGATCACCGATCTGTACTTCTCGCTTATCTCACTCTTCTTTACATACTCGGCACTGTAGGGGGTGGCCGACTGGTACCGAACCAGGAACAGAGAGTCGTTTTCAGTATTCTTAAAATCGTCGCGCAGGTCTTTCATCTCCTTCACGGTACGAATGGTGTCTTCACGCGTGGCCGTCTTATCGAAACTCACATATTTGAACCGGTACGACTCCTTGCGCTTAAACCGTTCCTCATGCTCATTGTAATAGGATCTGAGGTCCGATTCCGTCACCTGCACTTCACTGTCGGCCACCTCGGCGTAGGGGAAACGGACATAGGAAATGTCGGCAAAGGTATTGCGTCGGACATACGCCTGCTCCACTTCATAGCTGCTTACCTGCATGGCCGACTGAACGTAATTCGTCATTTTCTGCTGGCGCCGTTTCTGTCGAAGCTGCTGTTCGACCGCTATCCAGACCTGGCTGTTTTCAGGTGCTTCGATGGCCGCTTTCAGGGCCACCCGGTCAATGGTACCGTCCTCCTTCTGAAACTGCTGTTTGATAAAGGGATCCGGGTTTTCGCCGGTAATCATCTCCACCACTTCCTGGTCGGTTACCGTGATGCCCAGCTCGTCCATCTTCTGCTGTATCAGCTTGCTGGTCACCAGCTCCTCCCATGCCTGGTCTTCAAAATTGGCGCGCATCTCCGGGGTAACGGAGTTGCCCGTTCGTTGTGTATACTGATCTATGTAGTAGCTGACCCGGCTGTTATACTCTTCCAGAGAAACAGGATCACCGTTGACGGAACCCAGATTTCTGGGGCCGGCCTGCATTGCATCAAAAACCTTGGTATCGGCCAGTGCCCAGAGAATACCAAAAGAGAAAATAAGCACCCACAGTATGATGCCGGTACTTTTTCTCATTTTTTCCATTACACCCATGAAATAAACCTCTTACTGCTTCTTTGTTTAAATTAGTCTGATATGGTGGGAAACACCTCGTATTTTAAGCTTATAAATATACAAGAAGGAGGCGCTAAGAGCAATTGCTGTTTACAGCTCCACAAGGTGTGGAAGGGGTTGGGGGCCTTCCAGGAAAGGCGGCAGCCTGCATTACAAGGTGCTAAAATACTTCTATCAGCTTCATGTGCTTCAGGTAGTCCCTCGGGTTTTCATTGATATTCTTCATCAGCCTCCTCATTTCGGCCGACAGGCTATCCACATTGTTATAGAGAGACGGGTTATTCAGCAGCTGTCCCAGGGTACCCTCCCCTTCGTCCATCTTGGTCAGAATGCTGTTCAGCCGGCTGCTGGATTTTTCGAGGTCCGTACTCAGCCGGTCTATTTTGGCCATAGACTGTTCCAGCTTCTTCATCACACTGTCTACCCGGGTCTTGTTGGCATTGCTTACCGTATCGAGATTTGCAAAAAACCGATTGGCATGTTCAATGCTCGATTCCAGCTCGCCCCGTTTGCGCTTCATAAGCTCTGATATCTCACCGGTGGTTACCTTCAGGTCGTCAAGCATCCGGTCGACTTTTTCCTGGTTACCTTCCGACATCACCCGGTTAAGCTTCTCCAGCAGGGTATTCAACTTGCCAAATGACTGTGAAAAATCATCACTCAGCTGTTCTCCCTCGTCTTTAAGTGTTTCCAGCATGCCTCCCTCATACACTCCTTCAATTCTGCCCTCGTATGGTACGGTTTCGGGCGAATCTCCCGTTTTGATAACAATACCCTTGTCGTCGAACAGGCCCGAAGACTGCAGGTAGGCCACGGAATTGCGGGGTATGTCGACGCCCAGGTTGAAGGTCATCGTAACCCGGACACTGTCGGTATCTACCAGTTCGATTCTCTTGACCGAACCCACCTTGACCCCGTTAATATTGATGTAGCTGCCCGGATTCAAGCCGTCCACTTTCTCAAAATAGGTATATACCCTTTGGGATTGCCGGAATACAGGCAGATCGCTCATATAGCGGAAACCCAGGAATGCGATGATCAGTGCAACCGATATGGTAACAGCAACTTTTACTTCATTGCCGATTTTTGAAAATAAATTACTCATTAGAACTAAATTTTATATTCACTTGCTGTAATAAAATCCCTCAACAGCTTGTTGTCGCTCTGCCGCATCTCATCCAGGGTACCATGCCAGCATAGCCCTTTCTGTTCCAGGAAAGCCACTTTTTCGGCTATCTCAAGCACACTGTGGATATCATGGGTGACCACGATTGAAGTTATATTTAAATCCTGCGCCATGGAAATTATAAGATCATTTATTTCGACGGATGTTTTGGGATCCAGTCCGGACGTAGGTTCGTCATAGATTATAAAATCGGGCCGTAAGATGGTAGCCCTTGCCAGGGCAATCCTGCGCCTCATCCCTCCGGAGAGTTCCGAAATAGCTTTGGGCGCCGAATCCGCCAGGTTAACAATATCAAGCGCCTCCATTACCTCCGCCCTGATCTCCTCTTCCTCCATGTCGGTAAAATATCTCAGGGGGAAGGCCACATTCTCAAAGGTATTGATGGAATCAAATAGGGCGGACCCCTGAAACAGCACCCCGAAACGCTGCCTCATTTTACGCAGATCCACATATTCCAGCTCAAAAACATTTTTCCCGTCAATAATAACCTCACCCTCATCGGGATACATGAGGGCATTGAAGTGTTTTACCAATACCGACTTTCCACAACCCGACCGGCCGATTATAGCCAGGGTTTCGCCCTCCTCAATGTCGAAGGTTACATCCTTCCACACCAGGTTGTCGCCAAAGCTTTTTGTAAGGTTTCTAATTTCAATCATAACAATTTTACTTTCGCCTATAGTACCACGGCTGCAAGAACGAAATCAGCCAGCAGTACATACATACAGCTGAGAACGGTAGCCTGCGTGGTTCCCTTTCCTACTCCCTCTGCTCCCCCCGACACATAATACCCCTTGAAACAGGATACCGAGGTAATCACAAATCCAAAGACAAAAGCTTTCAGGAATCCGAAGGTCACATCCCAGGGGTAAAAGAACTCCCGGGCCCCCTGCATGAAATCGGCTGCAGGCAATGCCCCCGACAGTACGCCGGCCAGCAGGCCGCCCAGTATGCCCGATACCGAAGCTACGATATACAGTATGGGAAACATGATCAGCCCCGAGAGCACCCGGGGGACCACCAGGAACGAAACCGAATTAAATCCCATGGACTCCAGGGCATCGATCTGCTCACTTACACGCATGGTCCCCAGTTCAGTTGCAATACGGGCCCCCACCTTCCCGGCCAGCACCAGGCTGGTAATAACGGCCGCAAGCTCGATAATAAGCGACTGCGAAACGATAGAGCCGATCACAGATTGAGGCACATACACGATATCGAGCTGATAGGAAGTCTGAAGAGCCATGACCGCACCGGTAAACCCCCCCGTCAATACCACTATGGGCACCGACTCATAACCGATCTTGACCAGTTCATGGAGCAGGTTACGGCCGTAGGTGTCCACCTCATACAGCGACCGCAGGGACCGGTAAAGAAGCAAACAATACTTGCCTATTTTCTCCAGTACTTCCATATGATGCCTTTACTTGTACTTATAAAATGCTAAAAAGGCAGCGTACCCCAAGGTTATCATTTCGTACGCTGTAATTTTAAGCTATATTACCACCTGATTTCCTCAAGCGTTCCTAAGGTAAAAAACTTATTTGAAGATTGTATAGCGATATCATTGATAATATTGTAGGGTTGCGCATTGCCCTGGCTACGGTATTTCTTGCCGTCATTTTCCTGCTGGGATCTGTCGGCTACCATTTCATTGAAGGTATGGCCTTTTTCGACGGCTTCTACATGACCTTCATTACCATCACCACCATAGGTTTTTCAGAGCTGGAAAACCTGAGCAGTGAGGGAAGGATTCTGACCATGGCTTTATTCGTAATGGGCATCGGCGTCATCTCCTATATCGCCTCACAGACCACCCAACTGCTATTTGAAAGTGAAATTTTTAGAAAAAGAGCTATGAAAAAACGACTGGAAAGAATGGAAAACCACTATATCGTCTGTGGATATGGGCGCATTGGCCATCGTATAGCAGAAGTGCTTCAAAACGCCAATATCCCCATTGTTGTAGTTGAAAACCGGGAATCAAGCATCGAACGCATTCAGGAAGACGGGCTCCTTTACGTACGCGGCGATGCCCAGGATGAGAATGTATTGAAAGAGGCGGGTATCAGCCGGGCTCGGGGACTTATTTGCACCCTTTCACGTGACCAGGACAATGTTTTTACGACGCTTATTGCCCGTGAAATGAATGAAGAACTGTTTATACTGGTACGCACCAACGAGCGGCAAAACACCAAAAAGATCAAGCGTTCCGGGGCCGACAAGGTCATCTCTCCCTATGAGATCGGGGCCGATCGCATGGCCAATGTTATACTGCGTCCCCATGTCAACCAGTTTATCGACCAGATAACCGGAGAAACACAGGACCATGTATTTGACGAAATTAAAATTTTTGAAGGGTCCGACCTGGCGGGCAAAACCCTGGCCGAGGCGGAAATCCGTCAGAAATACTTCGTGGTCATCATTGCCATTATACCCAGCGGCCGGGAGGGCATCCTTTTCAATCCGGGTAGTGACGACCGCCTGAAGGTGGGCGACTCGTTGATCGTACTCGGTGATGTAGACCGCATTCAAAGGCTTCGCACCGAAGGGTGTAATGATAACCGAAGCCTGTCGGACCGGGTTTCGAATTATAATTTTACCGAAAAGCTTCGCAACAACCAATCCACTATAGAAAACAAATCATAGAACGGTTGCACAGATGATCAGATACCTTACCGCCGGAGAATCACACGGACCACAGCTAACGGGTATTGTGGAGGGTCTGCCCGCCGGACTTCCCCTTACCGAAGATGAAATAGCCCTCCACCTTGCCCGCCGCCAGAAGGGCTACGGACGCGGGGGACGCATGGCTATTGAAAAAGACCGCGCCGAAATCACTTCCGGCGTCCGCTTCGGAGTGACCACCGGCGCCCCCGTCGCCCTGCAGATGCCCAACCGGGCCTTCAAGACCGACGACGATAACTGGCCGAAGGTGATGGCCAAGGAGGGCGACGGCGAGGATGTGGAGCGCATCACCGTGCCAAGGCCCGGACATGCGGATCTGATCGGCGTGCAGAAGTACCGTTACAACGATATCCGTCCCTCTATCGAGCGCTCCAGCGCGCGGGAGACGGCCATGCGCGTGGCCTGCTGTTTCACTGCACGAAAGCTGCTCAAGCATTTCGGTATCGAGATCGGGGGACACGTAATACGAATCGGCTCCATCGGCTACGAGGATCCGTGGGGGGATGTCAGGGAAAAAGTGGATCCCATGCTCGAAGAGGGCGCCGAAACACTCTTCAAGGCGGCCGACGAGTCGGAAGTGCGCTGCCTGGACCCCGACCTGACCCAGCAGATGCGTGACGAGATTATCAAGCGGCGCAAGGAAGGCAGCTCCCTCGGGGGACATTACGAGATTGTGGTCACCGGCCTGCCGGCCGGCCTCGGCAGCTTCATGCACTGGGACCGCAAGCTGGAGGGGCAGCTGGCCCAGGCGATCATGGGCACCCAGGCCATGAAGGGCGTGGAAATCGGCCTCGGCTTTGAAGCCGGACGCCGCCACGGACAGGTGGTCCACGACGAGATCACTTTCGAGGATGGAACCTACCGGCGGAACACCAACCGCCTCGGCGGCTTCGAGGGCGGCGTTACCACCGGCATGCCCATCATCATCCGGGGCGTGATGAAACCGATCCCCACCATGCTGACGCCCATCAAGACGGTCGATATCGACAACAAGGAGGAGCAGGATACCCGCTACGAACGCTCCGACGTCTGCGCCCTGCCGCGCGCCATCGTGGTTATCGAAAACGTCATCGCCCCCGCCATCGCCAACGCCTTCCTGCAGAAGTACGGCGGCGATTCCATTGAGGAGATTGAGGAGCGTTATCGATCTTAATACTCAGCCCTTCCCTGCCCATTCTACCGTTTTTTGAGGCTTAAAATATTTACGCTTTTTCCCTTGCTCATTTTCTGTATTTTTATTTGAAATAAAGCATCCAGGAAAGGCTTGATTGTTTAAACTGTAGCCACAATGCCTTCGTCAAACGAAAAAATTAAAAAGCTGGCCCGGTTCATCAGAGAGAATCCCGGCGACTCTTTCTCCAAATTCGCCCTGGCGCTTGAGTTCCTGAAAGAGGGCCACCTCAAAAAAGCCCGCATCCTTTTTGAGGATATTCGCAACAACGAACCGGAATACGACGGGGTCTACTACCACCTGGGCAAGCTGTATGAGCGGCAGGACCGCCTTGAAGATGCCCTGGAGACCTATAAAAAGGGAATTGAGGTGGCAGCCAATAATGAGAACAAACGCAACGTTTCAGAGTTGAAAGAGGCGTTGGCCGAAGCTGAAATTGAAATGAATCGATAACACTCTATGAAGAAGGGATACTCATTCAGGATTTTGCTGTTCATAGCATGCTGGTTATTTGTAATAGCCGCTCCCGCCCTGGCGCAGCAGAAGACGCATGTGGTTAAGAAGGGGGAAACGCTGTTCAGCATCGCCAGCCAGTATGAAATATCCGTCGAAAAGCTAAAAACCTGGAATAATCTTGATACCAATGAACTCGAAGTAGGCGAGCAGCTGATCGTCCGGCAGCCCGAAACGGAAGAACCGGTTATTCACACCGTCCAAAAGCAGGAAACCCTCTACTCCATCTCCAAGCAATACGGGGTAAGTATAACGGAGCTCAAATCATGGAATGAACTATCCGGCAACAACCTGGAAATGGGGCAGGAACTCAAGATTTACCGGGACAGCCGCGGCGGACAAGTAACCGGAGATCCCTCCGAATCGTCCATAGTCACCAAGGGTAACACCCAGCAGAAGAACACCTATTACACCGTCAAAAGCGGGGACACCCTCTACCGGATTGCCAGAGAGCATAATATGTCGGTAAGCGAACTGAAAGCCCTCAACGACCTGCGCAGCAATACCATTGCGGTCGGGCAACAGCTTACCGTACGGGAAACGTCGGCTCCGCCTTCGGTAGCCGAAGCCCAGACGGAGGTTGCATCCTCTCCCCAGGGCAAATTTGTATCACACCGGGTGGAGGAACCCACAACGCTGGATAAACTGCTTCGCAAGTTCAAGATGGAACGGGAAGAGTTCGCGGCCCTGAATCCGGGTAATTCCGACTCGACCTTCCGGAAAGGACAGAAGGTCACCGTGCTGGCACCGGCCACCAAAACCTATTCCAATCCCTATATCAGCAGTGCTGACCTCAAAAACCTGGGGGTGACCCCCGCAAGCAGGTACGGGGAATCCGACAAAGGCAAAACCACGACCAGCGGCGAGCTGTATTCACCCAGTGAGCTGACCGCGGCCCATTCCAATATTGCCATCGGCACCGTCATATTGGTACAGAACCCTGATAATAACCGCGGGCTCTACCTTCGCATCAACGACCGTATTTCCGACCGGGGGCTCAAGCTTTCTTCCGCAGCCTGGAATGCGCTGGATATCTCTTCACCCCAGCCCAAGGTTAAAATATACCAGGATCAATGAACGGAACATCAAATAGTATCAGGGACTACTTCAGGAATACCAATACGCTTCTCTACAGCTACCTGATAAGCCTCCCCCTGCTGCTGCTCTACGAGGTGCTGATCTTCCTCTCCCAGCCCGATTCGGAACAAATAGTGCGCATTTCGGTGGATGTGTGGATCAAAACCCTGTTTTCAAATTTCAGCAACGACGTACTTTCCATCACCCTGATCTTTGTCGCCTTGTTGGGCATTGTGGTTCTCTACCGGGAGCGCTATAAGCTCAACACCCTGAAAACGGGCTACTTCTTTGCCATGCTCATAGAGGCTTCCGCCTACGCTTTTTTACTGGCTCTTATTATCTCCACCACGGTAAGCAGCCTGGTACAGATATCGGCACAGGGTACCGTAGAGTCGCTTAGCACCCTTCAGCAGCTGGCCCTTTCGCTGGGAGCCGGACTGTATGAAGAGCTTTTCTTCCGGGTCATTCTGGTATCGGCCCTCCTGTTCATCTTTAAATACCTCTTTAAGACCCCCTGGTTCCGCTACGCGGCGGCGATGATCCTGGCCGCACTGCTGTTCAGCCTGGTGCACTATATCGGCCCATTTGCCGACAATTTCGCCTTCGGCTCCTTCCTTTTCCGTTTCCTGTTCGGCCTGGCCCTGAATGCCATCTACATCTGGCGGGGATTCGGCATGGCCGCCTGGACCCATGCCATCTACGATATCATGGTCGTAGCCTATATGTAAGATTTATCCGCCTTGGGTCTTCAAAATATCTTCATAGAGAAACATTACCTTCTGAATTCGATTAGATTATAGTTACCGCATATATCAATACAATCTATTACCGTACCAGATAAGGAATTACTATTATTATTCGCTATTTTCACTGAAACACGATGGTGACAATTATTTATAATTTTTTCCGTTGCAATAATTTAGCAATTACACCTATTAAACGGGATGGCTGAATTAACCAAAGATGAAGTCCGGAAACAGGAAGATTTTGAAGAGGAAATTATTCCCCATCTGGATGCCATGTATAACTTCGCCCTACGCCTGACCTCGGACCCCAATGACGCAGAGGATCTGGTACAGGATACTATTGTCAAGGCATTCCGTTTTTTCAGCAGCTATGAGAAGGGTACCAATGCCAAGGCGTGGCTTTTCCGTATCCTCAAAAACTCCTACATCAATAACTACCGGAAGAAGTCGAAGCAGCCCAACCAGGTTGATTACGATGAGGTCTCCTCCTTCTACGAAACCATCCGGGCCGACCGTACGGATACCTCCGACCTCGAAGACCGGATGTTCCGCGAACTTATTGACGATGACATCTCCAATGCTCTCGAGGAGCTGCCCGAAGATTTTCGTACCGTCGTACTGCTGTGTGATGTGGAAGGATTCACCTACGAGGAAATTGCCAATATGCTGGATGTACCTATCGGAACCATCCGGTCCCGCCTGCACAGGGGACGTAACCTGCTGAAGGCTCAGCTCATGGAATACGCCCAAAAAAGAGGCTACCAGCCGGAAGACTAGGTTCTCTTTGCTATCCCTCCCTCTCCGCTTCCGTCTGCAGCATGATCCGTATGGTAGTCCCTTTGCCGGGTTCCGACTGCAGTACAAACACCCTCCCCCGGTGGTACTCTTCAATAATGCGCTTGGTGAGGCTCAGTCCCAGTCCCCAGCCACGCTTTTTGGTGCTGTAGCCCGGCTTGAATATCTCCTTGTGGTATTTTTTTTCGATGCCGACTCCCGAATCCTCAATATCGATGATCAGCTCATCCTCGATGCGGTGGACCTTGATGGATACACGGGATTTATTTTCGGATATGTTGATGGCGTCCATCGCATTTTTAATAAGATTTTCAAAAGCCCATTGAAACAGCTCCGGATTTACCCTGGCCCGCAGGTGTGACTCTACAGAAGTGATGACTTCCACATCCTTCCCAAATTGCGGCAATCGCCGTTCCATATACCGGATGACCTGCTCCAGCATGGGCTCCACCTTCTTCAGCTCCAGTTCCGGCTTGGAGCCAATCTTGTTAAACCGTTCGGCCACCCCCCGCAGACGTGTGATGTCGTTTTCCAGCTCACTGCTTATACGCTTCACAAAATCATCGTCTCCCTTCTCCTCCTTCAACAGTTCCACCCAGCCGTAAAGGCTCGACAGCGGGGTGCCCAGCTGGTGAGCGGCTTCCTTGGTCATACCCACCCACAGGTTGGACTGTTCGGACTTCGTTATAGTCCGGTAGCTTACGTAGGCGATGCCGAGCAGAAGTGCGAGCAATCCCAGCTGGAAATAGGGAAAATAGCGTAACAGTTTTACCGTCGGACTTTCCCCGTAGTATATATGCTGCGTCTGGCTGTACCGCTCGTCGCCCAGCCTGATGGTAATAGGCTCGTTCATCTCGGCAAAACGATCGACCATAGCCTGGTCCGGTTCTCCCGATATATTATTCCACAGTATGATATCCCCCCGCTGATCCACGATGATGGTGGGCACGGGCGACCGGTCTTCATTTAGGAGGATCTCTGTAGTCACAAAATTCTGGGAGGTACGGTCGGCCTCGGCCTCCTCAATCATTTGAACCAGGCTGTCGGAAACGGCGGGGTTGTTTCGAAGTTTTGATGCCGCAATAAGAAGTTTTCTGGAGATCTCCTCCTGTGCCGGGTTGCTGGTATATTCAATGGCTTTGGCCCATAACTCCACGCTGCTTCTTTCCTGCTTCAGCATTTGGTTAATAAGATACTGGTTGTAGGCAAACGAGCCGATCCCCAAAAGGACAAGCAGCACAATCAGTACAATATTAATCCTATTTGAGGTAAGATAATATTTCATAAAGCCATTAAGGTATACCGGTAATGAAAATCAAAATCTATAAAATAACTCAATAATGCATATCGAATAATCAACGGCTATAAAAGCAGTAGCAGGAAGGAAGACTAAAGTAGCAAGTAGGGGCGGAAGGTTACCGGTTGCGGCTTGCAAGTGGAAGGCCTGGTCGCCGAAGCTGTCACGAGGGAGCGCAGGCGAGTGCATCTCGCTTTACGGGAGTGCCAGCGCTTTAGAGTGGGCTCAGTATGCCAAATACCGCCTAGGCGGAGGCTTTTCGCTTCTCATAAACCGGGGGAGCATCTTCTTCAACCGTTTCGCCGGTTACGACACAGCGTTCGATATTTTTCATGGAGGGAAGGGTAAACATGATATCCAGCATGGTAGACTCCATAATGGAACGGAGTCCCCGGGCACCCGTCTTTCGTTTCAAAGCTTTATCCACGATGATCTCCAGGGCTTCATCCTCAAAATTCAGCTCCACCCCCTCCATCTTAAAAAGCTTCTTGTACTGCTTGGTCAGGGAATTTTTGGGTTGAATCAGAATATCTATCATCGCACTCTTGGAAAGCTGGTGCAGCCCCGCTATAACCGGCAGGCGGCCGATAAGCTCGGGAATCAGTCCGTAACGCTGCAGGTCTTCAGGCTCAACATGGGTGAAAATATCCGGATCCTCCTTGTCGTAGGTTACCTGCTCCTCGGAATGGAAACCGAGAGAGCTTACCGAGAGACGACGGGCAATAATCTCCTCCAGTCCGCTGAAAGCTCCACCGCAGATAAAGAGTATATCGGAGGTATCAACCTGTATAAAACTTTGTTCAGGATGCTTGCGGCCTCCCTTGGGCGGGATGTTGGCCACCGTACCCTCCAGGATTTTCAGCAGGGCCTGCTGCACTCCCTCACCGGAAACATCACGGGTTATGGAAGGGTTGTCGCTCTTGCGGGCCACCTTGTCCAGTTCATCAATATAGACGATGCCCCGCCGGGCCTGTTCCACATCGTAGTCGGACGACTGAAGCAGGCTGGAAAGAATGCTTTCCACGTCTTCACCGACATAACCGGCCTCTGTAAGCACCGTGGCATCGGCAATGGTGAAGGGCACGTCAATGATATCGGCCAGAGTACGTGCCAGCAGTGTTTTTCCGCATCCCGTCGGGCCGAGAAGCAATATGTTGCTCTTTTCAATTCTGGTATCATCCGTCGGATCCTCAAACTCAGCGCTGATCCGCTTATAGTGGTTGTAGACAGCAACAGACAGGGTTTTCTTGGCTCCCTCCTGGCCTATAACGTATTCGTCCAGACTGGCTTTGATTTCGGCAGGCTTCATCAGCGGCTTGTACTTGTCTTTCCGCTTTTTAGCCATGGAGGCCAGGTCACTTTTTACGATGCCGGAAGCATCAGACACACACCTGTCGCAGATATATACTTCGTTCGGCCCGGCAACCATGCTGTTTACCTCATGGCTGGATCGCCCGCAAAACGAACAGTGAATAGTGCTGTCTTTTTCTTTATCACTCATAACCGTGAGTTTTTAGTCTTTGGACTTTTTACCGGAACGTTTCATAATGTTGTCAACCAAACCGTAATCCTTGGCCTCGTCAGCCGTCATCCATTTGTTGCGATCGGAATCTTCCATCACTTTCTCCTGGTCCTGATCGCTATGCTTGGCAATAAGGCCCGTCAACAGGTTCTTGATACGGATAATCTCCTGAGCCTCTATCTCAATGTCACTGGCCTGTCCCTGGACGCCTCCGAGCGGTTGGTGAATCATCACACGTGCATTGGGCAGCAGGTTACGCTTGCCCTTGGCGCCGCCTGTCAACAGTACCGCCCCCATCGAAGCCGCCATTCCCACGCAGGTGGTGGCTATGTCACATTTAACGTACTGCATGGTATCGTAAATTGCCAATCCTGAAGAAACAACGCCTCCGGGGCTATTAATATAGAGGTTTATATCCTTTTCAGGGTCTTCCGACTCAAGATACAGCAGTTGTGCCACTACAGAGCTGGCCACGGCGTCGTTGACCGGCATTCCCAAAAAGACAACCCGATCCTTTAACAGCCTGGAGTAGATATCGTAAGCCCTTTCCCCCCTGTTGGTCTGCTCAACCACCATGGGAACCAGGTTATTGTTCTGAATCTGCTCAAAAGAGCTCAAATCCGGCATCTCAAAAAGAGGTTGCTTTTGCATAATATAGATTAAAAGCTGGTTTTTGTTCCTGATTATTAAGACGCGGCTTGTGCCCGTGCCTTAACTTTTTCGTCGTTTTTCTTCTGGTATTCGTCTTTGTCAATTTCGTTGATGTTAACAACATCCTTCAATTTGTCAAATACCTTGTCTTCCCGGATGCTGTTTCGAAGTCCCTCCAGCTGCTGCGGATTTTGGGCAAACATGTTTCTCATTTGGTCAATTGTCATCCCGTATCGTGCCGCCTCGGCCTGCAGGTACTCATCCACATCCTCAGGTTTAATCTCAATATCATCAAATTTTTCCTGTAATGCATTGTTTATAAAAAACCATTTTGCATCCCTGCCGGCCCGGTCTTTCATGTTTTCACGGTACTCCTCCTCATCAAAATCGGGCGGAAGCTCCCCTCCCGACTGCTGGGATACCCGCTGTACATACTGGTTCAGAACCTGTTGCAGGAAGACCTCGGGAACCTCAAAATCGTGTGCTTCGACCATCTCCTCTATAACATCATTCTTGAAGAGGTCGTCGGCCGACTGGTCATAGTAGTTCTGTATACGGCTTTTTATGAGGCTTTTGAACTCATCCACGTTTTTAGCCTCTTCATTCGTCTGCTTCTTGGCGAACTCATCCGTTAATTTTGCCTTGTGCAGCTTTTCCACCTTTTTGATGAGCAGGTGGAACTTATGACTGTGGTCGTCATGGCCCACTTCCACATCCACTTCATCGCCGGCTTGTTGTCCCGTCAGGTCGTCCCGAAATTCCTTGAATTCATCTTTTCGAAGGTTGATAACCTGGTCTTCGTCTTTTTCACCTTCAACCGGTTCCCCTTTGTCATCCAGGTGGATTACATCAACCGTAACCTTGCACTCTTCGGTGACCTCTTCATCCACCTCTTCCCAATTGCCCTGGTTCTCCAGTATGCGGTCGAGCTCCTCCTGCACCTCTTCATCCGTCACGTCATGCACCAGGCGGTCCACTTCAATCTTCTCCAGGTCGGCCAGCTCCACATCCGGGGCGGAACCGATCTTGAACTTGGCTTCAAGCCGGTCTTCTTCCCAGCTAAGATCCAGCATCTGGGTTTCCCCTACCGGATCGTATTCGGGAACCACCTCTTTCTCAAAAACCTCCTGTACATACTTGTTAATCTCCTCGCGCTCTATTTCATCGCCAAAGCGCTTTTTAATAAGGTTCACCGGCACTTTGCCCTGTCGAAAACCGGGCATCTGTATTTGACTCTTGTACTTCTTGTAAGCCTCCTCAAACTTCGGCTTCAAATCCTCCCGGTTGGCGGAGATGACAATTTCTTTATCAACTGCTGTTAAATCGTTAACGGATATTTCCACTTTTTACTCCAACTTATTTTATTAAAACGGTGTGCGTGTCAAGTAAATTGGTTTAGATATGTATGTACGAGAGGGGGGACTCGAACCCCCACGCCTAAAAGGCACTAGATCCTAAATCTAGCGCGTCTGCCAATTCCGCCACTCTCGCAATTAACCAGTTACTTCCACAATTTCAAAGTCACGAAAATTACGGCTTTATTAGTCTGTTTTCAACAGTAATAATAATCATTTGATTCCTTTGCACAGGGTCTTGCCGCCGCCGAAAAACACCCTTTAAGGGGTTCGGGAGCCTTTAATTCCCTTTCCCCCTGGCGGGTAGGCTGCAAGCCGTTTACATTCCTTTTGCCTCTCCCCCGCCGGGAACCTCCCAAAGCCTCTTAAATTGTGCCTGCAATATAGAATAGAGATCTATTTTTTGTAGATTTACCCCTGCTTGGAACCTCAACTTCTCTAATGTCCGATCATGTTTAATAACCTTCGCTTTGTTTATATAACCACCTCCGACAAGGAGGCAGCCAGAACCATCGGCCGCACCCTGGTAGAGGAAAAGCTGGCCGCCTGCGTCAACATCATCGACGGTATGGAATCCATTTATCGATGGGAGGGGGAAATTGAGGAGGCTCAGGAGGCCATCCTCATAGCCAAGACGCCCTATCATAACGTCAGGGAATTGACTGAGCGTGTCAAGGAGATGCACAGTTACGACTGCCCCTGCGTGATTTCCCTGCAGCTGACCGAACAGGAGGGGAACCAGCAATACCAGAACTGGCTGCTAAAAAGTTCTAAAAGGCAGGAGATAGACTACGAAATTGAAGATATCTAACATACGGGGCCGGAAATAGCATCAAACTGCTGCCTGTTCCCGGCCAGTTCTGCCTCCCCTAGCGGTGAAGTCCGCATTCCGTCTTGGATGTGCCCGTCCAACGGCCTTTACGCCCCACTCCCGGCTCCGTACAATGCGTACAGCCGATAGAAGTGAACCCCTGCTCTTCCAGCGGGTGGCGGGGCAACCCATACATACCTATATACTCGTCGACCGTATCCTTGGCCCAGTCGATCAGGGGATAGAATTTTATCATGTCCGTTTTATCCTCCAGGATACTTAAGTCGTTCCTGTACCGGTTCTGATACCCGATCAGCCCGGACATCCAGACCGTATAGTCAGATTTTATCTGTTCCAGCGGCTCCAGCTTGTTGATCTTACAGCAGCGGTCGGGATTGTCGCCCCACAACTTCTTTTTGCGGGTCACCCGGTGGGAATCCGGGTCGGGTGTCAATTCAACCAAATTGAGTTTGAGCAGTCGTGAGAGCTTGTCTTTATAGGCAAGTGTTTCCTCGAAATGATATCCTGTATTAATAAAATGGACGGGACAGCTCGGCTTGACACGGCTGATAATATGCAGCAGTACCGCCGAAGTGGTACCGAATGAAGAGGTAACCAAAACCTTGTTAAAGGTGTTGAATATCTGGGTTACCCTGGCATCAACAATTTTGGGGGCCAGGGAGCTGTTTACCTTTTCCTTGTTAAGCAGATGCATATCAATGTCCCGTTACTAATAAATAAAAATGGTATGCTTGACGATTTTTAGACAACTTTGTTTAATTAGCCACAATTGTCAAGAAATCAAAAATTAAAATCAAGAAAACAGGCGTGGAACCACTACCAGTTAAACAGGACGGACATATTCTTCATGCAACGGTTAACCGGCCGGACTCGCGCAATGCTATTAACTTCGATGTCATGGATGCCATGGAATCGGTACTTGACCGGCTGGAAAAAGAGGAAAACATCAGGGCTTTTATCCTTAGGGGTGCCGGCGGCCATTTTATCTCGGGCGGGGACCTTAAAGAGTTTCATACGCTGAAATCGGCGGAAGAGGCAAAGCCCATGGCCCGGCGCATGCTCTCCATACTGCAACGGCTGGAACAGCTTCCCTGCTGGACCATCGCCTGTATCAACGGAGCGGCATACGGGGGCGGCTGTGAGACCATGCTGGCATTTGACTTTCGTATAGCGACCCCATCGGCAACATTCGGCTTTACCCAGGCCAAGTTTTACCTGCCTCCCGGATGGGGCGGGCTTACGCGTCTTGTCGAACGGGTGGGAAGGTCGACAGCCCTCAGATGGTTGGGCGAAGCGGCAATTATCGATGCAGAGACGGCACTGCACCACAAACTGATCGACCGGCTTGCCGGGGAAAAATCGCTTGAGGAGGAAACCCTGCAATGGGCCGGCGAGCTATGCCGGAACGACCGCAGATTCATCGGCAACCTCAAAGAGGGGGCCATGCGCCTTGCCAAAGCCCGCTGGAAAGCCATTCAGGAAGAGCTGGATTCCTTTGCACATTTCTGGGAACACCCAAAACACGAAGAGCGGGTACAAAAATTTATCGATCGTGCGTCCGGCTAGTTGCCCCCGTTGCCGTCAACCCTGGGCCGAAGCTTCATTTTTGCCTCGTAGCGCCTGTTTTTACGGATCAGTTCGACCCTCATGGTATCCCCTTCGGCATACTCCCTGAACAGCGCCTGCATATGCATCTTACTCTGGATATGCTCATTTCCAATTTTCAGGATAATGTCACCCGGCATAATACCGCATTCAAAAGCGGGGCCGTCTTTGTTGACATTGGTCACCAGCAGTCCCGGTACAGCCGGCAGGTTGTATTTGCGCACCAGCCGGTACGTCATCTCGGTCGTCTCCATGCCGGGGTCGTAGGAGATCTGAACCTCTCCGGAAGCTTTAAGCTGCTCAATAATTTTCTCCACCCTGTTGCTGGGAATAGCGAAACCGAGACCCACAAAACCGCTGCTGGTCCCCCCTGTGAAGATAAAGGTGTTCACCCCTATCACTTCTCCTTCACTGTTGACCAGCGGTCCGCCGGAATTACCCACATTAATGGCCGCGTCGGTCTGTATCATGTCTATATACACCCTCGGCTCTTCGGGATTCGGGCGGAAATCTCGATTGGTGGCACTTACCACACCAACGGTAACGGTAGGCTGGCCCGACTCAAACAGCCCGAAAGGATTGCCTATGGCCAGCGACCATTCGCCCACCATCACCTTGTCTGAATCCCCGAACTGCAGGGAAGGAAAACTGCGGTCGTCCTTTATTTTGAGCAAGGCGAGGTCGGCAAGCTCGTCGGCGCCCAGCACCTCCGCCTCATATTGCGTGCCGTCGGTCAGGGACACCATGATCTTCTGCGCTTCACTGCTCGCTACATGCTGGTTGGTGACCACCAGGCCGTCTTCGCTTATGATGAAACCCGAGCCCATGCTGCTGTACTCCTGCTCCTGTCCGGGCCTGAGAAATGGATTAAAAAACTGCTCAATGGGCGTTCTGGGTCCTACCTGGCGAACTTTGGTTACGATGATACTTACGACGGCCGGGCTTACCTCCTGTACGGCCCTGGTAATGGCGTTGTGGCGGCTGCTGGATATTCCAACATTCGGCGGGGTGGATGCCGGTGCATCTTCGTCAGAGTCAGGGTTTGAAATGGCAGTATTCACCTGCGTCGAATCCACCGATTCCCTGCCGCCCCCTTCCGGGTTCGTGCAGCCGGAAATGATGATGCCAATACCCAGCAGGATATAAAATAGGGGATTCCTGTTCATTCCTCCTACCTTGTACGTTACGCTCTGTTGTTACGACTTGTTGATTTTATCAAGCTGTTCGGAACCGATCTCCACCACATCATCGATCGCTTTCTGAAGGGGACCTTTATGCCAGGCTCCGGAAGCTTTCTTATGGCCTCCCCCGCCGATCTCGCGTGCCCATTTGTTAACATCTACATCATTACTTTTGGATCGGAGGCTCATCTTAACCCCTTCGCCGAGGTCTTTAAACAAGATAGCCGCCTTTATACCTGTCACGCTTAACGGGTAGGCTACAAAGCCTTCACAGTCGTCGTTGGTGGTATCGGTTTCTTCCAGCATAGAACTGGTAACGTACATGGTCGCTATTTGATTGTCTTCATGCAACTCAATCGTTCCCATAGCCTTGCTGAGCAGATGAAGCTGGTTGAGGCGTTTGTTCGAAAACACCTTTTCAGCAACTTCATTAGGCCTGAAACCGCCCAGACGCAGCAGTTCCGAAGCGATATTCATCGTCTCGGGTGTTACACTATCGTATTGAAGCGATCCCGTGTCGGTCAGAATCCCGGTATAGAGCGCCTTGGCGGCCTCTTCGTCCATCTGCTTGATATCGTTTTGCAGATACAGGTGAAACATAAGCTCGCAGGTTGAAGAGGCTTCCTCAACCGATATACTGAGTTCAAAGCCGTCCTGCGGGTCCGGGTGGTGATCCACCATATAGGTCGGCTTGGGATCGTCCTGTATATATTCCGCAAAGCTGCCGAAACGGGGGGGCGAATTACCGTCCAGTAGCAGGAAAGCGTCGCATTTCTTGAGCTTTTGTTCCGTAGGTTTTTCAACCGGATAATACCTGGTGAGCCATTGCAGATTCAGGGGAATGGAATCGTCGTTGAATGCAAAAGCTGTCACCCCGTTTTTTTCAAGCCATCTGCAGGCAGCAACCTGTGCCCCTATACAGTCGCCGTCAGGGCGTATGTGCGAGTATACGCCTACTCTTGAATGACTTTTTAATTTTTTTATGAGGTCTCCAAACATGGTTCACCAACGTATTTAAGCTAAAAAATAAGCTTATTAAAATGGGGTATAGCAGGGAAGAAAGCAATATTTTTTTCACCGACTAATCTTGGTAATTTCCATAACCGTAAAGCCCGACATCGTGCCTTTAAACAACTTTTATCCATGAAAACCCTCATACTTTGCAACGGCCTGCCCCCCAGCAGGGAGCTTTTTGAGCAAAATTTCCGGTGGTCTGAACACTTTATAGCCGCCGACGGAGGGGCCAATATCGCGCGGGATCTGGGAATGTTACCCGACCTGGTAGTCGGCGACCTCGACAGCTACAAAGCTACAGGCGACGAACCGTTTACCGTCAAACACAGGCCGGGGCAGGATACCAACGACCTGGAAAAAGCCCTCCATGCCGCCGGCGAGCACGGTTGCCGGCACATACGCGTGCTGGGAGCGACCGGCATGAGGCTCGACCACACGCTTAAAAACCTGTCGGTTATGAAGCAGTTCAACGACCGTTTCGAAACCCTGTTGTTCAAGGACGACTACGGGGATACCAAACTCATCTCACAAAACTTCAGGGAAACGATCGAAGAGGGCACCCAGGTCTCACTCTTTCCTCTCTCCGGGAGCGTGCACGGCATTACCACCAGCGGACTGAAATACCCTATTGAGGATGGGACGCTGGAAAACGGTATCCGCGACGGCTCATCCAACGAAGTGGTGTCCAACCCCGTGGAAATCACCTACCGCGAAGGCGACCTGCTACTGTTTATCGCCGGCAACAAACACTAAAAAGCAGTTTTTTCTACCTGCCCGGCATCTTGCAAGTGCCGGGTACCATAAGCATCAGCCGCTTGAACCCTGTCGCTGTATCAAATATCTTTGAGGCGTTTTCTAACCAACCGGATACCTCTTGACAGAACTTCAATTTTCTTTCCTCGACTGGTCGTTACTCCTGGTTTACTTCGTCCTGCTCATCTACCTTAGCTGGCGCAAGGACTGGGACGAGCAGGATGAGGAGTCCTTTCTGCTTTCCGGCCGAAAAATGAGCCTCGCCGCTTTCGTAGCAACCCTGGTATCCACCTGGTACGGGGGCATTCTCGGGGTGGGGGAATACAGCTACCAGTTCGGCATCTCGCAGTGGCTGCTGTTCGGCTTCCCCTTCTACGTCTTCTCCGCTTTATTTGCCTGGTTTCTGGCCGGCAGGATCAGGATGAACAAGGCCCTCTCCATCCCCGAAGCGATCGGGAACTTCTACGGAGAAAAAGCCGGGCGCTTCTCCTCCCTCCCCATATTCGTACTGGTCAGCCCCGCTCCCTATATCCTGATGCTGGGACTGATATTCCAGTACCTGACGGGCGGAAGCGGCCACTTCCTCTGGTATGCCAGCGCCGTCGCCCTGTTTTCGGTGGCCTATGTCAGCTTCGGCGGCTTCAGTGCGGTGGTGCGTACCGACATGCTCCAGGTTACGCTTATGTTCGGCGGTTTCGTATGCCTGCTCATCTTTGCCGCCATGGAATATGGATCCCTCTTCAAACTCTGGAACAACATTCCGGATACCTACCGCGATATCACCGGGGGGCAGGATCTCCAGTATATACTGGTGTGGTTTTTTATTGCGCTGTGGACTTTCGTGGATCCCAGCTTCCACCAGCGCGCCGCAGCGGCCAAATCGCCGGAAACGGCCAGGAAAGGAATTTTTATCTCCATCCTCCTTTGGTCTCTCTTTGATTTCATGACCATGTTCAGCGGTATATACGGGTGGGCTATACTGGGGCCCGAACTCCGGGAGCCCATCATGGTGTATCCCTACCTGGCCAACGAGATCCTTCCCATTGGGTTGAAGGGGCTGTTCTTCCTTACCCTGCTCGCAACCATCATGTCGACCCTTGACAGCTACCTCTTCCTGTCGGGCCAAACCCTCGGCCGCGACCTGCTGGTCAAGCTGTTCCCCCATACTCCCAACAACCGCCTTACCCGGATCAGCGTCTTCATCGCAGCCCTTATGGGCATCCTGCTGATCATCATCTATCCCAGCGTCATCGACATCTGGTATGTAATCGGTTCGGTGATGATCCCCGGCTTGCTCATACCCGTGCTGGGCGTTTATATCAGGCTGTTCACTTTGAAAAAGGGATGGTTGATTCCAACCATGGTGGTCAGCATCGGGGTGTCGCTTGCCTGGCTGGTACTGGGTACCCTGCAGAGCACGGGGGCCTACGACTACACCTTCCTGGGCGTAGAGCCTTTCTACCCCGGCCTGCTCACAAGTATACTGTTCTGGCTGGCGTGCAGGGATAAAAGTGACCGGCTTCTCGCTGAAACGGATTTTACAGAGGAAATTATGGAGTAGGCGTCAACGCCCGGCAGCAGGAACGCCTCAGGTGCTTTTGAGGATATGGCCGAGATTCAGCTTGTGGATGGGAATAAGATATTTCAGCGCCATGGCATCTTTCTGAATATTTAACAGGCCGGTCCCCCTGAAATCGACAATACAAAAACCGTCGAGCACGCGCACCACTTCACCGATGCCGTAGTACTCCGGGCAGGGCCCGTAGTAGACCAGGTCCCCCAGCTGAATATTGTTATCCGCCCTGCGGTTGTAGGGGTAGATAACCGGCAGCCGGTCCAGCCGATATGATAGCTTTGTTGCCATGAAGTAAATATATGGGATTATGAACCTTTTTGCCGTATGACAAATTTTCGGATAGCCTGTTCCGGCGCCGTGATGATAATCCAGGTGGCGTGTTCGGGAATAAGTTCCTCAATCCGCTCCGCCCATTCGATAACTGAAACGCCCTCCCCATAAAAATATTCTTCCGCTCCGATCTCAATGGCTTCCCGAACCGACTCCATGCGATAGCAGTCAAAATGATAGAGCGGCAGGCTCCCGTGATACTCATTGATCAATGTAAAGGTCGGCGAATGAACCTCCTCTTCCGGGATGTCGAAAGCCCGTGCCATCCCTTTTACGAAATGCGTCTTCCCCGCTCCCAGGTCGCCTTTAAGGCATACGATATCCCCCGGTTTCAATGTTTCCGCGAAGGCACGTGCGATCCTCCCGGTTTCCTCTTCCGACCTACTGGTTAACTCCTTTTCCATTACATCATGGCTTTGGGCCGCATTGTTGCGATTGGCAGTATCATCTCTTCCATGCTGGCTCCCCCATGCAAAAAGCTGTCCTTGTACCGTCGCTGGTAACGGTGGTAATTGGTGGGATAGACGAAAAAGTAATCCTCCTTCGCAATAATATAGTTGTTGGATATGCCCGGAGACGGCAGTTTGTAGTCGGCCGGCCGGTCGATGAGGATGGTGGTATCACGGTCTGCATTCAGGTTCCGCCCGTACTTGTAGCGCAGACTGGTGGAGGTATCGCGGTCTCCCCGCACCTTGGTATCGTGCAGGGCCCTGACCGCTCCGTGGTCGCTGGTCACTACAATAGTCACCTCCTCTTCCGCAAGCGTCTTGAAGATGTCGTGCAGCGAAGAGTGTTCAAACCATGTTTTGGTGAGCGCACGAAAAGCGGGTACGTCCGGGGCTATCTCCTTAAGCACATCCGAATCGGAGCGGGAGTGAACCAGGGTATCCACGAAGTTGTAGACAAAAGTGCTCAGCGGACTCTGTATATAGTCCAGTATATGGTCGTTGACCTTCCGTCCCTCTTCGGCATTCAGCACCTTCTCATACTTGGCATTGACAGTAAGGCCCATATGCGAGAGCTGTTTTTGAAGCAGCTCCTGCTCATACTGGTTCAGCGAATGCTCATCGTCACCGCTCACCCACAAGTCGGGATAGCGGTCCTCAATCTCCAGCGGATACAAGCCGGAAAAGATGGCATTCCTCGAGTAGGGTGTGGCTGTGGGAAGAATGGAAAAATAGAAATCGGTGTCGATGCTGTAATAGTCGGTCAACAGCTCCTCAAACACCAGCCACTGGTCATACCTCATGCAGTCGATAACCAGGAACAGGGTGGTCTGTCCGTTTTTGACGTGGGGCACCACATATTCCTCCATGATATCCACCGACAAGGGCGGGCGTTCGGGCGTTTCCTTCTCCAGCCATCCCCGGTAGTATTGCTCGATGAACCGGCCGAACACCTTGTTAGCTTCCCGGTATTGATCTTTCAACACCTGCAGCAACGATTCCGAGCCGTCTTCAAGGTCTATATCCCAACGGCTAAGCTGCTGGTAGATGCGCACCCACTCCTCCCAGGTAGTATCCTTTCGGATCTGTTCCGATATCTTGTTGAAATCTCTGAGATACGATTGCGCAAACTTTTCCGAACGTATCCGGTGCCGTTCCAGGATGCGCTTGACCGTCAACAGAATCTGGTTGGGATTCACCGGCTTTATAAGATAGTCGGATATCTTGCCCCCGATGGCATCTTCCATGATCGACTCCTCCTCACTCTTGGTAATCATCACTACCGGCAGGGAGGGTTGCAGGGTCTTTATCTTGTTGAGAGTGGCCAGCCCGTCCATCCCGGGCATCTGTTCATCCAGAAAGACGATGTCAAAAAGGCGTTCCTTGATCAGCGTAACGGCATCATCGCCGTTCGTGACCGGGGTGATATCAAAGCCCTTCTTCTCCAGGAAAATAATGTGCGGCTTCAGCTGATCAATCTCATCATCCGCCCATAAAATACGGTTCAGCATCAACGATCTATTGGTTTCTTTTAGACTTCTTAAGTTGAATAAATGGGAGCAACTTTTCCAATCGCTTTTTGCCTATTCCTTTGATATTCAAAAGCTCCGAATAAGATTTGAAAGAACCGTTTTCCCGGCGGTAACGGACTATTCTGTCCGCATATACCGGCCCGATGCCCGGCAGCCGCTGCAGGAGGGTGGCGTCGGCCGCATTGATATTAATTTTGGGGAGCGCGTTTACCGAGCTGCTATCCAGCCGGACGGTATCGGCTGTATCGGGATAATAGCGTGCAAGCACGGCCGCCTCTTTCCTCTCCATCTCCCGGGTCCTCCGACGAAACTCCTCTTCCAGGGGACCATAAAATGCCTCGCCGTAAGGGCTGCCCGGATCGGTGAAGTAGTTGAGGCCGGCAAGCAGGAGCAGCAGGGCCATCGCAGCCGTCACCGCTTTCCGTTCGGCGGGGCTGATCTTCAGCTTCTCGAGCCAGAAAAATATTTTTCTTTTCATAAATATCCGATCTTGTGCTATCTATACGTTAGACCGGTACCAGGCTCGAACCTTACAGCAAGCCTTGTTTTCAACCAATAATGTTCGGAAGTTCTGCAGCCCATGAACGACAAACTCACATACCGCTACGAGGATCAAACGGTCGCCTATGAAACCCTGGGGGAAGGCAAGCCCCTGATCCTGCTGCACGGCTGGGGCAGCAGCGGCCGCGTGATGAAACCCGTGGCCCGTCAGCTTGCCTCGCTGCGGACCTGCTACATAGTGGACCTCCCCGGCTTTGGCGATTCGGCGGCACCGGACCGTGCCTGGGGCATTGACGACTATGCCGACCTGGTACAGCAATTTATACAGGACCTGTTCGACCGGCCCGTGGATATGCTGGTTCACTCATTCGGGGGACGAATCACGCTTAAGCTTTGTGCCCGCGATTTTGGCAGGTATCATATAGACAAGGTGCTTATCACGGGCGGAGCCGGCATGAAGCCCCGCCGTTCTATGGGATACTACTTTAGGAAATACCTTGCCAAGACCCTGAAAGCCCCCTTTTTGCTGTTGCCCGGGCGGGCCGGGGAGAAAGCCCTTCAATGGCTGCGCAGCACCCCCTTGTGGAAAAGCCTGGGCTCAGGCGACTACCGCAAGCTCAGCGGGGTTATGCGCGAAACCTTCGTGAAGTCGGTCACCGAACACCTGGAACCCTGCCTCCCCCAAATCGGCCACGACGTTCTCCTCCTTTGGGGAAGGGACGACGACGCCACACCTCTCTACCAGGCCGAGCGGATGGAGAAAGGCATCAACAAGGCGGCGCTGGTGGTCATGGATAAGGCCGGCCACTATGCGTTCCTGGACCGGCCCAAGCATTTCGCCTCTGTAGCCAGGGCTTTTTTCGTGGGATAGACTACCTACTGTTCTTCCAGCTCCCGCTCTTTGAAGTCCCCTTCAAAATAGTTGTACCATTTGCGAAACGGGCGGAAAGCGTTTTCCGGGTCAAAGGGACGTTTATACTCACTCTGACGGCACTCCTCGCTGCAGCACCCCTCCATCTTACGCGCTCCCTCCTCCGAGCAAACGAACAGCTTGTTGCACTCCATGTTGGCACAGTTGATATAGGTGTCGGCGGGCTTGCCCGTTATTTCACAGCGGGCGATGGGCTCCATATCCTCCTCATTGACCGGCACCACCAGACGGTCGTCAAACACAAAGCACTTGCCCTTGTAGTGCTTGCCGCCCTCCTCCTTGCTGTAGCGCAGGATGCCCCCGTCCAGCTGGTTTACGTCTTCCCATCCCTTTTCTTTCATAAGGACTGAAAACTTTTCACACCGGATTCCACCCGTGCAGTACATCAGGACTTTCTTATCCTTGTCGACCTCCAGCTTCTCCAGCCAGTCGGGGAACTCATAAAAATTTTCCACTTCGGGAGTGATCGCCCCCTCGAAATGGCCGATCCTGGATTCGTAGTCGTTGCGGACGTCGATAAGCACGTAATCGTCTTCCTTCTCGAGGATCTCCCTCCATTCACGGGGTTCGAGGTGCTTTCCGCCCCTCCCGGGGTCCACATCCTCTTTGTGCAGCGCCACGATTTCATCGCGCGTCTTGCAGATCAGCTTGGCAAAGGGGATATAATCGCTGGTGTCGGTCTTAAATTCCGTATCCTCAAAACCCTCAAGCTCCCTCAGATAGTCCTTGTATGCCTCTACCTGTTCGGGGGTGCCGCCCAGGGTACCGTTGATACCTTCGGCCCCGATATAGATACGTCCCTTGACCCCGAGCTCCCTGCAAAACTCCTTGTGTGCCGTGCAGAACGCTTCCGGATCATCAATTGTATTGAAATTATAATAAAGTATGACTTCGTACATTATACTATGCTTTTATCCCGCCGCCATAACACAGAAACACGATTTTTAACGGCTTCAAATGATTAATTCCAACCCTCCCGTGAAATCCCGGCTCTTAATTTGAAGAACCCAAAATTAAGGGTAATTTTGGAAGAAGTGAATTCCTTTCGCAAAATGATATCACTCTGCTATTGAATATACGGTTACTGTCAACATTTATTATCATCTGCATCTTCCCGCTCCCGGCCGGCGTCACGGCCTCCGCCCAGCAGCCCGACCCTCATACGGACCTGCCGGTCATGCAGCTGATCGACCGGGCCTATGACAGGGGACAAATTTCCCTGGATCAGAAAGTGCTGTACAAGTTCTATGCCGGGCTAAAGCCGGCGAAGCTGCCCGCTTCATTCAGGCAACGGATGGATGCAGCCGTAAAATGCGGGACCCCGGCCCTGCTCGACTACCGCAGGTACAGCGATCGCCTCTCCCCCTCGGCGAAATCCGAAATAGATCAGCTTCTAAGCGGCAGCGAGCTCCTCGCCGAACAGACCTATACCTCTCCCTCGGGCAGGTTTACCCTTCACTACGAGACCTCCGGCACCGATGCCGTCCCCTCCCACGACAGCGACGGCGACGGGGTGCCCGATTATGTAGAGTGGACGGCAGCTGCGGCCGACTCCTCCTGGAACCATCAGATAGCCACCCTGGGCTACACCGATCCCGTCCTCGCCGGCGACCCCTACGATATCTACTTCAGGAATTTCAACTTTTACGGACAAACGGTCGCCCGCGACAACACCACCTATATCGAGATTCACAACACCTTTGAAAACTTTCCGGATAATACGGACCCCCAGGGTGATGTCCGGGGAGCCATCAAGGTGACCGTGGCCCACGAGCTCAAGCATGCCATACAGTTTGTTATGAACAACTGGAGCGGCGAGAGCGACCGCTGGGCCGAGATGGATGCCACCCTCATGGAGGAAGTGGTCTATGATAACGTCAACGACTACTACAACTACCTTGCCAACTCCTCCTCTATCTTCCGGACTCCCGAAGACTCCTTCTACCCGGGCTCCTACTATCACGTCTCCTGGGCGCTCTATTTCGAGCAAAAGCATGGGCCCGATTTCTGGCCCGGCGTATGGGACCGCATCGCACAGAATCCGTCCGGCACCGGCTATATACAGGCAATTACCGCACAGCTCGGGGGACCGGAACCCTTCCGACGCGCCTATATCGAATCCCAGCTGTGGCACTACGCTTCCGGCTCGATAAACAGGGTGGCAGACTACGGTTTCGAGGAGGGCGGGGCCTATCCCCATCCGAAGACCAACCGCACTTTTGCCGGGCAGGACAGTTCCAACAGCTCCATATCCATACCGAGGCTGGCAGCCAACTACCTGGAGATTGACCCCGTGGCCCCCGAAGAGGGTGCGGTGCGTATCACCGTCTTCAAAAACTCCGATTTTACAGGCATGGGCCTGATCGCCTACTTCAGGGACGGCTCCTCCGACCATAAGGTTATCAGCGGAACGGGAACACCCATCATAGAGGAGGAAACTTCCTGGCAGTGGAATGATATCTCGCGCATCGGCATCGTGATAGCCAACGGAAGCGAAAGCGTCTCCGACAGCTACCGGATCCATATCACCTCCACCATTCCCGAACGGATCACCCTTCGCCAGAACTATCCCAATCCCTTTAACCCCTCCACGGTTATTCCCTTTACGCTGACCGACGCCACACGCATAAGGCTCAAGGTGTACGACGTGACGGGGCGGCTGGTCGCCACCCTGCTTGACGAAGTGCGGGAGCCCGGCTATTACAATGACGTTCGCTTCGAAGGGAGCAACCTGGCTTCGGGCATCTACTTCTACCGGCTGGTCACCGACCGTAAAACACTCACCCGGAAGATGACACTGATTAAGTGAGCCAAGGTACTTTATACGTACTGCTTACGACTGCTTTTTAGCCGGCAAAATCTTCCCGGCCACTTCTCCGAATCCCACGCGGTAGCCTTCCCCTTCTGCATAGCCGGTCATGGTGACGGTATCCCCATCCTGCAGGAACGTCCGCTTTTCACCGTTGGGGAAATCCAGCGGCTTTTCTCCCTTCCAGCTCAGTTCCAGCATGCTCCCGTAGGAATCTTCGGTGTTACCGCTGATGGTCCCGGAGGCATAGAGGTCGCCGGCTTGCACATTGCAGCCGGTAACGGTCTGGTGGGCCAGCTGCTGGTTCATGCTCCAGTAGAGGTTCCTGTAGTTTGAGTCGCATATTTTGTGGGGCTTATCCATCTCTTCCCCCTGCAGGTAGACTTCCAGGCTGATGTCGAACCACCCCTCCTCCGTTTTCAGGTAGGGCAGCGGATCCGGATCCTGTTCAGGTCCCTCGATGCGAAAGGGCTCCAGGGCATCCAGGGTCACAATCCAGGGGGAGACGGAAGTTGCCCAGTTCTTGGCAAGGAAAGGCCCAAGGGGCTGGTACTCCCACTTCTGTATGTCGCGTGCGCTCCAGTCGTTGACCAGCATCAGTCCGAAAATATGGTCGGCCGCCTCGCTCACCGGTATGGGATCTCCCAGCGAGTTGCCCTGCCCCGTCAGAAAACCCATCTCCAGTTCGAAATCAAGCAGGCTGCTTGCCCTGAATTCCGGCGTCTGCCCGTCACTGCCCAGTACCTGGCCCCTGGGGCGGTGCAGGTCGGTTCCGCTGACCACCACCGAGCTCGCACGTCCGTGGTAGCCCACCGGCAAGTGCTTCCAGTTGGGTTTCAGGGCATTCTCGGGGTCCCGAAACATGCTGCCTACATTACGGGCATGCTGCTCGGAAGAATAGAAGTCGGTGTAATCCCCTATATCCACGGGCAGAAGCATCTCCACCTCATCCCGGGGTATCAACACCTTCTCACGGAGGCTTTCGTTATCGCGGAGGGCAGGCTCGCCGGCACTCAACAGATTGCTTATGGTCGTTCTCGCCTCCAGCCAGGCAGCCCGGTCCATTGCCATAAACTTATTCAGCGTCCGTTCGCTAAACACTCTCTTGCCGTCGAGGCGGGGGCCATCAAAGACGCCGGCCCTTTCAAGTTCGGCCAGGTCAAGCACATACTCCCCGATGGCTGTGCATATAAAGACCTCTCCCCGCTCATTGGAGCGGCAGACGCCGTAGGGAAGGTTTTGTATTGGAAAATGTGATTCGGGGGCTACGTCAATAAATGATGTCAGGTTTGGATCGTTGGTCGGGTGCATCCTCTTCGTTTTATGCGTTGGAATTTGCCTGGTGGATGTTCAACATGCATGGGCCCATCAATAATTCACTTCGAATACCTCTACAGCAGCCCGAGCCCCTGCAGGTCCTCACGAGGCTCGTCAAAGCTGCAGCTGCCGTAAGAGATCAGGGCGACCTCCCGAAGTTCGCGAATGGTTTCTGTCGGTACCGAATAATCCTTCCAGGAAAAGCTTTGGTCGGTAAACACAAAGTGGTCCGGGTCCTCTTCGCTCAGCACCTGTAGCAGCTCATCATCACTGAAGTCGTGGGCATAGGCCAGCATGGCCCCACCGAAAACATTCAGGAATCCGTGCATCCTGGCCTGGACCTCTGCGCTGTAATGGCGAACCGGGTGGTGTAGTCCGGCGGTACATTTGACCGGCACATCATGTTTGCGGGCCCTATTGAGGGTAAAGGCCACCTGTTCGGCTGAGGGGAACATGTGGGCTTCCACCCCTCCGCAGCGAAGCTTGTAGCCGGTCCCCAGGTACGGTTCCGGGCACTCCCTCCCGTTATGGGCGGATATGCCCCCGGCAACCGCTTCCATATCCTTCTTCCAGCTCTCTTCAAACAACCCCTCCACAAAGAGGGCACGCACTCCCGACGGCGCTGCCGTCAGCGTATCCACCGCTTTATCCAGCAGGCCGGCAACCAGTTCGGCATCGCCCGAAAGGGCCGCCTCCCGCGGCAACTTCATCTCCAGCACCTCGGTGGTCACCCGCTGCCCGTGCCGGCTTCTGAAGGAGCTGCATGCCTCGCTTGCAGCCTCTACCTCCTCCTCAAATTCCGAAACCGTCCGGGTGCCTCCACCCAGGACGGAGAAGGCGAAAGGCTGTTCTTCGCTGAACAGTTCCTCTCCGTAAGAATCCAGCCTTTCCAGCTTTGAGGCGGGGATTATAAAGCGGGAGAGCATCCAGGATTCCGCCCCCTCCCGGTAGGCGGCATAATTGTATATGGCTTTATCGAGCGACAGTTCTGCGGGAGGGAATAGCCCCGCATAATCGATCATATCGCTCATGAAAGCTTTCAGGCTTTTTTTCATATCCTATCCTTCTATTCTAATACGTTAAGAAGCAGGCAATTAGCCGTTCCAAAGTTGTCCTATTTGCACTTAAAAAGCAATGTAAATAGAGGGTCGTCAAACCGTAATAAGATCCAGTATGATGGCATCGGCAATCTTGATACCCTTGTCGGTCAACCTGACGGAGCCGTTACTTTCTATGAGGCCTTTCTTTTCCCTCCGCTCCAGATACTCCAGCTGGCGGTCGCTGAACTCGTAGTCGTACTTCTCTTTGAGCTTGCTCCTCGATACGCCCTCCCGCGTGCGGAGCCCCATCATCAGCCGTTCCTCGGCCAGCTGCTTCATATCGAGGGTCTCGGTATTTTCCCTCACTTCCCCGAAATCATCTTTCAGGTAGGAGTGAAGATCCGCCCTGTTTTCCCAGCGCACCGCTTCCTTGCCCCACCAGAAGGAGTGGGCTCCCGGACCAAGCCCCAGGTAATTCCCGTGGTTCCAGTAGCTGCTGTTGTGAACAGCCCTGTGCCCCGGCTTGCAGTAGTTGCTCACCTCGTAACGGTGCAGCCCCTTCTCGGCAAAACGCCTGTTTATCAGGTCGAAATGGTCGGCCACCTTGTCGTCCTCCGGAGGGGCGATCCTGCCCAGCTCCACCTGTTTGCCCAGGCGGGTGCGCGACTCGATCGTCAGGGAGTAGGCCGAAATATGCATGGGGTCGAAAGAAAGCAGCTGTTCCACATCCTCTTCCAGCTCCCCGAGGGTCTGCCCGGGATTGCCGTAAATCAGGTCGACCGTAAAAGTGTTGAAGTTCGACTTCTTCAGCAGCTCCACGCACCGGAGGGCTTCCTCCCGGCTGTGCGCCCGGTGCATCATTTCCAGCAGTTCCGGCTTAAAGCTTTGGACGCCCATGCTGGCCCGGTTGATTCCCAGCTCCCGTAACGACCGGAGGTAGCCGGCCGTGACATCGTCGGGATTCATCTCCAGGGTCACCTCCTCAAGCTGCAGGTCAAACACCTCTTGCAGCGCATCCAGGATGTGTTCAAGCTGTTCGGGGCTCAGCAGGGAGGGAGTGCCCCCGCCAAAATATATGGTTTGCACCGGCTCCCCCGCATAGGGGGTACCGCTATAGCCGTGTATTTCCTCCTGAAGGCGCTCCACGAAAGAGCCGCGTTCCCGCCTGCGCGTCACGAAGTAGAAATCGCAGTAGGAACAGGCCTGTTTGCAGAAAGGGATATGTAGGTAAATTCCGGACAAGCCAAAAGGGTTAAAGGTTAAAGGTTGCAGGCTGAAGGCCTGGTCGCCGGAGCTGCCGCGAGGGAGCCCGGGAGACTTTAAAGTTGAATGGGCCCCCGCGGCAGGCCTTCAATAATCAATCTTTGGGTTGATAGAAGGGGTTTTCATCGTAGGTATCCTTCTGCCGGTATGCCCGGGAGTACTTCACATAATTTTCCGCATATTTGGGGATGGAAGCCAGTTCCTCGTCGGTTAGCTTGCGTTTCTTCTTCGCGGGGGTCCCCATATACATATATCCCGATTCCAGCCGCATTCCCGGAGGCACCAGGGTACCGGCCGCTATGATCACATCCGACTCCACTACGGCCTCATCCAGAATGGTAGCCTGTATGCCTACCAGCACACGGTCCTTGACGGTACAGCCGTGAATCATCGCACTGTGCCCTACCGTAACCTCGTCCCCAATTTTTGTGGGGCCGGTCTGGTTCATCACATGGATGCAGGTATTGTCCTGTATATTCGACCGGTCTCCTATCTCAATCCAGTTGACATCTCCCCGGATGGTCACGTTAAACCACACGCTGCTTTCGCTTCCCAGCGTGACATCGCCGATGATGTCGGCACTGGGTGCAATGAATACGGTATCATCGAAGCGGGGACTCCTATCCAAAAACTCGTATATCATTTTAGCTTCCCTCCTGTATATAGCTCTCGATCAGTGCCTTGAAGTCTTTGAACGTAGGCGGGTTCCGGTTTACCTTCGAACCGTTGATGAAGAAAGTGGGAGTGGAATTGACCCCCATCTGCCGGCCTTCTTTCTTTTCTTCCATCACGGCCCGCTGCGTCTCGGCGGCATTCAAATCCTCTTTGAACTGCCCGACATCCAGGCCGATCTTCCTGGCGTAGTTGATAAAGGCAGCCTGCGGGTTAGCCGAAGAAGCCCACTGCTGCTGGTTTTCAAACAGCATGCTGTGCATGGCGTAAAACGCTCCCTGTTGCCTTGCCGCTTCGGCCGCCCGTGCCGCAAGGGCCGCATATTGATGGCTGTTCAGCGGGTAATACCTGAAGTTGACCTTGAGCTGTCCCCCGAATGTCTTCTTGAGGCTGTCAACAATGGGATGGAAATAGGCACAGGCGGGACACTGGTAATCGCTGTATTCGGTCAAGGTCACCTTGGAGAGTGTTGGTCCCTGGGCCGACGCCGTCTGCAGGGAGATACCTCCCATCAGTAGCAGCAGGAAGGCCGATACGGTTATGTTCTTTAAAAGCTTCATAGGTATAAGTGTATGTATGTTATCAGATGTTGCCCGAGACCGCCGGCCGGGGTTTCAACCGGGTCGTCGGTCACCGTCCAACACCTGTTTTAGGTTATTCACCAGTTGCCAAACGTCCGTTTACAACGGATCATCAGAGCTTAACCATCTCAAAATGCGCGGTCAAGACGCCCGTTAAAATTTCCACAGCCCGTTCGATATCCTCATCGGTTGTATGCCTGCCCAGCGATAAACGTATAAACTCCCTGCCTTCTTGTGTATCCCGGCCCAGGGCTCTCATGCTGGCCGAAGCCTTTTCGGTGCCGACCGAACAGGCACTGCCCGTAGAGATGGCCAGGCCCTTGCGGTTGCACTCCAACATGGCGTACTGCCCCTCCATGCCGTGAATGCGCATACCCAGGATGTTGGGTAATCCCCCCTTTTCGGGTCCTTCAATCGTTATGTCATAAGGCATCGACCGCAGCTCTTCGATCAGGTGCCTGCGCAGCTCCCGTTCCCTCTCGGCTTCGCCTTCCCGCCCTTCCATCACCTGTTCGGCTGCCTTCATGAAAGATGCCACTCCGGCCGTGTTCACCGTCCCCGGCCTGAACCCCCTCTCCTGCGTGGTCCCCGGCAGGGTGGGCCGCCACCGTGCCGAAGGATCGATATAGGCCGCCCCCACGCCCTTGGGCCCGTATATTTTATGGGCGGAAATGGAGATCGCATCCATTTGAAAAGCTTCAACGTCGACGGCTATCTTCCCAAAGGTCTGCACACAGTCACTGTGGTAGAGTACTTCGTGCTCCTTCAACAGCTTTCCAATCGTTTGGGCCGGCTGCACCGTACCGATCTCGGAGTTGCCGTGATGGATGGAAGCCAGAATGGTGTCGGGGCGGATGCATTGCTTCAGCTCATCGGGATCCACTCTCCCTTCGTCGTCAAGCGGCACCTCGGTAATTTCAAAACCTTCCTTCTGCAGCACCTTCATCGTATACCTGACACTGGAATGCTCGGCAGCCGTTGTGATAATATGGCTTCCCTTTTCACGGTTAGCCAGCGCAAGGGAACGGAGTGCCAGGTTGTTCGCCTCGCTGCCGCTGCCCGTAAAAAAGAGTCCCCGGGGAATGGCATTCAAGTAGCCGGCGATATGCTCCCGGCTGGTGTCAATGACCTTTTCGGCCGACGAGCCGTAATCGTGTATACTGCTGGCATTTCCGGTATAGGCTTCCGCAACTTTCCCGTACATCTCTATAGCTTCGTCGCTCATCGGGGTGGTCGCCGCGTAATCGAGGTAGATCATATCATTA
Source organism: uncultured Balneolaceae bacterium (assembly GCA_964423345.1). GTDB lineage: Bacteria > Bacteroidota > Rhodothermia > Balneolales > Balneolaceae > CAYREV01. The sequence goes on along the minus strand of CAYREV010000011.1, from coordinate 10,658 downwards.
AACTTACTCTTTAAATATTTGTATCTTCAGCCCTGAAATATAGGCATTTAGCTGCAGAAGTCATTTTGACCGGCAGCCTGATTTATCCCATTGAATATTATCCCATAATGAACACCATTCAGCTGGAAAGCATTCTCAGGAAAGCCCTGAATGAAGACCTGGGTTTCGGAGGATTAATAACTACTGCTATATTTGACAAGGACCATTATTCCACGGGCCTCTTTACCGCCAAGGCAGCCGGCGTGCTTGCCGGTCTTCCGGTCATGGAGAAAGCCTACGGACTGCTGGGCGGAGACGTCGAAATTACCTCTCACCTCGAAGAGGGAGACACCCTTCAGGAGGGTACCGAAATAGCCAAAGTCAAGGGGCCGACCGCTGCGCTGTTGCAGGGCGAACGGGTGATCCTCAACCTCCTGCAGCATCTGAGCGGTATTGCGACCGCAACAAAACAGGCCGTTGAGGCGTTGAACGATCCCACTATCCGCGTGTGTGATACCCGCAAGACCCTGCCCGGGCTCCGGATGCTGCAGAAGTATGCCGTCCGGTGCGGCGGTGGATTCAATCACCGGTACCGGCTGGATGATGGCGTCATGGTCAAGGACAATCACATTACCGCCGCCGGCGGTATCGGCCGGGCCGTAGCACGCATACGGGAACAGATAGGCCCGATGGTCCGCATCGAAGTGGAAGCGGAGAACCGTACCCAGGTACTGGAGGCTGTCGAAGCCGGGGCAGATATTATTATGTTTGACAATCGGAGCCCCGAAGAAGTCAGGCAACTGGCCGAACTGGTGCCCGACGGAATCATCACCGAGGTGTCGGGAGGCATCACCCTCCATACCATCGGCGGTTACGCCGGAACCGGCGTCGACTATATCTCCCTGGGCTTCCTCACCCACACGGTGAAGGCCCTGGATATCAGTTTTAACATTGAATGACAATCAAGGTCCCGGCCACCCTGGAGATCGGGGCCGTTTTAAAATCCAAGAAAGGATCGACTCATGGAAGTTTTAGACGTATTTGAAACCGACGAACAGCTAACCCTGCCCGAACGGTACCGGGAAATGGAAACCGAAGAGATGGAAGAGCGTGTTCGCCGAATCAAATCCTCTTTCGGCACCCGCCTGTTTATACCGGGCCACCACTACCAGAAAGATGAAGTGATCCGGTTTTCGGACGCCCGTGGCGACTCACTCAAGCTGGCACAGATATCGGCCTCCAACAAGGAAGCGGAGTACATCGTCTTCTGCGGTGTTCACTTTATGGCGGAGACGGCCGACATGCTGACCGACGACCACCAGAAGGTCATCCTGCCGGATATGCGCGCCGGATGCTCGATGGCTGATATGGCCGATATCGACCAGACCGTAAAAGGCTGGGAAGTGATGACCGATACCTTCGGCGATACCATTATGCCGCTGACCTATGTGAATTCCACGGCGGCCATAAAAGCCTTTGTAGGCAAACGGGGCGGGTCCACCACCACCTCTTCCAACTGCCTGGATATTATCCGATGGGCTTTTGAACGGAAAGAGCGTATCCTCTTCCTGCCCGACCAGCACCTGGGACGAAACACCGCTTACGAGCTGGGGATCCCGCTGGACCAAATGGCGGTATGGGACCCAATTGAGGAGCGGTTTGAATGCGAAGGCGACCTTCGGAAGGCCAGGGTAATACTGTGGAAGGGACACTGTTCGGTACATGAGAAGTTCAACATCAAGCATGTTGCCAACCTGCGGGAGAAAGACCCCGACATCAATATTATCGTCCACCCCGAATGCACCTACGATGTCGTTCAGGCTTCCGACTATTCGGGCTCGACCAACGATATCATCACCACCATTGAGAGTGCCCCGGCAGGATCCAGGTGGGCCATCGGCACCGAGATGAACCTGGTCAACCGCATCATCAACGAGCATCCCGACAAGCATATCGTCTCCCTCAACCCTTTCATGTGTCCCTGCCTCACGATGAACCGTATCGACCTCCCCCACCTGCTGTGGGCCCTTGAAAAACTGGAAGAGGGAGAGGTGGTCAACCGGATTACCGTTGAACCGGAGGTACGGGACTATGCACTGAAGGCCCTCGGCCGTATGCTGGATCTTTCCTAGTCGGCCGCCTGTTGTTCGGCCGCCTGTATCATCTCCAGCCTTTTCTGCCTGAACTCGTCCCCTTTCTCCCAGGTTTGCAGTCCGGGATCGTTGATGATCTCATATCCCGCATCGAAAAAGAGCCGCACATCGGCTTTCATGCCCGCCAGGTCCCAGTAACTGTTGATCTCGTCGTTGACCGTATGGTAATTGCTGTCTATCAGGCTGTCTACGGTAGCGCCGTAACCCTCCGGCTTATTCACAAAATTGTTACCCTCATTGGGAAAGATGGCCGGGATGCCTTTCTTGGCCAGTGAAAAATGATCCGACCGGTAAAAGTAACCTCGGTCGGGGTGCGGATCCGGCTTCACCGTACGCCCTTTCTTCTCTGCATGTTTCTCGATGACATCGCTGACACTGTTGCGTCCGTAGCCCACCAGTACGATATCCTTCGTCTTGCCGTACACATTCATCCCGTCGAGGTTGATGTTGGCCGTTACTTTCCCGGGGTGGACCGTCGGATGGGAAGCCCAGTATTTGGAGCCCAGCAGCCCCACCTCTTCGGCACCCACCAGCAGAAAAAGCACACTTCGTTTCAGCTTGTCGTCCACCTGCTTGTAGGCCCGGGCCATATTCAGCAGGGAGCTGATGCCCGCTGCGTTGTCAAGCGCACCGTTGTTAATGGAGTCGCCCTCCACCGGCTGGGTCACCCCCAGGTGGTCGTGGTGTCCCGTAAATACCAGATACTCCTCTTTAAGCTCGGGGTCGCTGCCAGGAATCTCCGCCAGCACATTCTTGGCGTTCTGCTCCCGGTAGTCGGCATGCAGCTCAAGACTCAGGTGCAAGCCTTCGAGCGGCACCGGTTCAAATGACCTCGACTCGGCCGCGGCAAGCTGCTCTTCCAGCTTCAGCCCCGCGCTGCTGAAGAGCTTCTCGCCGGACTCCTTCGTAAGCCAGCCGTTGAATTTCACAGGCGAATCTCTCATCGTCTCGTCACCCCGCAGGTAGAAACGCTCACGGCTCCAGCTGTTGGCCACCACACTCCAGCCGTATCCGGCCGAGGGGGTTGTGTGAATGACCAGCACACCGGCCGCTCCCATCTCGCGGGCTTTCTCAAACTTATAGTCGTAGCGTCCGTAGTAGAGCCTCGTCTCCCCCTTAAAGAGATCTTCCTTCTTGTTGGGATCGTTGTTTTTGACCACCAGTATCTTGCCTTTGACATCCGTATCCTTGAAATCGTCCCAACTTTCCTCGGGCGCCTGTATGCCGTAACCCACGTAGACCAGCTCCGCCTCGTTGATATCCACCTGCTCCTCCAGGTTGCTGGGCCAGGCCATGAAATCCTCATAGTAATCAAAACGATGGACCGTCTCGCCGCCCGATGTGATACTGACAACGGCGTCCCGGCCGGTCTTCTGCCCGATCAGCGGCACCTCCTGTATGTAGCTTCCGTCTTCCATGCCGCCCTCCAGTCCGAACTCCTTAAACTGCCCGACCAGGTAATCGACGGTCTTCTCCTCTCCTTCGGTTCCCGTAGCCCGGCCCTTAAATTCATCGGAAGACAACACTTCCACATGTTTCATCAGCGACTGTTCGGTAATGGTTTCGGCCGCTTTTTCAACGGCACTTTGTCCGCCGCATGCGGTTATCATCAATGCTGTAACCAATAGACTCAATATTCTTTTCATCGCTTGTTTCACCGTTTCTTTATTCATCTGTTATTAAAGGTTTAAAATAAGAGGGAAAAGCTTCCGACCTCCTATTATATCCTATTCCTTTTAGTGGTTTGTGTTCCTGTTTTCATTCGGTACGCCCTTCCTGACTTTGGCAACGTTCAACCTCAATAGAATTCCAATACAGAGCAGGATTCTCAACATTGCCGAATGTTAACTAATCATTCTCTTTCGGAATGGTCCAGTAGTTTTTCTTGCAGGTAGTAGCTGATAATAAGCAGCACGCCGCCAAAACCGATAAACAGCAGGATTCTCCAAATGGCCTCCAGTTTGGAAAGGTCCACGAAAAACAGTTTGGCCACGACCAGGAATATGGTACCTATAGCTGCCATCCGTATCATTTCCAGCCTGTTCACTATTCCGATGACCAGCAGCCCCAGGGCATAGGCTCCCCAGCATAGTGAGATGTACGCCTGCCCGTTGTCCAGGTGATGCAGTTCACTGTAGAACCACCCCAGCAACGCCAGGTGCGCGGCAAAGCGATACGTACCCTTGCCGCTCTGCTCCCTGATCCACGAGGGTATAGCCAATCCCCCGATACCGATAATAGTCAACTGTGTGAGAGATGACATGTTGAGTATGGGCATGGTGCCGGCGATCGAAACGGTAAGGTCCTCGAGCAGCCACATTCCCACCGCTCCCATCAGTACATGCGATCCCAGTGATATCTTGCTGTCGCCGGTCTGGTCGGCAAGTATCCTCAGGCCCAGCCCTTCCAGGGCCAGTACCACAAACAGCAGGTCTCCTTCCAGCAGCAGGTAAAAAGAGATGGTCAGCAGTACCAGGGCCCCGAAACCGTGAATGGATGCCAGTTTTTCCAGTCCCTCATTGCGCAGCGGCAGGTAGAGATAGCCTACAACCATACTGAACGCCAGCGCTATTACGCCCCAAGCCTCGGCCGTGAGCTCCCACAGGGCCATGGAATAGAGGAAAGCCAGCACCGGTATAACAAGTGCTGCGATACGCGCCGACGGGGCGCTCTCATATCCCTCCTTTGAAACATCCGCCCCAAAAGGGATCCTGCCTTTTTTCAATCCCAGTTCGCGTACCATGGGCACCACCCAGAACGAAGCCAGGCACAACAGTATACCGGCCTGAAGCGAAAACCGGTCGGCCCACACCGGTTCCAACACATCTATCAGGCTGTTGTAAAATCCGGCAAGCATCACCAGCCATCCACCCGCAACCATCGCCCAAAGTAGGGAGACCCAGCCCTTTACCAGGTAGATGGCAGAGGATGCAGAAAGGATCAGCGCGGTATAGATGATGAGCGAAGCAAGGCTGCCGCTCCCGGTATACAGCATAAAGGGAGTGCCCAATCCCCCCAACACACCCACCACCGACAGTATGGGTTCGTCCTGTTGCAGGGAGAGGGAGATAGCCAGTATGGTGACGATGATCATGAAGGCCCAGACCACCGGAGAAGAGACAAAAGCGTACAGTTGGAAGGTCGCGAAACCGGTAATGTAAAATACGCCTATTCCCCCGCCCAGGCAGATCTGTTTGATAGGAGATTGAACTTTGTCCAGGTAGAGGCCGGCGGTAAAGAGAAGCAGTCCGATGCCCAGGCCGATCAGGCTGCGGACCGGAGGCACCAGCCAGCCCTGGTCCACCGAATACTTAAACAGGAAAACCACTCCCAGCAGTAGCAGGGCGATGCCGATGCGGTTAAGCCAGCTCTCACCCGACAGCAACACCTTTTGCAGAGATGAGCCTTCCGCTTTCCGTTCACTGCCGCTTTCCGGAGGGGCCTCGTAGGGGCCTTCCCCTTCATCGAGGCTTACCGTCAGGGAATCCTTCCCTTCCGTCCGTTTGCCTTCCAGCTGCTCGACCCTCTTTTCGAGCCTGTCCAGCCGCTCCTGCAGGTTTTGTTGTTCTTGCTCGTCCATTCCGGCTACTGATTATCTGGGTGGAAAAAGTTAATAGAAGCAAGTTTGGGGATAAAACAAAATATTTCTGCTCCGCTCCGAATTTGAATCTCATTTCTGTTACATTACTGTTGCTGTAGATAACTTCCAGCTTTTTAACCATTAAGTATCGATGAGCTCATTCAAAGGGAAAAACGTTCTGATAACCGGCGGCGCGGGTGCATTGGGCAGGCGGCTGGCCCTTAAATCCCTGGAGGCCGGGGCCCGCCATCTCATCATATGGGATACCGATTCCAAAGCTATGAACCGCCTGAATGAGGAGGCCGCAGGCTGCGAGGGGTCGGTTCACCTTTTCACCGTCGACGTTTCCAATTCCTCCCAGGTATCTTCTGTGGCCAACAAGATCCTGGATCAGTGGGGGCCGGTGGATATCCTCTTCAACAACGCGGCTATTGTTACCGGCAAACCGTTCCGGGATCAGTCCCCCGACGAAATTGAACATGCCATTGGAGTCAATATTACAGGCCCCTTGCTGGTTGCAAAGGCCTTCCTGCCCGGGATGATCGACCAGGCATCGGGCCATATCGTTAATATCGCCTCGGCGGCGGGACTTATGGCCAATCCCGGAATGAGCGTCTATGCAGCCGGGAAGTGGGCCGTTTCGGGATGGTCCGACTCGCTCCGCCTGGAACTGGAACAGATGCCCGGCAAACTGCGCGTTACCACGGTGCAACCGAGTTTCATTGACACGGGAATGTTTGAAGGGGCCCGGGCACCCCTGCTCACCCCCTACCTGCAGCCCGACACCATAACAGAAAAGATTATGGCGGCCGTCGAATCCGACCGGGTGTTTCTGAGGGAACCTTTCATGGTCAAGCTGGTCCCATTCCTAAAAGGCATCCTGCCCCGGCCAATGTTCGATTTTGTGGCAGGCAAAATATTCAGAGTGTACGAATCCATGAAAACATTTAAGGGAGATCAACAAGATGAGTGACATAGCCGGACTTGTAGAAGACCAACATCGCTATTTCCAGTCGGGAGCCACCCGTGACGTCTATTACCGGCTGAAGATGCTGAAGCAGCTTAAGGCTACGCTGAAACAACATGAAAACGAAATCTATGAAGCTCTGCGGGAAGATTTCGGCAAACCGCCCTTCGAGACTTATGGTACGGATATCGGCCAAGTCTATGCGGAAATTGACCATATGGTCAGACACCTGAAAAAATGGGCCCGGCCCAAAAGGGTACGCGGCTCCCTCTTCAACTTTCCCTCGGCAAACTATATCTATCGCCAGCCTTACGGTGTGGCATTGGTCATCGGTGCCTGGAACTACCCGATCAATCTATCCCTAACTCCCGCCCTGGGCTCCATCGCCGCGGGCAATACCACCCTTATCAAGCCATCCGAAATTGCTCCGCACAGTTCAAGGGTGATAGCCGAGCTGGTCAACGGTAACTTCGACCCCGGCTTCCTCGCCGTCGTCGAAGGCGATGCCGACACCACCCGGGAATTGCTGGATCAACCGCTCGACTATATTTTCTTTACCGGCAGCAGCCGGGTGGGCAAAATCATTATGAGGGAGGCAGCCGAACAGCTCACCCCGGTTACCCTGGAACTGGGGGGCAAATCTCCGGGCATCGTCGACAAGACGGCCGACCTGGAGATTGCCGCCCGCCGGCTGGCCTGGGGAAAGTTTATGAATGGGGGGCAAACCTGTGTGGCTCCCGATTACGTCTATGTGCAACGGGTCGCCCGGGAGGCTTTTATAGGCCACCTTGTTGAGCAACTTGAGTCCTTTTTCGGTCCGGAACCCAAGGCGAGTATCGACTACAGCCGTATTATTAACCGGGACCACTTTGACCGTCTGACCGGCTACCTTGCCGACGGCGCCCATATTATCGGAGGCGACTCCGATGCGGAGACACTCTACATAGAACCCACCATCCTTACCGATATAGACTGGGATCATCCCGCCATGCAGGAGGAGATCTTCGGGCCCATTCTTCCCGTCCTCGTATTCGATGAAGTGGAGGAAGTCATCGAAACCGTCAACAGCAAACCGAGCCCCCTGGCCCTCTACTTGTTTACGGCTGACAAAGACACCCGGCAAAAAGTGGTTGAACAAACTACTTTCGGGGGCGGGTGCATCAACGACACCCTGGTTCACCTCGGCAATCCCAACCTCCCCTTCGGCGGCATCGGCAATAGCGGTTTCGGCAACTACAATGGCAAATACAGCTTCGAAACTTTTTCTTCCGCCAAAAGCATTGTTAAAAAACCGACCTGGATCGACATCCCCATCCGCTATGCACCCTACGGAAGCAATCTCAAATGGCTAAAGAAAATTTTCAACTGATATGTCATCCCAAACTTTCAAAGCTCTGGTTGTCACCGAAGAAAGCGACGGCACCTTCAGTCGCGGGATCACCGACCGCACCGTCGAGAGCCTTCCCGACAACGAGGTATTGATCCGGGTTCACTTTTCGGCCCTCAACTACAAGGACGCCTTGTCGGCTTCCGGTAACAAGGGGGTGACCCGGAACTATCCCCATACCCCGGGCGTTGATGCGGCCGGCGTGGTGGAAGAGAGCGGCGATAACCGGTTCCGTGAAGGCGAGCCGGTAATCGTGACCAGTTTCGATCTCGGGGAAAACACTTCGGGCGGTTTCGGGCAGTATATCCGCGTCCCCGGCGATTGGATCGTTCCCCTGCCCGATTCGCTGACACTTAAAGAAAGCATGATGTACGGCACCGCGGGATTTACGGCGGGCTACGGGGTACTTAAGCTGCTGGGAAACGGGACCCGGCCCGGCGGCCGACCCGTGCTGGTAACCGGAGCCACAGGGGGTGTGGGCAGCCTGGCTGTTTCACTGCTTGATGCCGAAGGGTTTACCGTAATTGCTGCCACTGGCAAAGAGGATCAACATGAGTTTTTGCGCTCTATAGGGGCGGATGAGGTAATCGATCGTGACACGGTGTACCCCGGCAGTTCGCGCCCCTTGCTAAGCAGCCGCTGGGACGGGGCTATCGATACGGTGGGCGGCAAGATGCTTGATGCGGTGCTTCGGCAGGCCGGCCATAACGGTACCGTGGCCTGCTGCGGCAACGTGCTGGGCGGGGAGCTTTCCACCAGCATCTATCCATTCATCCTGAAGGGAGTAAGCCTGATGGGCATCGATTCCGGACGCTGCCTGATGCCCATGCGCAAAAAGATATGGGACATGCTTGCAGGCAAGTGGAAAAACGAACGATTAGACTACATAAACCGGGAGTGTACGCTGGAGGAGTTGGAAAAGGAGATTTCAACCATTCTTGACGGACAACAGGTGGGACACGTGGTCGTCAATATGAAATAACTTCCAGGAGTCTGTCGGAGGTAGGAAATCGTTACGAAAATCTGACGCTTTTGCAGTAGGTTTAGCTACTTCCGACAGACTCCTAGGCCGTCTTGTTCAGCTGTGATCTTTTGCTGCGTGAAAGCGAATGATCGGTAATCTCTTCTTCACCATTTTCACCGAACGCTTTCAGCAGGGGTGCTTTCAGGTCGTTGCTGGTGATAGGTTTTACCAGGTAATCGGTGAAATCGGTTTTCCGCGCCCGCTCGTAGTTAAAACGGTCGGAATTGCCCGACAGGTATATGACCGGTACTTCGGAAGTCTTCCGGATCTCCTGCATGGCATCGATGCCGTCCATCTCGCCTTTCAGGACGATATCCATGATAATAATATCCGGATCCAGCTCTTCCACTTTCTTAACTGCCTCTTCGGCCGAGCCTGTTTTACCTACAACGGTATGGCCCAGCTTCTGGATAAGCCGTTCCTCTACGAGAGAAAGCAACATATCATCCTCGACAATGAGTACCCTTTTTGATTCTTTTCTGTTCATATACCTAAATGCTAAAGCAGTCTTTAAATGGAGTTAAGCCGTTTTTTGAGAGAAATATTAAAATTCTCTAATGAATAATATTAAAAAATCTTAATGTTTCCTAATTATTTTTTCGCTGTCTTTTCTCCGGGCCGGGGTGTGGGAGTAAATACGAAGGTTTTTGAAATACGGATTGGGTGGGGTTCTCACCTGTTAACAGAGTGAAAAACTTTTCAAAAAAGCCCCGCGACTCGGTGAACCGCAGGGCTTGGAAGCGTGGGACCGGGCGGAATTTATGATGTCTAATTCAGTGAATCCCATCATTCAACAGACACTAAATTCGGCCCTTAGGGGCAACGAAACAGCTTGCAGTATTGAATTTCAATTTAACACCTTTGGTTTATTCATTTTGGTCTTTTTGGGCTAGGATACAATTCAAACTCGAATTTTCTTTAAGCAAACAATTTTTAAACTGGCAAGAGGGAGTTGGCTATAGCTCTAATTACGAGACCAACTTACACCCGCCCAATTCAACATATTTCCTTCTATACTAAAACTCTTGGGGGCATCCGGTTCGGGAGTAGGTTGTGATTCCCCGCAGATAGACATGGAGGTATATTCCAAACTTAGCCTCTCATTCGAAACGCTCCAGTTAAATTTGGTGATACTTCCCTCGGGACATGGGGAATTGCTGTTCAAATTTTTTAGCATCATTTGCCCGGTTCCATCGCCTTTAAATTCAACGCTTCCGCTTGAGGAACTCCATGTGCCTATTAAGGCATTCTCATCTCCACTTCCACCCTTATTTTGCCCTCCGATGGGATTGTTAAATGCAGGCTGCTGCTGATTTTTCTGAGGTTGATTTTGAGCTGCGTATTTGGTTGTGGTGGAAATAAAACTCAGGGTTTGTTTCAGACCAGCCAAATCAAATGCATCGGCCACCTCCATTCCAACTTTATTAACATTTTCTGTGAATGCAGCGAGTCGTTTATAATTTCCAAATATTCCTCCTTCACCGGAAGGTAGGTGCCCGGCATTTTGTTTATATGGGCTAAAATTTTTAAGATTATTTTTTTTTTAATGATATGTGTCGGTAAAGGCC
>CAYREV010000010.1:80388-84044 GCA_964423345.1 uncultured Balneolaceae bacterium | reverse complement strand
CAGTCTTTAAAGTTCTCACCAATCAGAATGAGATAAGTCCGAAAGCCAGGGCGAATTTGATATAATCGGCCCGGCTCTTGATGGAAAGTTTTTCCTGCAGGCCTTGCTTGCGCCGACCCAATATTGCCGGTGAAATCCGGAGTTCTTCAGCAATTTCTTCCTCATCCAATTCACGGGCTATGAGCGTAAGCAAGTCAATTTCGAGCTCGCTCAGCGTACTGAATGCCGTACTGTACTTTTGGGCAAATTGCTCCAGGCTTGATACATCCGTTTTTACTTCGGCCTTCCCATTTCGGGGATTTCTTTTCTTCTTCATTCCCTTGTTTTAGGTTGCCAGCCCACCTACCAGGCTGTATACAGGTATTATTGCCATGGCAATTAACCCACTTGCCGGATGGCATACATGATCAAGGTTGGGTATTTAATTAGCAGAAAGTAGAAAGTTGCAGATAGAAAGTATTTCTTATTGATCGCAGACCGAGGACGGAAGACCGTATGGCAGAAGACCGGAATAGCAGGGTAAGGCTATTTTTAATTTGGGGGCAGGCGCCAGGAGTTGAAATGGATCGTGAAAAGAATACTTGGAGTGCAGCCAATATATACTGAGGTTATAATATTTATTCTGTAAAAACCTGCTCAATCAGCATCATCCGTGATCTGCCTCCGGCCCTTACACCTCAACCAGATTGAAAGCAAAAGCATAGCGCATAAGGTCGCGGAAGGAGTTTAATTCCAGCTTGCGCTTCAGGTTCTTTCGGTGGGTTTCGACAGTGCTTCGGGAGAGAAAAAGCTGCTCGGCAATTCCCGGATTGTTATAGCCATTAGCCAAAAGGGACAATACCTCTACTTCCCGTTCGGTAAGCTGCTGAAATCGCTTGAAGTGTTTCAGTTTGAACTCGTCCATTTTAACCACCTGCTCCATCTTTGGTGACATAGAACCGAAATCTTCCGGCTGGGGAGATATGCACACCACCAGTCCCCCGGGAAGCTTTGTCGTTTTGGTAAAGGTGATGAGAGGTGAATAATCCTTGTCTTGATGAAGCTTCACATACTGGGCAAATGAAAACGTCTTATGATGGTCTATTCCAGTGTAGGTTTTTATCAGGTCTCCAACGGAATCCATTGTGTCCGGGTGGACATGGTTATCCAGGTACTCCATGCCCATCTCCCGGATCTCATCCAGGTGGAAACCCGTAACCCTTGCATGGGTCTTGTTGGTATGAACCACTTCCAGTGTTTTCGCATTGTTGAGATGAGCCGTATAGGGGATCTGATCCGCAATATTGTAAAAGTCTTCCCCCTCCATCAGCCGTGCTTCCAGTTGCAGCGTATAGTACTCAAAACGATCCAGCAGCTCTTTTTCTGTTAGATAACCCATAATATATTTATAGCTAAAACGATATCAGTTCATAAGCCAGCGCATATTTCACAAATCCGACCTGGCTGCTAATTCCCAGCTTATCCCTTATCTTCGCCCGGTGATTTTGCACGGTCGCCCGGGAGATGTCCAGCTCTTCTGCGATAGCAGGGTTATTCAATCCCTCGGCGAGTAACGTCAACACTTCCACTTCTCTGCCGGTCAGCGTTTGGAAACGGTCGTCGTTTTGTTCACGAAACTTCCGCAAGTCCGACACCTGCTTCAGAAATGGCCTCAAAGACCCGGTCGGATATTCATGTCCCATGGATGCAGTTTTTAAAATCGCACTCAATTTGTCCCCGTAGTGTGTTAATAACCTTTAACCCCTACCCATACTGTTTACTTTTAACAGACGGACATTACCAAGCCGATCAATAAATTACCATTATATTTCAAAATTTTAATATTCAGTATACGACAACCGGCCCTTAATTCCCATTTGAATAATGCTTAAGTTCAGCCTGAAATCTTAAGCAAACCACAGATTGATGGACAAAAATTCTTTATCGGCTAAATTCAGGCTCGGCTTCCTGGGCGCCGGCCAGCTGGCCCGCATGTCGGCCCTGCAGGCTTTTAGATACGGCATACAGGTGGGCGTCTTCTCCGACCGGCCGGAAAACGAACCGGTGCAGTTTATGACCCCCCATTCTATTTCGGGCGACTTCAGCTCGGTGGCTGACCTGGCTGAATTCGCCGTCAGCTGTGACGTGCTTACGCTCGAAAATGAATTCATTGACTCTGAAATCCTCCAGGAAGTAGAGACCCGGAGCGGGACCCCCATCTATCCCTCGCCCGAAAGCTTTGCGCTTATCGAAAACAAGCTGATTGAGAAACAGACCTTTGAGAAGGCGGGCATCCCCGTCACCCCCTATGCGCTGGTTGCCGGGGAAGGCGACCTGCGGGAATTCGGCGATCAGCACGGGTGGCCCTACATGCTGAAATCCTCCAAAGGGGGATATGACGGCTACGGCAACAAAACGGTCGAAAACCCGGAAGAAGCCCTGGAGGCTTTCGAGGCCCTCGGCGGCGAACAGGGACACGATATCCTGGCCGAGGCCTTTGTCGATTTTACTCACGAACTGGCCGTTCAGGTTGCACGTAACGAGACGGGCCATGTGGTATACCCCTGCTGCGAAACCGTGCAGGAAAATCATATTTGCGTGGCGGTAAAGTCCCCGGCCCCGGTCGATGAAAGCATTCGCAGCAAAGCGAAAGAGCTGGCGCTCAAAGCCACCGAAGCCATAGACGGCAAGGGCATCTTTGCCTACGAATTTTTTCTAACCACCGACGGGGAAGTGCTGCTGAACGAGTCGGCACCCCGGCCGCATAATTCGGGACATTATACCATTGAAGGATGTGTAACCTCCCAGTTTGAAAACCACGTGCGTGCAGTTATGGGCCTGCCCCTGGGCTCGCCGGCCTTAAGGGCGCCCGCGGTAGCCATGATCAACCTGCTGGGCACCCATCGAAGGGATGCACAAGTGGATATTTCAGCGACTGCCCTGGAAGCGACCGACGGGCACCTGCATGTGTACGGCAAGCTCGACAGCAAACCCGGCCGCAAGATGGCGCACTATACGCTGCTGGGAGAAAAGATGGGGGAGATCTATGAAAAAGCGCGAAAATTGACGCAGGGAATCAGCATCTAATGCAATATTAAATTCTCTATGTTGATTTACAGACCATTTAACATTCAAAATTCAACATTTAAAATCGTTATTATTGAATTTATAAAGTAACGAGTAAATTTCACCAGTAATTATTACTTATTATGGACAATAATAATCCCCTCGTCGGCGTGATCATGGGCAGCGACAGCGACTGGCCCACCATGAAAGAAGCCTGCGAGATACTCGCTCAACTGGGTATTCCCTATGAAAAAAAGGTGGTCTCGGCACATCGGACCCCCGATATGATGGCCCAGTATGGGAAAACAGCCCGTGAAAGAGGCCTGAAAATCATTATCGCCGGAGCCGGCGGTGCGGCGCACCTTCCCGGAATGACCGCAGCCCATACCACCCTTCCCGTCATCGGTGTCCCCGTCAAGACCAGTACCCTGAGCGGACTCGACAGCCTTTATTCCATCGTACAGATGCCGAACGGCGTGCCTGTTGCTACGGTGGCCATCGGCAAGGCTAAAAACGCCGGACTGCTGGCGGCCCGTATTCTCTCTACCGATGATGAAACGCTGGCCGGCAAACTCACCGAATACCACGAAGCCATGGCTGAGGAGTCGAGG
>CAYREV010000010.1:0-80288 GCA_964423345.1 uncultured Balneolaceae bacterium | reverse complement strand
CACCCGCATGTTAATATTCTTTACCTCTTTGCGCACCACTTCAATGGCAATATCGCCGACATGGATTTCTTCACTTTTGGGAGGCCTGCGTCTGAACATGACCCAAGGATACGACTTAACAACCATATCTGAAAGTGTGCAGGAGAATGATTGCCGGCTTTAAATTCCCTATCTTAAACTGTTTATAAAATTGCATCGGTATCCCTAATCCCTTATTTGAAAAATCCTACATCCCTGATTACGAATGACCTACCTTTCGGTTGAAAATCTTTCCAAAAACTATGGAGACAAGATTCTCTTTGAAGGGCTTACCTTTGGCATCTCAAATGGCGATAAAACGGCTCTTATTGCCCAAAACGGTACCGGTAAATCTACGCTGCTGCGGATACTGGCCGGCCGCGAGGTGCCCGACGAAGGCAAGGTGATGAAAGCCAAGGGCATTGATATCGATTTCCTGGAACAGGAACCCGAGCTGGATGTACATATGACCATCAGCGAGTATATCTCGCAGGGCGACTCTGAAATGGTACAGCTGGCCAGAAACTACGAGGAGGCGGCCCGAAGGCAGGCGGAGGAGTTCAATCCCGAGACCCGAAAGGCTTTTGAAGAGGCGGCCGCCGCCATGGATGCCGCCGATGCCTGGGATTACGAGCAGCGGCTTGAGCAGGTGCTCGGCAAGCTGAATATTCATGATCTCGACCAGTCTATAGGCGACCTGTCGGGTGGCCAGCGAAAACGGGTGGCCCTCGCCTTTGTGCTGTTGGACAATCCCGACCTGCTGATTCTTGATGAACCTACCAACCACCTTGACCTCGACATGATTGAGTGGCTTGAAGGATACTTGCAACAAAGTCATATCACTTTGCTGATGGTGACACACGACCGTTATTTCCTCGACCGTGTATGCAATCACATTATGGAACTGGACGAGGGAAAGCTCTACCATCACAAGGGCAACTACAGCTACTTCCTGGCCAAGCGATCCGAACGGCATGAAATCGAACGCAGGGAGGCCCATAAGACCAAACAGCTCTACAAAAAAGAACTGGAATGGATGCGCCGATCTCCCAAGGCACGAACCAGTAAATCCAAGGCCCGCGTTGACGATTTCAAGGAGATCAGCGAACAGGTCAAGAGCGGGCGGGACGACCCCAGCCTACGTCTACAGATGGATATGCAGCGGTTGGGCGGCAAGATCCTGGAACTGATAAAAGTCTCTAAAAGCTACGGAGAGGAAGTCATCCTTGACGATTTTACCTACACTTTCGAAAGAGGCGAGCGCATCGGCATCATCGGCCCGAACGGAAGCGGTAAAAGCACCTTCCTGAACGTCATCACCGGGGAGGAACCGGCCGATTCGGGAAAGATACGCACCGGTGAAACGGTGGTATTCGGGCATTACCGGCAGGACCAGCTGGAATTTGAAGAAGGCCAGCGCGTCATTGACATAATTGAAGAGGTAGCCAAAGTGATAGAGCTGTCGGACGGCCGAAAAATATCCGCCTCACAGTTTCTGGAGCACTTTATGTTTACTTCCGAGATGCAGTATACGCCCGTAGCCAAACTCAGCGGCGGTGAGAAAAGGCGGCTCGGACTCATGCTGGTATTGCTCAGGCACCCGAACTTCCTGATTCTCGACGAGCCTACCAACGACCTGGACCTCCTCACCCTAAACAAGCTGGAGGAGTTTCTGAAGGGTTTCGGCGGCTGCCTGCTCATCGTCTCACACGACCGTTTCTTTATGGACAAGCTGGTGGATCATTACCTGGTTTTTGAAGGAGACGGCAAGATCAGGAGCCACCATGGCACTTACGAAGAATACCGTGAAATCAGGGAGATCGAAGAGGCAAACAACCCACAACCTGCCGGCAATGAAAACAGGAAGGCGTCTTCCGGGGAGAAAGATGGGAACCGCTCCGGAAACGGCAGCAGAAGGCTCAGCCATAACGAACGCCGGGAATACCGCAAGCTTGAAAAGGAAATTGCCAGCCTGGAAGAGGAGAAACAGGGCCTGGAAGAGGAAATGAGCAGCGGAAAACTGGACCACGAAGAGCTGCAGCAGAAGTCGGCCGACTATAGCAGCATTACCGACACCCTGGAAGAAAAAACGGAGCGGTGGTTTGAACTGGCCGAACGGGCTGAAGATCATTAGCCAAAGCCCCCGCTCCAAAAATATTCATTATGATCAGAACAGCACAGCCGGACGACCTCCCACAGATCAACGCCATCTACAATCAGGCGGTTGAGGAGGGATTGTGCACCGCCCACACCAATGCCGTATCCATGGAATACCGCACCAAATGGTTTGAGAATCATGACCCGGACCGGTTCCCCGTATTGGTGTATCATCCGGCGGACGACAGCAATCGGGTACTTGGGTGGGTGTCGGTATCCCCCTACCGGGCGGGGCGCGAGGCGTTGGATGAGGTAGCGGAGATAAGCTACTATGTCGACTTCCACCACCATGGGCAGGGTATTGGCACCGCCCTGATGCAGAAGGCCATGGATTTCCTCCGGGAAACCTCTTTCCGCATAGTGGTGGGCATCCTGGTTTCGGGCAATGAGCTAAGCAGGGGGTTATTGGAAAAGTTCGGCTTCGAAGAATACGGGCGCATACCCGACGGCATCCACTTTAAAGACACCTATAGAGACCATCTTTATATGGGGCGAAAGCTGTAGGACAGCAGAGATCCCAATGTATCTGCAGGTATTCCCTGCTCCTGACGGGAGCACTCCCCTATCTTCTGCCCGCTGCCCTCTTCTTGTATTTGTTGCATACACTGATTATTTAGCAGGGAATCAAACGCCCAAGCCGCGACACCATGCATGAACATCCGGATACCACGACATTGATGCCCCCGGGCACCTACCTTGAACAACTGCCTCATCCCGGTGGAGAGGAACCTAAAGAGCTGGAGATAGCCATATTCAAGGAGCACCGGTTTGCCTTCTATTTCTGGAACCGGTGGAAGGAATTCGGGAACCGTGACAGTGCACCTTCCCTGGCTACTATCGACTGGCATCGCGACCTGGCCCCGCCTTCGGCAAAAGCCCGGGATGAGCTCGACGAACTCGACCTGTCAGATCCGAAGGAGATAGCTGAATTCATGTGGTCGGACCTTGACACCCATAACGACAGCCACTTGCTCTCAGCCGCCTATCTCAACCTGGTCGGGGATGTCTGCCTGCTCAAAAATTATGGGACACCACAGGAATCCGACTTTACCGACAGCTACGGGAATCGCCACCGTATTCGGGAATTCACCAACCTCCGGGATTTTGAGGATGGAGTTCTGAAAAAGGATGGTGCCTGGATATTGGATATCGACCTGGATTTCTTCGTGAAAGGCAAAGTGCAGTCGCATCAACTAAAAGATGTGCACATATATGGGGACCGGGAGATCGGTGAAGTCATCGACGGGGAATCCCCCCTCTTTCGGCACCTGTTTCCCCGTCTGGAAGGCATCACCATTGCCACCGAGCCTCGCTATTGCGGCGGTATTCTAAAGAGCAATCATATACTGAAAATGGCCCTGCGGCAGCTGTTGACTGAAGATCTTCGGTGGAAGCACCTGGAATGAGGCAATGATCAAAACCGATACATGTGATCTGCTATCAGCTGAACACATCCTTGATCTTGGAGAAAAAGCCCTTGCCGGTATCCTCCTTCTGTGAGGCGTCGAAGTTTTCCTTGCCGCGCAGCGCCTCTACATGTTTCAGCTCCTCGTCCGACAGGTCCTCGGGAATATAGACATTGACGCGGATGAACTGATCACCGATGCCTGCATTATTCAGGCCCTGGATCCCTTTCCCTTTCATCCTGAGCAAGCGCCCCGGCTGGGTGCCCTCGTCAATTTTGACTTTAGCCTTGCCTTTAAGCGTCGGTATCTGCACTTCGGTTCCCAGGATGGCATCGGGCACACTCAGCACCAGGTCGTAATAGATGTCATTCTGCTCCCGCTCAAAGTGCTCATGTTCCTTCTCTTCAATCAGGACAATGAGATTGCCCGCATCGCCGCCCCGGCGTCCCGCATTGCCTTTGCCGCGTAGGGTAATATAGTTGCCTTTGGAGACCCCGGAAGGGATGTTGACCTTGACTGTTTCCTCTCCCTTGTATCGGCCTTCGCCACTGCACGTGCTGCAGCGGTTGGTAATGATCCGTCCGTCTCCCTGGCATTCGGGGCATGTTTGCACATTGACCATCTGCCCGAGCATCGTCTTGTGGACCTGGCGGACTTCGCCCATGCCGTTACAGGTGCCGCAGGTCTGGAAATCATCTTCGGTCTCGGCCCCGGTACCGTTACACTGGTCGCAAACTACATGCTTTTTGACTTTCAGCTTCTTTTCCGCTCCGAAAGCAATTTCTTCAAGCGATAGCTTGACCCGAAGCTTCATGTCGGATCCCGGCTGGCCGGGTGAACGGCGTCCCCGTGAACGGCCGCGTCCCCCGCCAAACATATCTCCCAGGTCACCTCCGAAAATTTCGCTGAACCGGCTAAAGATGTCTTCAAAGCCAACATTCTCAAAACCATGGGCACCGCCGTTAAAACCTCCGTCAACACCCCTGTGGCCAAACTGGTCATAACGTTGCCGGGTCTGCTCATCTCTTAAGACCTCATACGCCTCGGAAGCCTCCTTGAATTTCCGTTCGGCATCCGGGTCGTCCGAATTGCGGTCGGGATGGAATTTCATCGCCTTTTTGCGGTAGGCTTTCTTGATTTCATCCTGGCTCGCATCCTTGGAGACACCAAGAACTTCGTAGTAGTCGCGTTTAGACATGTATGAAGGTGGTTTTTATTCGCTTACAATTACTTTGGCATGACGAATGGTTCGGTCGCCGATCCGATAGCCGTTCTCAATCACATCAAGCACCATATCGCTTTCAATACTGTCGTCGTCCGGCTTTCGCCGCATCATGGCATCATGCAGATCGACATTGAAGGGGACCATTTTTTGGTCAATACGTTCAACCCCGTGTTTTTTCAATATCTCTTCAAACTTGTTGGCAACGAGATTTACCCCGTCCAGGAATGTCTGGGGTACATCCAGATCGTCGGAAGCCTGCAACGTCCGATGAAGGTCATCATTAATATTCAGGAAATCTTCCAGTGCATTCGCCTTGGCCATCTCATACACTTGGCTGCGTTCCTTTTTCACCCTTTTCCGGTAGTTCTCCAATTCCGCCGCTTTTCTCAGCAAGGCATTCTTCTGATCTTCAAGCTCCTGCTCGAGTACCTCAATTTTTTGCTCGCGGGATCTCAGCAATTCAACGAGTTCTTCCCTTTCGTAATCCTCATAAATCGATTCGACCTCCTTCTGCTCCTCTACAGCTGGGGTGTCTTCCCCCCGATCCTGATCACCGGCCGTTTCCTGCTGCTTATCTTTATTTTCACCGTTTCCTTCGCTCATAAACTGTATTTCTTAGTAATTCTAATGATTTATAATTCATGTTCTTTATTACAGCAAATAGCATGCCACAGAAATTCCTGCTGCCTTTCGTGTCAGAATTGCGGTTAAATAAATTCACTCTTCGTTCTCTTCGTAGAAAAACTCGATCATGTTCCCGTCAGGATCAGAAATAAAGACAAAACGCCCTCTTTTCCGGTTGGCGGGCCCGCTTAATACCGTTACTTCCTGCTCGCGAAAATATTCGGCTATCTCGTCCACCTGTTCGGGCGAGTCAAGGTAAAAGCCGAAATGATCCACGCGGTAATCCCTGGATGTGGGATCATAACTGGTTTCCGCCTCCACCAGTACAAGGGTATCTTCCTCGCCGACCCTGTAGACCGACATACTCTGCCCCATTTTTCTTACCAGCTCAAATCCCAGCATATCGCCGTAAAATTCTTCAGCCCGTTCAATATCGTTTACCCGTATAGTGATGTGATTTATACCGGATGGATTGAAATTCGCCATGTAGTCAATGTTGGTTATTGCAATTAAATTGAGTGGGATAATAAGCTTTTTGTACTATATCTTCATCCCCTCTTGCATAGTATCCTGGTGGTGGCCAATGGCCCACATTCGAAAATCGTTCTTCATTTGTATATTCAAGCCATCAACAAATTAAACCTAAACTGTTTTGAGCACTCTTTTCCTGGTAGCCACACCCATCGGTAACCTGGCTGATTTCTCGGCAAGGGCGGTGGAAATTTTGAAAGAGGTAGACCATATCGCCTGCGAGGATACCCGCACCTCTTCCAAACTGCTTAACCATTACGGTATTGACACGGAAACATTTTCCTTTCACCAGCACAATGAACACCGCAAAGTGGAGCATCTGCTGAACCTGCTCGATGCCCACCAGGATGTGGCCCTCATCTCGGATGCAGGTATGCCGGGCATTTCAGATCCGGGTTTCCTGGCCGTTCGGGAAACCCACAAAGCCGGACATACCGTAACCGTCATCCCGGGGCCCGATGCGGCCACCACGGCGCTGGTGGCCAGCGGACTGCCCTGCGATAAATATGTGTATGAAGGATTCCTGCCTCAAAAAAAGGGAAGGCAAAAACGGCTGCAGGAGATCGCCGGCGATGACCGAACGCTTGTGATCTATGAGAGCCCTCACAGGCTGCTTAAGCTGCTGGACGAACTGGAAAAGTATATGGGCGACCGACGGTACGTGGCCGTGGCACGGGAGCTGACCAAAAAATTTGAGGAAGTCGTTCGGGGACCGCTGGACATGGTCAAGGCAGAATTTGGATCCCGCAAGGAGATCAAGGGCGAAATGGTAGTGGTTGTAGCTCCCGAAGGGTATAAGGATTAGCTGCTGGTCCGGTCGCCGAAGCAACCGCAAGGAAGCGCAGGAGACTTGCCGGAAGATAAATTTATTATAAATTGACGAAATGAAACTCAATACTATAGCACCGTTGTTTTGGAATAGGAAATGGGTAATCAGTCTTACGATCGGGATACTATTAGGCCTGAGCTGGCCGCCCCTGCCCTTCCCCTTCCTGGTGTTTCCTGCTTTCATACTGCTATTCCGCCTGATAGATCTATGTGCAACGGCCCGGGAAGCGGCCTACTGGAGCTACCCGGCACTGGTCATCTGGAATATCATCACCACCTATTGGCTGGTGATGGCAACGGTAGCCGGGGGGATTGCCGCCATTCTGGCCAACGCGGCTGTGATGACCGTCCCCATAATGCTCCAGCACCGGGTGCAGAAAAAACTGGACAAAACCTGGCTCATCGTCATCCTGCAGGCCGCCTTCTGGGTCAGCTACGAGTACCTCCACCACCAGTGGGACCTGGCCTGGCCCTGGCTGGCGCTGGGTAATGCATGGGCCAACGTACCGGAACTGGTGCAGTACATTTCGGTTACCGGCTATCTGGGCATCTCAGCCTGGGTCCTGCTGGTCTCCGCACTTGCCTACCAGGCCTGGCACACCGGGCGCAACAACATGGGCCTTGCAGCCGCTGCAGTGGGCGCCCTCTTACCCATTCTCTCCCTGGTTCAGCTGCAATCCGTTCAAAACGAAGGCCATCAAAAACTGGATGCGGTCGTCGTGCAACCCAACTTCGACTCCTACCAAAACTACGGGGGACTGAACAGTCCGGCTGCAGCACTCACCCTGCTTACCGACTTAACCGACTCGGTACGGACCGAGAACACCCGCATGGTGGTATGGCCCGAAAACGGCCTCTATCCCTATGTATCATCCGCTGCTACCGGAAACTCTTTTGCCAACCGCCTGAAGCCGCGGCTAAAACAACAGGCCCAACAGTGGAATGCCACCATCATCTCGGGCACCACCTATTTCGAATATTTCAGGAACGACAGTACGCCCCGGCTCCCCAATCCGGGAGGAAACCGCCCCTACCTGGCCTACAATTCGGCCCTCGGCTTCTACCCCGACAGCACTATGGAGGTGTATAGAAAATTCAACCTGGTGCCCATCGTGGAGCGCATCCCCTTCGTCCATTTTCTGGATGCCGCGGATCTGTTCGGGCTGGTGGACTGGGCCCGCATACAGGGATACGGCAAGGGATATGACGACGACCGCTTCCGGGTGGGAACTACCTCAACCCCCGCCCTCGTCTGTTATGACTCGGTCTTTCCGGGCTGGGTGCGCGAGTTTGTCACCGACGGGGCCGGCCTGATTACCATCATCACCAACGACGGCTGGTGGGGCAACACGGGGGGACACTCCCAGCATTTTGCCTACGCACGGCTTCGTGCTCTCGAATTCCGACGCTGGGTGGTTCGAAGCGCCAACAACGGAATCTCCGGTATCATCGCCCCGGACGGGAGTGTGAAAGTGGAAACCGACTATTGGACCCGCACCGCCTTTCGTTACCGGGTGCCGGTTAAAACAGAAATGACCTTCTATGCACGCCATGGAGACTGGCTGCCCTTGCTGATGCTCATACTCTCGGCGACCGGTATCGGATGGCTGATAATTACATCCTACCTGAGGAAGTAATTTTTCCCGGTAAATCAAAAAACATTCATTTTATAATCGGCAACCCATAGCCTAGCTCGAACGGATACTCACAATTACGTTGAAGAGGATGTCGTGGTCGGTGCGGGGATAGACCAGCGACGACTTGGGGATGATCTTGTTGAAGGTGTACTCAAAGTTCGCCTTGATGGTCTGCGAAAACCGGTAGCCGATGACCGCGGAGGCGTTAACGCGGGACTGTCCCTCCGTAAAGCTCTGTGTGAAATCATAGGCGTCGGGATCCCTGTTGATCACTTCCGGCCGCGACTGCAAGACGTTGTCGATGTCGGAATCCAGGATGAATTTCTGCTCGGTGTCTTCAATGAAGGAACCGTTCAGGGTCAAATCCACCGCATTGTCAAAACGCGGGAAGAAGGGAATCTTGAATTCGCGGATGGTATAGCTGAGGGTCAGCCGCACTCCCCTGGAAAGACGCTCGGTCACCGTGGTGTTCGACAGGGCCAGGCTCACCAGCTTGCTGTGCTCATACTGAATATTGGTCCTCAAATTCGATTTCCAGTTGATATTAAGCCCTAAAAGCGGAGTGAACCGTTTTTCGATGTTAATGGTGTTGGGTTCAAACTCCGGGCGCCCGTTGGTCACCGTGTAAATACCCAGGTTAAACGGCTGAAGAGGCCCTGTATCCCGGTTAAATATCCATCCCAGGCGGTAGCGTCCGCTGTAGGCATGATTGAGGGAAACCCGTGCCATGAAATCGCCCAGGTAAGGGATCCACTTCTCCAGGCCGGTCCACGTCACCTTCCAGCCGGGAAGCGGGAAGGGGGTAAAGTTTCGGCTGCCGACGGCCCCGCCCGCAAAGCTCAGGTAGGAGGACCGGAAATGGTCCTCGATCGTACGGCGGCCCAAAACGGTCTCCCCGTCATTGTTGCCGGTCCGGTCGGTAAGGCTGTCGGACCCAACGGTCATATCTTCGAAGGCCGTCTGCAGCTGCTTTCTGAACAGCCCCCCGTAACCGCTGCCGAACACCCACACACTCGAACTGATGTTCCCGTTCTGGGTGCGGACAGTGGACGTGCTCTCGTCGGGGTCGACGGTGATAGACCGGGTCTTGGTAACATCCCACTGGGTGTTCCACGCAAGGTCGATGGAAAAATTCTTAAAAGGCAGGAGCCGGGAGCTTACGGTAAGATCGTCCGAAAATCGTTTATTGGACGGAAGCTGAATACTTGCATTCGGGTTGGGGTTACGGATAAGCTGGGACCGGCCAATCTCGTTGGTAAAGCCCGTTCGGTAGGAAAAGGGCGGCGAAAAAGTGTCGCCTCCGTTGCTGAACATATAATAAAGCTGGGAATCACCGCGGTACCCGCTCTGCAGGGCGTTCTTGGAGATATTAAAAGAGAAATCCAGCGACTGTATGCTTAGCAGGCTCCTCAAAAACCGCTTCCCGAAGGAAGCCAGGTCCTCTCCCAGCTCCTCCTGCGTATACCCTTTGGATCGCAGGGTGTCCTCCCCGGCATCCCCCCCGATACCTTCATCATTATTGAGCCGGTGGTACCAATCCATGCGGCTGAACAGGTCGACCAGGTTAAATTGGAGCGACTGGTTCAGCGAGAGGTTGTTGGAGATGGTCGAACCCAGCCTGGAACCGGAGGGGCTGTTTCTCCACTGGTATCCCCCGCCGTAGTTGGCCGAATAGCTGATCCAGCTTATGGCATCTATCCCGCCGAGGCGGGGCTGCCAACCCGCCGTATAGGCCTCCTGGTAGTTGCTTCGCCGGGAAGAAAGGGTGTCGGTAATAAGGTTATCAAAAACTTCAAAGGTGGGGATAGCCCTAAAGCGGCTGCTGTCTATCGAGGCCGGATCTCCCACCTGCTCCACGCCGGCTCTCGACAGGTCGAAAATAGTACGGGTCTGGAAGGTCGTCTTGATGGATGACGTCAGGTTATAGCCGAAACCGAAATTGGTGTTGTAGGTAAAGTTGTGCGACTGCTGGAGGCCAGCGGGAATCTCCCCCGCCGTTATCCTCCGCCTCCGCTCTTCATACTCACGGTCTACCCCCACCGAGGCATTGATGGAGGCGGGGGTATACCCCAGCTCCAGCCCCGAAAGGGCATCGAGCAGGGGGACATCTTCCAAGAAGCTGAAAGGGCGGAACAGCATGGTATTGTTAAACTGCATGTCATAACGCAGCGAGGTACTGTAATTCCAGCTGTCCTGGAACATATACTGGGGACTTCTACGCTCGGTGGTGTTGTACACATAGTTGAATGTGGTTTTATCCAGAGTGTATTTGGCCAGTTCGCTGTCGGAAAACCGCTTGGAAAGGTTTGATACATTCACAGAATAGCTTTCCAGGAAGGTCTGGCTTTCCCGCACCTTCTCCCGGATCAGGCGCTCTTTCGTCCGATCCGACAGGTCACTTCGCATCCTGACGGCGTTTTCGAATTCCGATAAGCGTACATCCCCCCTGTTGGGCAGGAATCGCGGTGTGGAAGTGGAGCTCCTGGTAGACAGCGACACCGGTATGTTCCACCCGAACCGTTCGGGTATGAATTTGTGCAGGTTGACAGAGGAGTTGATATCGTAGCCGAATACATCCGAGACCCGGCGCTGCCCCAGCCTGGAGTTGAGCGCCCCAAAGCCGTCCGTCTCCTTGGTCACATTGGCATTGACCGTGGCAAAGTCGGCCAGCTTGATTTCACCCTTGGCATTTGCCGCCCACCCCTTTCGATTGTCAAAACCGGTGACGCGCAGCTCATTCAGCCATACCTGGGCATCCAGTGAAGGCACACCCCTGGTGGGATCGCCCGCCCTGTGGGGATTCCTGACGCCCATCCCGATCTCCCCTATACGGTCGAGTGAGGGATTCCCCTTGATGGCTACGGTTGCCCCCGGAGGCCCCGATTCCAGCAGGTCCTGCCGTTCATAAAGCTCGTTGGGATTATTCTCCTGCTGGTCGCGCAGCTGTTTTAGTTCGTTGAAAGCACGAAGCAGGATATTGACGCTGTTATTATCGTACAGCCATACCTGCCGTGCCTCCTCCTCTCTTGCGATTTCGGTGAGGTCGTCCAATGGCTGATCGGTAAAGGGATAGTCGGGGTCTGTCGGGCTGATAGGCTGCCGGTATTCGTAGTAATTGTTAAGCAGGTCGGTGCCAAACCGCATCACCAGCTCAACATCGCCCCTGTTTTCATATCCCTCCCCGTGCACAAACATGCGAACGTTCGAATAGTTAACCATATTCAACCCGCCCGGATACACCCTTTTAATCATCTTAAGCTCCTGGGACCCCAAATCTTCCACATTTAGAACGATAGACTGTTCATTGGCAATAGTCTGACGCTGCCGGCTGCGGTTGACCGCCCTGATGGCCCCCTCCGGCTGCCGGTAGGGAATAGGGTTGCGGCGGCTGTTCTCCTCAATATTCACCGAAGAGATATCCATCACAGCCGACGAATTCTGCTGCCGGTTCACGTTTTCCGCATCGCGCCACTGGCTCCCAACCAGTTCAAAGGTCGCAAAACGCATGGTAAAGGGCTTCTCATATCCCGACAGCCAAACACGGATATAGGAGATATTCTGGAAGTTTTCTATGCCTCCCACCTTGCGGATAAATTCATTTAGGGGGATGCGCACCTGGTACCAGCGGTCCTGCTGGCGGTTGCCCGGCACGCGATCTACGATGTACGTGCCCGGCGCTCCGACCCGCAGCTTGTTGATATCGGCCGGATTGAAATCCACTTCGTATTGAAAGTATGAGTTGTTCTGCTCTACGATAGACGGGGTAATAAGCCCTTCGGTATCCGGCTTGTTGGTGACCGCCCGCTTATCCTCCCTGTTGGCCGGCGTGTTGCCTTCGTGATAACCGTACATGCGGTGAAAGCGGCGGTGCAGCGGCTGATGCGACACTTGCTCCTCCCCGTAATACACATAATCGTCATTGGACGGGTCGTCCTTGATTCGCTGGTAGCTGCTGCTTTCCGTCCCGAACTGGGTACCCATAGTGTTGACAAAATCTCGAAACAGGCTCTGCTCGTTCATATTTTCAATGCCCTCGGTGTTGGGGGCCCCGTCCAGGCCCACATCCTCCTGTTCGCGCCGTTCGTTGGAAAACTGCCCCTCCGGCGGAGGCGGGGGTATGGCCACATACGACCGGGCATTGCCCCCCAGGTTGTCTTTCTGCAGGTCGTTGGGCCTGCGGGTGAGTCCGTCTTCGGTATTGGTCTTGAAGTTGGGCACTACATCTTCAGACATAATCCCCACATCGATATACATCTTCCCCTCGTAATCCTGGATATCCTGGGCCGTGGGTCGCCTTCCTCCGGGCAGTATGGGCTGCACCCAGAACTCCAAAAACTCTATGTTGTTTTGTGTCAGGTCCTCCTGGCCCGGCGGCAGGGTTGTGACCATTCCTCCCCAGGTGCGGTCGGGATCGTTCTCCAGCAGGCTTTTCATATTCAGGTTGTAGTTGTAGGGCCCTCGCTCCTGCGGGTTGTAATAGACATCCAGGGTGGTAATGAAGTTCTCCTCGTTAAGCACGTCCCTGTTGGGGAACACATCGGTCACCCGTACCAGCTCCGATTCAGCCGTACGCTGCACGCCCTTCAGTATCTCACTTATATTTCGCGGGATAGAGTACCACGAAAACTGGCTTCGAAGATCAGAACGGGCAATTTTGTCGCTTATCGTCTGGGAAGGGGACGCCGAGGTATTGTCGGTGAAGGCCGTCTGGTCGGGGGCATACCCCGGTACGGCGGCCGGGGCTGCGGCCAGGTCCCATCGCGAAGGGTTCAGGAAGTTGAGGCTGATATCCACCCCTTCAAAATCATCAATAAACGACAGCCCCCGCTCCTCATCCTTAAAAAGCTCGTTCCGGTCGATGGCATCCCGCACCGCATTGGTCTGGGAGACGCCCGGCCTGAGCTGGGCATACTCTCCGCTGAAAGCGATAGTGGAAGGTGCCGTAGTCTGCAGCAGGGGCACCTTGTCAATGGCTCTCGTAAGCCACGGGGCGTCAAAACGGGCATTGGCGTCAAATCCCACCACGGTGTTGTTTACCGGCTCGTTGCCCAGGCGGATCTTGTCCTGTATGGGTTTCTCCTTCAGTTTGAAAAAGGTACTTCCCAGGGTGATGTTATCGGCAAGCTCATATTCGGCACGGAGCCCGGTAAAGTTTTTCTGGTCTATCTGCGCAAACTGGTTTTTTTCATATTCAATCTTGATCTCCTGCCCTTTCTTTAGGTACCGATCGTCGAGGATGGTGATGCTTCCTATGGAGTAGTCGACTACGTAGTCGTTGCCCTCCTGCAGCTGCCGCCCGTTGGCATAGACATTGACCGAGCCCTCCACAAGAGCAAAATCCAGTGAGTAGCTGCCGGTAGAACTCCCCCTGGAGGAACCCTCTATCAGGTAGAAATTGTTCTTGGACAGCTGCGCGGCATTGACCTTCTTTTCATCATACAGCTCGGTAAAAGAAAGAGAACTGATCTCATCCTGCGGCAGTCCGGTGTTTTCGGTCAGCACCTCTTCGATACGGCCCCCAAAAGGCTCCAGGTATGGAAACAGGATTTTGCCGTTCGCCGGATCCAGGGTACCCGTACTGAAGTCTATTTGATTGTCGGGGATGACGGCACCCTGGTTGTCCACCCTGTCCAGGCCCAGGTCCTGCAGCATAATGCTGGTACGCTGGGGCAGGCTGCTGCTCGGTACGTTCTGCTCGGTATATTTGATATCTACCTCCAAGCCGTCAGGCGTCAGGTTCTTCGCGCCGACCGAATAGACATTTTTCATCATCAGCTCCCACGCCTTGTTGGTCGTGGTCACGTTCTGGGGACGTATCAGCTTCAGGAATATGCGGTTGCCTCCTCCCTGGCTCACATCCCCTATGCTGATGGTCTGCCCCGTAGCCGGATCCACATATTTAAAAGATATGGCGAGGGCCTGTCTGGATCCCAGGTTTCTTTTCAGCGACAAATACCCCAGGTAACGGTTCAACTCGTAATCGACCCCCTCCTGCAGCGGTATGAAATATCCCTCTACAAATTCATCGGGACTCACCCCGAAATCACCGGCTGATGCCCCCACGGCAGGATCCCTGAACTGCTCAAAAGCAGACTCCGTAAAGGGGTCGGCCGTCTCGGTGGGAAGGCCGTACGAGCCGTCCGCCTGGCGGTTCACCCCCAGGTCGACCAGGGCTATGGCCTGCCTTTCCCCTTCAAAAGACTGAGTGGACTCCCTGAGTATCCAGACATTAATTTCCGAAAGCTGGTAGGCCTGTCCAAGCTGCTGTGGATTCGACATATTGCCCTCAAACTCCTGCCGGTTGTAAAAATCAAGGAAAAAGTGCCGGTCATTTTCGTAATCGGCCGGGCGAATGGAGAGCTGTTGCTCCCGGGCACCGCCCGTAATGGTTTCTGTCTGCCCCTCGCCTTCCTGCTGCGATACCACCGAGGTAAGGCGCAGCGCTCCTACCCGGGCCACCGACTTGACCCCGAACAGTGCGCTTCCTCCCCGGATAAGGGAGTTGCCGGTCTCCATGGAAACGTTACCCATCTCCACCCGCTGCAGTATTTCATCTTCATATCCCTGGTATACGATACTGAGACGGTTCTGAAAATCGAAGGCCCGTTCGGTATCCCAGTCGGTCTGTATGGAGAGCTTATCTCCTATGGTACCCTGAATATTCAACCTCAGGCTTTGCTCAAAAGTGGGATCAACCTGCGTCTGCTGGTCCGCCGGGATCTCCGGGTTTTCGGTCTTCTGTATGGATGCTCCCAGGTTCATGTTGGCCGTTCCGTTGACCCGGAGGTTTACCTCGGGTTTGCCGAAAATGGTCGTAAAAGTGGACTCTCGCCCGCCCGGCACGTCAAAACGGAAATCCAGCAGTCCCTTTCGGCCTTGCCGGTTATTTTCATAGCGGCGGACGATGCGGCTCCAGTTTTCTTCGACAGAGTGGCGCAGGCTGCGCTCAGAGAACTCCTCAAAGGTCATGGTGTAGGGAAGCGTCAGCGGAATATCGTATAGAAACCGCCGGCTGGTATAGGTTCCGGCCGAATCCCGCTGCAGTATCACTCTTTCCTGGGACAGGCGAACATAAAACAACGCGGACGGCCATCCCGCAAAAGGGTACGCTGCATCCGGTGGGGTTTTGAGCAGGGGAAGAGAATCAATGCCCGCTATATGGGGCCTTGCAAGGCGGAGTGTATCCCCCTGTCCCTGTGCTTTCGCGCCAACAGGCAGCAGGGGAAGCAACAGCAGGCTTAGGACCAATCCTTTAATGAAGCGTTTGAGCTGCACGAAACCGTTAATTTCTAAATTCTTCCGTTTTTAACTGTGAATATCCGGTAGTAACAGTGGTTCGTATACAGCTCCCCTTTTTTTAGATGATTTGCTGTCAATTCAATCGATAATACAGCAAATTTGCATTTCTTAAAAGTTACAACATCTTAAGTTGCCGAAAACCCCGTATTGATTTGGCAAAAACGCAGTATAGGCCTAATTTAAGGTTTGTTCAAACCCCAAAAACGCATGAGTACGTTTCTCAACAAGTTACAAATTGATATCCTGAAAAGGCACGTAGGCCCCTTCGTATTCTGCTTTTTCACGATTATGTTTCTTTTGCTCATGCAGTTTCTGATTCTCTATATCGATAAACTGGTGGGCAAGGGATTACCGCTGGGTATCATTATTGAGCTTATTATCACCAACCTGGCCTATATGGTGGTCCTGGCGGCTCCCATGGCTGTCCTGGTAGCTTCGCTGATGGCTTTCGGCAAGTTCACCGAGCTTAACGAACTTGCTGCTCTCAAGGCTGCCGGTGTCAATCCCATCCGCGTAATCAAGCCCGTTCTTATAGTCGCCACGCTTATGGCCGGGGCCCTTATCCTTTTTTCAAACTACGTTTTACCTGATGCCAACCAGCGGGCCCGCTCCCTGTTTATTGACATCCGCATGAAGAAACCTGGGTTCGACCTCAAGGAAAATGAATTTTATGACGGCATAGAGGGCTATACCTTCCTGGTTAAAAACATTGAAAATGAATCGGACTCCCTCTACGACGTCACCCTCTTCCAGGAAGTGGGTTCAAACCAGAAGAAAGCCTATATCCGGGCCGACCAGGGCACCCTGCAAAGTGAAAATGACGGGCAAACCCTGACCTTATATCTCTTCAACGGTTCCATACTCCGCTATCTTGACCGCCGGCAGAAAGGCCGAAGGGTCGACGTTTATGAAGAAACGGAATTCAATCGCTACCGGATGAGCTTTGACCTTTCGGAGCTGGCTTTTTCGCGTTCCAGCCCCGATAAGCACTCCAGAAACGACCGTACCATGAAAGTAAGCTCCATGCTTGCGGTAGTCGATTCCCTGGGCCGGGAGATCCATGAAAGAAGAAATCACTTGGAAACCACTGACGATTATGTCATTCCGGTGGAGGAAGACACTCTTGAGACCGCAACGGTGTGGGTAAATAACGGGCAGGACGATAAGGAGATCGCTCCATCAAACCTGCCGAATGAGAGTTCTTTTGTTGTTCTCAACAGCCTGAAAACCAGGGATGAACAGGCCGGCCTCCGGCGGGTGGCCCTCCGTTCTCTCCGCAAGTACCGTTCCGTGCTGCAGAATATGCAGGTAGAGATCGACTGGAGGGTCAACCGTATCGCCCAATACCTGGTTGAAGTTCATAAAAAATTCTCCATCCCCATCGCCTGTATCATCTTTGTTCTTATAGGCGCCCCTATAGGGATGTACACCAGGAAAGGGAACCTCGGATATGCCGCCCTCATCGGTACCGTTTTCCTTACCTTCTACTGGATCTCTATCATCCAGGGCGAAAAGCTGGCCGATCGCCTGTATATCACCCCCTTTACGGGTATGTGGTTTTCAAATTTACTGCTGGGTGTGATCGGCACCTACATGGTCATCAGAATCTGTACTTCATTTAAAATATCCAACCTCTGGAAAGACCGGCGTGACTAAAAAAATAGACAGATATATATTCTTTCGCCTGCTCAATATCACCCTCTTCATGATATTGGTGCTGGTTTTTATTTATATCGTCATCGACTTTTCGGAAAATAGCGATGATTTTACCGACAGGGGTGCTACGATGGCCCAGATATTCGGGATCTATTATCTCAATTACATACCGGAAATGGTGAGGCTGATCACCCCGGTTGCCGTCTTCATAGCCTGCCTCTACCTTACCGGGCAGATGGCCGATCGATTTGAAATTACCGCCCTTAAAGCGGCTGGAGTAAGCCTGTATCGTCTTATCCTTCCCTACATGGTTTTCTCTTTTATCGCAGCGGGACTGATAAGCTATCTCGACGGTTATGTCATTCCCGACGCCAATAGCAGGCGAATAGAGTTTGAGGAACAGTACCTGCGAGACAAGAATGAAAAAGTGGACCGGAGCGAGATATACCGGCAGGAGTCGGCAGATACCATCTACCGGATAAATTATTTCGACGCCAACGAACAAACCGGCTTTCGTGTGGAGATGGTTCGTTTCGAGGGTGATTCCGTCAGGGAAACCATGAATATCCAGCGTATGAAATGGATCGATACCCAAAAGAAATGGCAGCTCATTGACATAGAGAAGAAGTTTTTTACCCCGACCGGGTACAGAAAAGAGTACCACGACTCCCTTAAGGTGTCCCTTAACATATTTCCCAGGGACCTCGCACGCACTACATCCGATATCTACCAGCTGACCTACAATGAGGCCTTCAACTACATCAGCTCCATCCGGAGAAGCGGGGCCAGCAACACTGAGCTGCCGGAGGTGCAGCTGTACGGGCGGCTGGCCTATCCGTTTTCCATTTTTGTAGTTACCATCATCGGCTATGCCCTTGCGGCGGTTCGCAGGCGGGGCGGAAGGGGATTCCACATCGCAGCCGGGCTCACCATCAGCTTTCTCTACCTGAGCTTCATGAAAGTCATCGAACCCTTCGGGGGGAAAGGTGCCCTGGACCCGCTGCTTGCAGCCAACCTTCCCCACCTGTTTTTCCTGTTGGTGGGACTGGTCCTTCTTTTCAACGCACGGAAATAAAGGCGGTAAAACCGGTAGAAAGTAGAAGGCAGCAAGTTCAACCTGCCTCCCACTTACGTTAAAGCTTTGGTGGGCATGCCTGCCTCCTGCCTTCTAGCTTACCGAGTAGTTGGGCGACTCTTTGGTGATTTGTACCGAGTGGGGATGGCTTTCCCTGTAGGCGGCTGCCGATATCTGTACAAATTCGGCCTGCTGCAGCTCGGATATTTTGGAGGCGCCGGTATAGCCCATCGCAGCCCGAAGTCCCCCAACCATCTGGTAAACCACCTCAGAAAGGTACCCCTTGTAAGGCACGCGTCCCTCGATCCCTTCGGGCACAAGCTTATTGATATCGTCTTCCACATCCTGGAAATAGCGGTCCTTGGACCCTTTCTCCATCGCTCCCAGGCTGCCCATTCCACGGTAGGACTTGTATTTTCTGGACTCGTAAATAATCGTTTCGCCGGGACTTTCGTCCACGCCCGCAAACATCGATCCCATCATCACCGCATGGGCCCCTCCCGCAATGGCTTTGGGAATATCGCCCGTCTGCTTTATACCACCGTCGGCTATAAGGCCTACCCCGGCTTTCCGTGCATATTCGGCTACCTCCATGACGGCACTGAGCTGCGGAACTCCCACGCCGGTAACCACCCGGGTGGTACAGATGGAACCCGGCCCCACACCAACCTTTACGATATCGACCCCGGCATCGACCAGGGCTTCTGCGGCCGACTTGGTCGCAATATTACCGGCTATGAGGTTCAGGTCGGGATGTACATTCTTTATCTCTCTGACCATCTTCAGCACTCCCTCGGAATGCCCATGGGCGGTATCCACCGTGATGGCATCCACGCCCGAATCGACCAGGGCTTCCACACGCTCCATGGTATCGGGGGTTACTCCCACTGCAGCTCCCACACGAAGCCTGCCCATCTCATCCTTGCAGGCATTAGGGAAATTCATCTTCTTCTCTATATCCTTGAACGTAATCAGTCCCACCAGCTTCCTGTTTTTGTCCACTATCGGGAGCTTTTCCACCTTGTGTTTCTGGAGCACCTTTTCGGCCTCCTCAAGCGTTGTCCCCTCCCTGGCGGTAATCAGGTTATCGGTAGTCATGATGGAACTCAGCTTCTTGTCCACATAATGTTCAAAACGAAGATCCCGGTTGGTCACGATACCGATCAGCGTATTGTCTTCCTCGACGATCGGTATCCCCCCGATCTTGTGCTTCTTCATAAGTCCCCTGGCCTCGCGCACCGTTGCATCAGCCGGAAGCGTGACCGGGTCGACAATCATCCCGCTTTCACTTCGCTTGACCATCCGCACCTGGTCGGCCTGCTCTTCAATCGACATATTCTTGTGCAACATGGCAATGCCCCCTTCCCGTGCCAGGGCTATGGCCAGCCGGTATTCGGAGACGGTATCCATGGCCGCACTTATAACCGGCACATTTAACCTGAGGCTGGGAGTAAGCTGCACGCTGGTGTCAACATCACGCGGCAGGGTTTGTGAATACGCAGGGACCAGAAGCACATCATCGTAAGTTAGCCCCTGGCGGGTTATCCGTTCAAATGGAGAGGAGTTTTGCATAGCTGAAGGTTCTGCAAAATTGGAGTTTTATATTTGGGCTAAGATAAAAAATTTAAAGCCTAAGTGCTTAATGGAATTTTCCAATTCCATCTACTCCAAGACTGCTCTCCCCCCTCCGGCAAATGCGGAAAGCCCCTACAACTTTTTCACCTTGAGAGCATGAATAGCGGTCTCCAGGGAACAGATACCGTCCTGGTAACAGTTGACCCAATAGGTTACGCTCTCCCTTCTTTTCTGCACAAAGGGATCGCAGCTGGAATAGTGCCCCTGCAATTCATCCACCATGGCCGAGACATCCTCTTTGATCTCCATCTTAAGTGCATCGGGCAAATCTTCCCAGCCCATAAGGGCAAACATCTGCTGCAGTTCCCTGTGTTCCTGTTCGGCTTCCACAAGCACTTTGCGCAATACAGGCTCTATATTGAAGGGAGTAACTTTGACGGGATTTTTTACGGTTGTTTTCATGAGAGTATTCGGTTTAATTGATGTTCACTCCCAACATAATCGAGCAGGGTGACACCAATATGTCACCCCTATTTAAAATTAATTCGCGCCCATTTGTGTTCATCCATATAAACTGATTTAATTACTGCTGTACACAGTTTACCATCAACGTGAAAATATCACCTCCATGCCGGAAATCCCCTTCACCCACATCCTGATAGGAACTCTCAGCATCTTTTTGCTTCAGGCCTGCACCTCTCCGAAGCAGGCCGACGTACAATCTCCCGACGGAAACCTGCAGCTCCATTTTAGCCTGTCGGACGACGGTACCCCCCCCGGTCCGCTTCATCACATTCATAGATTTAGCTACATTGGTTGTGAATGTTAACGTACGCCTGATTAAGATGAGGGCAGAAGGGCCGGCAGGTCTGGGCCATCCACGCCGCCGGATGAACTTAATTTATCACGCACTTTAAACAGAACACAGATCATTATGAAGACATCATCGGTAATAACACTGCTCCTGTGCATTTTTATCGCTTTTCCTCCGGATAGCAAGGCGCAGCATAAAGATGTTATACAGGAGATATTCCTTCCCTACAATACCCTGACTGGTTCGGAATACCGTACGGCAGGAGGAGCACCCGCGGACGATTACTGGCAAAACAGCGCGGATTATGAAATGGATGTCCGCCTCAAGCCCGGAGAGCACAAGGTTGAAAACACCATCACCATCCACTATACCAACAACAGTCCGCAGGAGCTGGAATTTATCTGGCTTAAACTGGATCAGAACCTCTTCGACAGCGACTCCTGGGGTGCAAAAGCAACCCCCTATTCCGGCTCCCGTTTCGGCAACCGGAACTTCGACGGAGGTATCAAGATTGAAAACATGGAGGTTACCCAAAACGATGAAACCTATAAGCCGGATACCCATACGGTCGACACCAATCTGAAAGTCAACCTCAGGGAGCTGCTGACCGCAGAGGGCGGCAAGGTATCCCTCACTATAGACTATCACTTCACCGTACCCGAATACGGCTCCGACAGGATGGGTCGGCTAGAAACCCAAAACGGCGTGATCTACGAAATAGCCCAATGGTATCCGAGGGTGGCTGTTTATGATGACATCCAGGGATGGAATACGCTGCCCTACCTTGGGGCCGGAGAGTTTTACATGGATTACGGCACCTTCGACTATACCATTACGGCACCCTCCAGCTATGTCGTGGTGGCATCGGGCAGGCTGCTGAATCCGGAGGAGGTGTTAACCGAAGAGCAGCAACGCAGGTACAAAAAAGCCCAAAACAGCGACGAACGGGTCTTCATCCTCAAGGAAAATGAGGTAGGTACCGAAAAATCACGTCCCCGGAGCAGGCAGACACTGACCTGGAAATACAAAATGGAAGATACCCGTGATGTTGCCTGGGCTGCCTCCAAAGCTTTCATATGGGATGCCGCGCGGATCAACCTCCCGGATGGCGACCGGTCGCTGGCCATGTCGGTATATCCGGAAGAAAGCGCGGGCAGCTCGGCCTGGGGTCGCTCCACCGAATATGTCAAGGGCTCCGTCGAGTTTTACTCCCGCTACCTGTCAAAGTATCCCTATCCCGCAGCTATAAACGTGGCGGGAACGGTCGGAGGCATGGAATACCCCGGCATCGTATTCTGCAGCTGGAAAGCGTCGGGGGCAAGCCTATGGGGCGTCACCGACCATGAGTTCGGCCATATCTGGTTCCCCATGATTGTCGGTTCCAATGAGCGGGAGCATGCCTGGATGGACGAAGGCTTTGACTCTTTCATCAACCGGCTGAGCACCATGAATTTCAACGGGGGTGAATACTACAACCCCTCAACCGTCAGGGCCCTCTCGGGCTGGCTGAACAACCCTTCGTCCGAACCCATCATGACGCCCCCGGACCAGGTCCAGGAACGAAACCTGGGGATGGTAGCCTATTACAAGCCGGCAGCCGGATTGCGTATGCTGCGGCAGTCCATAATCGGCAAGGAGTTGTTTGATGAAGCTTTTCGGGAATATGTAGATCGGTGGTCTTACAAACATCCCACCCCCAACGACTTTTTCAATACGATGGAAGAGGTCACCGGACGTGAACTGGACTGGTTCTGGAGAGGATGGTTCGAGAAGACCTGGACCCTGGACCAGGCGGTCGACTCGGTCAGCTATATAGAGGGAGATCCCTCAAAAGGAGCCCTGATCAGCCTAAGCAACAGGGACAAGCTGGTCATGCCGGTGAAGATGGAAATCACCCTTCAGGACGGCAGCCGGAAGTCCGTAAGCCTGCCGGTACAGCTTTGGCACCGGGGCAACCGGTGGACCCTTAAATATGAGTCTGCCCAAAAGCTGAAGAAAGTGGTTATCGATCCTGACTTGGAGTTTCCGGACGTAAAGCCCGACAACAATATCTGGAGGGCCGATACCCCTGCAGAAGAATAGGAGAGGCCTTACAACCGGAAGATATCCCCCGGATTCATTTTTAAGGCCGGGGGTTAACCTATTCGGGGTAGATGGATTTTTTGGCGGCCAGCAGGGTGTTTTTCATCAGCATGGCAACGGTCATGGGTCCCACACCCCCCGGAACCGGTGTAATCCAGCTGGCTTTCTCCTTGACGCTTTCAAAGTGGCAGTCGCCTACAAGGCGGTACCCCTTGTCACGGGTTTCATCCGCCACGCGGTTAATACCTACATCAATAACCACCACTCCCTCCTTGACCATTTCACCCTTTACCAGGTTGGGCTGCCCTGCAGCAACCACCAGTATATCGGCCGAAATGGTGTGTCGGGTAAGGTCCTTGGTGTATTTGTGGCATACGGTTGTGGTGGCCTTGCCTTCCCCCTCCTCCTTGGAAAGGAGGATGGAAACCGGACGCCCCACAATGTTGCTGGCCCCGACAATTACCGCATGCTTGCTTTTGGTGGGAATGCTGTAATACTTGAACAGCTCGAAGATGCCGGCCGGGGTACAGGAACGGAAACTGGGCTGTCCCACGGTCAGCCTTCCCATATTCATGGGATGGAAGCCGTCCACATCCTTCCTGTAGTCGATGGATTCGATGACGTCGTGGGTGGAAAGGTGGCTGGGAAGGGGCAGCTGGACCAGGATACCGTCTACAGCATCGTCCCGGTTCAATTCGCGAATGGTCTTTTTAAGTTCCCGTGCCGATATGGTGTCGGGCAGGCGCTTGGTGCCGGTCTCGATGCCTACATCCTTGCACGCCCGGGTCTTGGCCCTCACATAGACGTCCGACGCAGGGTTGGTTCCAACAAGCACCACCTGCAGGTAGGGAGGCCGGTTGCCGTCGCTGACCCAATCCTCTACATCATTTTTCACCTCTTCCCGGGTAAGGGAAGCTACTTTTTTCCCGTCAATAATTTTGGCTGACATCTTCTTAATATTTATTCAAATGGCTGTTAATAATTTCGGCAA
Source organism: uncultured Balneolaceae bacterium (assembly GCA_964423345.1). GTDB lineage: Bacteria > Bacteroidota > Rhodothermia > Balneolales > Balneolaceae > CAYREV01. Next base: position 56,370 of record CAYREV010000010.1, on the reverse strand, counting down.
CTCCCATCAGTCTCTATATGGATTTTGCACCGGTCAACCCTTCTTATCGTTCAATATCGTATTTTTTCATCTTGTTATACATGTGGCTCCTTTGAATATCGATAGATTCCGCGGTCTGGGAAATGTTCCAGTCGTTTTCCTCAAGCTTCCGTATCAGGAAGAGCCGTTCGGCCGATTCCTTAAACTCCTGGAATCCCCGATTTTTATCAATCAGCGACTCCAGCTCATCCCCCGACCTGTTTCCGTTATGAGTTAGCCTCTCCACATCATCTGCCGTTATCTCGGAATCTTCGGCCAGCAGGCCCATCCGTTCTATGGTATTTTGAAGCTCCCGCACATTGCCGCTCCAATCCCGCTTCTTTAGCGCCTCAAGGGCATCATCACTAAGATTGATACCCGAAAAAACAATATCATCTTCGGCCAGCCGCTTCAGGCAGCTTTGCGCCAGCACGGGTATATCGTCGCGCCGTTTACGCAAGGGAGGTATGTGGATAGGGATCACACTCAACCGGTGGTAAAGATCTTCCCTGAAGTTACCCTCATCGATCTCTTCCATAAGATCCTTGTTCGTTGCGGAGATCACCCTAACATCGACATCAATCTTTTCACTGCCGCCCACCCTGGTGATGGCATTTTCCTGCAGGGCACGAAGCACCTTTGCCTGGGCTTCCGGGCTCATATCGCCAATCTCATCCAGGAAAAGGGTCCCCCCGTCAGCCTGTTCGAACTTACCGATACGCCGGCCGGTGGCCCCGGTAAAAGCCCCCTTTTCATGTCCAAACAGTTCGCTCTCAAGAAGCTCGGAAGGTATGGCCGCACAGTTTACATCAATAAAGGAGCCATTGCTTCTGTTGCTCTTCTCATGGATCCACCGGGCAACCAGTTCCTTGCCCGTTCCGTTTTCACCCGTGATAAACACCCTGGAGTTGGTGGGAGCCACCTTGTCAATGTTTTTTTTGATTTCCCGGATCGCTTTGCTGCAGCCCTTGATCTCCGGCACCTTGGGCAGTTTTGACCGTATACTCCTGTTTTCGGCGGCCAGCTCCTGTTTGTCCAGTGCATTACGAACGCTTACCAGCAAACGGTTCAGATCCGGGGGCTTCTCAATAAAATCGAATGCGCCCAACTTGGTAGCCTCCACCGCTATCTCAATAGTACCGTGTCCCGATATCATGATAACGGGAAAATCATGTCCCCTGTCATTCAGGCTCTGAAGTATCTCCATCCCGTCCATCCCTTTCATCTTGATATCCAGGAGGATAAGGTCAACCGCCCGATCACCAATAACCTCGAACACCTCTTCACCGCTCTCGGCTTCCAGCACGTCATACCCCTCAAACTCCAGGATCTCCCGAAGGGAATTCCGGATGCTTTTCTCATCATCCGTCACTAAAACTGTTGCTTTTGTATCAGCCATAAGCCCAATCAGTACTTTTGGTATATCTGTAGCAGGATGGATTCCTGCACGGAATCAATATAAGAGGTTTTCCGGGTATAATTATTCGTAAAAACACTGAACACAAGCGGACGCCCGGTGGCGGACCTCATATACCCGCTAAGTGCCCTCACACCCGATACATACCCCGTTTTCCCGTAGAGCGTCTTTTCCAGCGGGGTGTTAATAAAACGGTTTTCCAGTGAGCCGTCCATTCCGGCCACCGACAGGCTCTGTTTGAATGTCTTAAAATCATCTCTTTTCTGCACATTGACCAGCAGGCGGGTCAGGTCTTCGGCAGTCATCAGGGTGGAAGGCGACATGCCCGAGCCATCGCTCATCTCAATGTTAGTGGTATCCATCCCCGCCCTGGCAGCAAAATCCTTGACAAGGATGATACCCAGCTCCGTTGATCCCTGTGCGTTAAAATGCTCGGCGGCAGCGGTTTTCAGGATCATCTCGGTATAAAAGTTACTGCTCTCCTTGTTTACCTGCGTCAACAGTCTTGCCAGGGGTACCGACTCATGGGAGGCAAGAACCGTATAGTCATTCCTTTTCCATGGCTGCTTCTGGCTGTCGATGATCACACCCCCCTCCACATCAATACCCCCGTCTTCCAGGTATTTCCTGAAGGTATCCATAAAATACTGGGAGGCATTCATCACCGAAAGCGACTCCTTTTCCCGGTAGTAGCGGGGTACTTTGCTGCGTAATATTATGGTATTGGTTCCCAGCACCCGACGGTAATACTCGTCATATTCCGAATTGGGAGGAGTGATGACCTGTTCGTTGATAAAATTCACATAGTCGGTATCAAAGGGAAACCACTGTATGTCGGGGGTCTCCCCCACCGGCTTGTCTGCTATAACCTTGAGGTCTACCGCATTGTTGTTAAAGGACAAGGCACTGACCTCCACCCCGTAATAAAAGGACAGGTCATCCCAGTTCCACCCTTTGGGATAGGGCTGTTCATCAAAATAGGCGTTATTACCTATCAGGCTTCCGGATATCCGCCGTATGCCGAGGGTATCCAGGGCCGTATAAAACTTATTCAGGACATGAAAACGGTCTTCATTATAAAATTCGCCGCTGATGGAGGGATCGCCTGCTCCCCGGATAATAATATCCCCGTGCCAGACACTGTCTTCCCTGAAGCCGAAACCGTACATCTTGGTGGTATAGGTAAATTCCGGCCCAAGTGCATCCAGGAGGGCTGCAGATGTAAGCAGCTTTATATTCGATGCGGGCCTGACCAGCTTGTCATAATTAAAGCCGTCCAGTATCGTACCGGAAGAGTCACGCACGATGACCGACCAGAAGGCGTCGTCGGCCTTGCTCTCTTCCACCGTCTGTACTATTTCCGGCGAATAGGTCGCCGGCTGCGCGATCCCGCCAAAAGGCAGGAACCATACCGCCAGCAGTAAAACTGAAAAGTTAACTTTATAGCTCATTACCCCGATTTATTATTGGTCTATATTCCGAAATGCGCCTTTTCCTCCTCCATAAAAACATCCAGGATGCAGGATGAGCTCTTACACTCTTTCAGGCGCTCCCTGAATTCCCCGTTGTTCATTAAACGCGATATACGGCTTAACATTTTAATATGAAAACTGTTGCTGCTTTGCGGACCTACCAGCAGAAAAACCATGCTAACGGCTTCGCCGTCAATAGCTTCATAATCCACCGGCTCTTCCAGCAATGCAAATGCGGCATAATTGTCATGGATCCCCCCGGCTTTGCCATGGGGTATTGCGAGCCCCTTCCCCACTCCGGTCGACATAACGGCCTCCCGTTCAAATACCGCATCCCTGATAGCCTCCAGCTCCTGATCGCCCACTTTCCGCGATAGCGTTGCTATCAATTCATCAAGGACCTCCTTCTTGCTGGAAACTTTCAAGTCGGGTATCACGGTATCGGTATCAAGTAAACTGATGATGTTCATGGGTCCGTTATCATTTCTGCATTTTATTCAAGCCAAATATAGTCATCTGTTTCCTTAGGATACAGTCTTTTAACAGGCTTTACCTTTCAATGCTCATCTCATTATTTTAGTCTTTAAAACGGACAAGGGGCCCAAGTAATTTCATAGCCCTCAACAGGTATATGTTTTGCAACAATTTTTGTAAACTCTGTTCATGAATTTTTTAAAAGGAACTGCAGCCATATTCCACAAAGACCTGATGGCCGAACTTCGTTCGCGTTATGCCATTAATACGGTTCTGGCTTTCGTCGGTTCCGCAATGCTGCTTATTCTCTTCTCCCTGAAAGCCCAGCAACTGCCCCCCACTCCTGTCAGCGGGCTTATCTGGATCGTTATCCTTTTTGCCGCCCTTTCGAGCCTTTCCCGTTCTTTTGTCACCGAAACGGAACGGCAGACTTTTGACCTGCTGCGTCTGAACGGTCAACCGGCAGAGGTATTTACGGGTAAGCTCACCTATAACATCTTTTTCACACTCTCTGTCAATATCTGTACGTTTGTACTGTACATTTTTCTGTTGGGCTTGCCCATTGCAGACTGGCTCGCCCTTATCGTTACGCTGGTGCTGGGTTCCATCGGCTTATCCGCCGTTTCAACCATGCTGGCTGCGATCGTTGCCCAGGCCGACCGCAAGGGAGCAATCTTTTCGGTCCTGAGCATCCCCCTGCTGCTCCCGTTGATATTGATACTGGTAAGAACCACCAAAGCGGCATTGATTGAGGGATTGAGCGGCAGCTACTACAACGACCTCTGGGCCCTGTTCGGCTATGCAGGCGTAACCATTACAGCCGGACTGTTACTTTTTGACTACATTTGGGAAGATTAAGTTATGAACGATTACAAAAATCTTGATTTCAGTTTCGGTGACCGCAGGCTTGTAGGCCAGCAGCTGGCAAAGGAGCATATCCGGCGGATTATCCAGTCGGGGCGCATCAGTCACGCCTACCTGTTTTCAGGCCCTACCGGGGTGGGCAAAACCGCCTTTTCCCTGGCTTTTTCTGAAGTCATCAACGGCATAGACAACCTCACCGGCCTGGGCAGCCAGGCATTTTCGAAAAAATCATCCTGGTTCACCCATCCCGACATACAGATGTTTCTGCCGCTTCCCACAAGTGTGGTCAGCAACAACGATGTTGCTGCCGAACTCCGGCCCAGGCTTCAGATGCTGGCCGACGACCCCTACGAAATTGTTGACTTCAGTGTACGTCCCTCCCTTACCGACGACGACAGCTCTAAAAATCTAAGGGCCTTTTACCCCATTGACTATTTCAGGGATCATATTCGTCCCAAAGCGTTCCTGAAACCCAACGAGGGGAAGACGGTCATCATCATGACCGATATCGAAACCATGCGCAAGGAAGCGGCCAACGCTTTCCTGAAACTGCTGGAGGAACCATCCGAAGATTTAATCTTTCTTCTTACCACCGGTAATACCGAAGCCCTGCTTCCCACCATCATCTCCCGCTGCCAGCATATACAGCTCGCTCCGCTGAAGACGGGCGAGATTGAAGACGCGCTAATTAAATTCGACGGGGTGTCGGAAGAGGACGCCCAATACCTTGCCCGCGTGTCGGGAGGCAATTATGCCCTCACACGCTTCTTTGACGCCGATACGCTTAAGGCAAACCGGGAGGCCGTCATCAAATACCTCCGGCACTGTTATGCAATGGATGCCACCGGCATCATTGAAACGGCACAAAGCTGGCAAAGCGATTATAACCGGGAGGGGGTAATAGCCCTGCTGAATATCCTGGAGGTTTTTTTGAGGGATCTAATGGTTTACGGTACTACAAAACGGCCAGAGCTGATTACCAACGCCGACCAGCTTGATGTCATCCAGAAGTTTTGCGACTCGCTTGAAGATGCCCGGCTGGAGGAGATGATCGCCGAGGTCAACCACTGCAAGCCGATGATCCGCCATAATGTTCAGCCAAAACTTATTTTTACCGCCCTGGCTTTTCGTTTCGCCCGGTTGATGAGGGGAATGAAGCCGTTTATCCCCTCCGAGGAAAACTGGAAACACTTACCGGCCTTTGTTGATTAGCCTATGGACCGTAATGAAACCATACCGTTTGTAAAGATGGAGGGTGCCGGCAATGATTTTGTGGTACTTGACAACAGGGACGGCCTGTTTACGCTGGATGAACTAATAGAGTTAACCCCCTCCCTCTGCAACCGCAAATACGGGGTGGGGGGCGACGGGCTGCTGGCCCTTCAGCAGCCCACGGTCGAAGGTACCGATTACGAGATGGTCTACCGAAATGCCGACGGCAGCGACGCAGGAATGTGCGGAAACGGAAGCAGATGCCTCGCCCTCTTTGCACGGGAACTGGGGATGGGAAGCGAATTGTCTTTCAGCGTGCACGATACAACCTACCGGGCCCGGGTAAAAAGCCGGGAGCATATTTCTGTCAGTTTTCCCGCAAAACCCCAAATAAGGGAAATTGATATTGAGGGAGATAGGCTGCTGCAGGTTCATACCGGAACCGAACATGTTGTTGAAGAGATAGCGGAAAAGGAACTGGAGAACGAAAAACACCTTGTCAGCCGGGGACGAAAACTGAGGAACCACCGGAAATTCTCACCCCTCGGCACCAATGCCAATTTTTTCTGCGGCATCAATAAGTCGACATTGAAACTGCAAACCTACGAGCGGGGGGTCGAAGACCTCACCCTTGCCTGCGGTACCGGGGCGATCGCTGCGGCTCTTGGCTGGCATCACCTGCAGGATACCGATACGGTCGATAACAGCTATGAGGTACAGACCCGGGGCGGACAGCTCCGGGTGGCTTTCACCTTCAACAGGGATACCGGCCATTATGGTGATATCCGTCTTATAGGGCCGGCACATATGGTATTTGAAGGCAACTATTATGTATAAATTTTGGATCCTTGCTCTTTTACCGCTGGTATTCGCGAGTGGTTGCAGTACGGCCGAACAGTCCTCGAAAACGAAAGAGGGCAAGCTTGACCCGCCCTATTCCAATCGCTTCAATATTGAGCAGCAGAAGCCCCCTCCCCGTGCTATACAAAGCATACAGCTTTACCGCAAAGGACAACCGGGCTCGCCCCCGGTCATTACTCTGGAGGGGGAGGACAAGCTGGTACTGGAATTTGATCACCTGGACAAAAGCTCCCGCCAGTTCCGTATAACCGTATCACACCGAAACAGGCATTGGGAACAGAGTCCCCTGCCCGACAACTTTTACCTGGAGGGCTTCAATGAAACGCAGCTGGGCGGAGGACTTTCAAGTTTCAGTCAGCAACCCTCTTACAGGCATTACAGCTATGAGTTCCCCAACTCTCAATTGTCATTCAAGACAAGCGGCAACTACCTGCTTTCGGTCTATAGCTACCGGGGCGACTCCCTCCTCTTCTCTCTTCCTTTCCTGGTATCCGAAAACCGTGGTGCGCTGGAGACGAGGATTGAAACACTCTACGGGCGGGGAGAAAGCGGGCGCAGGATCGATCAGCCTTTCAGCCGCTACCGCTACCCGCCCTTTGTAGAATTCCCCCAATTTGATTTATCGTTTATCTATGTCCAGAACCAATTCTGGGGGAGGGCACGTGAAGTTGATTTTTTTAACACCTCCACCCCCGACCTCGTTGAATTTCACCTGGGGCGGGAGCACTCTTTCCCGGGCGACTATGAGTTCAATACCCTGGACTTAAGGAGCCTTTCGGCCGACGGACGGAACATCCTGGAGGTCCGTAAAGGCCCTGTGCCTCCCCGGGTGATACTGAGGCGGGATACCCAGGCTTTCAGTACCGCTCCCCGGTTCGCCCCCGAAGGCCGATTCGGAAGGCCGGTCGACGACCGCAGCGCCTCCTATGCAGAGGTGGCTTTCTCCCTGGAGGCGGACGAAAATACCACTGCGGGTGGTGACATCTATATGGTAGGCGACTTTAATAACTGGACGATCAACAGCTTGAACCGAATGAGGTTTAACCCCGGGAAAGGTTTGTGGGAGGGCACCGCTTTTATCAAGGAGGGAGAATATGCCTACAAATATGTTGTCCTCAGGAATGGACAGATAGACGATGTACACCTGGACCAAAGTTTTCGGTTCGTCCGCCAAAATTACCTGACGCTCGTCTATTACCGCGACCCCACCCGGAATTACGACCGGCTGTTGAAAACAGGGCTGAGTTCGGGCCCGCGCTGAGGCTTCGTCAAAAGTCTACCCCTATGGATACATAATGTATGGGGTCATTGCTGAAACCATCACGGAAGTAGGGCCACCCCACATCATAACGAAGGGGGAACCCCAAAAAGATCGTTCGCAATCCGAATCCGGCTCCCATCAATATATCCCCCCTGTTGGCCTGGATATTCAGATAGTTGGCGGGGTTGGCTCCCGATGGCAGCTCTTCCAATACATCTCCGTTGCTTCGATCTACATAGACCAGCCGTTCTTCCTGTAGTTCAAATTCCAGGGTGGCGGGGTTAAACTGGGGGTCACTGACACCCTGCGGGGTATAGGTAATACGCTGTCCCCAGGCCATACCCGTGTCCAGAAAGGCTACCCCGGTAAGGTTGTAAAGCGGCAGTATCGGGATGGGGCCCGGCAGCAGGGCCGCAAAAAGAGGAAACCTGAATTCAGCATTAATCAGGGCAAAGCGGTCGCCCGAAATGGCATTGATCTCATGTCCCCTCAGCGGCAGGGCGGGAAGGGTGAAAAATGACTCCCCGAGTGTTTCAATGGGAATGCTGTTGCCGGAAAACCTGGAATTTATCCATCCGAGCATACCTCCCATGAAGTAGGTTTGCGCATCACGCCCCATCGAAATGGCACCCGATCCGCGAAGGGCAAAGGTATACCTCGATCCCAGGTTAATATAATGTCTGTAATCACCCAGGGCCGATGCAAACTGCAGGGTTTCGTTGGTGACAGGCGGACTGCCCGTCAGGCTGATAGAGTAGCGGCTGCCGGCCCTTGGGCTCAGGTAGCCGGGCAGCGTATGGTCACTGGTATAGGTAACCTGCGGGTAGGCAAAAGTCGAAGTCTCTTCGTTATTGATGTCAAAGCCGACGGCGCTGAACTCCTGGTTCAGGCTGATAGCCGTCAGTCCGAACTCAATGCGGCGGAACCTGTCGAAAGGATACTGTGCCGTTATACCCCCGCCAAAAGTTCTGAAACGGTAAAGGCGGCCGAAAATATCCTGGAACTGCTGGGCCGAATGAAAATAATTGAAGATCCAGTTGGTCCGCCCCTTGAGGTTGGCATACTCCAGGTAGTAGTCGCTGTTCCTCAGGTCAAACACCAGGTTCGTTCCGAACGATATCTGGTGGTTGCCCAACAGGTCACTGAACCTGATCTGTGTTAATCCATAGGCCCCGTAATAGGTAGAGAACGATGCACCGCCGTAGACTAAATCTGTCGTAAACTTAAGACGGTAGTCGCTGGGAATGTAGCGGCCGTCTTCGGTGAGGTTGTTTTCCGGCTCAAACTTGGACTCATCCAGGTATTTCCGGGCGAAGGCTGTATCCCCTTCCACTTCATCCTCGAAAACATAATTCCGGAAATCAAAAGTGTCTTCTTCCTGCTCGGTGGTATCGCTCACTACCGAATCGGGCCGTGCGGCGGTGGTGTCGCCTGCGGCTATAGTCTTTAACTGTGCATCCCTGGGTGGGGTAATCGAAGTCAGCCCGGGGGTATTCAGCATCCGTTGTCCATACCCTATGGCCGGAACGCGCTGAGCGTTGGTTTCCCTTAATCTGCGTTGTGCCCAGTGGTTATTGCTCAGTTCGGAATCTTTTTTGCGAAGCAGTGGAGAACGGACCAGGAAGATATCAAGGAACCCCTCATTGATGGAGTTGACAGCCAGGCGACTGCCATCTGCACTGATTGACATCTGCAGGACTCCCGTCTGCAGATTGGTAATCGGGGTCGTCGTCCGGTCCTCCAGGTTAATCTGGTAGACGTTGGGGATCCCGTTCTTGTCTGAAATAAATATCAGTCGGCCGTCATTGGTCGTAGCCGATTGTTTTTCATTCCATTTGGGGGTCTTGGTAAGCCTTACGGCCCGGTCTGAACCGAGGGTGACCGAATAAATATCGGTGCTGTACATATAATCGTTGGCCAGCAGGTCGGAATTGTTTTTCAGGGTATTCAACTTCACATTATTGCCCCTGGCCGAAGTGAAATAGACTGTTTTGGAATCGGCGCTCCAGGAGGGTTCATAATCGGAAATAACATCGTTGGTCAGGTTGTTAAACTCCCGGGTCTCGAGGTTATAGACAAAAATATCCTGGAAAGGGCCGGCACTGGCATCAAAGGCAATCTTCTTGCCGTCCGGCGACCAGGCCACCGAACCGATGGCATCCAGCGTGGGAAACTTGATCTTCTTGACCTTGCCGGTCTGGTAATCGACCACGGCGATATCGTCCGAACCCTTGGACTTGGACGATAGGGTAAGACGCGATCCGTCGGGCGACCAGCTCAGGTTTGGATTTAAAATATTCAACTCCTCAAAATTCACATTGTCGCCACCCTTGATAAGGGTCTTCAACTTTTCGCCCGTAATAGCACTTATCACCACAACATCGAGGAATCCCCGTTCATTGGTGATCATCGCTATCTTGTCCCCCTGCGGCGAGAGTGCCGGACTCGTATTGTAGGTCCCGGTTTTGCTATCCTCTTTAGTCAGCAGTTCGGAAAAGGTACCTACTTTCTCACGTTCGGCCACTTCGGGGAAATATCGTTTCTTGTAATAATCCTGCCACCGTTCCGAAAGCTCTTCAACCGACAGGCCCAGCGACCTTTTGAAGGCCGCCTCCACACTGCGGTGCGTCTTCATATTCTGCATGATCTCTCCGATCTTCTCCCGCCCGTACTCCTCGACAATAAAGTTCCATACCGCCTGTCCTCCCCGGTAGGCATAGTAACCGCTCAACCGGTTTATCGGTGGAAGGTAGTCGTTGATAATGGCATCCCTCATATACATATCCGTGTTGGTATCCCATCCTGCCGATTCATATTCGGCAAGGCCTTCATTCAGCCATGTAGGTATACGCAACTGGGCATCACCGCTTATGATCGACTGCACGCTGCCCCCGTAATACATATCGTTGATGACGGCGTGAATCAGCTCATGGTGCAGCGTACTTCTGAATTCCGCATAATTGCCGGTATACGGCATGGTTATACGGTTTTTAAAGAGATCGGTCACCCCTCCTATTCCCTCGGCCCCCACCGGCAGGTTCACTACGTTCGTCTGGGAGAAGTCGTTGTGGGAATCGTAGATGATAACCTGTATACGCTCGGCAATCTGGTGTTTAAAATCCTCCTGTACCTGCTTAAGGGCCGCCTCAAGCGAGATTGCCGTAAAGTGGGCCAGGTCATAGTTTTTCGACTGGTAATAGTAAACGTCAAAATGATCCGACTGTATGAATCTCCATTCAAACTGATTGTACTGTACCCGGTTTTTCCCGAAGGAAAAGTACTGGGCATAACTGTCTCCCGCCGAAACCAGCAGGAATAGCATTGCGAGGGAAACCGCTGCTATGTAACGGGTAATAGTACGGTGTCTATTCATAATGAGTAATATATGAACTAAAGATAAATATACTAGCTTTCTACCAGCTGAAGGTCTATTTGACGGCGTTCAATATCAGTCTTAACGACCTTGACGCGGATCTCTTTCCCCAGCTGATATTCCTTGCCTTTGTGGCGTCCCACCAGGCAGTGACGTTTCTCATCGTATACATAATAATCGTCACTCAGGTCGCTGACGCGTATCATGCCTTCGCAGTGTATATCCTTGAGATCTACGAAGATGCCTTTCTCAATGACGCCGCTGATCACACCGTCAAAATCCTGTCCAAGCCTGTCGCTCAGGTATTCCACCTGTTTCAGCTTGATCGAGTCGCGTTCCGCGTCGATGGCGGAACGCTCCTTCTCGCTGCAATGGGTGCCATGCTTCTTCAGGTCGTCGTACCGGTAGCTCTGCTTTCCGGCGGAATAATTTTTCAGCAGCCTGTGCACAATCACATCGGGGTAACGTCGAATGGGGCTGGTAAAGTGTGAATAATAATCAAAACCCAGCCCGAAGTGCCCGATATTGTCCGGGCTGTATTCGGCTTTGGCCATGGCTCTCAGCATTAAATCGTTGACAGTCAGCTCGAGGGAGGTATCTTCCACGTCCTCCAGCAGGGTATTGATGGCCTTTGAACTGACAGTCTTACTATCCATCCTGAAATCAATGCCTATAGGCTTCACATTCTCCTCAATATTTTTCAGCTTTTCGATATCCGGTTTATCATGAATACGATAGAAAAAGGGAAATAGATTTTTATCCTTCTTCTTATCGGATTTTTTACGAAGCTGCTCTATATGCTTGGCTACCGTCTGGTTGGCCATAAGCATGCACTCTTCAATAAGACGGTGGGCAAATAGGCGTTCTTTCAATTTAACATCAACCGGCTTACCGTTTTCGTCCAGGATGAATTTAGGTTCAGGGGTATCGAACTGGATACTTCCCTCCTGGAATCGCTTGTCAAGCAGGGTGTGCGCCAGTTTCGATACCATGTTCATCTCCCTGGAAAACTCACTGTCTGCCCCGTCAATAACCTCCTGGGCCTCCTCGTAGGAAAAGCGATGATCGGAATGAATCACCGTCTCCTCAATGGAATGATCCACAAGCTTTCCGTTGGGTGCAATTTCCATAAAACAGCTATAGGCCAGCTTGTCTTCATGAGGCCTGAGGCTGCATACACCGTTGCTGAGTTTCTCCGGCAGCATGGGTATTACCCGGTCTACCAGGTATACACTGGTACCCCTCTTGTAGGCCTCCTTGTCCAGTATGGAGTTCCGGGGCATGTAATGTGCAACGTCGGCAATATGCACGCCCAGGTAGTAATTGCCGTTATCAAGTACCCTGATACTTATGGCATCATCAAAGTCCTTGGCATCATCGGGGTCAATGGTAAAAACCACCTCGTCCCGCATATCATTGCGGCGCCGGTATTCCTCCTCCGGTATCTCCATGGGTATCTCCCCGGCATAATCGACCACATCTTCGGGAAAGGGAGCCTTGATATCGTTTTCGGCCAGGATAGAGAGTACGTTGGCGTCGTTAGACCCTTCTTTACCCAGCACCTGTACCACATTTGCTTCGGGCAGCGATTTGGGATGTACCCAGTCTACCAGTTCAAAAACAACCTTGTCGTTATCGCCGGCCCCGGCGGTATTGGCGGGCAGCACAAAAAAGTCGGTATGGGCCGACTTGTCATCCGTTTTGATCAAGTAGTTTTTCTTGCCCTGGCGGTCAAGCCTTCCCACATATATCTCCTTGCCTCTCTCCAGCACTTCAACCACTTTGCCTCTGCGCCGGTCGTCACGGCCCTTCTGTGAGAAGAGCTCCACCTCCACAATATCATCCTGGAGGGCTGTGCCGAGGTGCTTGTTGGAGACCTGCACATCCTCATCGAAACGGTCGGTGATCAGGTAGCCGGTTCCCCGCTGGCTGATATCGATCTTGCCCACCACCCGGTTCGGGTCCGACGGCCTTTTTTTCCTTTCACTTCCATTTGGAGAAAGCTGAATGCCCCCTCCGCTCTTTTTAATGATCAGGTCTCGGTCGAAAAGGCTGTTGATCGCCCCCTTAAGCCTATTGTTTTCCTTCTTATTGCTGACTTTAAGGATATTCTGCAATACATTAAACGGAAGGTGCGCTTCAGGGTTGCTTCGCAGAATATCGAGTATAATATCTTCGTAAACTTTTCTCTTATCTTTTGACATCTATAATTTTATAAAACTATTCTAATTATCATTAATTACGTAACAAGTTAATCTGATGCTATGTTCTCTTTTTTCTCATCTTTATCTTTAATACCAAAAATCCAATTAAATGCATTCCGAATTCTTCGTTTTAATTCCTGCCAGGTATTGAATTGTACCGTAGCTTCAAGGCCTACCCCATCTACGCTGGGAGTCACATCATCCGCCCGGTTGCCGGACGAGAAACTGCCCAGTACCTGGTCCTGCCTGTGAAAAGCCATTACGGAAAGCCCCCTGCTAATACGGTAGGTGGCATTCAAATCGCCGATCTTTTCGCCAAATGTACTTTCCTGGGCCCCGCCTGTCAACTGTCCCTCCCTCCTTAAGATGAGCCTATCGTTGTACAATCTCAATGCAATACCCAAATCTATTTCATTATAAGCATTTAAATTGAAATCAATGTCGAATCGGTTCACATCACTGTTTAGCAGGGAGTTAATCTGATTGGAGAGCAGGGGACTGATAACCTGGTTGGACAACAGCGGGTTGATGACCGTAGACCCCCGCGTCAGACTTTGAGTAAGCGACGTAGTCGCCTGGCCATACGACTCCGAGGGAATAAATTCGCCGGTCAGCAGGATACTGGTAGCCTGCAGAAACTTCTGCTGTTCGTCACGGTTGATCTGGCTTAATGTCAGCGACAGCGTAGAGTTCGAAGTAAGCTCCAGTGAATTGGACAGCCGAAAATAGTAATCATTCTCCACACTCGAAACCGTTCCGGTAATTTCTATAATGAGGTCGATGGGAACACGCTGGCTGGTCCCGTTTGTCCGGGTCGCCTCGGTACCGGCGGCGCTTAAGGTTGCAATGTTGGGACGAGCGTTGTACACAGCCTGGATGTCGAGTCGTGCATTCTCGGGGTCCCCCTCCCATACAATAGTGCCTCCCCTTTCGAGGGTCAGCTTCCTGGAGATAATCTCACCGCTGACAAATTTATAGTTTCCGCCTGAAATATTATAACGGCCAAACATCTGCACTTCTTCATCCTGCATCGTAATGCGCAGCTGGCCCGTACCCTGGGCTCTCAGTATCTCACCCGTCACCGGATCAAATATCAGGTTAACATATACGTTTTGGGGCGCATTAAATTGAAGATCCAGGTTAAACCGTTCATTAAACGTCAAATCATCTATGGCCTGCTCCAGTGTTGACTCGTCGGCCGTTGTTTCCCGCACCTGTCCGGAAGCAAGGCTCAACCGTTCCCTCCGGTCAACGTCAAACTCCTTGACGAACCGGATAAATTTATTGTTCTCGTTCAGTTCCGTCTCCTCAATAAGGGGGATGGATATCTCCGACTCCTGGGTGACGGAAACAGGCCGGACCGTTTGAAGGTAAAGGTCGGTATTGGCCCCGGTCAGCCGGACCTGTCCCGTTCCCGATACCCCGCCGTAAAAAGGTACATCCGGCTGGAAATCGTTATTCAAAAACTGCAGCCGGTCCATACTCAGGTTCAGGTCGAGGAAGGTGATGGGCTTGAAGTCATTGAGATCTATCGTCCCCCACAGGATTCCCGTACCGCCTTTGGTATCGGTTACATCCACGGAATCCAAAACCACTCCCCTTTCCCGGTCCAATACGATATCACCGTTGAGAAAGTAGTTTGTTTTCAAAAACCGGGGTTTTGCATATACGTTCCGGGCATCGAAGTCGGCATGGAAATCTATTTCATTGAAATTACCGGTGAGATATCCCCGGCCGGAAGCCTGGCCCTCCATGGCTTCAAAGATTTTATCCGCTATGAGCGGAATCACCCACATGTCGATCTCCTGCATGTCGGCATCAAAATAGTAGGCTGTATCCTGCTCAGCGCCGGGATCAGGAGGGGTAAAATATCCATCCAGCAGGATATTCTGTCCGATGTCATCGTTGCTGTCGAGGTATTCGCCGTATTTGGTGGAATCGGTAAAGACACGTATCTGGGTGTCAAACACCTTCCTGGAGGGATCATAGCTGCTTTTAAAAGAAGCATCCCCAATCAATCGATCCTGCAGCTTCAGCCGGTTTACGGTAAGATCGCCCTCCACAGAGGGGCTTTTTGTCAGCGAGCGGGTCACAAATGTCCCGTTCAAGCTGCCGTCAAAACTTATACGGCCCTCGATCAGCCCGGATATGCGGTCCAGGCTGATATCCCTCAATATATAGAAGACGGAATCTTCACGGCTGGAGCTCATCGTGCCCCGCAGTTCCAGGAATTCGTTTCTGTTCCTGAACGTAAAATGGTTGAACTTCAAACGCTCATTGCGGTCGTATACCAGTTCCGGAACCCCTTCATTTTGCCAGGCATAAAAATCATTTCCGAGATAAAAATCCCTGAACCGGACGGTTACCGCAGTATCCGCCAGAAACGTCTGTACCTCCATATTCATCGAGGCATCCCCGGCTATGCTTTCGATCTCTTGAGTAACCGTCAGCGTGTCTCCGGACAAGGTGGCTTCTGTTCTCATTGAATCGATGTCCAGGGCCTTGCTGTTAAACTGATCCATTTCGGTTACAAAATCGATCTTGGCAAACTCCTTGATAAGGCGGTCGCTTCGAAATGTTGCCGTAATCTGGGTCTCGGAATTCCTGATATCTACCTCGCGGACCGACAGGCTGTCGGTATCGGCCCTGGCTGTAAGCAGCAGCTTCTCGGAATCGGCATTCACATTGAAAGTGAGATTGGTACTGCTGGTGATCAAAGGAGTCGAGGGGAAATACTTTTTTAAAAGTGTCAGGTCCTTGGATGTAAATTCACCCTCCAGAATCATGGGATCCACCTTCGCTCCGGATACCCCGGCCTTGGAAGAGCTCTTCTCAAAACTGATTTCCTCCCGGTACCGCTGTTCCAGGTAGGTCGACCAAAATCCAACTTGCGCAGCAATATTGGTGGGCTGCAGGCTTCCCTTCAGTGTCATATCAAAAAGGGAACTTGTCAGCCGGAAAGTCCGCGACTCCCGTTCAGGAGAATCAAGGTCCATATAGAGCTGGTGGGCCCGGACCGAATCGCCGTTTACCACAGATGGTTTCACATCCAGGTTGGCCTGACCCTGGATCCGGTCGGGAGTCAATCCCTCCGTCTCGATGTTATAATCAAAATCCAGAGCACTTTCCGGGACCTGAGCACCTCTCAGGTAGTCCGCCAGGTTAATGTTATCGGCCTTGCCCTTGAAGGCCAGCCTGGTTTCCCCTGTGCTGAAATCGGCCCAGCCCGAGCCGGTAATATGCTGTTCCTGCTTTTTAAAAGTATACCGGGTTTCCATGAACCCCGATACCAATGACGCATTAACATCCAGGCTGTCAAAAGGACTGTTATTGATGCTACTGGCATAGACGTTGGCACTCATCTCGGCCACGGCGTCCTCCAGTGTGAGCCCCGTACCTTGCATGGATGCGTCGAAATTGAAACGGGTCGTGTCAATTTCAGAGCCCATCAGGGGTGAAATATCAAGCTCTTTTCCCGACAGGGAACCCATATAGCGATAAGGCTCGGTCAGCCTGCTGCCTCCCACCAGCGACAGCCGCCCGTAAGGGCTCTGAACATCAATATTAACATCCACGGAATCACGGCTCCCGTCGGCCTTCCCGTTAAATTGCAGGGCATTGAGCAGGGAATACTGATCCTCGTTAAGGGGACCGGTAAAGATCTCCAGATCATCTTTCTGAAGAACCACTTCGGCCATCTTGAACCGGTAACGCAGCAGGGTGGGATCTGTAAGGTTTTCAAAAAATCCATTGATGTTCAGGTAACTCTCACCCACCCCGAAAGTAAACCGGTCTACCCAAAGTGAATCGATCACTCCTTCCGATTCCAGCGAAAACTCAATAGGCTTGGGTATATCGGGCAAATCCGGGTATAGGTCGGTAAAATCATTCAGGTTAATCTCCTGTGAGGCCAATACAATATCATATCGGGCATCCCGAAGCTGCCGGCTTGCTTTTCTCTCATAAAGGGACACTCCCTCCACTTCCCCGTTGATATTAAGACGGGAACTGCCGGCCGATAAGGTAAAAGCGTTAAACTCCAGGTATCGTCCGTCATTATAAACCTGCCCGGTCACCTTCAGGTCTCCTGCCTTTACACCTTTTAGTTTTGCATCCAGGTTCTCTATATCCCAGAACAGCTGCCGGGAGGTAATCTCCAGGTACATACGGCTGTTGAAATCTTCTATAACCAGGGGTTCCGGGAAACGCAGGGCTTTCAGGGGACCATAAACCTTATCGATGCGAACAATGCCGTTACGAACAATAACTTCGGGAGCTATAATTTCAACTTCAGGGAACCATCTTCCACTTTCCATTGTCCTGCTGGTGTCGCCCCTGAACACATCCCCTAGCGTGTACATACCGTCCTCTTTCGCTTTCAGCCTGATTTCGGGTTCGGTAACGGAGAAACCGGTGATACTTACCCTGTTTTGAAGCAGGCTCCAGATATCAAGGCTGGTATTGATTCTTTCAATATCCACCAGGGTATCGGCCGCTGCAGAATCGATGCCCTCCCTATGCAGAACCTTGACTTCCTCAAGCTGAATATTAAATGGTATAAGGCCATCCAGGTCGCCTATCTGAAGGGTGGCCTCGGTACGGTTGGCAAACTCCTGTTCAATCCAATCGGTCAGATAACTTTTAGTCACCTTCATCTGCAGCATACCCAGTATCCCACCCCCGGTAATAAATAGGATGAGGAGCAGGCTCAGAACGACCGTCCAGAAGGATCTCCATGCATTATGTAACCAGCGTGCAAACAAACTTTAAATTTCCTAGCTATGAATAATGTCCATTAATAATATCAACTGTATAATTCCATGCTTCATGCAACAGTTTTTCATCTTCACAGGCATGGATATAGGGTTCCCCCCACTCCTTTAAGAGAACCAGGCGTATAGCTCCCTGTTTCACTTTTTTGTCTTTTCTCATGGCTTCGACGAGCGCATCGGTTTGTTGCGCCTCCTCCGGCAGATCGATGGCATGCAAAGGCAGATAGTTGAAAAGCCTGTCGGCTTGTACGTTCTTTCCTAAAGCCCGGGAAGCGTAAACAGCCGCAATCATCCCTGTTAAAACGGCTTCGCCGTGCGAAATAGTGCCGTAGCCGGCTAATTTTTCAAGGGCATGGCCGAAAGTATGTCCAAAATTCAGATATTCCCTGATTCCGGCCTCCAGCGTGTCTTTTTGGACGACGTCAATTTTGATAGCAGCACTCCTGTATACCAACTCTTCCCAGTGCCCGGAGGGCTCAAACCCCGAATCAATACCGTCATCTATCAAACCGAAAAGCTCCGGGTCCGCAATAGCACCGTATTTGATAACCTCCGACAGCCCGTTTACCCATTCCTTTTCAGGCAGTGTGCCAAGAAAGTCCAAGTCAGCAAATACTGCATCCGGCTGATAAAAATCACCAACCAGGTTTTTGCCGACCGGATGATTGATACCGGTTTTACCGCCAATCGAACTGTCGACCATGGCCAGCAGCGTGGTGGGCATGTGAATCAGGGGCACCCCTCTCAAAACCGATGCCGCTACAAAACCGCCGAGGTCTCCGGTAACACCGCCCCCCACAACGAGAACCGGTGTTGCCCGTTCCATCCCCTCTTTTAACAATGCATCCAGCAATTTGTTCCACTGGCGGATCGATTTGCTTTCTTCCCCCTGTGGCACCTTGAAAAGGGGTGTGGAATCAAATAGAGCCGAGCAGCTGCCCTCAATCGCCTCTCCATGAAGCCTGTAGACCTCCTCGTCGGCAATGATAATCATTTTGCCCGCCGGATAACGGCCCTTGCAAAATTTTCCGAATTCATCCCAAAGATCCCGCCCTGCCCGGAACGGGTACTGATGTTCGCTCTCAATAGACACCTCAATCGTGGGAGACATGATCGCGTATTTTTTTAGTCAAAGCCGTCACCAGTTTGTCTGCAGATTCATATTCGCTGCTGTCAATACTCATTTCCGCCTGCTCGTACAGGGGGAGTCTACTATTGTATAAGGTTCGAAGTTCTTCTTTCAGCACCGCCTGTTCTTTGAAGTTACCCTCATCATCAAGCAACAGGGGACGATCTTTTTGTTCTTTCAATCGGTCAAAGATAACGGAAAATGGCGTCTCTAGAAATACCAACAGGCCGTTTAGTTTAACAAAGTCGACCAGCTGCTGGTTTTGCAGGCTGCCGCCGCCCAGTGAAACAACCCCTTTGGGGCCCCGGATCACCTCCTGCAGGCATCTGCGCTCCATTTTTCTGAAAAACTTCTCCCCTTTTTTTTCAAAGATCTCCCGTACCGATACACCCGCTTTCTGCTCTACCAGGCTGTCTAAATCAATAAAATCAGTCTCCAGCCTCCGCGCCAGTTTTTTACCGACGGTCGTCTTCCCGGCTCCCATGAAGCCACTCAAAAAAATATGTTCGGGATTATAATGGGTCATATTTACCTGTTTTTAGGTTTCATCGGGGGGACCATTTCCACCTTTTCCCGCTCTACGACTACAGCCCCCGGATCCGCCCCCTTGGGCTTGCGGACATACTTACGCTTGGTGTACATGACCGGGGCCGTTTTCATCCCCCTGGCCTTGGAATAATAGGCCGCATAGCTGGCCGCCCTTAAAATAACCTCTTTAGGCGGATAATCACGTGTGTTTCCCATCCGTATAACGACATGCGATCCCCCTACACCACGGGCATGAAGCCACACATCCTCTTTGTGGGCATGGCTGGTCAGGCGGTCATTACTTTTGGCATTTTTCCCTATCCACACTTCATATTTGCCCACCTTGAATTTCCTGAACGGCGAGGTTGCCTGTTGCTCCTCTTCCACACCATAGCCGAACTGCTCCAGATCATCGCTATGTTCCTTGATCCATTTCTCCAGCTCGGGCAACCGGCCAATATCTTTTAACTCCTCCAAAAGGGCGCCGGCCAGATTAACTTCATCTTCAACACGGGGTATTCTTTTTCGGGCTTCCTCATAGTTCCTCCTGGAAGATTTTGCCTTGTCATAATAATGTTCAGCATTCTCGGCAATGGAATACCCCTCCTTCAGAGGTATTTCCACAGGTCGATTATTGTCATAAAAATTGTCTACCTCTATCGATTCCCTCCCGTATTCAATCGACTTATCGGCATGGGCCATCAACAGGTGTCCATACTTTTCATATTCATCCGCACGCTCCAGGCTCTTGTCGGCCTGCTGCAACTGTTCAAGCTGGGCCTCTTTTTTGGCGAGCACCCTTTCCAGCAGCTGTTTAACACCCTGCCTGTTCTCGTTGAGCCTTCGCAGATGAACGGCATTTCTATAGGCATGCCTGACCGCCCCGTTCACCTTATCGAAATTCTCATCGGCAGGAAGGCCAAGAATCTCTTCAGACCATAGACAGACATCCCCGGTTATCAACACTCTTGGATGAGGATCTTCCAGCAGGGCAGTAGTAATGCGCCTTGTAAATTTCCTTACCTCTTCGATACCCATCTCATCCACGCTGTGTTGCTCAATCAGCGCGGGCAGCAAATTCCTGGGCAACAGTGGGTTTAAACGGGTAATCTGGTTTTTCGCTTTGGCATCCGGAGATATGTCGTCGGCAACTTTCGGGGCATACGGCTCCAGGGGATCCTGCCCCCTAACTTCATCCGGATGTTTAAATGCATCCTTGATTTCCCCCTCATTTGCCAGCATGGCATTGGGACTGTTACTGAACAGCTTGAACTGCAGGTAGCTGCCGTGCTCAAAATGCACATACATCAAACGATCCTTCTCAGCCAGCTCCACCTCCGTAATTTTTTTTCCCTCCAGTGGTTCAAAAAAGTCAATTACATTGCTCTTTTTAGGGGGGCGATAAGTATCGAGAAAAAGCACCGTTTCCGTGGGATTGGCACTGAAGATCAGCCGACACCGTTCCCCCTCCTTTTTTATATAGATCTCCAGTACGTCCTTGTGCGGACTAATGGCAAATTCAAAAAAACCACTTATGATTTTTTCTTTTAATTCGCGCTTTAAATATATTAGGGTATAATAATTATTCATCCGATAGAGAGTAACGAAAACACTAACTTAACCAGGTGTGTTGAATGACTTACCCGATCTTCCATTCTGTTGTGAACCGCATTGAAGCTGACCTTAGCCGGAGAGACATATCCATAAAAACTTTTAGAACCTGGAACGAAGATAGGATAAATGCCACAGGGCTGGAAATCGTAATTGACTTAAGCCCCAAAACCAACCACCTGAATGCTTTATCCATAAATTTTGACTGGGACCGTTTTCGGGAAACCGTTCTGGCACAACAGCTGGAGGGAATGGAGGAACATCCTTTCCTCCAGGAGGAAAATATGGTGAGTACCTCCATATCCCCCCTTATAGATATTGAAGTGACCTGGCAATACAATGTGGAACCTTCCAAGTCTTACGCTCAAATCCGGGGGAATTTAGGCCAGCTTGAGGCCTCAAGCCAGTGGATGGAAAAAATAAGTTCCAAGGTAAACGACCTGTTGGCCGAAGACGACATCATCACCCGCTGGCATGTTGAAATAGAGGGCGATGAAAAGGGAAAATACCTGTCGGCCGCCAACCTGATCTCCTATTTTCAGTATACTCTCGTAGACCTTAATAGCTTAAATGAAGTTCACAAGTTTGTCGGCGACAAACTTGAAAAACTTCTGCTGAAATCACAGAAGGTCATGACCGTTTCCGACCAAACCCTGGAGGAAATGGCCGCCTAACAAAAAAGGCCTTCTTTATGGAAGGCCTCTGTGACTGACAGGAACTACTTTTTCTTCTTATGCCTGTTCTTTCTTAGCCGCTTCTTCCTTTTATGCTTTGATATCTTTTTTCTTTTCTTCTTTTTACCGCTTGGCATCGGGATCACCTTCTATATTTTTATTACACTTGATTCTGTTTGATGAAGGGGCGTAATATAAGAACAAAATCGGTTCTTTCTAAGCTGCAAATCACTCCGAGAGGAGCTATAGTATGTATTCAGGTCGTGCTCTCCTCCCCCTCCTCCTCCATCATGGCCTCGTTGACCTCCTCTTTGAAATCTTTGGACATTTTGAGGACAGGCACATACTGTTCGGGGACAATCACCTCTTCATTGGTCTTGGGATTTCGGGCCACGCGCTGAGCACGCTTCACCACCTTGAAGGTACCGAACCCCCTCAACTCAATATTTTCCCCACGGGTCATGGCATCGATGACCGTCTCCATAAAACCATTGACCACCGCCTCGGTTTCAACTTTAGTCAATCCCGTAGATGAAGATATTACATCAACAATGTCTGCTTTTGTCATAAATATCACCTGTGAGTCAATAAAATTTTACTGGAACCGAATTTCGGCTTAATGCCAAGGTATAAAACATTTTTAATTTATTCGATTTTAACGTTTTTTTAGTCTCAACAATGCTGAAAACCAGTTTCATCTCCAAAAAATTCATTCCCATTATGCCAATGGCATAAATCTTTTATACATTCAGCCTGATTTTAAACCTATTAGAAACCACAGAATATGGAGACATTCGATCGTATCATAACCTGGCTTGTTGACCTCATTTGGAATACCCCGGAAGCCATGCCGGCGATGGTGGTCATCCTTTTGGCTTTTGGAATCTATATAACCTTCCGGCTCGGATTTATACAGATCCGCCGTTTCAGTCACGGATTGAAGGTTGTAACAGGCTTTTATGACGATCCTGATGACGAGGGGGATATCAACCATTTCCAGGCCCTGACCACCGCTCTTTCCGCTACAGTAGGTATCGGAAACATTGCCGGGGTGGCCCTTGCCATCCACTACGGCGGACCCGGAGCACTGTTCTGGATGTGGGTGACGGCCGTGCTGGGTATGGCTATAAAATATACGGAAGTGACGCTGGCCCAACACTACCGGGGCAGCAATCCCGACGGTACGGTTTCCGGGGGACCGATGTATTATATTGAACGGGGACTGGGGTCGAACTGGAAATGGCTGGCCGTGGCCTTTGCCGTCTCCGCTGCCATTTGCGCATTCCTTACCGGTAATGCCGTACAGGCCAACACCGTTGCAGACGTTATGAAAACGGATTTTCAAATGCCCGTCTACATTACCGGCTTCATAACGGCGGGACTGGTAGCCGCCGTCGTACTGGGAGGGATTAAAAGAATCGGCAAGGTAACATCCAAACTCGTACCTTTCATGGGAGTGTTGTATGTGCTGGGTGCCCTTGTTATCCTGGCCCTCAATTACGATGCGGTACTGCCTTCGCTGTGGACTATTGTCAGCAACGCATTCAACCCCCAGGCCGGTGCCCTCGGTGTAGGTTCCGGAGCTCTTATATTCACTCTCAGCTATGGTGTCCAGCGTGGACTTTTCTCCAATGAAGCGGGACAGGGGTCGGCCCCCATCGCTCACTCGGCTGCCCGTACCGACCAGCCCGTTCGCGAGGGCGTGGTTGCACTCCTGGAACCATTTATTGATACACTGGTTATCTGTACAATGACCGGCCTGGTTATCGTATCCACAGGCGCGTGGGATATGCAGCACAAGTCGGCCGTAGACCCCGCCGCCGATAACATAACCTATACCTACGAAGCCCCGGCCGACACGGCCCGGCAGCAGGGTGCCTCCGCTGAGAAGACCCTCCTCTTTGAAGAGGGCGTTCCTCTCAACGGATCCATGAAACATTATGCGGCTGCAGTTGACACCATGTTCCTCGACGCCCAATACACCGTTCCCTTCAATGGTCGCATTGTACTTTCCGAAACCAACGAGGAAGGGGTATATAAAGCGGCAGGCGCTTATACGGAGGAAGGCTCTCCACAATCCACCCTCTACGGAGGCGTGGTGCAAAACGGCGCGCCGCTGACATCAGCCGCATTTGAGAGGGGGCTTTCCCCCCTCATTCCCGGGGGCGGCTACCTGGTAACCTTTGCGGTACTTCTGTTTGCCATTTCCACCTCCATAAGCTGGAGTTATTATGGCGACCGCGCCGCACAATACCTGTTTGGTTTTGAGTCTATCTTCTGGTACCGCCTTGCTTTCGTGGGCATGCACTTTTTCGGAGCGGTGGTAAC
Source organism: uncultured Balneolaceae bacterium (assembly GCA_964423345.1). GTDB lineage: Bacteria > Bacteroidota > Rhodothermia > Balneolales > Balneolaceae > CAYREV01. The sequence continues at coordinate 32,172 of CAYREV010000010.1, read as the reverse complement.
GCTTACAACCATCTGGGCTTTCGGAGATGTGATGCTGGGACTTATGGCATTCTTCAATATCATCGCCCTGTTTGCCCTCTCAGGCAAAGCGTATGAAATCACCAAAAAATACTTTAACACAGATCATACTACACCCGATTCATAATTAACCCGACATGTCTGATCAGTCATTCAAACAGGTTACGTTAATTGAACATCCCGTGATCTCGCGGGACCTGACCATCATGCGGGACAAGAATACCTCCACAGAGGGCTTTCGCTCTGCCATGAAACGCATAGGCACCATACTGGCCTACCATGCCCTCAAGGAGCTCCCGCTGCGAAGCTTTGATATTGAAACCCCCATCGAGAAGACCACCGGTTTCGATATCGACCAGGAGATCATTGTAGTACCCATACTGCGGGCGGGGCTGGGGCTGACCGATGCCCTTATCAACTTTATTCCCGATGCCAAAATCGGCCACCTGGGGATGTACCGCGATGAGGAAACCCATGAACCCGTCGACTACTACTCCAACGTGCCCGACGGCATCCGGGAAGGGATGGTTCTGGTTGTGGATCCCATGCTTGCTACAGGAGGCAGTGCCGACGATGCCCTGACATTTCTGAAAAAACAGGGGGCAAAACATTTGCGTTTTATTTCGTTAATTTCAGCACCGGAGGGTTTGCGCCGGCTTGAGGACCGACATCCAGATGTACCGGTCATAACCTCCGGTATAGATGAAAAACTTAATAAGGAAGCATTTATAGTTCCCGGACTCGGCGATGCAGGTGATAGATATTTTGGCACCACATAATAACACACTTTCTTACTTACTGGGATGCCTCCTTGTCTCAGCATTGATGGCTTCTTCCTGCAGCGAACTCTCAGAAAGGGAAGCCAAAAAGGTTAACCGGGCCCTGCAGGATTCACTCACTTCCTCTACCGAAACCTGGGGCGTTAATATGACACTCACCGAGGAGGGCATTAAAAAAGTCCGCCTGAAAGGTACACATGCCGCCTCTATCAACACCGACGAGGTCAACGAAACCCGAATCAAGGGCCCTGTTCATATAGATGTGTTCGACAGTACCGGTGCCATCGAAACCCGGCTGAACAGCAATCGCGCAGTCTACCGGGCGGAGGAATCGGAATTTGAATTTTTCGGGAACGTGCGCGTCCAAACGGCCGACAACAGGCATCTTGAATCGGAATACCTGAAATGGAACCAGGCAACCAATAGGATTTCTACTCCAAGATTCGTAATTATAACCACTCCCTCCGATAGCATTGCCGGGAGCGGATTCGAAGGCACGACCGACCTTGACAGCTACACTATTAAAGAACCCAAAGGACGGCTTATCGTTGACTAACTTTGAAAACGGCACGCTATTCATGAAATCCCTCCTGACATATCCGTTTTTGCTATGTTTGTTCCTCTTTGCCGGTTCAACCATCCTCCAGGCCCAGAACCGGGTAAGCATACTGGATGCAGGACGAATTGAAGGGGGAACCGTTGAAGGTGAAAAAGTCCGAAAAATCATTGGCGGCGTGCATCTTGAAATTGAAGGTGAAAACCTGGAGATGTATTGCGACAGTGTCTGGCAATTCATTAATCAAAGCGAAATAAGGGCTTTCGGCAACATCCAGATTAACACCCGGGATGAACATATCTGGGCCGACACCCTGGTATACTTTTCCGATGTTGATTTCAGCCAGCTCAGAGGCCGCGTTATTATCAAGGCAGACAGCACTATCCTCTTCGGGAACAGTGTGGATTACCGCTTTTCCACAAAGGTGGCTCATTTTATCGATCAGATCAGACTGGAGGATCCCGAGGGAATCCTCCGGGCAAAGTCGGGCTACTACTACCGAAGAGCCGACAGCGCCGTCTTCAGGGGACAGGTACAACTGCGGGATTCCCTCCAGTATATAGAGGGCGACAGCCTCTTCAGCAATCGTAAAAGCAAATACTACGAGATGTATGGCGACATCTTTGCCGACGACAGGGAAAACAACACCATGCTGAAGGGAGAATACCTGGAAGCCGACTCCACCGGAAGGCGCCTGCTTCGGGGCAATGCCTGGCTTCGTAATGTGGAGAAGCGGGACATCTCGGCTGAACGAACGGAGACAGATACCACCCTACAAGCCAAACCGCCTCCGCCCGAAAGTTTCAGGCCCGATACTCTCAGACCTCAAACCGACAACGAGGGCTACAGGCCCGATACCCTGGCTTTGGAACAGGATCGCCCCGCTCCCCCTTCGGGCGACACTACGGCACCCGAATCCCGAGACACGACGCATATTCGAGCGGTCAAAATATTATCCGTTGAAAACAGGACCGAAACCGATACTACCAACATAATTGATGCCTACGAACGGGTTCGCATTTGGTCACAGAAATTTTCGGCGGTAGCCGACACTTCCCGGTATAACGACGCTACGGAAACGTTTGAACTGTGGTCGAATTCCAAAGCCTGGCATGAAAATGTTCAACTATCGGGCCCCTATATCAGGGTAACCCTCAGCGAAGGGGACGTGAAACAGCTGGTTTCATACCCGGAACCGTTTTCTGTACAGCAGGACACCGCCATCAACCGCCTCAACCAGATGACCGGCGACACGCTTACGGCCTTCTTCGAAGAGGGCAATCTCCGGCGCATACACCTGGCTGGCAACAGCCACCTGCTCCGTTTCACCAAAAATGAACAGGGCGAAGCCGACGGGGCCATAGATATGACGGCTCCCACCACCCGTATATTTTTTGAGGATGGAAATCTGTCAAAACTGAAATCGCTGGGGCCTATTGAGGGATCTTACCTGCCTCAAAGCGATCAGACTGCCAACCGCAAGCTGGACGGCTTTAGCTGGACCCCCGACCTGCGGCCTCAACGTCCCGTTCAGCGGATGGAACCCCGGTTTCCTCCCATACCCGGCAAGCGCCCCTTCGAACTGCCCACGCGCTATATTGAGTTCGTAAAAAAGAACAAACCCCTGCAATAGCTTCGGGCCTGGGAAATCGGCCGGGCTTCCGTTCAGCTCGCCTCTTCCAGCTCCATGGTCTGCTGCACAATTTGCTGCTGCATCTCATGGGGAACCGCGCCATAGTGAGAAAACTTACGGCTATAGGACGCACTGCCCTGGGTCATCGATTTCAAACGGGTGGCATAATGGTCCAGTTCCTTGAGGGGTACTTTGGCAATAATCTTCTGAATAGACCCCTCGGCATCCATACCCTGTATCTGCCCTCTCCTCGTATTGATATCGCTCATCACGTCCCCCATAAAATCGGAAGGCACCGTCACTTCAATATCATAGATAGGCTCCATAAGTTTGGGCCCGGCCTCCATAAAACCCTTCTTGAAAGCCATCAAGGCAGCCGTCTTGAATGCCGCTTCGTTAGAATCCACCGAATGCATCGAACCGTCATAGACCGAAATGCGAAGATCGCGAACCCTGCAGTTACTCATCGGCCCGTTTTGCATCTTCTCCATAATACCCTTCAATATGGCAGGCATAAAACGATTGTCTATCACTCCGCCCACAATACAGTTTTGAAATACAAGCTTTCCGCCCCATTCCAGGTCGATCTCCTGCACGTCACGTACTTTCATGTCGGTGAGCTCGGGCATATGATCCTTCAACGGCTCCATCAGCATATATATCTCGGCATACTGCCCGGCTCCGCCCGATTGCTTCTTGTGCTTGTAATGTGTCCGAACATCCCGGGTGATGGTTTCCCTGTAGGGGATGCGCGGTTCCCGGAATTCGAAATCCAGGTTGAACCTGTTCTTCAATTCGAATTTAATTACGGCAAGGTGTTCTTCACCCTGCCCGTGAAGGATGATCTGCTGCAGTTCCTGGCTGTGCTCAACCTGCAGAGAGGGGTCTTCCCGCTGCAGCTGATGAAGGGCACTGCCCAGCTTGTCCTCATCCCCCTCCGTTTTCAGTTTTATCGCAGTCCGGATGATGGGCTCGGGAAAATGTATGGGCTCCAGGTCAATAGAACTGCCTTTTGCATGCAGGGTGTCGTTGACGCCGCAGTCCTTCAACTTCACGGCCGCCCCTATATCGCCCGTATTCACCTTGTCAATTTCAACTCTTTTATCCCCGTTGGTCATATACAGGTTGGATAGCCTGACCGTCTTCTCATTGCTGCTGTTCACCAGGTCTATACCGTTTTTGACGGTCCCCCCGTACACCTTGAAATAGAGCAGGTCGCCCACATGGGATTCCGCACTGTTTTTAAAAAGAAACATAAGCGGATCCTTCTCTTCACCCATCTCAATAGGCTCCCCTTCATCATCCTTGGGCGGATTTGCTTCCAGCGGATTGGGGGCTACATTGCCGAGGAAACCCATCACACGTCCCGTCCCCATGTTGCGTTCGGCGCAGCAGCAGAACAGCGGGTACAAATCCTGGTTGAGCAGCGCCTGCTGCAGTCCCTCTCTCATCTGGCTCTCGGTAAGCTCTCCCTGCTCCAGGTACAGGTCCAGGAGTGTCTCGTCGTTCTCGGCCACCGCTTCTACCAGTTCATTGTGCAACAGATCGGCCTGGGCCCGCTGGGAATCGGGGATGGGCAGCTTATCGGGCTTGCCCCCTCCTTCCGGGAACTCGTACATGGTCATCTTCAGAACATCTATGATGGCGTGAAAATCCTCCCCCTCCGTAAAAGGATACTGAACGACCACCACACCACGCCCAAAACGTTCCTTGGCCATATCCACGGTATTTTGAAAATCAGATTGGGGCGAATCGGGTTTATTGACAATAAACAGGGAAGGGATCTGATATTTCTGGGTATATTTCCAGAGAGATTCGGTTCCCACTTCAATACCGTATTCGGCATTCAGGGTAAAGATGGCCGTGTCGGCCACCCGCAGCGCTCCGACCACTTCCCCTACATAGTCGGCCGTGCCCGGGGTATCCACCAGGTTGATCTTGCTGCCCCTCCAGTCCAGGTTCAAAAAAGAGGAAAAAACCGACTTCTGTTTTTCTTTCTCAATCTGATGGTAATCGGATACCGTTGATTTTTCCTGAATGTTCCCGCGGCGCTTGATGGTACCTGATTCAAAGAGCATCGTTTCGGCCAGGGTTGTTTTACCCGACCCGGCATGACCAAGAAGAACAACATTGCGAATATCTTTTGGATCATAAACTTTCATAATTCACCTCTTTTTGAAGCTTTAGATGGGATGGTTACGGGCGGCGTACTTCGACCAAAGGCTGGAGTGTGCACTCCGTCTGATGGGAAATGATATGTAGGATGAAACCTCATCAGCGGTCCCGTTATTCTTGGGTTTGTTTAATTAAATAATAGAAAAAATCTATTTAAGACAATTTTTAATATGCCCTGTTTTAAAACACTTCAGTATTTAATTACCTTCAGATCAATCATCGCCAATACTACCCTGACCATTGAAAAAAATATTACTCATACAAACCGGAGGGACCATTGCCATGGATATAACCCATGGCGAACCGAGACTGGATCCATCCAACTGGTCCGACCTCCTCTATAAGGAGATCCCGGAGCTTTCGGAAATAGCAGAGATAGAAATAGAACAGCTGTTCTTTGAAGACAGCTCCGACATCAACCGGGAACACTGGTCCAAACTAATTGAACATATAGCAGGCCGGTACCATGAGTATGACGGCTTCGTCATTCTTCACGGCACCGACACCATGGCCTATACCGCTTCAGCCCTTTCCTTCGGACTCCAACACCTCGGCAAGCCCGTTATCCTGACCGGAAGCCAGGTACCGATGAGCAACATCCGCAGTGACGCGCGCCGGAACCTCGTCAATGCCATCGAAATGGCAACGCTGCCGTTCAACGAAGTGGCTATTTGTTTTAATGACTTTGTGTACCGCGGCAACCGTTCGACAAAAATGAGCATTGGCGACTTTGACGCTTTCGCCTCACCCAACTACCCTCCCCTGGCAGAGATCGGGCTGAACATTGAACTGAATATGGAAGCGGCAGCCGCCGGGGCTGCGCTGGAACCCAACAGCCATTTTAGTGATGAAGTGTTCCTGCTGAAAGTTTATCCTAACCTGAAACCATCCTTTCTCGACCGGATGGAGCTGGAAAATATCCGTGCCCTTATCATCGAATCGTTCGGCAGCGGCAACTTCCCCATCCACGGCGAGGGAAGCCTTTTGCCTTTCCTGCGAAAGTGTGTAGACCGTGGGGTAATGCTTGTCTTCACCTCCCAGTCACCCTACGACGCCGTCGACCTGGGCAAATATGAGAGTGGTAAGATGGCCCGGGAGCTGGGAGCCCTGAGTGCGGGAGACATGACCACCGAGGCAACGCTGACAAAAATGATGTATCTTCTGGCAAACCATACTACGGAAGAGCAGGTCAGAAAACGGTTCCTTATGAATATTGCCGGAGAATTAACAGAGAAATAATCGACCATGTATTTTGTTTTTGATGTAGAGACCATCCCCGACTTTGAGTTTATCCGTTCCGTTATAGAGGATCCCGAAAAAGATAATGAAGCCCTGCTGCTGCAGGCCGGGGAGGAGCTGGCCAGAAGCAAGTCGGGTTTTCTGCCTCCCATGTACCATCGAATGGTCTCCTGGGTTGGCCTCTGGATTGAAAACAACGGGGTCCCCAAGCAGAAGGTAAGCTGGAACGGTGAGGACGAACAGCAGGGCCTCGAGGAGTTATTCAAGTCCCTCGGCACATACAAGGATTTTGGCCTTATTCATCATAATGGACGCGGTTTTGACCTTCCCCTGCTTACCTACAGGGCTATGAAGCACGGTTTGCAGATGCCCTCAAGACTCAACAACTACGAGATACGATACCGATACAGCAACCACAATGTCGACTTGATCGATGAGTTCAGCAACTATGGTGCCAGCTCCTGGCCCAAACTTAAACACCTGGGCTATCTTATTGATATCCCTTTCAAGCAGACCGGGGAAGGCAACGAAGTACTCGAGATGTATAACAGGGACGAGCTGGCAAAGATAGAGCACTACTGCTACGAGGATGTCATGGCTACCTACGTGGTTTGGCTTCACCTGAAATATACGGTGGGCGATATCTCCAGGGAGATCTTCTCCAACCTGAAAGAACGGGCCATGAACAAACTTCGGGAGATACAGGATACCGGCGAGAACTGATCGGATATCAAATCTTGGTTCCGTCCTTGATCCGCGAGCCCTTGGGTATGATTACAATGCCGTCTACTACATGGTAATTCCCGTATTCTCCGTCCTCAAGGTGATCTCCTCCGGCAATACGTACATCATCGCCGATCATGCAGTTCTTATCCACTATGGCATTGCTGATGAAGCAGCGCTGGCCGATTCCCATGATGGGGTTGTCGGAAGATTTGGCATCAATCTCCTGCCTGGACTGGAAATAGTCGTTACCCATGATAATCGAACGCTCTATGGTGGTTCCTTTCCCAATGCGCGAGCGGATACCGATGACCGATCTTTCAATGCGGCTGGCTTCTATCAGGCATCCTTCCGCCAGCACGGAATGGTCGAAGGTGGTACCCGACAGCTTGGAAGCCGGAAGAAGGCGGGCCCGGGTATAGATAAAATCTTCATTATCGTAAAGATTGAACTTCGGGAGGTCGGCCGTCAGGTTGAGATTGGCCTCAAAAAATGATTTTACCGTCCCTATGTCGGTCCAATAGCCGTCAAACTCAAAACTGGTCACTTTGAAATCCTTGTTAATCGCAGCCGGAATGATCTCATTGCCGAAATCGGTGGCCTCGGGATGGTTTTTGAACAGATCTCCCAATGCATCTTTCTTGAAGATATATATTCCCATGGATGCCAGGAATACCCGGCCATCTTTTTTGAACTTATCGGGCGTATCGGACTTCCACTTGTCCAGCTCCTCTTTTTCGGGCTTCTCCACAAAGCTTTCAATGACCCCATCCTTATTGGTTTTCATGATGCCGAATCCGGTGGCGTCGTCGGCTACGACCGGGATCGTCGCTACGGTAAGATCCGAATCATTCTCCTTATGCCGTTCAAGCATATCCCTGAAATCCATCTGGTACAGCTGGTCGCCCGAAAGGATAAGCACATGTTCATGCCGGTGGTTTTCCATATGATGGATCGATTGGCGGACCGCATCCGCCGTGCCCTGGTACCAGTTCTTGCTTTTGGGCGTCTGCTCTGCGGCCAAAATATCCACAAAACCGCTGCTGAACACATCGAAATTATAGGTGTTCTTGATATGCCGGTTCAACGAGGCCGAGTTAAACTGCGTGAGCACATAGATTCGCCTGATTGCAGAATTAAGGCAGTTGGAGATGGGTATGTCGACCAGCCGGTATTTTCCCGCAATAGGTACCGCCGGCTTGGATCGCTCTTTGGTCAAAGGAAATAGCCTGGTGCCCTGTCCGCCGCCCAGTATTACGGCAATGGTGGAATCTCTCATAAATTACTCCTCAGTTATCTTTTAAATTAAAATACATCTTAATGTACTCCTTCGCAGAAGCATTCCAGGAGAAATCAAGATTCATTATCTTTTCCCTTACCGCCTTAAATCTTTTTTCGTCGCGGTACAGGTCCAGCGCCCTCTGCACCGCTTCCGAAGCGGCATTGAAATCAAACTCATCAAACTTAATACCATAGCCGCCTTCTTCGTTCAAATCCTTAACGGTATCCTTCAACCCCCCTATATTGCGGACAATGGGAACCGATCCGTAACGCATTGCATACATCTGGTTGAGTCCGCAGGGCTCCACCCTCGAAGGCATGATAATAAAATCACTGCCGGCATATATCAGGTGGGCAAGCGCTTCGTTGTAATCCAGGGTGGCGTCGAAGTAACCCACATAGTTCTTCGACATTTTTGAAAACACGCTGTGAAGCTGGGGATCGCCGGTACCCAACACTATAAAGTTAACCTCGGCTTCCTCCTGCAGAAATTTTTTATACAGGGAAGGCAGCAAATCCGCACCCTTTTCATAGGCCAGCCTTCCGATATAGGAGATGGTAGGATGCTCGGGATTGAGTCCGAAGGGTTCGCACAGCTTCCTCTTGTTCAAGGCTTTGCCCTCACTGCGGGTTTGCACCGTGTAGTGCTCCTCAAGGTAAGGGTCGGTACCGGGGTCCCATACCGAAATGTCAATCCCGTTGACTATCCCCCTGGATTTGGCCTTTTCACTCCTGAACAACAGTTCCAGGCCGTTGCTGTTATGGCGCAGCTCCTCCATATAGGACTTCGAGACCGTAGTAATGCGCCAGGCACACTTTAAACCCGCAGCCATACAGTTCAACTGTCCGTCCCAGTCCAGCAGGCCCGTCTTGGAGGTATCGAAATCGGGAAGCAGGCGCTCCTCCCAGTGATCGTAAGAGCCGTGGTACTGTCCGTTGTGTACCGTAAAAACCGTAGGAATATGGTTGAGGTCCCGGTAACGGTAGCACTGGGTCATCATAAAGGGGACCAGCCCCGTATGGTGGTCATGGCAGTGAATGATATCGGGGAGTTCAGGTTTCGATAGGATCCAGTCCAGTACCGCCATTTGAAACCCCAGGTACCGCTCAAACTCGTCCCAGTAGGGCTGGCCCGACTCCGGGTCAATATAGATGCCCGGACGGCCGAGCAGTCCCGGTATATCCACTACATACAGCGGGAACCCCAGCGTATCGTCCGTCTCCCGCTGAATTTCGCAGGTGAATTGCCCGGTATCCAGAGTCCCCTTCCCTTCGTAGACGGTCTCGAAGGAATGCTCCCGGGTCCACGGCACTTCATATTTGGGCATCACAACCGTTGCCGAGGTCCCCTCTTCACGCAGGTACTTCGGAAGAGCGCCGACCACATCCGCCAACCCGCCTACCTTGGCTACCGGATAACATTCAGCACTTAGATGTATTACATTCATAACCAACCGTCCTTCTTAGCTATTACTGGTAACAGGTTGAAATAATGCGGATTCCTTTTGTTAAACCGAAATAAGAAAATCTTTCTGCATCAATCAAAAACTTTCTTCCCAGGATTGAAAACGATATGTTGGCCTAAATTAAAAGTGAAGTGGTTTTATGGCAGTCATTGAAGTCAATAACATAGATAAATCTTTCGGAGATACCCACGCCGTCAAAGAGGTCAGTTTTACAGTGGGCCGGGGAAAGATTTTCGGGCTTCTCGGCCCCAACGGCGCCGGAAAAACCACCGCCATACGGATGATCAACCATATCATTCTCCCAGACTCGGGATCGATCACCATTGACGGAAAACCGGTAAGCCCCGAAACCCAGAAATGGATAGGCTATATGCCCGAAGAGCGGGGGCTTTACAAGAAGATGAAGGTGGGCGAACAACTGATCTACCTGGCTCGCCTGAAAGGACTCGCCTACCGGGAGGCGTACGATGCCATCCATTACTGGCTGGAACGCTTCGAGGCATCCGACTGGTACCATCGGGAGGTGGGAGAACTGTCCAAGGGGATGTCCCAGAAAATACAGTTTATTGCCACTATAGCACATCAACCGGACATTTACATCTTTGATGAGCCCTTCAGCGGACTGGATCCCATCAACAGCGAGACGCTCAAGGAGATCGTACTGGAACTCAGAGACAACAACAAGACCGTCCTGTTCTCAACCCACCGGATGGAGCAGGTGGAACAGATGTGCGACGAAATATGCCTGTTCAACCGGGGACGTGCCGTTCTGACCGGCAACTTGCGCGAAATTAAGCGAACGTTCGGGAAAAACACCATTACCATCGAATTCGAGGGAGATGCCTCCTTTCTTGACAAACTGGAGAATGTGCGTATCAACAATCGCTCTACCCATTATGCCGAAATCCGTGTACTTAACGGCCAAAGCATGCAGAACATCCTGGAAACGGCCATGAAACATGCAGAAATTTTCAAGTTCGAGCGCATAGAACCATCCCTGACCGAAATTTTTATTTCCACCGTAGGGGAAGATAATATCAATCCAAACGAACTCGGCTGATGATTGACTTCCAAAAATTATTAATCATCATTCAAAGGGAATACCTGACCAGGGTTCGTACCAAGGCTTTTATCATTACCACCGTGCTGGTCCCCATCGGCCTGATTCTGGTCCTTTCCGCGCCCGTACTGCTTCACCTGGTGGATTCGGACCAGGTTTACCGCATAGGCATCAAGGACGAAACAGCCGGCAAGGTAGTCTATAAAGAAATGGCAAGGCAGGATTCGGCCCGCTATTTCAGCGCCGAAGGGCAGACGGCAGGGGACCTTCGTTCGCAGGTGATGGATGGAAGTATTGAGGGCTTCATCATCGTCAATGAACAAGACCTGGCGGATTCTGCCCGCCTTGAGATGATCTATGGCGGAAGCGGCGGCATCAACCTGGTCACCAACATACGAAATCACCTGAGAACGGCCGTCCGCGAAGCACGGCTCAGCCGTGCGCAGGCATCCGATGAGATCCTGGCCATCCTGAAAAGCGAGCCCGAACTGAATACCCGCAAGCTCACGGAAGAAGGCAAAGAAGAGCAGGCCAATACGTTTATACTTTCGGCTATCGGTTACGTCATGGCTTTTATCATATATGCAGCCATATTCGGTTACGGGGGGTATGTCATGCGCAGCGTGATAGAAGAAAAGACCAACCGCATCGTTGAAATAGTCGTCTCATCCGTAAAACCGTTCGAGTTGTTGCTGGGAAAAGTCCTCGGCATCGGTGCCCTGGGGGTCACCCAGTTTCTTATCTGGACGGCAAGCGGCGCCGCCCTCCTGGCTTTTGCCGGCCCCATCGCCACCCTCTTTATTCAACCCAAAACCCTCCCCTCCGGCGAGCTCGATACGCCCATACCCCAGATGCCCGACATCGGGGCCGAGGTGGGTATATATTTTGTGGTATTTTTCCTGCTCGGCTACCTTATTTACAGCGCGATCCTGGCTGCCGTGGGATCGGCCGTCGACTCGGAAAGCGACACTCAACAGCTGATGCTGCCGATCACCATACCGGTAATCCTGGCTATCATCATGCTTCCCCGGGTAGCTACCGATCCCGATTCGACTTTTTCGGTTATCAGTTCCATCATCCCCTTTTTCAGTCCCATCCTTATGGTTGCCCGCATACCTATTACCGATGTCCCATTCTGGGAAATCGGCCTTTCCATCCTGCTGATGATTGCCACTACCATAGGATGCCTGTACCTGGGGGCCAAAATCTACCGTACCGGTATCCTGATGTATGGCAAAAGCGCAACCTTCAGGGAACTTTGGAAGTGGATCCGCCAGGATTGACCAGTTGGGATACCGGCCGGGCATACCCCCAAGGGGAACCCTTGGTCATCTATGTACCACCTCTTGCATGGCCCGGTATACCCGTTCGTCATATTCATCCAGCATACGTTCCTCCAGGGTTTCGGACAACAGGTCCATGCCGGAAATATTTCCGGTTCCAACCACCGTCAGGTACCGGATACGGGGATCGGTATCGGATAGCAGCTGCCCCATTCTTGCCCTCCATTTTTTGTCGCTCTCATCATGCTGAATGAGTATTGCCAGGGCCCTGGCTCGCACCTCATAATCATAGACGTCGTCAATATAGAATTCGGCCTGTTTAACCGCCTGTTCCGTATTTCCGGTATTGGCCAGTACCTGTATGGAGTAGATCGCCCTGAAGCCGGCCGTATCCGTCTTTACCATCCGGTTCACAAACTCCTTGAATGAGGAGGGCCCTGCAACTTCCGCCAGAACTTTGGCGGCAGTTTCAAACAGCGGCAGGCTGTCGGCACCGAGGGCATAGCTGTGGACGGCCTCGGATACTGCTGCCTGGTCGGGATATTTTTGTAAAGCGTATAAGCCGGCTTGCCGGACCCGGGCATCATCCCGCCTCAACGCTTCTAAAAACAGCGATTCGGTACCCTGGGCACCACCGGTAATATCGCCGTAGGAAGTAAGCAGGGCCGCTCGAACCTCCGGCTCCAGGTTTCCTCTTAAATAGTCACTGATAGCCAGCTGGAGGTCGGGGTTATCGGTATAGATGCCCAGCTTCCGGGCGGCCTCCACCCTGCCTGCTATAGAGGTGTCGTTACGCAGTTCGTAAAGAAGAAACGAAGGCGGCTTATACTCATCCAGAACCAGCTTGTCCCTCCCTTTCGAGAGTATTTCCACGTTATCAATCAGCGCCGGCACCTGTATAACCACCGAATCCCGTCTCCCGGTAAACGTTACCTCGGCCGTATCGGCCTTTCCCATCGAAATTTTGACAAGGGGCAGGGAAACCAATTCCTCAAAAGCGCCGTTGAGAGCACCGAAGGTAAGCTTCAACCGGCCCTCCGTAGCGTTCAAGGCGTAATCCACCCTGTATGCCACCCTGTCAGCGCCGGCTTGCTCACCGTTGCCGCCAACGGTTTCAAATGGCAGCTCAAATACCGGTTGGCCCGTTTGTTTGTACCAGTATTCCCCGTAGTGCCGGAATGAATACACGCCGCTCTCCCATTTTGCCAGTTCCGGCAGGCTGTTGATTACTTCGTGGATGAAAGGGGTCTCCGCTGCTGCAATCCTGTCCTGCAGACGGTTCCACCGGGAGGGGCCGAAAGCTTCATAGAGATACGACAGCGAATCGGGAAAGGGATCATCCACACGCTTCAGTTGAGCAGGCGTGCCTTCCAGGCGTTTATGCAGGGCCGCCTGCAGGATGTTAACAGCTTCGGCCTCGGCCCAACGCTCTTCCCGCTGGTATACCCCAAACCACTGTGCATAGATCCCGCGCCGTATCTGGGTCTCAATATCTCCATTGTTCCCATAGACAAAAACGGTCGAGGCACCCCACCATTTCGTTTCACCGCTATGATCTTCCAGGGCCACCATATGCAACCGGTCGTATGGATATTCACGCCCCAGAACCTCTTCGGCCTGTTCGAGGGTATTTCGGGCCGTCTCCAGTATATGTCTGCGCTGACCTCCGGCAAGTAACCTCTTCTCCGTATGAAGGGTTATCTTTTTGACTCCAAAAGAGGCCTCATCCAGCTCGAAATCACCTACAGCAAAAGAAAGAGCGGTTGCCGGCACCGCCTGTTCCGAGCGGTAGGTGTACCGGACTTTATCAACATCCAGGATCTCCTCTCCCATTTTCACCCCCGTTGCTACCGCCCGGTATCCCGAAGGCACGGTAATTTCAAGGGTGCTGGAAAAGGTGACTCTCGGGTGGTCAACAACAGGTACCCAATGGCGGTTGGATAGAGGGAGCAACGATGTCCACAGGCTGCCGCGGGCGTCGGTTAAGAGGCCAAAGCGGGGGACGGTTTCATATTCAATCGCCAGGAGATGGTCTTGATGCCGCTCCAGGCTTTCCGGAAGCGTAATGAGAAGGGAGTCGTTATGCAGGTTGAATTTCACTTGCTCCCGGTCATATTGCACTCCTTTAATTTCCATGTGGGCCGCATGAAAAACAAGTGTATCGGTATCGACCCCCCGTGCTTCTAACCGGTATTCGGCAACTCCCGACAGCGCCGGGCCCGCGGGGTCTATGTCAACTTTGAGGTCAAGATGAGTGATATTCACATCAAGTTCCGGGTAGGAACGGTAATCAAATTGTTGGCCGTATACCGCGGCGGGTGCAGATGCAATCAGCAGTGCTAAAAGCGAAATCAATAATCTTTTGCCCTTCATTTGTTTCTTTCCTTTTTATGACTTTTTAATGCCCGTTAAAATAATGAACGGCTATACCACTAAAAACATTTTCCATTGCCTTGTAGGTATACCGTATAAGAGTTGTTCCCAAGCCCTCCCCCACAGAAACTAGTGGCCGGCAAAGCGTTTCAGCACTTCGGGCAATAGCTCCCCGGAGCAGGATATGCCATTGCCCGAATGGATGGTTTCTTTGCCGTCGACGTCGCTGAACACCCCTCCCGCCTCCTGCATGACGGTCAGCAAAGGTGCGGCATCCCATATATTCAGTACGGGATCGAACATGATATCCGATCGCCCTGTTGCCACCAGCATATGTCCATAGGCATCTCCCCAGGTTCGATGCAACCGTGTATCGGCCAGCAGCTGTTCAAAAGGAGTGCCAAAACCGTATTCGGCGGCAGTGGTTGCATCCGTAGATAAAAAAGTGGCATCGGCCAGTCTGTCGCACGACCGTAGCCGGCAGGCCCTGCCATTCAGGCGCGTCCCCTTGCCCTTGGCCCCTTCGCACAGCTCCCCCGCCGCGGGCGCATAGATGACCCCCACCAGCGGATCTCCCTCCACCACAACTCCAACCAGCGTTGTATAGAGGGGGACACCGTGTATAAAAGACTTGGTCCCGTCAATGGGATCCAGTATCCACTGTATCGGGCTTTCGGTATTGGATTCGCCATATTCTTCTCCCAGAATACCGTGCTCCGGGAACCGCTTGGATATTTCCCCTCTCATCAACTTCTCGGTCTCCCGGTCGGCCGCCGTAACAGGCGAATGATCTTCTTTTCGCTCTACCTTGATATTGCTGTTGAAATAGTTGAGCGTATGATCTCCGCCGGCCCTGGCAATTTCCACGGCCGCCTCATGTATGGTGTCCAGGTCAAATTTCATTAAATTAACGGTTATATTATTGTTTAAACTTGGTTTGTTGCCCATTCCCCTAAGGCACTGCAGAAACGTTACAGTGGAACCTTTTGGCAGGGGCTATGGTACGGCCTAATATATAGTGAAGAAATATAAAACGTTAAGTACGTGTCCCCTAAACAGCTCATACACCATATTACCGCCTGCTGTATCTTCAGCATCATTTTTTTAATCTTTCCGCTGGAAGGGCAAGCCCAGGAGGCCGACTCCACAAAAAGGTCATACCTTCCGGAACCCGAATCTCCCGCATTCCGGGCAAGCCCTCACCGGGAACGTTCGACAAACGCTTACAGGCTTCCCGAAAGTGGTATCTTTGAAGCTCCTCCTTCGACCAACGACTACCATGTATTGCCTTTCAGGGGACAGCATTATCTTGATCTGGCTGTGCAAACCTACAGGGAGGAACTCAAAAACAATGGGGATCTGGCCTGGCTGGTTCAGTTAAACAGTTTCACCATCGCAGCCTGAACCTGCTCGAGGTCCCGGTCCGACACCTGGTGATGAAAAGTGGCCCTCAGTGTAGAGGAACCGAAAGGAACCATCAACACTTCTTCTCTTTGCAGGCTCGCCACCGCTTCTTCCACACTATCCTCATGAAGCTCAAACACCAGGATATTCGTTTCCACACTTTCCAGGTCTATGTCCAGCCTGCTGCAATCCGATATCGTTTCAGCCAGTGCCCGTGCACGCCGGTGATCCTCCTTCAAAAGAGGCAGGTGATGTTCCAGGGCGTAATCGGCGGCAGCGGCCAGCACTCCCACCTGACGCATGCCTCCTCCCAGCATTTTGCGATAACGCCGGGCTTCCTCTATATCTTTCTCCCGGCCCAGAAGCATGGACCCCACCGGTGCCCCCAGTCCCTTGCTAAAGCTTACCGTCATGGTATCGGCAATAGTGCCGAAAAAGACCTCCTCAATGCCGGTGGCAGTAACGGCATTCCAGATACGGGCTCCGTCAAGATGAACGGACAGGCCCAGTTCCGTAGCCTTCAACCGGATATCCTGTAGCTCATGCCTGCTGTAACAGGCCCCTCCCCCTTTGTTTGTAGTGTTTTCTACGACAACTATGCTGGGCAACGGCTCCCAATCCCGTCCCCCCCGCATGGCTCCGGATATCAGCTCCGGATCAAGCTTGCCCCTGCTTCCCCGTACCGGGTTTATCTGAACCGACGATATCATTGCAGCGGCAGCGGTTTCATAATTAAAAATATGGCCCTTGTGATCGGTGATGACCTCCTCACCGGCCCGGCTAAGAACCTTGAGCGCCAACTGATTGCTCATCACTCCGCTGGGCACGAACAGCCCGGCTTCCATTCCGAACCGCTGCGCAACTTTTCGCTGCAGGGCATTGACCGTCGGATCTTCACCGAACACATCATCGCCCACCTCTGCCCCGGCCATCGCTTCAAGCATTCCGGGTGTAGGCTTCGTTACCGTATCGCTTCGTAAATCAATCATCGATTAGCTGATATATAGGCTAAGTTGATTATTTAAACCGCTCCAGGATAGTATGGAAGCTTTCGGCATCGATGTTGCTGCCGCAAACAATGATCCCTACTCTTTTCCCTGCCAGTTTTTCTCTCAGGGGATAGCGCAATGCCGCTGTTGCCGAAGCTCCGGCCGGCTCCAGGGCAAGTTTCATCTCGTTAAATAGAAGTTCCATGGTATCGGCGAGCTGGCGGTCACTCACTTTGACCATTTCATCAACAAAGGTGCGGGCCAGTCCGAAACTGTAGGGTGCTGCATGTGGAGCACCCAGGCTGTCGGCAATCGTATCTACCTTATCAATTTTTTCCGGCTTTCCCGATTTAAAACTTCTACTCATGGTATCTGCCCCCTCCGGCTCCACGCCGTATACCTTGCAATCTGACATCCCCTGCTTTACCGCAGCTGAGATCCCCGCTATAAGTCCACCGCCCCCGACCGGTACGATAACCGCATCCAGGGGCGACACCTGTTCGGTAAGCTCCAGGCCTACCGTGGCCGTGCCCAATGCGGTAAGGGGTCCCTCAAACGGGTGCACGAAACTCCTTCCCTCCTCCCGTTCAATTTCTTTCACTTTCTCAAAGGCCCGGTGAACATCATCCACCAGCACCACCTCGGCTCCATGAGACTTGCAGCGTTCAACCCTGAAGCTGTTGGCTGATTTAGGCATAACCACTTTGGCCGTCGTCCCTATTGTCTTGGCGGAATAGGCCACGGCAATTGCATGATTACCCGCACTGACGGCTGTAACCCCTCGCTTTAGCTCCTCTTCATCAAGGTCCAGCATGGCCAACAGCGCCCCGCGAGGCTTAAAGCTTCCGGCGTGCTGAAACAGCTCAAGCTTGAGAAAAAGCTCGGTTCCCTCCCCAAACTCCTCTTCAACCCGCTCCCCCTCCCACTGCCAAACAGGGGTGATACGGATCTTGTCAAAAATTTTCTGGTGAGCAATTTTTATGTCACGAAACGAAGGTATGTCCAGTTGGCTCATGGGTGTATCGTTTATCCATTGCAGTTGCTGTAGGAGTCAGTCGGACTTAGGAAACCGTTACGAAAATGTGTCGCTTTTGCAGTAGCTTTAGCTAAGTCCGACTGACTCCTAGTATAATAAAAAAGCAGCCCCGGTTCTGATGTTGCTTTCATGGCTTTTAAAAATTTATCCATAAAAAACCGGAGGCTCCCTGAGCCCCCGGTCGTATACAACAGCAGGCATGCAACTAATCGTGTTTATAAAAACCCTCCCCTGTCTTGTCGCCCAGTTTGCCGGCGTCGACCATTTTAACCAGCAGGGGACAGGGCCGGTATTTGGGGTCCTTGAATCCGTCATACAACACATTGAGTATATCAAGGCAGACATCCAGTCCTATAAAATCAGCAAGCCGCAGGGGGCCCATGGGGTGGGCCATTCCCAGCTTCATCACCGAATCGACCTCTTCGGGCCCGGCCACTCCCTCATGAACACAGTAGATGGCTTCGTTGATCATCGGCATCAGTACCCGGTTGGATACAAAACCCGGATAATCTTCGACTCCCACCGGTGTTTTATCCAGCAGGCGCGAGGTTTTTTCAATAATATCAAAGGTTTCGCTGCTCGTCTCCAGCCCCTTTACAATTTCTACCAGTTTCATCACGGGCACCGGATTGAAAAAGTGCATACCGATAAACTTGTCTGCCCTTGAGGTGGTAGCAGCCAGTTTTGTGATGGAGATGGAAGAGGTATTTGTAGCCAGGATGGCATGCTCGGGCGCCGCCCTGTCTATTTCAGAGAAGACCTTTTTCTTGAGGTCGAAATTTTCAGGTACGGCTTCCACAACCAAGTCGACCTCTTTGACCGCTTCGATGATATTGGTATAGGCCGAAATGTTATTCAGCGTCTGTACCTTTTTGGCAGAATCGATCTTTTCTTTTTTCACCATCCGGTCCAGGTTGTTTTCAATGGTCGAAAGAGCCTGGTCTGCCAGTTCCTGCTTTGTTTCTATCAGGTTGACGGCAATGCCGTTCATGGAAAACACATGAGTAATTCCGTTACCCATGGTTCCACCGCCAACTACAGCCACTTTTTTTATTTCCATAGAAATATATGTTGTTTTTCAGCTTGAGGATGAATTTTTATTGGAATCAGAGAGTATCGATTTTTGACCGCTTTTGCAATGCCGGTTGACCGTTAAAAAACCGCTTAACTTTTGTACATTCCCTGCAACAGTTAAGAGAAATTGAGCATTCGACTTTATGAAAAACGCCATCAAAGCATTCCTTTTTATCTTAATCCTGCTTGTGGGAATCACCGGCCTTGGGGTTTACTGGACCTTCTACCGGCCGCTCCCCGATTATACTGCTACGGTGGAGCTTTCCCACCTGGATAACAGGGTTAATATCTACTGGGACAGTTTTGGTGTTCCCCATATTTATGCCAAGAACAAAAGGGACCTTTACCATGCAGTGGGGTATGTGCATGCGCAGGACCGGCTCTGGCAGATGACGCTTTCGCAGATGGCGGCGGAAGGGCGTTTTTCGGAATTCCTGGGCAAAGAAATGTTGCCGTATGACCGCCTTCAGCGTACCATAGGCTTCTGGCGAACAGCCCAAAAAATGGAACAGCAGCTCTCGCCCGACATTCAATCTTATCTGGAAGCCTATGCCCAAGGGGTCAACGATTATGTAGCGCTTAACCGGAGGTCGCTGCCCATTGAATTCTCGCTGGCCGATATGGAACCCATACCCTGGGAAACCACGCATACTCTTGCCATAGCCCGGATGATGGCATGGGAATTGAACATTGCCTGGAAGGTGGAGCTTAACAACGCATTGCTTCGCGAGCAGTTGACACAAGAGCAGTTCAGGGAACTGTTCCCCCGGGAAAGCCTCTATGGGGGAATCAGCGACCATAAAGGAACGCTTCAATACGCCCGCGTGCTAAAACCCCTGCTTCGCAAACAGCAGGAGCTTGACGAGCTGCTGCAACTGGGGGGCAGCCAGAGAGGAAGCAATGCCTGGGCAGCGGCTCCCTCCAGGACCGACACCGATGCCCCCCTGCTGGCCGGCGATCCCCATCTTGGCCTGAATATGCCCGGCAAATGGTATGAACTGCACTTGAATCAAAACCGGAAAAACCTCTCGGGAGCCACCCTTCCCGGAGCTCCCTTCGTCATCCTTGGCCAAAACGATCAGCTGGCATGGTCGCTTACCAATATCATGCTTGACGACACCGATTTTTTTGAGGAAGCCGTAAACCCTGAAAACAGGAATCAGTATGTAATGGACACGCTGGCAGGTGAACCGGTCTACGATGAATTCAGTATTCAGCGTGAACTCATAAAGATCAAGGGTGCCGACGATACCATGTTTACCCGCAAGCTGACCCGGCACGGCCCGGTGGTTTCGGAAGTCTATCCCCGGCAGCAGACGACGGACGACCGGCTTATCGCCATGTCATGGACCGGGCATGAAGTCACCGGCGAATTCAGCGCTTTTGAAGCCATGGGTTGGGCCGAATCCATGGAGGAGTTCAGTGATGCGTTGAAATCATTCAAGGTCCCCGGCCAAAATGTAATATATGCAGATACAGCCGGAAATATCGCCCATTTCACCGCAGCTCACATACCTGTTAGGTCCGGGCATCCCATGGCCCTGCGACCGGGCTGGAATCCCGAACTGGACTGGCAGGGATATGTCCCCTACAGCAGGATGCCTAAAATTGTCAACCCCGATCGCGGGTGGGTGGCCAATGCCAATAACGCAATCGGCCAAAGGGATGCTCCTGCCGGTATCTTCTCCCACTGGCAGACAGACTTCCGGTATCGCCGTATAGAACAATACCTTCAGAGGCAGGAAGTGCTCACCTCCGAAATATTCCAGCTTATGCAGAACGATACCTATTCGACATTTGCAGCGGATATGACCGAGCAGATACTCCCGGTTCTTAATGAACACCGGGGTGACAACAAATATTTTGATACGGCCATCTCCTATCTTGAAAACTGGGATCATACCTACGGCCCCTCAGAGACGGCCGCTTCCATTATGGATTCCTTCACCCTGCAGCTGACCCGCAATGTGCTGGAAGACGAGATGGGGCCGGCCGCCTATGAAGCTTTTATTAATATTACCCAGCAGCCCACTCCGGTCATTCTGCGGCTCATTAAGGAGGGAAGCCCCTTTTTCGATAATGTGAATACCCCGGAGAGGGAAAGCCGGAGGGATATGATCATTGAAAGCATGGAACAGGCTCTTGACTATCTGGTGGAAACACAAGGGTCCGAGACCATCGAATGGCGGTGGGAAAACCTGCACGGCCTCACGCTCGCCCCTCCTTTGTTGGGGGAAGCGGCCAAAGACCCGGAAGCTCCATCCACCCTCAAGCTGATTGTCAATAATATCCTCAGTAAGGGCCCCTACCCGGTCGGGGGACACTCCATGAGCGTCAATAACGGCGAGTACCGGTGGAACCAACCCTACGATATGGTTATCGGTCCCTCCATACGCAGGATTGTTGATTTTTCAGACCTCAGCAGCACGCTCTCTGTAACCCCCACTGGCCAGTCCGGCAACCCTATTTCAGAATTCTATGGCGACCAAACCGAGAGCTGGCTCAACGGGCAATATAAATTCCTGTACCAGGACAGCACCTTATTCAACGAGGTACAGTACCGCACCATGGTGCTGAAGCCTGCTGAATAAATGTTTTTGCTTCTCTTCAATTTCATCTCCAAAGCAATGAGAGCTTAATCTGTACGTTGATTCAGGGGACAGATTAAATTATGTTGTGGGATCATTATCAGGTTTTAGTAACTAAACCAGACGGCTAAACAAGGTGCATATCACTTTTAAAACGCTTAAATCACGGGCTTTCAACGGTTTTTGCCTGTTGCTGTTCATAGTATTGGCGGGAATCCAGGCCTGCTCTACCACCGGCAAGGTAAAAGAGCCGCAAACCGACTCTGAGATTGACCGGGAAAGCGTGCTCGATACCATGGATTACGAGAGGTCAGACAACACCAACGGCGATGAAGTCACTGTTTCCGACAAGCTGAACGTGGAGTCGCTGATCGACTCTATGAGCCTGCGAGAAAAGATAGGCCAGCTGTTTTTTATACGGGTTTATGGTTATTTCAAAAGTGATGACAGCAATACCTACCGGGAGCTGGTATCCCAGGTAAGGGATTACCATATAGGAGGGGTTACCTTTTTCAACGGAAACATCTACGGGCAGGCAGTGCTGACCAACAAACTGCAAAAGCGTAGCGAAATCCCCCTCTGGATAACCCAGGATATGGAATACGGGGCGGCAATGCGTATCAGCGGCACCACCCGTTTCGTCCCCGCCATGGGAGTTGCGGCCACCCGAAATCCCGATTATGCCTATTGGATAGGTAAGGTGACCGCCCGGGAAGCCAAGGCACTGGGGGTAAACCAGATTTTCGCCCCGGTATTGGATGTAAACAACAATCCTGCAAATCCCGTCATCAATGTCCGTTCGTTCGCGGGAGATCCTCAAATCGTATCCGAATTCGGATTGGAATTCATCAGGGGCGTACAGTCGGAAGGCATAGTGTCTACAGCCAAACACTTTCCGGGCCACGGCGATACCGACACCGACACCCATCTCTCGCTGCCTATGATCGAATACAGTTATTCACGGCTGGATTCTCTGGAGCTGGTACCATTTCGGTCGGCCATTGATATGGGAGTACAAAGTGTGATGAGTGCCCATATCGAATTCCCGGAAATAAGTGAAAATCCGGGGCTCCCCGGCACTCTTGACGAATCCATCCTCAATCGAATGCTCATCGATTCCCTCGGCTTTGAAGGGATGGTGATAACGGACGGGCTGGATATGAAAGGCATTTCCTCAAATTTTTCGCCCGGGCGGGCTGTGGTCCGGGCCCTGCAGGCGGGAGCCGACCTTATGTTGCTCAGTCCCGATATCGGCACGGCCGTCAACGAGGTTGAACGGGCCGTTAAAAATGGAATCATTACCGAAGAGCGTATTGAAAAATCGGTAAGAAAACTCCTCCACTGGAAAAAGAAACACGGCCTGTTCAGCAACAGGACGGTCGACATTGAAAAATTGACCACAAAAATAAGAACTCGCAAAAATGAACTCATTGCCGATGAGATAAGCCGGAACTCCCTCACGCTCCTGAAAAATAATAATGATATTCTGCCCATCAGAGCCGAAGAGTATCCCAGGGTGATGGTTCTGTCGGTTGCCGATGATGAAACGGGAAACACGGGCTCCTATTTTGCCCGTCTTGTCCGCAGCTATCACCCGAACGTAACTTTTCACGTGCTTGACGGCAGGAGCGGTGCCGAAGAAAAAAGGGAAATACTGGAGGATGCCAGGAAAACGGACCTGCTTATCATCGGTTCCTTCATTTACGTTCGCACGGGACGGGAAGTGCAGATCAGCTCCGAACAGATGGATCTACTCGAGCAGCTGCCCCGGAAACCTTCCGCCCTTGTTGCATTCGGCAATCCGTACGTTGTACACGACCTGCCCGACACCGACGTGCAGCTGATGGCCTGGGCGGCCAACCGGGCACAGGCACGTTCGGTCGCTCCCGCCCTGTTCGGCGGTTCCAAAATCAGCGGGCGTTTACCCATTGAGATACCCGGCATGTATGAGATCGGGCACGGCTTGGATCTGCCGCAAACAGCCATTCGATACGACGAAGCCGAAACGGCAGGCCTTTCAACAGATTCCCTGAACAAGGTCGACCGGATCATGAACCAGGCTGTCTACGACAGTACCTTCCCGGGCGGAGTGGTCACCGTACTGAAAGACGGGGTTATAGCCTACCAGAAACCGTTTGGCTATTATACCTATGACAAGCTTGAAAAGGTTGAGCCGTCGGATATATATGACCTCGCCTCCCTCACCAAGGTGGTGGCTACTACCACCTCCATCATGAAGCTCGTAGACGAAGGAAGGCTGGACCTGGACGATAGGGTAGGCCAATACATTCCGGAATACCGGCAGGGCGCCAAACAGAGGGTAACCATTCGGCACCTGCTCTTGCATAATTCGGGACTTCCCCCTTTCCGGGTATATATAGACAAGCTGAAGACCGAAAAGGAGATAATCGAGGCCGTCAAAAATGAGCCGCTGACCCACAAGCCGGGTGAAAAATTTGTATACAGCGATCTCGGTTTTATCCTCCTGGGAGAAATCATTGAACAGCTTACGGGAATGACGCTGGACCGCTATGTTCGAAAAACTTTCTTATATCCCCTCGGGATGAGCTCTACCTTTTTCAATCCAAGGAAAGTGGGACGCTGGATCAGCAACCGGGTACCCCCCACGGAAATAGATACCGTCTACAGAAATCAGCTTATACATGCAGAAGTAAATGACGAAAGGGCCTGGTATCTTAATGGCGTGGCCGGCCATGCCGGACTTTTTTCCAGCGGCTACGACCTGGCGGTATATGCCCAGATGCTGTTGCAGGGAGGAACGTATGCAGGCAGGCGGTACCTTCAAAACGCCACGGTTCAATCGTTCACCGGCCGGCAGTCATCCCAAAGCGACCGGGGGTACGGTTTTGACCATAAGAGCAAGGGATTCAGCACTGCAGGTACACTCGCCGGTGATGCTACTTTCGGCCATACCGGATTTACCGGTACCAGCATGTGGATCGATCCCGAAAAAGACCTCGCAATTATTATATTAACCAACCGAACCTATCCGCACCGGTCGTACGGTAAAAACATTAACAGCATACGTGCCAAGGTGGCCGACGCGGTAATATCTTCAATCATACACTAAATGGATCTTGATAAGTTGACTTCCCGTAGTTATGCCCCCTATTCGGAGCAACCCTCCATCAGTGTGGCAATAAGCCTCGACGGCAGCTATTTTCCGGGTGTGCGTATTGAAAACACTTCCTATCCCCTCACCATTAACGCTGCCCAGAATGCCCTGTTCTGCTGCCTCAGCGAAGGGGAAAAACCCAAGGCCCTGTATGTAAGCGATCCGAATGCCAATGATATTCAATACTGGAGGCAGGAATACAATGTGTGGGTCTACGGCCTTGATGAGCTGGATGAAGAGGAGCTGTCATTTAAACCGGTAATCATACCCGAAGTGGAAGGTGATACCGAAACGGTTTTGAAATCGCTGCTGGACCAGGCCGTCGTTAAAAATTCCGAATTCCCCGTTTCGGCGTTGCTCCTGACAGATGATGGGTACGTCCCCGGCGTTAATGTAGAATGTTCCAACTGGAGTTTCGGGCTCTGTGCCGAGCGGATGGCATTGGCCAAAGCGATATCCTACGGATATACCGACTTCAGGGAGCTGAAGCTGCATACCCGGTACGGGGAATTCAGCAGCCCCTGCGGAGCCTGCCGGCAGGTGATAGTGGAACATATGCCGCGCCAGCCCGTTGACCTCTATCATGCCGACGGCAGCCGTTCCCGCCATTACAGTTCCGACCTATTGCCTCACAGCTTCCGTTCCACATACCTTACAAAAAAAACCAACCGCTCTTAGTACCCCATTTATGCAATATCTGGCAGCCCTCGACTATGAACACCTCGATAACGGGGTCTTCCTGACAACCCTGGCCCGGTCCATATCCAGGCAGCAGGATGTCCGCCCCATACTGATTCACGGCGACAGTGAATACACCGAGCGGGTCATACAGACAGGGGTGATGCGCGAAGAAGCCAAAGTAAGAAGCATCAAAGACTTGAATCACCGGCTGATAGCCCTGTTGGCCGACCAGGGGGTCTCTGCTATCGGCATCAACGGCTACCAACGCAACCTCATACGCCTTGAGAACGGCGAACTACAGATGGACAGGGCATTCCTTGGCAGCCTGCCCGAACCCTCCGCACTGCTCATTTCCACCCTGGTTGAGGATACCGGCAAAGAGAGGCCCACTCCCGTTCCTCTTGAAACCCTGGCCGGTTTCCTGGCTTCAAACCTCCAGGCCGAGCCGATGTTTATCTTTTCGACTTCTGAGGAGGATGAGGTATTTGTCCGGGAGGAGAAACCTGCCGAAATGCACTGGAATAAACTGGACAAAGAGTATCAGGAGGCCTTCATCCCTGCCGAATTTCACAATTTCAATAGCCCGGTCAGGCTTACCACGGCCCGTGATTTTGATCAAATTCCCGATCTTTCCAATACCTCGCTCATCCGGTAAGTCCCCGAAATGACGCTTTTTCAGGAGTGAAAAGTCCTTAAAACGGCTAAAAAACCAGTATAAATCAGTAAAAAGCGGTTATTTACTTGACAGAACAGATGCATATAAGTAGATTCGACCATTCGAAGTATAAAAACACTTCATTCGAATAGTCTTGAATAAACATTAATTAAAACGGAGTTACATAATGAGCCGATACGATGAAATGCAGGATCTGTTAGAACAGCTCGAGCCGGATATTAATAAGTTTTATAACAAAGGCAACAAAGCAGCCGGGACTCGCGCTCGTAAAACTCTTCAGGCAATGAAGAAAAAAGCACAAGAGATTCGTCTTGAAATCCAAGACTGGAAAAACAGTGGAAAAGTAGATCAAATCTAACTTTCACCACATAATTCATTAGATCAAGGCCGCTCGTTAGGGGAGCGGCCTTTTTTAATTGCCCTTAAATTTTCAACATCAAAACCTCCATGCCATGTCCCTGAATATCAACCCGGTCAACTGGGTGGAGATTCCCACCCGTGACCTCAATCGCGCAAAATCATTTTATGAACATATCTTTGATATCGAACTGCAGATTCAGGAATTCGGCGATCTGAAAATGGCATGGCTGCCTTCCGGGGAAAACAGGGAAGGAGCCAGCGGTACCCTGATAGAAAATGAAAAGTATATTCCCTCCCATGAAGGAACCATGATCTATTTTTCGGTCGATGATATCCCTTCCACTCTTGATAAAGTCAGGGAACAGAAATGCAGGGTGATCAACGATAAAATGGATATTGGCGAATTTGGTTTTGTGGGGCATTTTGAAGATTCCGAAGGCAACCGCATTGGGCTTCATTCCGATCAATAACCCTCCCCCTTTCTTTTACAGTATTATTACCGGTTTCAGGAACCGCCCAAAGTATAATTAAAACGTATACATCAGGGTAACACGCGGTACCAGGTCGGTATCCGGGGTGGTGCCGGCCGGGGTTTCCCCGTATATTACGGCCTCCAGGTTGGGCATGAGATGCACCCCGGGGTCCAGTTCAATGTCAACCCCTCCGATGATAACCGTATTTTCCGCCTGCTCATCCAGCGGCAGGTAATCTATATCCGATCCGCCGGGGTTGGGGTCAAAAAGGTGATCTACCCGAAGATACCCTTTAAGGGATTCGGTGATATTCATATTGGCAAATACGGAAAACAGGTCCAGGTGCTGCTCCCCTCCCGAAAGAAGATGATCCCTGAACTGGTAGGCATATAATGCACCAAAATTGAAGGAGGGACTCCGGTAGCCTGCAACCGCCTGCCCCGTATAGGTATCACGGTCTACCGGCTGATCGTTAAAATCACCATATCCCTGGATAATGATATGCTCGGTTAGCCGATAACTCAGGGAAAGCATAAACTTCTTCCCCTTGTTCAACTCAGACTTGTTGCTGTTACCGTTACCGAACATGAAATGGTATCCGAATTTTTCACCGGTCCCCAGCTTGCCCTTGATGGATAGTCCCAGATCCCGTGAACTTCCC
The DNA here is from genome assembly GCA_964423345.1 of uncultured Balneolaceae bacterium. Lineage (GTDB taxonomy): Bacteria > Bacteroidota > Rhodothermia > Balneolales > Balneolaceae > CAYREV01. The sequence goes on along the minus strand of CAYREV010000010.1, from coordinate 4,508 downwards.
ATCTTCTGCAGGTCCAGGGGGCTCTTTTCCACCGCCCGGTAACCCCACAAATCTTCCACCAGTCCCCAGGTGGGGGTGGAGGAGATACCGGCGTAGATGGATTGGGAGTTCTTGCTCCATTTCAGGTAGGCGTCCTTTACCGCCGGTTCAAGCTTCGTATCGGTAATGAAATCACCCGGACTGCTCATCTCCAGCCGGAGGCGACTGGAAAAACGGTCACTGATACGGTGTTCATAGGTGAAATAGATACGCCTTAGCCAGAAGCCGTTGTTTCCTTTCAGGTCGGGATTGTGATTGTTTGATATATAATAAAAATCACCGAAGACAGTGCCTTTAATGGTGGCATCTTCCCCTACATTCACCTGGGCCAGTGCCGAGGTTGAAGATAGAGCAATGGTTATACATACCGACAATATTATACGTTTCATCATGATATCTTTTGAGTAAGCTGATGTTTATTTGTAAAGTGCCCGTTTTCTCAGTCTCTGAAGGTAAATAATATCAGGCATTCATTGCCAGATTCCGCTGTATCAACTGTTCATATAAATTTTTCACTGTTGCATCGAGCGTGTGGTCCGTATTCACCCGGATGAGTTCCTCCCCTGAAAGTTCGTCCGGCTCCCGGAAACGCTCCTTCAATTTTTCGAAATCCTCCAACCGGGCATCGGAGACACTTTTATCGTGTTTGTCACGCTTTGCAAGCCTCTCCTTCAATACCTTTTCTTCCGCTGTAGTTTGAATAAACAGGTAGGAAATATTTCGGGAGTTCAGCCGATCTATCAGCTTCCTCCTGGATTCCTTCCGGTTGAAGGTGGCATCCAGGATTACGCTTTGCCGCCGATTCAGCTGTTCATCCATCCGGTCGTACAGCACTGAATAGGTTTTTGCATTTACCTTCGGCGTATAGATCTGGTCCCTGATCTCATCAGGAGTACGGTCATAGATATCCAGGTTGAACAGGGCTTTTCGAACCCGGTCGGAATTGTAATGGACCAAGCCCAGCCTTTCACTCATCGTTTCTGCCAGGGTGCTTTTCCCGCTGGCAATCCTGCCCATAAAAATAAGTACGACGGGGCCCGTACCGATCAGGGCGTAGCGAAGGGCCAGCCGGTAATAGTTACGGGCGGTCGCGGCCGCCTCCTTGCGTTGCCCCCCGGAAACCTCGCTTTCGCTGCTCTCCATGCTTTTGACCTTGGCCCGTACATAGGCGCGGTAGCATTTGTAAAAGTCAATGATGTCGGACAGGGACTCATCTTCCAGCTTGCTCCTGAGAGATTCGACCAAATAACTTCCCTGTCGCATAAGGCCCTGAAAATCCAGATCCATGGCCAGGAAGGCGATATCATTGGCCAGGTCCAAATACCTGAAACGGTCGTTGAACTCTATACAGTCGTAAATACAGACTCCCTTCTCTGTCAGGTGTACATGCTCCAGGTGCAGGTCTCCATGACCGTCAACCATGCGTCCCTCCTCAATGCGCTGTGTAAACAGCTCCGTGTGCTCACTCAAAAAGGCATTGGTATACCTTCGTATAGCCTCATAATCCAGTTTATCAATGATTTCATTTATAAATTCTTCAGTCTGATAGAAATTTTCATCTGTATTGGTTTTGATGTTTTCGGGCTTCCCCCATTTTGCTATAGCATCGTCGGGCTGCTGACGGTCGTAAAATTTTGCCAGTTTGTCGGCAATCCGGTCCAACTGCCTTAAGGATAGGGTGGAATGCCTGATGATTTCAGACAGGAAAAACCGTTCATCCATCTTCTTCATCTTCACGGCATATTCCACCGGGCCTCCACCGGTATCTTCGAACGTGTAGCCGTTCTTATTTCTGTATATTGGAACCACCCCCAGGTAGATTTCACTGCAGAGACGCCTGTTCAGTTCCAGCTCCCTTCCGCAAAAGTACTTCCTCTTTTCCAGGGTGGAAAAATCCAGAAACTCCAGGTCAACCGGCTTCTTGATTTTATATACGTAGGGCGGTGCGACATACACGTGCGAAATGTGGGTCTGAATATGCTGAACTTCTGCGGGCTCGTGAGGATAGGAATTACTTTCAGAGAGAAAATGCAAAAGATCCGTATCTGCCGGTGAATCTGAAAATGTAAATTCCTTGGAGACCATAAGGTTTAATGCTGTATTCAGACTTCATGAATATTAACAATTTTTCAGGGATATGCATGCCGGGCGAGCCCAGATAAATTTGTAAGATAAACCTTAGCTGGACCTGTAATAAAAAAAGGCCTGCCGAGCTAACGGCAGGCCTTTCTGAGAGCAATAAATAAAGCGTCTAGTTTTGAGACAACGTAATGGTTCCAATGTCATTGGTCTCGCCTACGGTAACATCGACGCCGGTGGTATCTTGGGATTGATAAGTGTCATTCGTCGGATCTATGGAAACCGTGTAGGTTCCCGCTTCCAGGCCAACCAGCGTAAAGGAACCGTCGGAAGTATCCGCCTGGGTCGACGTGAGCGTATCGGAACCGGCAATGGCATAAACCACCGGTTCGGCTTCTGCCGGATCTACAACCCCGGCGATGTTACCCGTTACCGCCTGGTTGGTTGCACTGATGACCGGCTTGAGTAGATACTGTACGCCAGACTGTTCGTTGCCCGCCTTTACCACGGAACGGTGAGCATCGAAGTCAAGCAATATGGTATAGGTGATATCCGGCTCGATCTCGGCATTGATGTTAAGCTTGATGCCGGTTTGAGCACCGCTGGGTACCTTCAGGTCATGTTCCACACTGTCAATAACCACACTGTGTCCGTCAGACCCCAGTATCAGTCGAATCTGTTCGTAAGTTCCGGCTTCCAGCTCCTCGGTACCCAACTCTTCCATGGCACCGTTGGTAAGTTCAAGCAGGTCAAAGGTTTCCTGGGGAGTGCCGATCTCCACCCAGCCGGTATCATCTTCCGCATTGTTCACTTCCACACCTTCGATAAATACATTTACCTCGTCGTAATCGGCAGGGTTGTCATGCAGCATTACCTTCATCGTTCCCGTTTCACCGCTGGCAGCGGGATCGCAACCGACAAATATTAGGGGAATGGCTACTAGGATTGCAACTAAAGTTCCTGTTATTCTTTGTTGTAACATGATATCTGAGATTTAATTAAAATATTAGATGATATTTCTTATTGGTAGTTCCCTCGAGATGAATTAATCTTGTAATACACACTCCTTTTATAATCTATTCCTATCATAAATGACTATTGCTCACCCTCATCCTGATCATTGTCTTCCTTATCGGTTTCCCCCTCTTCGTTCTCGCTTTCCTCCGCCTTGTCAGCAGCAGGCTTTTCACCTTTACCTTTAATTTCCTCCAGTTTTTTACGGGCATGTTGCAGGTTCGCCTTTTCATTTTTGATCATCTCTTCCAGCTCGGAAAGCTGCTGCCTGGCTTTTTCTATCTGTTGCCTTTTCTGGCGTTTTTCTGCTTCATCCAGCTTTTCTTCTTCCAGCTTTTCTTCGGCCCGCTCTATCTCTTCTTCGGCCCTTTCAGCCACAACTTCTGCAGAATCGACCTTGTGATCTAAGCTGTCGATATGACCGCCCAACTTTTGAGCCGCCGCAGCACGGGCTTGTCCAAATTCACGACCGGTCATATCTCCTTTATCTTTCCCGTAGGCTTTGCCCTGCCCCTTATTGTTTTTCTTACCTTTGGCTTTTTCTTTATTGCCTTTGTTTTGCTTTTTGCCCTTGGCCTTCCGGTCCACCGAATCCGGCTTGGACTGCTGCGCTTCGAGACTATCTGCAGCGCGCTCCGCTTTTTGTTCTACCTTTTCGGATTTTCCCTTGTTGCCCTTTTTACCTTTGTCCTTGTTTTGTGAAAAACCGGTGCCTGCTGTCAAGAACAGCACCAAAAGTGTTAGTAAACTTATCTTTGATAACCATTTCATAATAATATCGCCTATCGGTTGTAATTAATTTTCCAGATTGTCCAAGGTCGCCTGCAGGTCTTTCATCTTCTTGTCAATGGAATCGCCGGCCGTCGAAAGTTCATAGGATAGCGAATCTGATTCATTAACTATTTGTATCTGCATTTCTTCGCTATTCTCGGCACTTGTTTGTTGGTCCGGACTACTGCATGCGGTGAAGAGAACAAAAGAAAACAAAACGAAACCTAATTTTATCATAATACCCCCGCTCTAAGGTTAACTGTATGATGTAGTGTTTATATCAGATTATCTGCTGGATGTTCCAAAACTTTTAGCAAAAATCAAGGCACATATTACTCGCATAATTTCACCTCTGTAAATCATTATCTTGATGCTTCATAACATGCATAAAGTACACTGCTTTCAGACCGTTTGCGTTACATTATAGCCAGAAATACCTTACACAATTCCCAGTTTTAAATATATCTATCTCCTGTTGTAAATAACGTTTTCTGCTCGTTATAACCCCTGCATACAGTACAGGCGGGGCTTGGTTAATAACAGTCATACGGGAGGGGGCTACAATAATAGAGAAATTCACAAACTTGGATGTTCATATCCGCTTT
>CAYREV010000009.1:46463-84432 GCA_964423345.1 uncultured Balneolaceae bacterium | reverse complement strand
CTGCAACTGCTCGCGGAACCTATTGACATTTTCCCGGGTGGTTTCCCTCGGATGGGTCCCCGTCTTAACCGCATACTGTTCTGCAGGAAGCCCGAATGCATCCCAGCCAATGGGATGCAACACATTGAAGCCGTTCATTCTCTTGAACCTTGCTACAATATCGGTAGCCGTATATCCTTCGGGATGGCCCACGTGCAGTCCCGACCCGCTCGGATAGGGAAACATATCCAGCACATAATACTTGGGCTTGTCATGGTTTTCCGGCGTTTTAAACGTTTTCTTTTCCTGCCAGTATTCCTGCCACTTGGTTTCAATCTGCTCAGGCTCGTAGGTATGCATCAATTGAGTTCGTTAATCGGTTTGGTTTTTAATATCGGGACAGGCACTTTCCTGATTAAGGAATCGTCGGCCAACTCCCTTTCAGTCTGTGCCTTCATGGAATTGCCAAAGATACAGAAAATATAGTGGTGTGTGAAGAGTGGAATCCATTTCCCCGTCCGCTGTTGATATAGGTTGGGACGCGGTGCGGCCAATGCCGGCAGCGGGCGCCATTGATTCGGCAGATTGAGCATCCTTTTTTATATTTGGCATTACAAATAATCGAATGTAACTGATGGATCCCATTACTCACGGACTTGCAGGTGCTGCTGTTACCTCAGCAGCCGCCGGAACTGAAAACAGGCGTTATGCAGCCCTTGCGGGGGGTATAGCAGCCATGCTGCCCGACCTTGATGTGCTTATCGACAGTCCCGCCGATCCCCTTCTTCAGCTTGAATATCACCGCCAGTTTACTCACTCTCTCCTCTTTATTCCCGCGGTTGCGCTGCTGGCCTCGATACTGCTCTGGTGGGTTGTCCGCCGAAAGTTGAGCTTTGGCCAATGCTACCTGTTTTGCCTGCTCGGGGCCGCTACTGCCGGAATGGCCGACGCCCTGACAAGCTATGGGGTTCAGCTCCTTTGGCCTTTCATCGACACGAGGTTTGCCTGGAATATCATTTCAGTATTCGATCCCCTGTTCACGCTTGGCCTGGCTGCCGGGCTGCTGCTGGCACTGTTCCGAAACAAGCGAGCCTTTGCCCTGGGGGGACTCGCATGGGTTGCCCTTTACCTCCTATTTGGGCTGGTTCAGTATGAGAGGGCCCGCACCGCGGCACAGGAGCTGGCAGACCGCCGGGGACACCGACTGTCGAAGGTATATGTTAAGCCCACTATTGCCAACGAAATCCTTTGGAGTATCCGGTATGTCAGCGATGATACCCTGTATGCCGACGGCCTGCGGCTGGTCCCCTTTACCGACCCCGTGTTTTTTGAAGGCGCCTCAAAGCCTCTGCTTAATTGGCAAAAAGAATACGGCCGATACAAAGGTACGGTCATGTATCGTGACATCCGCCGCTTCAGACGGTTGTCGGATGGGGTTCTGGTTGCCCACCCCGAGCTTTCGCAGGTGATAGGTGATGGAAGATACGCCATGCTGCCTACTTCGATACGGCCTCTATGGGGCATAAAGGCCGATACCACCCAACCGGACAGCCACACCGATTTTAAAACCTACCGCGATGCAGGTCCCCGTACGAGGAACAGCTTCATGGAGATGTTGTTCGGCAACTGAACCGATTCCTTAGACAGAAAATTACGAGCCTTCCTATCCCTGATTTTTTTCCATCATCACCGCAACCTGGAACTCCAGCCTTTTAATTTCGCGGAGGATGTCGTTTTTGTCCATCTGCATCCAGTGCCACAGCTTTAACATACCGGTAAACACTACGGCTATAAGCAAGCCTCCTCCATACTGAAGCATCGGTTCGATGCCTTCGACGGTAAAAAACTTATAGCCCCAGTAAAATGCGAGAACGGTAAAGACCAGCTGAAAGAGGGTCACCATGATGGCCCAACCACCCAGCTTGCCGGTATACAGGTTTCCCCACATCCTGAACATACCCTGCTGATCCAGTTCGCGATAGAATTCAGCCTCCTCTCTGCCGAGGCTTTCGGTAATAAGTCGATCAATATCTTCCTTCTTCATGATTTTGTCGGTTTGGCGGTTAACCTTATCAATAAGATGTGATAAAATGTTCCTATCACCGGTATAGTCGCACAAAAGAAGAAAAGGTTCATCTTTATTTTTTGAAAATGTTGCCCCGTACCGCTTACTTGTAAGTCAAGGGACACGTATAATTGTCCCAAAACTGCAGGAGGCAGTTTTTTTATTAATCAGATATCCGATAGCCTGAACCTGTCATCATGAGCATTCTTACCGCAGTTGTTTTATTTGCCGTCGGACTGGGTATTATCCTGTTTTTTTCCGAGAGGCTGGTGGAGGGTGCGGTAGGCTCCTCCCTGGCACTGGGTATCTCGGCATTTCTGGTCAGCGTGATCTTTATCGGCTTCGATCCGGAGAACCTTGCCCTGGGCAGTGTCGCAACCTTCGAAAATGCAGCGGGTATAGCACTGGGGACCATTTTCGGATCCGCCATGGTAGCTATGGCTCTTGCCTTTGGCATTACCGCTCTCATCTCTCCCATGAAGTTCGAGGAGGCCCCGCCGCCTGTGGTCCTGGTACCTGTATTGGCGGTCCTGTTTATCGGTATGCTCAGTTACGACGGAATGATATCAAGAATCGACGGGATCTACCTGCTGGCGGGCTTTTTCCTTTCCCTCTGGTACCTGGGCTGGCTAAGCGGCAGGGGGCTCGATATCACTCCCGGCGGTGAAGTGGCCGAAGTGCTGGAAAAAGAGCAGCCCATGCCTGCCTGGAAAGCCGTTGGCCTGCTGCTGTTATCGATCGCGGCAATTATCGGGGGAAGCGAGATGCTTGTTCGGGCATCCGAAACCATCATAGGCCGGTTGGGACTCACCCAAACCGTATTCGGTATGACTATACTGGCCCTGCTGGTCAGCATTGAAGAGCTTGCCCGTGAGCTTCCGGCTGCCCTCAAGGGACGCCCCGATATCAGCTACGGCAATGTGGCCGGTTCCATACTGGCATTTTTCCTTTTTAATGCAGGAGTCATTGCCCTGGTACATCCGCTGCCCGTTTCTGCAGATGTTTTATATTTCCATCTGCCTCTCTGTATTATCACTGTCTTTTTCATCTCTCTCACCATGCTCCGCAGGAGTGTTCCCCGTTGGGCGGGCGGCGTCCTGGTGCTGCTTTATTTAATCTTTTTTACCGGCAGTTATCTCATTTAACCCTCTTTTGCCGGCAGGGTTTAAACTTTGCCCTTCGCCTTTTCTCTGTTAAATTACCCGTCGATTACTAACAAAGGTGAGGATATTATGAACCAGGGACATATAGAATCCGGAGAAGTCGTTAATCTTGAAACTCTAAAAGGGGATATGGATGTAGACGCCTCCTATGCCCTTGTCAAAACCAATGATATGGAGGTCATACGCATGGCCTTGCACAAGGGAAAAGAGATATCGGAGCATATGGTTGAGGGAGAGATGTCGGTTCAGTGCCTGAAAGGCGATATTTCATTCAGCGTTGACGGGCAGGCACGCGACCTGGGCGAAGACGACTGGTTGTACCTAAAGAAAAAGCAGCTTTTTTCCTACAAGGTGAAGGAAGCCACCATCCTGCTGGTAACCATCCTCTTTACCCACACCGGTAAAGAATGATTGATTCATAAGATATTCGAAAATTAAAACACATACTTGGGAAAACAGTCTGAAAGCTCCTGCTTTTTCTTCTCACCCTGTCTTCTCCCGTATCATCTGCCTGCGCCGGCAGGTAACATCCAGTCACCTGAATCCCCTGGAAGGGAGACTCACTTTACCCTTTGTGTCGCCCCCATGCCGTCCACCGACTGCCTGTTGTGGCTATACCTTTAAAAACCGTAAAACGGGTGGCGTCACTGTATTAGATTGTTTATAGTCCTGTTTACGCTCCGTCATTCTAATCAACTTATTTCGCTATGAAAATCAGATTATCAGCACTCCTATCGATCCTCATACTCCTTACGGCTACATTGCCACTGACCGCACAGGACGGTTCCGTGGTATCCGAGGCCAGCTATAATGCGTTGGAGCTTAGAAACATCGGCCCTGCCCTTACTTCCGGCCGCATAGCCGACATTGCCATGCATCCGGAAGATGATAATCTCTGGTATGTAGCCGTCGGATCGGGCGGTGTTTGGAAAACGAAGAACGCCGGGACCACCTGGGAGCCCATTTTTGACAACCAGTCGTCCTATTCCATCGGATGCATCACCCTCGACCCCAACAATCCCAATACGGTATGGGTAGGCACCGGTGAGAATGTAGGGGGACGCCATGTGGGTTATGGCGACGGAATATATCGCAGCACCGACGGCGGAAAGACCTGGACCAATATGGGCCTCAAGGATTCCGAACATATCTCGAAAATTGTGATACATCCCGACGATTCCGATATCATCTGGGTGGCGGCCCAGGGGCCCCTCTGGAGTGAGGGAGGAGATCGCGGTTTGTACAAAACCACCGACGGAGGTGAAAACTGGGAAAAGGTGCTGGGCGGTGATGAATGGACCGGAGTCACCGATATTGTGATGGATCCCCGGGATCCCGGCCTGCTGTATGCCGCAACCTGGCAACGGCACCGAACGGTAGCCGCCTATATGGGGGGCGGACCTGAATCCGGCATCCACAAAAGCACCGACGGCGGAGAAAGCTGGAAGGAGCTTGACCAAGGCTTGCCGGGCCAGAACATGGGTAAAATAGGTTTGGCCATCTCTCCCCAAAAACCCGATATCGTCTATGCCGCCATCACCCTGAAGCGTAGGACCGGCGGCGTTTACAAGTCCGATAACCGGGGCGAATCCTGGAAAAAGATGTCGTCAACCGTAGCGGGTGGCACCGGACCACACTACTACCAGGAGCTTTACGCTTCTCCCCATCATTTCGGGACCCTCTACCTGATGGATGTTCGCATCGAGGTTTCCAACGACCACGGCGACACTTTCCGGAACCTTCGGGAGGCGGCGAAACACTCCGACAGCCATGCCATGGCTTTCCGGGCGGACGACCCCGACTACCTGCTGGTGGGTTCCGACGGGGGGCTCTATGAGAGTTTTGACCTGGCCGAAAACTGGCGTTTTATCAATAATATGCCCATTACCCAATTCTACAAGGTCTCGGTCGACAACGCCAAACCTTTCTACAATGTATACGGCGGTACACAGGACAACGGCTCGCAGGGCGGTCCCTCGCGTACGGACAATGACGACGGTATCCGCAATGCAGACTGGGAGAAAACGCTTTTTGCAGACGGACACGATTCGGCCACCGAGCCCGGCAATCCCAATATCATATATGCCGAAACACAGGAGGGCGGCCTACACAGGGTAGACCGTATCACCGGCGACCAGGTGTTTATCCAGCCCCAGCCGCGCAAGGGTGAAGACTTTGAACGTTTTAACTGGGACACCCCGGTAGAGGTCAGTTTTCACAAGCCCACCCGCATCTATACCGCTTCGCAGCGCGTATGGAGGTCGGAGAACCGGGGCGACAGCTGGACTCCGATTTCCGGCGACCTGACCCGCAACGAAGAGCGGCTCGCCCTCCCCATCATGGGCAAACAGCGCAGCTGGGACAACCCATGGGACGTTCTGGCCATGTCGAACTACAATACCATCACCTCCATAGGGGAATCGCCTCTGAATGAAGACCTCATCTATGCCGGTACCGACGACGGACTCATTCATGTGACGGAAGACGGAGGGGATAACTGGCGGAAAATAGAGATCGGCGATATCAAGGATCTTCCCGAAAGGGCATTTGTAAATGATATCAAAGCAAGCCGGCATGACGAAAATACGGTTTTTGTAGCTTTTGACGACCACAAGAACGGCGACTTCAGTCCCTACCTGATGAAGAGCACCGACCGCGGACGTTCCTGGTCTCTTATCAGTGAAGACCTGCCCGACCGCCATCTGGTATGGCGAGTGGTACAGGACCATGTCAAGCAGGACCTGCTGTTTGCGGCAACCGAATTCGGAGTATTTTTCACGGTCGACGGTGGCGAAGAGTGGATTGAACTTAAGGGAGGAGCTCCCACCATCGCCTTCCGCGACGCAACCATACAGCGGCAGCACAATGACCTGGTACTTGCCTCCTTCGGGCGCAGCTTCTTCATCCTGGACGACTATACACCGCTCAGGGAAGTAAACGAAGAAAATCTATCCCGGGAGGCAAAACTGTTCAGCACCCGGGACGCCTACTGGTATGAACCCAACAGTGTAGTCAGTTCCATGGGAGCCAATTACTACAAGGCCGACAATCCCCCCTTCGGTGCGGTATTCACCTATCACCTGAGGGACAGTTACCAGTCGCTTGAAAATCAACGCGAGGAGAGGGAAAAAGAGCTGGAAGAAGATGAGGATGTCCCCTTCCCCGGCTGGGACGAGCTGGAACGAGAGATCCGCGAGGATGAGCCCAAAATAGTGATCACGGTCAGGGATAAAAATGGCAACGTTGTCAACAAGATTCAGGGTCCGGCAACCAAGGGCTTTCATCGGGTCAACTGGGAACTCAGGTATCCTTCCAAGGATGTGGTCAGCCTCGAGAAACCCTCCGGTAACGGATTCTCCGGAGACGGCTTTATGGTTACCCCCGGAACCTACACGGCTACACTCTCCAAGGTGATCAGGGGTGAAAAAACACAGATATCCGAAGCCGATACCTTTGAAGTGGTACCCCTTCAAAGCGGTGCCGTGGAGGGAGCCTCCAACGAAGCTATTGTGGAGTTCCGGGAAAATCTGGAGCGTTTCCAACAGGAGCTGACGCAAACCACCAACACGCTTAGAACCCAGCTCGATAAAGTAAACGCCATGCAGCGTGCATTGAAACGTGCCGAAAAAGAGGTGCCGAAACTGGTTCAACGCCTCAACGACGCACGGCTGCGACTGTTGGAGCTTAACGAACAGATGAACGGCAGCGAAGCCAGGAATGAGATCGGGGAGAAAAATCCCCCTTCTCCGCGCTCGCGTCTCTTTACCGGCTACCGGGCCCTGCGAACCACTTACGGCCCGACACCGATGCATCGCGAACAGCTGGCCATTGGCGTGGAAGAGCTGGATACATTTAAACAGAAGCTGAACGACTTTGTTGACAATGTAATGCCCGGCCTTGAATCTGCCCTGGATGAGGCCGATGCCCCTCCACTCGAAGATCAATAGGCACTCATTGATACCAATAGGGAGCATCCTCCGGGATGCTCCCTATTTTATTTTATGCTTCCTATTGAACCCCCTGCGTCAAAACGAACAAGCCGGGCTAATTTTATTACGCAAACAGGTCTTTAAAATAGTCTTTTGGCGCCGCCGAACATAGATGTTAATCCCGATAAGGGACTGATTATTTTGCTTTTGCTTCGGTTCCCAAACACTCTTGAATGGACAGAAAAGAAATTTTATCCTCTTGTTTATAATTAGTCTAAATAATTATTAAATTATCTGCCGAGCTAAAACCCCAATTATTTAGACTGCTTAAAAATAATGAAACTGCACGAAAAAATCTTACTCTTTCTGGTATTGGGTTCCCTCACCTTTCTGGGAACCGGCTGTGACACCAACAACACGGATGGAACGATTGAAGCCCCTGAAACTTATGAATTTATGCGAAACGGGGAATCATCGGTAGCCTATCCCGGCCAGACCGACCGGCTTAAGATGGTGGCTGAAATGAAAGCCTATATCGCCAAGGGAAATAACGGTGATCTGCTTTCAAAACAGGATCTGGTTGATATGTTTGAAAACACCAACGGCGACGGTGCCGGCAATTTTTCTTTCACCTCCGACCGTCAGCTTAAGAATAAAACTTTCGCCCCGGACCTGGACAATAAGCTGTTTACCAATATCTTTGCGGATGCCGAAGCCGCCAGTCAGAACGGCAACAACGGTGTACAGGCCCAGAACGGTACGGCAGGACTTATTCAGCGTGAAACAAAAGGAAGCGATATCCTTGTAGATGCCAAGGGGCATGAATTCACCCAGTTCGTTGAAAAAGGGCTGATGGGAGCAGTCTTCTTTAACCAGATATACAACGTCTATCTTACAGACAACAGGATAGGACCAAATGTCGAGAACGATCAACTGGAAGAAGGCAAGAACTACACTTCCAAAGAGCATCATTTTGACGAAGCGTACGGATACTGGGATGCCCCTCGTGATTTTACGTCGCCCTGGCCCGATAGCCGGGAATCGGAACTGCGCTACTGGAACAACTACTCCAATGCAGTTGACAATGTGGCCAATGGTGAGCTGGGTACCAATGCCATCATACAGGACGCCTATATTCTCGGGCGTACCGCAATCGTAAACAAGGACCAGACCGCCCTGAATGAGCAGGTGGACATCATTTATGAAAACCTGGAGCTGGTAGCTGCAGCAACCGCCGTGCACTATATCAACGGCACCCTCTCCCACCTGAACAACGGTAACCAGGGGGAAGCCCTGCATACCCTCTCGGAAGCATGGGCCTTTGTCAACGCACTGAAATACAGTCCCCAAAGAAAGATTTCCCTCAATGAAATTGACCAGATCCTGAATACCGATTTTGGAGCAAACGCTAATTTCTGGAAGGTAACCTCCAGCGGACTCAACAACGCCAAATCGACCCTGGTATCTATCTACCCGGATCTTAGCCCAATCAAGGATCAGTTATAATACAATCTCAGTACATACAGGCGGAAGCCCGGTATCCTGCCGGGCTTCCGCATTCGTATAGAAACTCAAAATCTTATGCAACGATTTACCAATCACTTCTCCCTGTTATTGCTCACACTCTCCGTGCTGATACTGGCCTCCTGTTCAGGCAAGGGACCCAACGGCCCCGCCATTGATTTTGACCGTGTGGCCATGCTGGAAAATTACGGTTCCAATAACCTTCTACCGGCTTATCAAACACTGCAGGCTACGGTTGACAATCTCCAGGATTCTGCCAACAGCTTTACAACTGAGCCTACAGAAACCAATCTCACGGCTCTTCAGCAACAACTGAAAAAGACGCGGCTGGCCTGGCAGGATGCAAACCTGTTTCAATTCGGCCCGGCCGAATCGCAGACCCTGCGTACTTCTCTGAACACCTATCCGGTCGATACGACACAGGTGGAAAATAATATTGAATCAGGGTCCTATACATTGGGCACCCTTGAAAACCGTGCGGCATCCGGTTTGCCAACGCTTGGATACCTGCTGCATGGAATCGGCAGTACAAACAGTGAGATTGTCGCCGGATATTCAACCGACTCCAACGCCTCCAACCGGGCCCAGTACCTGTTGGACAATATCAGCTTTATCAAGCAAAAAGTGGACAACACCCTAACCGCATGGCAAAGCTCGGGGGACGATTACCTGGCCACCTTCACCAGCGAGGAAAACTCGGGCACCGACACCGGGAGCTCGCTCGGCATGATGGTCAATGCCCTGGTCCTGCACTATGAACGATTTGTACGGGACGGTAAAATCGGTATCCCGGCCGGTGTTCGCAGTTCAGGGGTTATTCGCCCAACAGCCGTAGAAGCTTATTATGCCGGTTATTCCATTGCACTGGCCGAAGCCAACAACGAGGCGGTTAAAAGGCTGTTTAAGGGGGTCGCCCTGGACGGTACCGACGGAATAGGCCTCAGGGAATACCTGGTAGCGCTCGATGCCAACGACCTGGCAACGGAAATCACGGCCCGATTGGACAGCTCCTCACTGGCCCTTCAAGCCCTCAGCGATCCCCTGTCGGAACAGATAAAAAATAATAACCAACCGGTCCTCCATACCTTTGAACAGATGCAGCAGGTTGTCACCCTGTTGAAAGCGGATATGACTTCAATTCTGGGTGTAACCATCACCTTCCAGGACAACGACGGAGATTAATGCAAAACCGCTGAAACCGGCATGAACATCCGAAAACATATTACCTCCCCCGCTTCCATCGCTCCCCTGGCGGTGTTCAGGGTACTTTTCGGCTTGATTATGCTGGTCAGTATTATCCGTTTCGCCCTCAAGGGCTGGATCTACGACCTCTATATACAACCGGACTTCTTTTTCAGTTATTACGGTTTTGAATGGGTTGCCGCCCCCGGGGAGGCGGGTATGTATGCCCTCTTCTTTCTTATGGGCCTGGCGGCCCTGGGGATCATGCTGGGCAGCTTTTACCGGATATCCGCCCTGCTGTTTTTCCTCACTTTTACCTATGTGGAGCTCATTGACAAAACCAATTACCTGAACCATTACTATTTTGTCAGTATCGTCAGCTTCCTGCTGGTGCTGGTACCCGCCAACCGCTATTTTTCCATTGATGTACTACGGAAACCGCAGCTGAAAGCCGAGACGGTCCCGGCCTGGACCATCAATATTTTTAAGCTGCAGCTGGGTATCCTCTATTTCTTTGCCGGTGCGGCGAAACTCAACCCCGACTGGCTGTTCAACGCCCTGCCCATGAAGCTCTGGCTGCCTGCCAACGCACACCTTCCCCTGATCGGCTGGCTGATGGAATATCCGGCCACGGCTTATGTTTTCAGCTGGGCCGGAGCGTTGTACGACCTTTCCATCGCCTTTTTCCTGCTGTACCGGCCCACCCGCCTGCCGGCCTATATCACCGTGGTAGTCTTCCACCTTATGACCTACATGCTGTTTCAGATAGGGATGTTCCCCTTTATCATGATTCTGATAACGCTGATCTTCTTTTCGGCCGACTTTCATGAATCCCTTATCAGCAGGGCCCAAAACCTCTGGAAGACCCTGTCCTTTACCGGTTCCGGACCCATACATGCCGGCGGCCCCAAAAGCCATTACAGTTATAGCCGTGCGGCCTCATCGGCCCTGGGCGTGCTGCTGGGTATTCATTTTATCCTGCAACTGCTCCTTCCCCTGAGGTTCACTCTCTATCCCGGAAATCTGTTTTGGACCGAACAGGGATACCGTTTTTCATGGAGGGTAATGCTAATGGAAAAAGCGGGACATACCACCTTTAATGTGCATGATCTCGATAGCGGTAAAAGCTGGCAGGCCTCCAACTACCTTCATCTGACTCCCAACCAGGAAAAGATGATGGCTACTCAGCCCGACATGATCCTTCAATATGCCCACCACCTGGAAGATTACTATCGCGATCAGGGCTACGGGGACGTAGCGATTACCGCCGAGGCGATGGTAACGCTCAACGGGCGGCACAGCCGGCTCATGATCGACCCCGAAGTGGACCTTACGGAGATCGAAAAGAGCCTCGCCCATAAGAACTGGATCCTGCCCTACCCCGAACATCAAAAAAGCTGGATCGGACAACAATGAAAAGAACCGTCCCTCATATTCTCGCGATCTTTGTTCTGCTTATGACTTTTACAACAGCGGGAATGGCACAGGAGCTGTCCATCAGCGGAAAAGTTATTGATGACACGGGGAATCCTATTCAAGGGGCAACCGTATTTGTGTCCATTGCCCCTGAAGACACTACCAAGCAGCAAACCTCCCTTTCTTTCTCGGCTACGGATTCAGATATCACCGGGCGGAGGGGACGTTATGCCATTGAGGGACTTTGGCCCGACACCTACCTCGTCACCGCCTACTACACCGGAAAAAAAGTATTAAGCAAACGAATCACCCTCGAACAACGCAGCATGGAGGTCACCTTTGAACTTTCGCTGATCAGCGGTGAGATGACGGAAATAACGGTCAATGACCGCTCGGGGGAGACCTTCGGCATAACCCGACTCAATGCTGTAGAGGGCGTCACCATTAACGATGCCAAAAAAAACGAAGTGGTGGTCCTCGGAGATATCACCGCCAACATGGCTACCAATAACAGCCGGCAGGTCTATTCGAAGGTGGCGGGCCTGAATATCTGGGAAAGTGATGCCGCAGGGGTCCAGCTCAGTATAGGAGGGCGGGGACTCAACCCCAACCGTACGTCCAACTTCAACACCCGTCAAAACGGCTATGACATTGCCGCTGACGCCCTCGGATACCCCGAAAGCTACTACACCCCTCCCGTACGTGCCCTTAAGCGCATAGAGATCATACGGGGCGCAGCCTCGCTTCAATACGGCACCCAGTTCGGGGGACTGCTCAACTTCGTTTTCAAAGACGGCCCCCAGAAGATCGACCCTATCCGAATCAGTTCCTACCAATCGGTAGGCTCTTACGGCATGTTCAACTCCTATAACAGCCTGTCGGGAAATACCGGCAAATTAAACTACTACGGATTTTACCAATACAAGACCAGCAACGGCTGGCGTCCCAACTCGGAGGTTGATCAGCACACCGCCTATGTTTCAACCGAGTTTAAAGTGAACGAAAAACTGACCGTTACCCCTGAATTCACCTTTATGCAATACCTGGCACACCAGCCCGGGGGACTGACAGATGCCCAGTTCCGGGAAGATCCCCGCCAGTCAAATCGGGAACGCAACTGGTTCCGCGTCAACTGGAACCTGCTTGCCCTAAAAGCAAATTATACCTTCTCATCACGGACCCGCCTCAATAGCCGTTTTTTCGGCCTGCGCGCCGGGCGCGATGCGGTAGGCAACCTGGGGCGCATCGACCGCCTGGACTTTGGCGGACCCCGTGATCTGCTTAAAGACGATTACAACAACTGGGGCAATGAAACACGACTGATACACCGGTATCCTCTGCTCGGCCAGATATCTGTTTTCCTGGTGGGCAGCCGTTATTATGACGGCTTTACCCATCGGCGGCAGGGTCACAGCACGGCCGACAGCGACCCCGACTTTAATTTTCTGAATCCGGACAACCTTAAGGGATCCGATTTTGACCTGCCCAGCAGCAATGTATCGGTCTTCGTTGAAAACATATTCAATGTCACTCCCCATTTGAGTATCACCCCGGGCGTTCGTTTCGAATATATCAATACCGAAGCCAGGGGCTACTACCGTAACATTGTGAAAGACCTCGCCGGTAACATCCTGATCGACGAACGCATACAAGAAAACAGGGACCGCGAACGCTCCTTTGTCTTTTTCGGTGTGGGAGCCAGCTACAAGACCGGAAATAACCTGGAAATCTATGCCAATTTCTCCCAAAATTACCGGGCCATCAATTTCAATGACATAAGGGTAGACATAGGCAGCCTCGAGGTCGACCCCAATATACAGGACGAGCGGGGATTCAATATCGACCTGGGGCTTAGGGGACAGTCCGACGGACTGTTTAACTACGACCTAAGTCTTTTTCACCTCTCCTATGAAGACCGTATCGGCACGGTACTGCGTACCGAACCCAACCCCAAATTCAACAACCTGGTCGACCGTACCTTCCGTTATCGTACAAATGTAGCCGATGCAAATATTTACGGCCTTGAAACCTATGCCGAGCTGGACCTGTACAATCTTATAGCCGGCAGCTCAACCTCCACCCGGCTCTCCGTTTTTTCAAACCTGGCGCTTATCACTTCCGAATATTCCAATTCAGAGATTAGCGGCATTGAAGGCAATGATGTGGAGCTGGTTCCGAACATTAATTTCAAATCCGGAATCACTTTCGACAACAACCGGTTCAGTGCCTCCTACCAATTTACCTATGTGAGCGAGCAATTTTCAGATGCCACCAATGCCCGCCGAACCCCGTCGGCTATCGAAGGCATCATCCCCTCCTACCATGTTATGGATCTTTCGGCCGAGTACCGTTTCAGCCATTTTAAAGTGGAGGCCGGCGTTAACAACCTGACCGATAACTATTATTTCACCCGGAGGGCCACCGGTTATCCCGGCCCGGGAATCATACCCTCCGAAGGCAGAAGTTTCTACCTTACCGCCGGAGTCGAATTTTAGGTGCCGTGCAGAGTAGAACGGAGCTCATTGGCCTCTATCTGGCAAGCCAACCCAACACATCCACCCCGTCGGGTTTCCAGTAGATGGGAGGATTCTGAGCATCGGATAAATACTCCACCTTCTCGACGTATCCCGGAATTGAAATATCGGGGTGTGTCACATACACGCTTTGAAGATCGTCACCAAAACGCCCGGCCAGCTCCGCGGCCTTGGATCGGTCTCCCTCTACCCAGTAACAGATAAAATCCTGGTCCAGCTCCAACCCTCCCTCCTGCAGCAGGAAGTCGTCCAGCCAGGCCTGCGGCCTGCCTATTGCCTTGTTGTAGGCAAAACGATGCTTCAGCTTGGGGCGGGGTTTCTCATGCTGGGGATTATCCAGCCAGAAGGACTCAATGTAGTCGGTCAGCTCACACTTGATCTCATCCAGCGGGAAAGGCGAAACTACTACAGCTACAGATCGGCACCCCTTCCCTCCATAGCGGAATATGGCTTCCACCAGCTCTTCCATATGCTCAGGCTTCCTGTTGTCCAAATAGGCCATGGAAAAGTGAGCAGTCCTGATGAGCATGCGGGACTGCTCCTGCCTGAGGCTGCAGGCATCCAGAGCCTCCTCCACACCGGGGACCGACTGTTCCGAGCCGGCAAATAAGATGGCATTGTTCTGCATTCCCTCAAAATCATCGAGCCGGTGACTCCATTGTACATCTATACTGCTCCAAAGCTCCGTCTTCTTTACCTCATTGAGAAATGTGGGCAGCAGGTATGGGTCTTTCCTGGATATTTTCCCTGCATAGCGGGCGCCGCTCAATATGACAGCCAGAGCATCCTGAAAACCCACAAGCGGCAGATTACCAGCATGCAGGCAGAATACGTTCGTTCCCGATGCGTCTCCTTTCTCCTGGATACCGCTGCGAACCACCCACTCTTCCAGGGCCGTCCGGTTTATATTATCTTTCAATGCATTCAGGGCAAATTTAACATCCTCAAAACTGAAATAACCCTCCTCCACGGTTCTGCCGATGGCATGGGCCAGGTATTCGTTTTCGTCCGTTAGCCATCCCTCACAGGCTTCCAGCAGGGTATCGATTCTGGATGCTATATCGGTTGTCATCAGTCTGTCAGCTCAATCTTCGTCAATTAAAAAATTACATCCTCTGAGGTCCTTCGGATTCCACCTTCCCAGCACCTGGAAACGGCCATCACGGTCTGCGATCCCCCGGTCGCCGGTCAAAAGAAATGCACAGGAATGTACATTGGCCAGGTCGATTACGCCGATCTTCCCCTCGGTATAGGGCGGCAGTGTTTCACGGGGATTATCCGGGTTGACAACCTCCACTTTCATCCACGGGGGAGATCTAAACCATTTTCCACCGGTGGCGTAGGCCTGGCTTAACAACTCGGCCATTCCATATTCCGAGTGGATACGCGACTCATGAAGGCCAAAGTCCCGGGCCAGCCGGCGGTGCATACTCATTCGATCCATCTCACGTCGCCGGGTTTTCATCCCCCCTGTTTCCAGCACCACGCTGTCGGAAGGAAGCTTCACTTTAGATATCTCTGCCAGGTCCAGCAGCCCAAAGGCGGCTCCAAACAGGAACAGGCGCCTTTCCTCCCGCTGTATTTGATCGATCGCATCCTGCGACAGGGGTTCATCCAGCGGCAGAAAGCGACTCATTCCGCTCTCGTCCCTTTTAATTAGTTCACGGATCATCCAGATCAGCGAAGAATCGGGATTGTCGCTGTAACCCGGCGTATATCCCAGGAAGGTCGCATCTTCGGTGTGGTAAAAATGGCTGAATCCCTGCAGGATCGACCGGCGGTATAATTCTTCATCCATTACGGGGTGTATGCTCCGTTCCATGCCACGGCTGCCGCTGCTTTTAAATACAAGATCGGCTTCCTTTTCGGTGTTGCAAACCGGAGACGAATCCTTGAAGGCTCGTACAGGCAACAGTGGTATACTTCCCGGATCCCGGAGAAAACGATCACCTATGCTCTCTACATCCGGATCGCCGGAGTCTCCCTCCGCATCGATGGCCGACAATGACACACAAAACCGGCGATAAACCTCATTATGTTTAAACTGGTAAGAAAACACCCGCTGCAGTTTCTCCCCGAATGGGATATCGTCGGAAAATATGATACGGCTCCAGTTATCCATAGGCTCAAATGAACAAAATGAGGGTCGTTATGTACGATTGCCCCCTCGCCCCAATCAGAGGTGGGGACTTCCGGTTTTCAGCTGATACCCACCCGTTCAAATATTCGATCTACATTGCGGGTATGGTGTTCGAGGTCAAAAGCCTCTTCGATCTCTTCGGCCGACAGGTGCTTGCGGATGGTTTCATCGGCTTCAACAAGGTCACGAAACATGATTTTTTCCTCCCAGGCTTCCATCGCCAGGGGCTGTACGGTATCGTAGGCCTCCTCCCGGCTGATCCCCTTGTCAATCAGCTTGTGCAACACCCGCTGGGAGAATGTGAGCCCGTAGGTCTTATAGATATTTTTCTGCATGTTATCCTCAAAAATCGTCAGCTTCTCTATGACCCCCGAAAACCGGCTCAACATATAATCAAGAAGGATGGTGGCGTCGGGCAGGATTATGCGTTCCACCGAAGAGTGGGAGATATCACGTTCGTGCCAAAGGGGAATATTTTCATAGGCCGAAGTCATATAGCCGCGCAGGACCCGGGAACATCCCGTTATGTTTTCGGAACTTACCGGATTTCTCTTGTGCGGCATGGAAGAAGATCCCTTCTGCCCTTTACGAAAGAACTCTTCCGCCTCACGCACCTCACTGCGCTGCAGGTGACGCACCTCTACAGCCATCTTTTCCAGGGTTGAACCGATAAGGGCCAGCACCGACATATAGTGGGCATGCCGGTCCCTTTGAAGCGTCTGGGTGGATATGGGCGCCGGTTTGAGCCCCAGCTCCTCGCATACATACTCTTCCACTTCGGGGGGGATATTGGCAAAAGTCCCCACCGAACCGCTCATCTTGCCGAACTCCACATCCGATGCAGCCTTCTCAAATCGCTCCAGGTTCCTTTTCATCTCGGCATACCAGAGCGCGCATTTAAGCCCAAAGGTGGTAGGTTCGGCGTGGACCCCGTGCGTACGCCCCATCATGACCGTATATTTATGTTCTTTAGCCTTCCCGGCCAGTACTTCAATCATATGGTGTAGATCATCCCGAAGGATGTCGTTGGCCTGCTTTAGCCGGTAGCCGTTGGCCGTATCCACTACATCGGTAGAGGTAAGCCCGTAATGAATCCATTTCTTCTCCTCCCCCAGTGACTCGGATACCGACCGGGTAAAAGCCACTACGTCATGCCTCGTTTTCTTTTCGATCTCCTTGATCCGGCCAACATCAAAAGATGCCTTCTCATAAAGCTTTTCCACATCCTCTTCCGGTATCTTGCCCAACCTGCTCCAGGCGCGGCATGCTGCCAGTTCCACTTCCAGCCAGGCCTGAAACTGATTTTCGAGAGACCATATGGAGGCCATCTCATCTCGGGAATATCGTTCAATCATCTATGCTCAAATTCAATATTATTGGAGGTTTCGGTGTCAGCCCCAAAGATATTGGAATTATTTTGAAAATAATAAGAGCACTTCCTCCCTTTTTATCGGCCGGGAAGCTTGATCCAGGTCCCCGCCTCGATGGTCTCGTCAAGCTGCACCTGGTTTAAAATGGCCACATCCTTAGCAGTGATCTCTATGGGCATGCCTTCGTAACTGTCGGACAGGAAAGAACTGAACGTGCCCGTACGCTGAACCTTCCGGGTATAGAGGCGAACAGGCTCTACGTTTAGTATGGCTTGGTCGGCCAGGCGGCTGAATCCGTGGGATATGCCGACAAACTCCTGTTTATAGGTTTCAAACTGATCCAGGGTGGTATAATTGAGGAAGCGGTAGATATTCCCATCATATTCCACCGCATAGAGATAAAACTTGATCTCGGTCCCCTTCTCGGTTTGCCCGGTTGCCACCGCCTTATAGGCGGACAAGCCGTTGTTTGAAGCAGAAGACTGTTCCACGGTGTGTATACCCTCCTGATTCAGGAATTCCCTCACCGAAGCTTCTGCAGACGGGGACTCATGATCCAGTTTCATCACCGATACGGCGTCCCCGTCATTATTTACTACGGCTACCAGCGACCGCCGGTTAATCACCTGCCAATCTGCCGGATAGGGAAACTTGAAAGCCAGGTCGGGATGGTAGAAAACACCGTCGCGGGTAAATCCATGCCTTGGGTTGGAGCCGTATATAATTCCGTCAAGCTTCTGCATATGTTCGTCGGTATCGGTGATCGTCTGTTCATAACCCCGTTCTTCCCATATACGCGCCAGTTCCGGTATCCTATGGGCTCTATCAGAGGGATCGGGGTGGGTAGACTGCCAGTCCGGTATACTTTGCCCGCTCTGTCCGGCCATACGTTCAAGGGTTCGGAAGAAGGCCGCTCCTTCGGCGGCTTCATATTGCTGCATGGCCGAATACTCAACCCCCAGCTCGTCCGATTCGCGTTCGTCATCCCTGCTATATTTCAGGAACAACAATTGTGCCGCCTGGCTGCCTATATTTAGAACACTTCCACCGGGAATACCCAGCAGCTCCTCGCCGACCACGGCCCCTCCCAGAAGAGCCACCTGTCCCAGCTGCTGTTCGAAAGCGCGCTGTGAGGCATGGCGGGCGGCAACATGGCCGATCTCATGGCCCACGACCACGGCAAGCTGCGCCTGATTGTCAAGGTGGGAAACCAATCCCCGGGTCACGTAAACATAGCCGCCCGGCAGGGCAAAAGCGTTGACCACGGGGCTGTCCAGCACCCTGAAGGTGAATTCGGTATTGCGGTATTTATCGGGCGTTTCCTCCCGCCGCATATGACTGACGGATAAGAGGTTAAGGCCAAGATCTTTGACATATTCAAGGAGTTCTTCATCATGGAATATACCGTAACTCTCCTGTATCTGGCGGTCGGCTTCTCGGCCTATCTCTTTTTCTTCTTCCCAGCTATAGCCATAGGCCCGCTTTTCGCCGGTGACGGGACTTCGCTGTACCACGCAGGCGGTGATGACCGTTGCCACGATCAAAAAGGATGAGAAATACTTGTACACTCTTGTTTTCATGGGAACACTGTTTATGATTGAAGAAGTGTAATTTAAAGCTATTTTACCGCTAAGAGTTCCCTTCTTCTCTTCCCAGGGCATTCCAGTGCTGGTAGATCATCAGCATGGCCAGCGTATCGAGTTCACAGTAACTTAGAAGAGCTTCCCGGTACGTCTGCTGTTCGCTCTCCGTAAGCTCACCGGTAAGCATGTGAGCATACACGACCATAGCCTCAGTACCCCGCCTTACCGTTCGGTTCGACTGTTTCTCCTCCAGTAGCCGGTAGGGACTCTCCGCCCCCTCTTCCAGCGGCTGCCACCAGACCATCCCGTCAAAATTTGAAGAATGGTAGGGCTCGCTGTAGATATCTCTCAGGTAGGGGCTTACACTTAGTACCGACTGCAGTACGTCCTTGATGCTCAGGGAATCGCCCATGCTCCGGTTGTAATAAAAATCCTTGACCATCCTGCTCATATCCGCCAGGTAAGGGCCCTGCCGGTGACTGGAGTCATTTCGCCGTATGATATCCCTGATCCACCGGCTCAGTTCCCGGCTGCCCTCCCCCGGCCCATCATCGTTCAACAATCCCTTGCGTATGAGCTTAAGGGCATGGCGTTCAAAATTTGAATATTGCACGATCGTGCCTTCGCTGATACGGGGTATGGCATGCAGCCTTTCGGCCAACCGGTAGTTGGGATAGCTTCCATCCCCCTCATCCACCCATTCGTAATGTTCCAGCGACCCATCTTCCAGGAGCGTATGGCAGGAATACTGGAATATTACCAGGTGATAGGGCTTGCGCCCCCTGCGGGTGGGGATGGTATAGTTTCCCGCTTCAAAATCAAGGAAATGGATGGGATACTCCCACCGGTCCAGTTCATTAAACAGGGCGGGCCTCACGATCTCCTCAGGTACCGTCCTCCCCTTTGACTGGTGAACCTGCAGCGACTGCCTCTGCCTTTCGTTCAGCCTTCCGTCCCCTTTAAGTATCTCGGAAACATCGAACACATCCTCGTCGGGAATACGGTGCTGAAGATAGATATCCCGTTCCATCCACTGGCGGGTACCGGGTCCTATAAGGTCAAAGACAGGCGTTTTTCCCTCATGGGCATACACCTCGCCGAAATGGTTGTTCCAGCACTCCTCAAAACCGCTTTTGACCCCTTCTTCCACCCGGCGTGATTCCACCTTGAATTCACAATACCGGCATTTTTCGCCCGGTTCCGCCGAAAATTTATCTCCGGAAAAGTATCGGTCGACAAGGCGCCGCAGGGTTTCCCTGAAGGAATCGGCCGTATAATGTTCTTCATCAAAACCGGTCCCGTTGAATATGCTCCGGATTTCCTCCGATACATCAAGGGATACCAGCAGTTCCTCGCGGTCTTCCTGCAGGGTGGCCGGCTCCGCCTCTCCATGGAGCCTGGAGAGGGTGTCGGAGGCGGCCCTCCCATGTTTGTTGGGGAGCACCAATACCGGTTCAAGCTCCCATTCCGGGCGGGCCAGGCCGATTACATGCAGCTGGTAGGCAAAATCCACCATATAATTCAGCCATTTGGGATGAATACTCCCATCCCTGCCGGTCAGGCTGTGTTTGGCGGGATCATAAACCTTGGTCTGAATGCTGATTACCCTAAGCCGGTTCCCTTTTTTGACCATCACCGGCAGCTTGGCCATAAGCCGGCCGGAAACTACAATACCGTCAAATACCGCGTCTTCACGGCCTTCCAGTTTCTCCAGGGTCTCCAGGGCCCCCTCTTCAATGGAGTCTCCCGATATGACTTCTCCCTCCGGATAAGCGGTCCGAACCAGTTTTATCAACTGTTTTTTATTAAACCGGAAATGTTCAATAAATGGCCGGGACTCCCTGTTTTCGGGATAATCATGGTATTTGTAGTACAGGCGGGTCGGGCATTCCAAACCTGTCCTAAAGAGGTGCTTGGTAAAGTACCGGTTCTTTCCGGAATGATCAGTCATTTCAGCGGACGATATTCACTTCTGGTATAAGTTCAATGCCAAACTGCTGTTTAACCGACTCTTTAATCCTGTTGGCCAGCTGTAAAATCTCTTCTCCGGTTGCCCCGCCGTGATTCACTATCACAAGGGCCTGCTGCTTGTAGGTGCCCGCATTACCCACAACGCGCCCTTTCCACCCGGTCTGTTCGATCAGCCATCCGGCGGGAACCTTTATTTCGATATCGTTCAACTCATAACCCGGTACCGTAGGGTAATCTCTTTTCAGCTGTTCATATTTCTGGCGCGAGACTACCGGGTTCTTGAAAAAGCTCCCCGCATTGCCGAGGTCTTCGGGGCTTGGAAGTTTGCTGTTTCGAATATCGATCACCATATCGCAAACATCCCCTATGCCGGGGTCTTCAATCCCCCTCTCTTCCAACCCCTTGCGGATAGATCCATAGGAAGTGTTCGCCTCCGGATCCTTGGAAAGCTTCAGCGTTACTTCAGCCACCAGGTACCGTCCCTTCAACTTATTTTTGAACACACTATCCCTGTAGCCGAAGCTGCATTCCTCCCGGGAGAAGATGCGCTCTTCGCCCGTTTCCAGCTCCACTGCCCGGAGGCTCTCAAAAACATCCTTCAGTTCCACCCCGTACGCACCGATATTCTGAATGGGGGCGGCTCCAACCGTTCCGGGGATAAGGGCCAGGTTTTCAATGCCGCCCCATCCCTGCTCCACGCAGTACATCACCGTATCGTGCCAGTTTTCACCGGAACCCAGCGCCAGCCAAAGGTGATCCTCGTCTTCCCTGACTACCGTCCTCCCGGTCATATCAACATGAATTACCAGTCCGTCGAAATCATCCACAAAAAGTACGTTGCTACCTCCTCCGAGAATAAAATACCGGGGCGGATCATCCCCCCAGGAATGCAGCAGCTGCTTTAACTGCTCAATCGATTTTATGGAGATAAAGGATTTTGCCTTCGACCGAATATGCAGTGTATTATAGGGTGCCAGGTTGATATCCGATTTGATAGGCAGGTCGGCGGTATTTTCAGACATGAAAGACAGCTGGCTACTCCTCTTTTTTGGCCTTTTTCTTCTGTTGGTCGGAGTCGTTGTTAACCTTCACCCGGAGTTTCCGTACCCGGTTGTTCTGCACCGAATGGATGGTTAACTCCAGCTCCTTGTAATATACCCGCTCACCAACGTTCGGTATACGCTCGGTCAGGTGATAAACCAGCCCCCCAAGCGTTTCATAATCGTCATCGTCTTCGGTCAGCTCACAGTCCAGAATCTCTTCCATATCGTCCAGGTCTATCTTGGCGTCGAAGATATAAACCCCGCTCTTGAACTGGGTGTAGAGCTGTTCCTCGTTCTCGTCATACTCGTCCGAAATATCACCCACAATCTCCTCCAGTATGTCATCAAGGGTGATCAGCCCCTCGGTCCCCCCATATTCGTCGACCACAATAGCTATATGCGTTTTTTCCTGTTGAAAGTCTCGCAGCAGGTCATCCAGTTTCTTCGTCGCCGGAATAAACAGCGCTTTTCGTGCGATGGTCCTCCAGTTGATAGTGGTTCGTTCAATATCGGAATTGATATAGGGAAGCACATCTTTCGAATATATCACGCCCAGGATGGTATCGAGGTCGTTATCATACAGCGGCATGCGTGAAAGCCCCTTCTCCCTGATAAGGTTCATTACTTCGTTCAGGGAATCTTCGGTCGAAACGGCAACAATATTCACCCGGGACGTCATTATCTCACGGACCGAGGTAGTGCCGAATTCGATGACGTTCTCAATGATCTCCCGCTCGTCACTTCTAATAGACCCCTCCTTTTCGCTTACTTCGGCCATCGTCATGATATCTTCAGAGGTCATCTTGCTGTCCGGTTTGGGAAGCCGTTTTTCAAGGCTCAGGGTGCTATTCGCGATCATGCGTGAAAGCGGCTTCAGGATAACATAAAAGCCATAAATAAACCGGCTGATCCTGCGGGCCGACTGCAGGGGTTCACTAATTGCAATGATCTTTGGCGTGATCTCACTCAGTATAAGGATCATAAAGGTGAGCACAATCACTTCGATGGTATAAACGAGCACTTCCGAAAATCCGAAATAGGCAACGATATTGCCCGTAAGCACGGCCGCCAACACCGAAGTGATGATATTGGCAAATGTATTGCCGATGAGGATGGTGGCCAGCAGCCGGCGGGGATGCAGGAGCATTCGCAACACCAGCTCGTCGGCCGAACCCTCCGTATCACCTTCGTCGAGTACGTCCTGCTGGTTTGAAAGAGAAAAGAAAGCCACTTCAGATCCTGAAAACACCGCCGAGAGGATGAGTCCCAGTATTATCAGGGCAATCTGAATGGAAAGCTCATAGACATCCAGCGAACCGTCAAAAACAGTGGTTTCGTGCGCCTGATCCAGAAATGCCGCCAAGAAACTAAAACTACCCGGGTCGTCCAATTACTTGTTGTTTGAAACTGAAATTTGATTAAAGCTATGTATTGCAAGCATATGGTGCAAAAAAAGAAAAGCGACGGAATAATCATACCCCATCGCTTTCCTGTTATATAACGTCTTTCACCTGCCCCACCTAAAACGGGAGGTCATCATCTATATCGTCAAAATTTTCATTCAGGTCTACATTGCTGGAGACCGGCTGAGAACTTTGAGGTTTTTCGGGTGCCTTGGAACTGTCGCTGCTGCCCTTGCTGTCGAGCATGGTCATAGTCAGTGCCTTGATCTCGGTAGTATAGCGAGTCTGCCCCTCCTTGTCTTCCCACTGGCGGGTCTGTATCGGCCCTTCAATATACACCTGGGAACCTTTCTTGAGGTACTCCTGGCATATCTCGGCCAGCCGGCCCCATGCCACTACGCGGTGCCACTCGGTGCGCTCCTGCCATTCGCCGGAGCTGTCTTTGAAACGTTCGGATGTAGCCACGGACAAGTTGGCAACCGCAGTGTTTGATTGTGTATAGCGAACGTCCGGGTCTTGCCCCAAACGGCCGATAATCATTGCTTTGTTAAGTGAACCCATAATACTTACCTCTTCATATTTTATTATTTGTAGTAAAGGTAAGACTTATTCGGGAGGAAATCCTTACAGATTTTTTTCCTGCAGCCTGTTATAAACATTGAGGTTAACACTCTAAACATTGAGATTAACACTCCCCGATTCTTCCGAATAAGCACCCAGGTCATCCATCAGTCCTTTACTGTTGTTCTTTGGAATTATTCTACTTTAAATATTTTTGTTTTTTCCGTAACCATCAATTAAAAATTGTTTTATGCCATGAGGGATTTTCCACAGCTGACTATCATTCTTTTAAGCCTGTTGTTCTGCACCGGTGCAATTGCGCAGGACAAACCGTCAAAATGGACCATCGAAGACGTCATCAACCAGGAAAGTGCCTATAGCCTGGAGTTTTCGCCCAACGGCGAGAGCATGGCCTGGGTCAAACGACGTCCCGACCGGGAAAAAGACCGATATGTCAGTGACCTTTATCTGACACGTCTGGATGTTAAAGATAAAAACGGCTCCTTTAAAACCGTTCAGCTTACGCGGGGAGATGAATCGGACTACAGCCCTCTCTTCTCCCGCGACGGGGAAACGCTCTATTTCCTTTCCTCCCGGAAGAAAGGCAAAACTCTTTGGGCACTGAGCATCTATGGCGGGGAAGCCTACGAGGTCCACACTTTTGAGACCGGCATATCCAACATACAGTGGCTGGACGAAGATAAGCTGTCCTTTACCTCTACGGAAGGCAAGACGCTTTACGAAAAGCAGCTTGAAGAAGAGGAGGACAATACCGTGGTAGTGGAAGATACAGCCCATTTCAAAGCCCGTCGCGTGTACTCTTATGACTTAAAAACCAAAGAGATCAACAGGCTGACAGACAACAGCTATCCGGTTGGGGAGTATGAGGCCTCCCATGACGGACGATACCTGGTAACTTCGCACATCCTGTCGCCCGACTACGGGGCCGACGCCAACCCCAAACCCACCTACTACCTCTGGGACCTGCAAAACGGCAGCCGGATGCAGATACTCAAGGACGGTTACCAGACGCCCGGCAATTTCACCTTTACCGACGACGGCCGGGGATTTTATTTCGTTTCCGTCCGTTCTTCCGATCCCGAATGGAACGGGGCGGGAATCACCCTGCTGCACTACTACGACCTGGATAAAAACCGTGCCGTAGAGGTCCCCCTGGATTGGGAATGGGGACTGGGTTCCGGATTCGACCTTGTAGGCAGCGACCTTATTGTCGGCCTGGCCAATGGTACGACCGTCAAACCGGCCTACATGGAGAAGACGGAAACCGGATGGAACAGAAAAGAGATTGACACCGGCTCCATGGGAGAGCATGTAACGGTAACTGCTGTAGGTAAAGACCATAAGAAGGTCGCCTATGTATATTCCACCTCCTCCACACCACCCCAATACCGTATTGGCGGGCTTAAGCATTCAGGGAAAAAAGTCCGCTTGCCCGAGGGGGAGCAGCTGATAAAAATCAACAACCACCTCGACCATAAAACCAAGGCCAGAACCGAAGTGGTGACCTGGGAAGGCGCCCTGGGAGATGAGATAACGGGCATTCTATATTATCCGCACAACTACAAGGAGGGCAACTCCTACCCCCTCGTCGTCACCATCCACGGGGGGCCCTCGGGGGTCGACCTGGACAGGTGGAACGAGTCGTGGACCGATTTCAACAATATCATGGCCCAGAAAGGCGCTTTTGTACTCCAGCCCAACTATCACGGCTCTTCCAACCACGGGCTGGAATTCGTCGAGTCCATCAAGGGCCACTATTACGAATATGAAGTGCCGGATATCGTGTCGGGTGTCAACATGCTTGTTGAAGAGGGAAAGGTCGATCCCGACTCGCTGGGTGTCAAGGGATGGTCGAACGGGGCGATACTGACTACCATGCTTACCATACAGCATCCCGACATGTTTAAAGTCGCTGCCCCGGGGGCGGGCGATGTCAACTGGACATCGGACTACGGTACCTGCAGATTCGGGGTATCGTTTGACCAAAGCTATTTCGGCGGCGCGCCCTGGGATAACACCGACGGAAAAATATATAACAGCACCTATATCCAGAAATCGCCCCTCTTCGAGATGGAGAAAGTGAAAACACCTACCCTTATCCATCACGGCAGCGAAGACCGTGCGGTACCCCGGGACCAGGGTTGGGAATACTACCGCGCCCTTCAGCAGATAGGCAACGCTCCCGTACGGTTCCTCTGGTACCCCGGCCAGCCGCACGGGCTGCGTAAGATCACCCACCGAAGCCGTAAGATGGAAGAGGAGATTCGCTGGTTCGACACCTACCTCTTCGGTACCCACAAGGCTGAAAATGAGGCCTTCAAGAAGGACAGTCCCCTGGCCGAAGTGCTGAAGAAAGACCGAATTGCCGTTACCGGTGGGCTTTACGGAAAGATGTCGGGCACGGTCCTGTTGCCGGAAACGGTTCCGGTCAAAAAAGATTCAATTGCTATCGGGCGATTTGAAGTTACCAACGCCCAGTATGCCGCTTTTGACGAGACCCACTCATTCCCGGCTGTTCGGGCCAACTATCCCATCAGCGGCCTTTCCGTCCGGGAAGCCAGGGAGTATGCCGAATGGCTCAGTGAGACCACCGGCGGGACCTACCGCCTGCCCACGGACAAAGAAGCGAAGAGGCTGCACGCAAAGGCCGAAAAATCGGCGGCCTCTGAAAACACCCTCAATTACTGGGCCGGCTACGATATTACACTTGATGAGATTCCCGAATTCAGGAAGAAAGTGAGTGAGCTGGACCGTTCGCTGATCCGGGAGGCAGGCTCCTACAAGGGTATAGAGGTTGGCGAGGCCCTGCTATTCGACCTTGGCGGTAACGTAGCTGAGTATAACGCTGAAGGCGGCACCTACGGCTATTCGGCCGTCAGTTATGTCGACGATCGGGGAGAAGCCCAAAAACCACCGGCTGAATATACCGGCTTCCGAATTGTCAAAGAATAACGGCTTAGAATAGTACTTAACAGCGGTGCCGCCGGCATTTAACCTACCTGTCGGTCAGAGCGGCTACGCCGGGAAGCTCCTTCCCTTCCAGAAACTCCAGGCTGGCCCCTCCCCCCGTGGAGACATGGGAAACCTTGTCCTCCAGCCCGGCCTTCTTGATGGCCGAGGCCGAATCGCCGCCCCCGATAATAGTGGTGCCTCCCCGTTCGGTAGCTTCGGCCAGGGCCTCAGCCACGGCAAAGGTCCCGTCGGCGAAATTTTCCATTTCAAAGACCCCCATGGGGCCGTTCCATACAATGGTACTGGCATTTTTGATTACATTTCCGAATGCTATAGACGACTGGGGACCGATATCCAGTGCCATCCAGCCCTCTTCGATTCCCTCTTCGTCCACTACCTTGTGCTCGGCATCATTCTTAAATTCCTTTGCAATCACCGAATCCAGCGGAAGCATGAATTTTATTCCCCGCTCTTCGGCTTTTTGCATCAGCTCTCCGGCCAGTCCCACCTTCTCCTCTTCAACAAGAGAATCGCCGATGGGAAACCCCTTGGCTTTATAAAAAGTGTAGGTCATGCCTCCTCCGATGATGATGGTATCAACCTTGCCGAGCAGGTTTTCAATAACTCCTATCTTATCGGACACTTTTGCACCGCCCAGTATCGCTACGAAGGGGCGGCCGGGGTTATTGACCGATTCATCAAGGTATTTTATCTCCTTTTCCAGCAGGAATCCGGAAACGGCCGGCTGCAGGTAGCGAGCCACGCCCGAAACGGATGAATGTGCCCGGTGGCTGCTGCCGAAGGCATCGTTGACAAATAGATCACCGTGGGCTGCCAGTTCCTTGCAAAAACTCTCGTCGTTGGCCTTCTCTCCCTCGTGGAAGCGAACATTTTCAAGGAGGACTATCTCACCGGGTTTAGCCTGGCGAATCACTTTCTCCGCCTCGCTGCCTATACAGTCTTCCGCAAAATAGACCGGCGCATCAATCAGGGAACGCAAGTGGCGCGAGACCGGCCTGAGGCTCAGGCTCTCGTCGGGAGCTCCTCCCGGCCGTCCCAGGTGACTGGTCAGTATCAGAAGCCCTCCCTGTTCCACCACGTAACGGATGGAGGGCAGCGCCTGCACGATACGGTTGTCGTCCCCTATCCTCCCGTCTTCAATCGGCACGTTGAAATCAACACGCATCAATACTTTTTTGCCTTTCAGTTCAACGTCCTGCAGTGTCATCTTATCCATGATAGTTGCTCAATATTAAGCCGCCGCCGGTGGTAGCGGGTCGGTTTGTATGTATGTTGGTTAAAATAAAATATAAGGACTTATCACCATCGTAAAGAAAGCCTTCCGAAGCCTCCGTCGAACCAGGTTGGGGTTCCCGTGATACGAGGCAGGCCGATACCCGACTGGCGATCCTTGTCCAGGTCGTATGATATCCCTCCTACAAAATGAAAATTCCTGTTAACCCGGTAACCTATGGTCAGGGTCATCCGTTCATTCCTGTTGCGGACAATGGGATACACCGTTCGAAATGCAAAATTTCGTACGTTCGTCACCGGGTTTCTCTCGCCCTGGGGATAGCGGTAGTCTGCATGAAATTCCAATCCCGAAAGCAGTCCCTTGTCCCCCGGATCGTATAATATTCTCGACTTAACTTTTATCCTCCACTCCAGGAAGTTGAAAGGGATACGCTTGCTGGGAAAGACTATATCACCCAACTCCAGCGGGCTAAGGTCATCGGGAACTTTCTGTCCGGTGAGGCGGTCCCGGTTACGTTCCAGCCAAAACCACTGTTCCAGCCTCAATACCGGTTTTATCTTACCGGTGGCAAAAATGCCGCCGCGGTCGGAGTACTGGTAGTTGTTAAAATCAAGGTCGAAGGAGGAGTCGACCGCAGGCTGTCTTGTCAATTTCGAGAACCGGCGCTGGTATATCAATCCCGCCGTAAAGTGTTTGTTGTAATATTCTATAAGTCCGCCGAGGTAATGCGCCCACTTTTCGTCGACAAAATCGAGGGTATCAACCGAGGGACTGACTATATTTTTCGAATAGGTTTGCAGCCCCGCCAGCAGTTCAGCTCTGAAATGGCCTAAGAACGGGGAAACCAGCTTTACGTTCAGCAGATAGGGAGCTTTCCGGCTTTCATGGGTCACATCGTAATGGAAATTATATCGGTTGTCGCTGTCAACCGCCAGCCCCTGTGTAACATTGCCTGCCCAGTTCATAAAGGTGATCCCCGCATGCACCATGCCTTCTTCAAACGTTCCCAGGCGATAATAGACCGTGGCATCGAGATCGCTTTTATCGTCCGAGATAGTATGCTCAACCCCCAGGTGATGCCCCCCCTTGAACCGGTGTTCATACCCCAGCCGAAAGAGAAACCTTTCGGCCCGGTAATTTTCCTCATGGGTGCCGTCGACCAGCAGCGCATTGCGGCCGTCAAAGCGGTAGGTGGTCTTGATAGAGTTTTCGGCGGCGAACTTCG
Organism: uncultured Balneolaceae bacterium; assembly: GCA_964423345.1. Lineage (GTDB taxonomy): Bacteria > Bacteroidota > Rhodothermia > Balneolales > Balneolaceae > CAYREV01. The sequence goes on along the minus strand of CAYREV010000009.1, from coordinate 55,116 downwards.
TTGCGTTCAGGCTCCCCAATATCATTCGGTAGCCCTCATCGGCCCTGCTCCATCGATAGTCGTCAAGCAGCGTATACCGGTAGGTCATCAGGTCAATCTCGTGCTCGGGACTCATCTCAAGCAGGTTATCGCGAAAAAGTCCCCGGTTGTAGTGCATCCCTCCGTAGTTGTGAGACTCGTCGAGCATGAAGTTCTGCGTACGCTGTTCCCACCCCATCAGCGTGGCATGAGATGCGGTGGTATCCTGGGCACAGGCAATCCCGGCCGATGCCGCAAGCAGAAACGTGCAGATCCCCAAAAAAGCCAACTGGTAAAAACAATATTTATTCATTGAAACCGATATCCATTGATGAATGCCGTAAAAAAAGAATATACTTTTAAAAAGTTTTCTTCCAAAGGCCGGGCAGAGCCGAAAGCGGTCCGTCACCTCCAAACTATATCCCTAACAGGCCAAATCGGGATTCCCCGGGCTTCCGGCCTTCTATAGGAACGAGCTGATTTTCTCCCCAAATATTGCTATCATTTTGCCTCTGAAAAAACCAACCCAACAAGGAGACATGCGTACCGTCTATTTTGATCATGCAGCTACAACGCCTGTGGACAAACGGGTACTCGAAGCTATGAAGCCCTGGTTCACCGAGAACTTCGGTAATGCCAATTCCGCACACCAGCTGGGAAATAACGCCAAGGTTGCGGTCGAGGATGCTCGCGAAACCATCGCGGAAGTTATCGGTGCCGCCCCGGCCGAAATCATTTTTACAAGCGGTGGTACCGAAAGCGACAACGCCGTTATCAAGGGTGCGCTTGCCGCTACCGGTAAAAAGGAGATCATCACCTCTCCCCTTGAGCATCATGCCGTTCTTCATGCGGCCGAATCCCAGAAACGCAACGGCTGCAAACCTGTTTACCTGGAGCCCGGTCCCGACGGCACCATCACGGCCGAGCAGGTCGAAGAGGCCATCACTGATCAGACAGCCCTGGTTTCCCTGATGCATGTCAACAACGAAATCGGGACGGTCAACCCATTAAAAGAGATTTCGGAAGTCTGCCGTAATCATGGTGTCCTTTTTCATTCCGATACCGTTCAAAGCATAGGCAAGCTGCCTGTTGACATCGATGAGCTGGGCCTGGACTTTTTAAGTATGAGCGGCCACAAGATATACGGCCCCAAGGGTACAGGAGTCATGTATGTCCGCCACGGGTCGGCCTGGATGCCCTGGATGCACGGCGGCTCCCAAGAGCGGCGTCGGCGTGGAGGCACCCTCAACGTAGCCGGTATTATCGGTATGACCAAGGCCCTTGAGCTCTGTACGGATCGGATGGACAACCACCTGTCGCATTTCAGCAGGCTTAGGCAGCGGTTGCTCGACGGACTGCAGGAAAAGTACAGCGGCAGGTACCGGATTAACGGATCGCCCGACGATGGCGTCCCCCATATTATCAACCTCGCCTTTACAGATGCCAACGACCAAGGGATAGACGGCGAGATGCTGCTGCTGAACCTGGATATGGAGGGCATCTGTGTATCCAACGGCTCGGCCTGCACCTCCGGAGCCATTGAACCCTCGCATGTGTTGACCGGGCTCGGTTTGCCGGATCATATAGCCAATTCGAGCATTCGAATCAGTCTCGGAAAGGACAACGATACCGATGATATTGACTACTTCCTCGAGAAGCTTGAAATCGTCCTTAAACGAATGATGGCTACCGCCTGACCCTATGAATATCCATCGTGCCTGTGTTTTCTGCGGTTCCAGAACAGGGACCAATCCCCTCTTTACCGAAGAAGCCCGTCGCCTTGGTAAGGCCCTGGCCGATCACGGCCTGGAGCTGGTCTACGGAGGAGGGGCTATAGGACTCATGAATGTCATTGCCAACGGCGTGCTGTCCCACGGAGGCAAAGTGCACGGGGTGATCCCCGAACACCTCATGAAATGGGAAGTGGGCCACCAGAACCTCACGGCCCTCCACATCACAGACAGTATGCATGAACGCAAGGCGATGATGGCCGAACTCTCCGATGCTTTTATCGCCCTTCCCGGCGGCTTCGGGACCTTTGAGGAGTTGATGGAGGTCATTACCTGGCTGCAGATAGACATTCACAGCAAGCCGGTCATTCTTTTTAACGTGGACGGTTATTACGATAAACTGATAGATTTTATTGACCATGCGGTCGAATCCGGTTTTATCGATCAGGGGAATAGAGACCTGCTCACCGTTGTTAAGGATACGGAAGGGTGCCTGGAAGCCCTTGGGGTTTAATAAAACAAACAGCTGTATGGCTACGCCATTTTTCCTTTCCGGTTCACGGTCTTCCCAGTTAGACGAATTGAGCGGGGTACATAATCCCCTGCCTCCCTGCCCCGGCTCGCCCAACTGCATACGACTGAGCCGTCAATTGGAAATCACTGTGGATGAGGCCCTTCCCAGCGTCCGGAAGGTGCTTGAGCGGATGCAAGCCGAAAGCATCGAGGTCGACAGGGAAAACTGTACCTTTCATTCCGTATTCACGGCCCTATTCTTCAAAGATGATGTCACCATCAAGCTGAGGCCTGCCGGCCCGGGCACCTGCTATCTTCACATCCGGAGTGCCAGCAGGATTGGCCGCAGTGACCTTGGGGTAAACCGGAGAAGAGTGAAGCGTTTTCTGAGGCTACTGCACCGGGAGTCGGATAGTACATAGAAACTGAACATCTCCCTCCTGTTACCATCTATCCCTGCTTAAAACGGTTTGGCAAGGCCCAGAAGGGTGTTGACCAAAACAAGGAGATATACAACCAGGGAAAGCCTGTATGCCCCATTCCAACGGCTGCGTGCTTCCGGGCCGGGGATGTCTCCCTCTTCGTTTCTAAGCTGCTTTTTGAAGGCCACGCTTCGCTTAATAGAAAAGCCTACCAGCACCAGTATCAACAGAAACAACACCTGTTTGACCCCCAGCCAGGCAAAATCACCAAAATTAAACCAGCCCCATTTGGGTCCGGCGGGAATGGAAGCCATGGCTCCTCCCGATATCAGAATGCCCAGCGCTCCGAGATGTGCACCTATACTGGTAGCCAGCCGCTCGCTACGCATAAATTTCTTCTCATTATCTGTCTGGTAGGCCCGTCCTACTTTCCATGCAAAGAACATGCTGAGCACGAAAGCAGCCAGCCATGAGATATATGAAACGATATGAATCCAGTAGAAAATTTCGTAGGACATTAGCTTATCTTGAGTTTATAAATGAACATTTTTAATGCATTGAGGAAGCGTGTAGCCGGGCAATTAGCCGTCAGCAAAGATAGCGTTGATAAGGTGACTGTATTTGTCCTCTATTACGCGCCGCTTAACCTTGAGTGTAGGAGTCAGTTCGCCGCCCTCTACCGTAAATTCCTCCGGAACCAAGCGAAAATCGCGAATTTTTTCATGGGAAGCCAGTTCGCCCGACTGTTTTTTGATCTCTTTTCGGTAGATCGACTGTACTTCGTCTTTCTCGAAAAGTTCTTCCATACCTTCGTATTCCAGACCCTGCTCCGCGGCAAACGACTCCAGCACCTCGAAATCGGGTACAATCAGTGCAGCCATATACGCCTGCCGCTCGCCAATTACCACGATCTGGTCTACCCATTTGCTGGTCTTGAATTTCTCCTCTATGGGCCCGGGATAGATATTTTTGCCACCGGCGTTAACAATCATGTGTTTGATGCGATCGGTAATCTGCAGGTTGCCGTCTACAAAGCGGCCGACGTCACCGGTATGCAGCCACTCCTCCTCGTCGATCATCTCACGGGTGGCCTCGTCATTTTTCCAGTATCCCTTCATCACATTGGGCCCTTTGCAAAGAATTTCGCCGGCTTCGGTGGTTGTGTCGGTCGGATAGTCTTCACCACTTACCCGGGCCACGATTTCATTGTCTTTCAGCCGCTGGATGCCCACCGTTATGCCATTCAGTACCTGTCCTACGGTACCCATCCGCTCCGCGCCGTATTTGTTGGCACACATGACAGGCGAAGTTTCCGTAAGTCCGTAGCCCTCCAGTACGTTGAGTCCGGCTGACATGAAAAACTGCCCGATTTCGGCCGGCAAGGCTGCCCCGCCCGATACAAAAAAGCGAATATTCCCGCCGGTCCGCTGCTTAAGTTTGTCGAAAACAAGCTTGTCGGCCAGCCTCTTCTGCAGGGCGACCAATCCCCGTTCCCCATTTGAATACCGCCGGCCCACATCAAAGGCCCAGTTGAATATTTTCTTCTTGACAGCCGTACCCTCTTCCACACTTTTGGTGACCAGGTTATAGATTTTCTCAAACAGCCGAGGCACACTGATAATGATGGATGGATGTACTTCGGTCATGTTACGTGCCACGGTATCTACGCTTTCGGCATAGAAAATTTCCGCTCCACCCGCCATCATGGCGTAGAATCCGGCCGTACGTTCAAAAGCGTGGCAAAGGGGAAGAAACGACAAACAGCGATCATCCTCATGGATATCGATATGCTGGTGAGCGGCCTTAATATTGCTGACAATGTTTCGATGGGTCAGCATGGCCCCCTTGGGTTTGCCGGTAGTACCGGAAGTGTAGATGAGCGTTGCAAGGTCTTCCGGCTCGATACTCATTTCCCGTTGATGGATCGCCTCCTCCCGTTTGGGAAAAAGCTTCATACCCTCTGCCATTACATCTTCGTAGAGTACCACCCACGGCTTGTCGAGGTAACTCTCAATGCGGGGCCGGTCAATAGCCACTACCTGCTGCAGGTTCTCGCATCGTTCAAACACCTGCCGTGCCTTCTTGAGCTGAATTCCGGTCGATACAAAAAAGAGCTTGACTTCAGAATCGTTGAGAATATATTCGCACTGTCCCGGGGGCAGCGTAGTATACAGCGATACGTTAATCCCACCTACCAGCTGCAGGGCCAGGTCAATTACCGCCCATTCATACCGGTTTTCGCTCAGTATTCCCACGCGGTCGCCCGCCTCAACGCCGTGGTCAACCATGTAGGCCGCCAGGTTCAACACATCTTCCCGCACTTCGTCCCAGCTTATGGTCTCATACTCTCCATTGGGATCAGGCTTGCGGCCAAATGCCACTTTTCCGGTTCCCTCGTATTTGGCTGTAAGGTTGGTAAACAGCTCTGTCAGGGTTTCAAAGGCAACAACAGTCGACATAAAGTTTCGTTATTAGTTCGTTGTTATCAGCTATTGGTTGAAGCCGCTAATATAAAAGTCCTGACTCCCCAACAACTTGCTGTACTGGCCGTATTGTGCCAGGCAACTCGGATGTTCAACTACCGGCCGGTAACGGTTACCGGCATACATCTAACGATCGAATATAACATTCTGTAGGCAAAAGTCAGCAAACCCTGCTTTATCCCTTTTTATTGGCTTAAGGGATTCCTTATATTGACCTAAAGAATAATTATACCGCAGCACCTATATGGCACATCCAGCTAAAGAAGAAACAATCGACTTAGTTAAGGAAATTTTCCGTTCGCACCTGAAGGAACATAATCAGCGGCAGACGCCCGAGCGCTTCATGGTGCTGGAAGAGATCTATCGGGCCGACGGACACTTCGACGCTGACGATATCTTTTTCAATATGAAAGATACCGGCTCCAGGGTTTCCCGCGCCACCGTCTACAATACCCTTGACCTGCTCGTTGAATGCGGATTGGTTCAGCGCCACCAGTTCGGAAAGAACCAATATTTTTATGAGCGTGCCTACGCCTACCAGCAGCACGACCATATCATTTGCCAGGAGTGCGGTGCCGTATTGGAATTTTGCGATCCCCGCATACAGGAGATCAAGACCATGATGGAAAAGATCCACGATTTCAATATATCGGGACACTCTCTCCACTTCTTCGGTGCCTGCAAGGATATCGAGTCCTGCAGCCGCAAAAGAGAAATTGAGGAAAAAGGTAAGAAGGGAGCGAAAGTCAATTAATATTGAACCTACCCGCCTCCTGAAGAAATAGAACACGGATTCCCGCAATACCTGCGGTAATCCGTGCCCCATCAATCCGGCTTTAGTCCAGGTCGAAGCGGTCCAGGTTCATCACCTTCGCCCAGGCCGATACGAAGTCTTTAACGAACTTTTCCTCGGCATCGGCAGCTCCATAGACTTCCGCCAGGGCTCGAAGCTCCGAGTTCGAACCGAAGATAAGGTCGGCACGAGTAGCCGTCCACTTAACTTCGCCCGTCTTCCGGTCGCGTCCCTCAAAAAGTTCCTGATCATCCGACACCGCCTTCCAGGTCGTATCCATGTCAAGAAGGTTGACATAAAAGTCATTCGTCAGGGTTTCCGGCCTGTCGGTAAACACCCCTTTATCGGATTCATCGTAATTGGTATCCAGCACACGCATGCCGCCCAGCAGTACCGTCATCTCCGGCGGTGTAAGCGTCAGCAGTTCAGCCTTGTCCAGAAGCAGTTCCTCCGTCGATCGGCGGCGGCTGTCATTCGCATAGTTGCGGAATGCATCAGCTTCAGGCTCAAGCCAGCCGAACGATTCAACATCGGTTTGTTCCCGGGTGGCATCTGCACGGCCCGGATTAAAGGGGACTTCCACCTCATATCCGGCATTCTCTGCCGCTTTTTCAACGGCTGCGCAACCGCCCAATACGATCAGGTCGGCCATGGATACTTTCTTGTCGCCCGATTGGGCTTCATTGAAAGATTCCCGTATGCCTTCGAGGGTCTCCAGTACGGTCGTCAACCGCTCCGGGTTGTTGACATCCCACTCTTTTTGGGGTGCCAATCGTATGCGGGCTCCGTTGGCTCCTCCCCTTTTATCGGAATTCCGGAAAGTTGAAGCAGAGGCCCAGGCGGTAAATGCCAGGTCGGATACCGATAACCCCGAATCAAGGATCTCCCCTTTTAATTGAGCAATATCTTCCTCATCGATCAATTCATGATCCACTTCCGGGATAGGATCCTGCCAAAGCAGCTCCTCTTCGGGTACTTCCGGTCCAAGATAGCGCTCTATGGGGCCCATATCCCGGTGGGTCAGCTTATACCATGCCCTGGCAAATGCATCGGCGAATTCATCCGGATTCTCATAAAATCGCCGTGAAATTTTTTCATAGGCCGGGTCCTCTTTCAGGGCCAGGTCTGTAGTCAGCATAAAGGGAGCGTGTTTCTTATTCGGGTCATGGGCATCGGGAACCGTCCCTTCCCCGGCTCCGTCCTTTGGCTTCCACTGCCAGGCCCCGGCCGGGCTTTTGGTCAGCTCCCAGTCATATTCAAAGAGGTTTTCAAGAAACTTGTTGCTCCACCGGGTAGGCGTTTGGGTCCAGGTGCCTTCCAGTCCGCTGGTTATCGTATCGGCTCCTTTTCCACTGCCGTGCGTACTTCTCCAGCCAAGGCCCTGCTCTTCAATGCCGGCCGCCTCGGGATCCGGCCCAAGATGGTCTTCCGGGGCAGCACCATGCGTTTTACCGAAGGTATGCCCCCCGGCAATTAATGCAACCGTTTCCTCATCGTTCATGGCCATACGTGCAAAGGTCTGGCGGATGAATTCGGCCGCTCTTTTAGGATCCGGTTCACCGTTCGGCCCTTCCGGATTTACGTAGATCAATCCCATGTGGTCCGCAGCCAGCGCCCCCTCGAGATCTCCCTCTTCATTGTGGCGTTCATCTCCCAGCCACTCACTCTCGGGTCCCCAGTCGGCTGATTCATCGGGCGACCACGCATCTTCACGTCCACCGGCAAAACCGAAGGTCTCAAATCCCATTGATTCCAGGGCACAGTTTCCGGCAAGGATCAACAGGTCGGCCCAGGAAAGCTTACGTCCGTACTTCTGTTTGACCGGCCAGAGCAGCAGGCGGGCCTTGTCAAGGTTTACGTTGTCGGGCCAGCTGTTAAGAGGTGCGAATCGCTGCCGGCCGGCGGATGCTCCCCCGCGGCCGTCAGCCACCCGATAGGTGCCGGCACTGTGCCAGGCCATCCGAATAAACAATGGACCATAGTGGCCGAAATCTGCAGGCCACCACTCCTGTGAGGTAGTCATAACATCCTCAATGTCTGCCTTCACGGCATTCAGGTCCAGTTTCTCAAACTCCTCCGCATAGTTATAATCCTCGTCCATCGGATCCGACACGGCTGAATGCTGGCGAAGAACATTCAGGTTCAATTTATTCGGCCACCAGTCACGATTTTTAGGGCCGGCAGTGGATGTTCCGTCATGAAACGGACACTTGCTTTCGCCATTGGCCTGGGTACTTTCATTATGGTTCGGTGAGGTATCGTTTTTGTTATTTCCCATCGGAGAACTGACTTATTTTTTAATTTAGCGGAGTTATCTTAATGTAAGACTCAATGTCATAAATAAAACTCCGGAACACCAATAGATATTGATTATTAGGGACATTAAATCCGGTTATCATTGTCTTCTGTTGCTGTTATCCCTGGCCCTGCTCTCCTGCAGTGATGATCCCGCCATACCTGAAACCGATCACGGTTATCCGGCGGGGGCTGACAAGTCCCGAATTTACTTTAAAACTATGGGCAGCGAATACCCCCTGCCACTTGAATTATATATTTATATGTATCATCATATATTACAATATCTTAAGCCCATAAAACTTTTATTATAATTTCTTCCTTATGGTGACGTCCCTGCTTCAGCGCCTGAAGTCCTTTTTCAGGCGAAATCCCGATCCTGAATTTATTGCATCCCAG
>CAYREV010000009.1:37414-46363 GCA_964423345.1 uncultured Balneolaceae bacterium | reverse complement strand
GCCTGAAGTCCTTTTTCAGGCGAAATCCCGATCCTGAATTTATTGCATCCCAGCTCCGGCGCCTGAAGTCCTTTTTCAGGCGAAATCCCGATCCTGAATTTATTGCATCCCAGCTTCGCAAGCCGGAAGGGGAATTTGCCCCAACTATCGCAGATAAGATGGATCAGGTCAACGCCCCCCTGTTCGATCTGACCCTTGACTGCATGAGGATACAGGACAACGAAAAAATTCTGGAAATAGGCTTCGGGAGCGGGCAGTTTCTCTATAAATGCTTTGAAAGGGCCGACACCCTGCAGGTATGCGGCATTGATTATTCCAGCGAAATGGTGGAGCTGGCCCGAAAAAACAACTTCTCCCGGGTTCAATCCAAGGAAATGATTCTTCGGGAGGGTAACAGCAATAACATCCCTTTTCCCGAACAGACTTTCGACAAGGTATTCTGCAATATGGTGGTATTTTTCTGGCAACGTCCCCAGGATCACCTCCGGGAGATACACCGGGTACTGAAACCCAACGGCCGGTTTTATACCGGTATACGTCCCCGGGAGGATATGGAACGTATCCCTGCCTCGAACTACGGCTTCAAGCTTTACGATCCGGCCCAGTGGGATATGATTCTTCGGATCAACGGCTTCGATGTAATAGGCATAGAGCGCCGAAAGGATCCCCGGAAAGAATTTGAAGATATGGACCTGGAGATGGAGTCGGTATGTATCATGGCAGAGAAGAAACCGTTCTAACCTTTTATCAAAAACCGGGACCAAGCCAGGAGCTGTACGGTTGATACCCTGTCACCTTGCACTTGTTCTATATTTTATACAAACCAGGCAAGTAATTAAACTCAGAAAACAAATACGTATTTTCTGCAGCCCTCTGTCGATTTTTAAATGTTCCCTCTCCACATCTTCACTCCTTCAACTTTAATTTTAATTCCTGTTATATTCGGCCCATTCATAAACAGGAATACACCCTAAATTGTAACAGTCATGCTTTTTACTTCGGTTCTTATAGCGGCCCTGTTGTTCCTCAGCTGGGTGGGGGTCTACATTGTGGAAAGAAAAAATATATTCTCGGAATGGCTGTTGCCCGGCAGGCAACGCCTGAAGGAATTCGCCGCCGGTTTTCTGCTGATGGCCACACTCTGCCTGCTGACCCAAATTGTCTTCTCCCTGTATAACCAGGCCTCTTGGTCCCTCTCTGACGAAATCACCGGCCACGCCATACTATCATCCCTGGCATTCAACCTGAGCTCCGTCTTTTTTGAAGAACTGCTCTACCGGGGCGTCATTCTCTATTTTCTTATAAAATATGTTGGGACCAGCTGGGGACTGCTACTTACATCGGCCGCTTTCGGTATTGACCACTGGTGGTCGTACGACGTATGGGGGGATACCCTGGGAATGGCAGCCGTATTTCTGACTACCGGATTCATGGGGTATGTATTTGCTACGGCCTACGCCTACACAAAATCGATTATCCTGCCTATTGGCCTCCACCTGGGCTGGAACCTGGTCAACAACACGGTTTTTTCGGGCGGACCCCAGGGTACCGGCCTGCTGGTGGTCGGGGAATTTGATGAACTTACCGGAACCTATGCGGCATTAACCTTCCTGTGGTACATGGGTATCCCCCTGCTGGTACTCTGTCTTTTGCGAAAAAAGTATAACCACCGCGGGTGTTACGGCCGGTATTGACGGTGCTCTACATATAATAGCACGGCTGCTTGGCGAAGAAACAGCTGCAGATACCGCAGGGTTTCAGGTTGTGCCGGATCCACGGTTCCGTCCAGTAATCCTACATTGATATAGTGGTAACCCATTTCGGGTATAAAAGGACTGTGCTGCTCGTAGCCGTTTTTATTAGATTTCGATGAATTTATTTGGTCAAATGTAACCTTTTGCCATGATTAACAATGCATGCATTTCTTATGACATTCTCAATATTTACCTTATCGTGTATGTATGCACGGAAATAACGACCACAGGTGTAATGCCATGTCTACCCAAATCAAATTAATAATCGTTTCTCTGCTGCTTATCCTTACCCAGTCTTGCAGGGAAACTAACAAATTGGAGGTGCTACATGACCTCAGGGATGGAAGAAGCTATGAAGTATTCCATTATGGAGGACAGATTTGGATGGCAGAGAACCTGAACTACCATACCGAAAACGGAACCTGGATATACAGCGACGATACTTTTTATGCAGAAGATTACGGCAGGTTGTACAACTGGTTTGCTGCCCTGGAGGCCTGCCCGGACGGCTGGCGCCTCCCCACCCACTCTGAATGGAATGTCTTGGTTAACGATCTGGGGGGAAAGGGTTTGGCCGGCAGGGTCCTCAAGTCTGATGAGCATCTCTCTCTGCAGCTGGGGGGCTTCCGTTTTGCAGAAGGCGTCTATGTGGGCAATCAGTCGCAGGGCATTTATTGGACCGGAAGTGAATTTACGGATGGAATCAGCACTGGAAGCAGTGCATGGATGTTGACGGTCTTTGGCTCGGATAATACGGTAGAGCAGGAGCCGGTTAGTAAAAAATATGGCTTCAGTATCCGATGCCTAAAAGACACCGAAGGCTCTTAGGCATTAAGATTTTGACCTTCCTTTTTACATTTGATTGGAAAAAAATTAAATATTATTGTTATAAAAATACCTTAACGCGACTTAAGGGGGATGGCCGTTTGTTCTGCTTAAAGCTTTCACACCATACTTTGGGTGCATCTATTTGCATGATAATACTGTGGGTAGCCATGCCCGCCGCCGGCTACGGGCAATCGTCTGCTCCTCCCCTCACTATTGACCGGCTGGACGGACCCATTGAGCTGGACGGCATACCCGACGAGGAAGCATGGGATAAGCTATCTCCCCTGCCCATGACCATGTACCTGCCCGAATCGGGCAAGACCCCCACGGAGAAATCGGACATACGTATCGGCTTTACCTCCGAGTATCTGTATATCGGCGCCAAGCTCTACGACGGGGAACCTTCCAAAATTCAAACCACGGCATTGGACCGGGACAGCGGGTCCCCATCGGACGACTGGCTGGGTATCATGATCGATACATTCAACGATAATGAAAACATGTTGGGATTTTTTGTCACCCCGGGCAACTCGCGGACCGACCTGACCGTATATAACGATGCGCAGGGAAATTTTCCTATCAGCATAAGCTGGAACACTTTCTGGGATACCGAAACGGTTCAGAATGAAGAGGGCTGGTTTGCGGAAATGCGTATACCCTTCAAAAGCCTTCGCTACCAAAGCACCGGTGACGAGGTCGTCATGGGTGTTATCGTACAGCGTTGGATAGCCCGCAAATCGGAATCCAGCATTTATCCCTCCATCCCGAATGATTGGGGTTGGTGGGGGCAATACAAGCCTTCCCTGGCCCGAAAAATGAAATTCGACAGCCTTGAGAGTCAGCGTCCTTTTTACGTTACTCCCTATCTTCTGGGTGGCTTTGGACAGCGTCACGAGCTTAACGGCCCGGAAACAGCTTACCTGAGGGATGACAACCTGACCTATGATGCCGGAATTGACGTAAAATACGGCTTGACCAGCAACCTGACCCTGGACCTGACGGTCAATACAGATTTCGCCCAGGTGGAGGCCGACAACCAACAGGTAAACCTGACCCGGTTCTCCCTCTTCTTTCCGGAAAAAAGGAAGTTTTTTCAAGAAAGGGCCAGCCTGTTTGATTTGAACTTCGGGGGACCCAACCGCCTGTTTTACAGCCGTCGCATAGGGATCAACGACGGACAGGAAGTCCGCATACTGGGCGGTGCCCGGCTGGTGGGTCGAGTAGGTGAATGGGACCTGGGTTTCATCAATATGCAAACGGCCAGGGACGGCCCGGGCATCCCTTCCGAAAACTTCGGCGTACTTCGGCTGAGAAGGAATATATTCAACCAAAATTCGTTCCTGGGCACCATGGTGACCAGCCGTGTGGGCGATGACGGTACCTACAATTATGCCTATGCTGTTGATGCAAATATACGGGTATTTGATGACGACTACCTCAATGCCACCTTTGCGCAGACTTTTGAAAACGGGAATCCGAACCGGCTTACCTCAGTCGGCAATGCCCGGTTACATCTGGGGTGGGAAACCCGCCGCGTCGATGGCTTCGGATACAATCTATCCTATTCCCGGTCGGGCGACCTCTACAATCCCGGCGTAGGCTTTGAAGTACGTGAGAACTATTCCCGTTTCGGCAACTCCATCTACTACGGATGGTTTTCAGATGAGGACTCCCCATTTATAAACCAGAAGGTAAACCTTCAGGGGTCCATCTTTCTGGACAATCAAACAGGATCCACACAATCGGCCGAAGTGGGTCCCCGCTGGGATGCCAGCTGGAAAAATGGCAATTATATCAATCTCGGCCCCTCTTTCTTCTTTGAAAACCTTACCGAATCGTTTGAATTATTCGACGGCGTGATTGTACCCGCCGGCAAATATAAATTCTACGGCTTTGAAGGGAATTTCAGCACTGCCGATGCCAATCTTTTCGTCTACCGGATCAACCTCTCCGGGGGAGAATTCTTCGACGGATACCGGGGGAGCGGAAGCCTGGGTATAAGCTGGAGCCTCTCCCGTCATTTCAAGATGCATCCTTACTATGAAATGAACAGGGTTGTTTTCCCCGATAGGAACGACGATTTCACCGCTCATATCGGTAGGCTCAGGCTGCAGTACTTTTTCAGCAACGAACTGTCAGTCAGCACTTTCGCCCAGTACAGCAACGCAGCCAGCGCTATAATTTCCAACTTCCGGCTGCGATATAACCCGAAGGAGGGAAACGACCTCTATATAGTCTATAACGAGGGGCTCAATACCGACAGGTACTCCTATACCCCTACACGTCCCCTCAGCAGCAGCCGAACCCTTCTGGTAAAGTACACCTATACCTTCGGGTACTAGGCTACCCCACCCACATTAAATCTTACATTCGGATATTTGCCTGAGTCCGGTAATAATTGGCCAATGATTTCTATATTGTTCCTCGAGTCATTAAAAACATTCTAAAAAAGTTGAATTATGAAGATCACAGTTCCTGTTATCATCTTGCTGTTGTTAAATATCACCGACGTTTCAGCTCAAACCACCTTTGAAACGGTGAAGACCTTTCAGGCCGAATACGCTCACCAGGCGGTGGCGGTAGACAGCAGCCACTTCTATGCCATTTCCAGCACCGTTATAGGCAAGTACCATAGGGAGTCCGGTAAACTGGAGGGACGGTGGACCGGCGGGGAGCAGAGTGGCATCATTCACCTTGACAGTGGAGTTGTCGTCAACGGAAAGTTGTATGCAGCCCATTCTAATTACCCGGAGATCCCGATGACCTCCTCCGTCGAGGTATGGGATTCCGAAACCATGCATCATATCGACTCGTACAGCTTCGGCAACCGCTGGGGGTCCCTGACCTGGCTCGACCGCCACAAGGGTTACTGGTGGGGCGTCTTCGCGCACTACCTGGAATTCAGGGAGGCAACCGGCAAAGACAACCGGTGGACCCAGCTCGTCAAGTTCAACGACCGCTGGCAACCCCTTGAATCGTGGCTCTTTCCCGAAGAGGTGCTCGATAAGTTCGGAACCAAAAGCAATTCGGGCGGATCCTGGGGACCCGATGGTAACTTATATATCTCGGGACATGACCTCCCCGAAATATATGCCATGAAACTTCCCGAAGCGGGATCCAGGTTGAAACTGCTGGAAGTCATCCCCATAGAAAACGAGGGGCAAGGCATAGCGTGGGACCGTTTCCGGCAACACAACCTGCTCTTCACCATCAGGCGGAGCACGCGGGAAGTCGTCGTTTCCCGAAAAAAATAGTCGCCGGCCATCCCCTTTCGCACTTTGAACGCATGGCCTTTGTTTTGCTTTATAGTAATAGTTTCAACTGCAGCCAAGGCTTTCGCCATCATGATCGAACTTATAGATTTTCAGCGTGGCAACATCGTAGGGTTAAAAATGGCTGCAGAAGATTGCCGGGACCGGCGACAAACTTTTCCCCTCCATAGACGTCAAGGCTTTTCCACTCGAAGAAAGCAAATGGGCCAAGAAGTGGGTTACCGAATAAAAACAGCGGCTTACTCCGAAATCGAGGTTTTTCGGATAAAACGCCTGGCAGCCCACTGGCTTCCCCAATATCCCATCAGGATGGAAAGCAGCACCATGGCTCCGCTCAGGTAGTACCAGCGTCCGAAAGGCCAGTCCAATACCCCGAACTGTGGAATGTAGGCGGGAAGCAGATACTGAAATAGCAGGTAGGCCACTCCCGTTGCCAGCAGTCCGGCTATCAGCCCCTGTATAATACCTTCAACCAGGAAGGGTCTTCGTATGAAGCTGTTGGTGGCCCCGACCAGTTTCATCGCCTTGATGAGGCCCCTTTTGGCGTATATCGTCAGCCGGATGGTGTTGAACACCAGTATTAGAGAGGCCAACAATATCAGAAGTCCCACGCCGGCTCCCGCCAGAGCAACCGTACGGAAACGGGTCTGTATCAGCTCCAGCAGGCGCTGGTTGAACTCGACCTCGTCTACCCCCCTGTACTTTGATATTTCCGTTACGAGCGAATCAACCCGGCTCACCTCGGTACCGGCTTTAATCTTCAGTTTGAAGGAAGCCGGCAGGAATTTAAGGTCGGCCAGGGAGGAGCCGCCCGCACCGAACTCCTCTTCAAAAATTTTAGCGGCACTGTCCTTGGAGATAAACGTCAGCTCTCCCACCAGCGGCTCCTTCCCGAGTTTGTCCTTCAGCTCCAGGGTGGTACGGTTGTCGATATCGTGGATAAAGACTTCAATATCTATCGACTTTTTCAGCGACTGCGCCACCTCGTAGGCATTATAGGAAAAGCGAGCCAGCACCCCGAGCAGAAGCACGGCAATAAACAGGGAGAAAATAGAGGTGAATGAAGCCAGACGGGCCCTTTTAATACCCGAGACTCCTTCTTTAATGATATATCCTAAACTCATATTCGTTAGTCGGCAGTCGTTTATTTTGATTGAATCTCTGCAATGAGAGGGAGTTCAGCAAATTTTAATTCTCCCGTTTATCAGTTTCTGAATAAAACCCGGATCCCGAAGAAGAACCTCCGTCGGCTCATGGGGTATTGCGCCGTCTCAAAGTAGCCGAGCTGGTTAACATCGTCAAGAGCATTTTCCAGCCGCAGCAGGAACATGATGGTGCGTACCCTTGCCGACAGCTCGGCGTCCAGTCGCGAGAATACCGGAAGGTGCTGGTCGTCGCTTAAGGGTTGCCAGCTATCCAGCACGGGATTATAATGACCGGCCCGGTAGCGGAAGGGGGAGTATATGCCCGAAAGACCCGCCTTTACGAAGGTGGCGCGGTCAAACAGATATCCCTTGATATATGCACTGCCCCTCAGCCAGATACGGGGATCATCGTCCAATGGCAACGGCCGGTTTCCGATGCCCAGGATGTCGTCGTAGGCATGATAGGTTGCCGATGCCGACAATTCAACATACCTCGAATTCAGATCCATATACGGCGATACCGAGACGGAATTATAGGGATCGACATTCCCGAACGTGCTGTCAGCCCCTACCATGATGCCGTCGCTTACCTTCTTAAGCTGTCCCTTCACTCCCAATTTCAGGGTGTTGAACAGTTGCAGGCGGACATCACCGCTGGCTGAAAGTATCCTTTCGCCGGCCAGCGACCGGTTCCCTTCGAACTCTATAGAATGCCAGTAGACCTGTTGATTGGTCGGTATGGACACCCCTCGTGCCAGCTGTGCGTCTACCTGCAATAACCGTCCCAGTTTAAAAACCGCTCCCATCCTGATATGATGCCCCATGTAATGGTCCGACCGATACCGCAGGGCCGCGCCGCCATTCAGGCTGAAAAAACTGACCGGCTGTAATGAGGCTTCGGCGTCGGCTTTAAAAATCCCCCAGGAGCCGCGCCAGAGGCTGCTGTTTAGATGGTCGGCGTTATAATAATATTCATAACCCGCTCCCCCCTCCAGGGTCAGGGGATCCAGGTTCAGCCATTTACGCGCACTGGCTCCCACCGACCATATCCGGTAAAAAGTGGTGTCGGCCGAATAATCCAGCTGCCGGCTCCGGTTGTTATAAAATATGCCGGCGTGAAAATTATCCTCCCTGCGCGTGGTGTCGGGTGAACGGCGGTAATAGTTGAGGGCGATATTTGTAGCCCCCATCTCCGACCGGGCCCTCGCCTCCTTCGCACCGGTAAGAAAACGGCCGAAGTGATAATTTTGCTGATCGGGTATAATATAGCCGAAAGGCTGTCCCAAGGTATACTTGTTGTTCAGCAGATGCAGCTTAACCATCTGTTGACGGTCGAGCAGGTGGTATATACGGGCAAATATCTGCCTGCCCTGCACCTCCGAGTTGGCAAACTCCCCTCCGCCCTTTCGGTCCCAGTAGCTTAATTCCGCATTCGTCTTCTGGGAGAAGTTACGGGTCACCATGAAATCAAGGTCGCGATAGGAGTATTTGCTCTCGGTATAGTTAAGCTGTGTAAGGGGCTTGTTCAGGTAATACTGTTTCAGGTAGTAGCGGGAATCGTGATACAACCCTTCATTTTCTGCATAGAAGGCCGAAATCTTATGTTGAGGCACCATATTCCACTGTACGGTGCCGCTTACCGGGTCGTTGAGCTCCACATCCTCCCAGTAGAGGCGCTGATAACGAGGCTCATGGGCATCTACCAGATAGGCGTTGGTACGCAGGTTTGTGCCAAGCCGGTAGGATATGACCCCCGGATCCCTGTTGGTTTTATAGGTCCAGTCGGGCCACAGCTGCCATCGCAGCGTACTGTCTCCCGCCGTCTTCTCCGATTGCAGGCTTTGCCGGTACGACCAGGGAACCACTTCGAATATCTCCCCGGCCGAATCGGCCGCAAGGGAGTCCCCCTGCGGCACAAAAGCGGTGGTATCCACCCCTGCCGTATCCACC
>CAYREV010000009.1:0-37314 GCA_964423345.1 uncultured Balneolaceae bacterium | reverse complement strand
GTATCCACCCCTGCCGTATCCACCACAGCAGTGGTATCGACCTGCGCTAATGCAGGAACCGTTAAAAGAGCCAATAGCAGGCCCGGGAGGTATGTACGGTGTATATATCTCAAGCCGGATCAGGTTTAAGGTCGTATGGCATTGCGGGAATACCCAGTATGCAACGGCGGACGGTTTCCAGTGCAACGGCCGTACTGCGTTCTTTATTGATCTGGCGGTCGTCGGTAAACAGCGCTTTCAGCGCAAAATGCCTCTCAGCTGTCCAACAGCCAATCCACACCAGGCCCACGGCTTTCTCATCCGTCCCTCCCCCCGGGCCCGCTATGCCGGTGGTCGAGATACCGATGTCCGTTTCAAAAAGGCGGGCTGCATTACGGGCCATCTGCAGTGCAACGGGCTTGCTTACCGCACCTGAGTTTCGGAGGACTTCGCCATCCACATTCAAGAGCTTGACTTTGGCTTCGTTGGAGTAGGCCACCACCCCACCCATCATATAGTCGCTGCTGCCCGGTATATCCGTCAGGGTGTTTGCCACCAACCCACCGGTACAGCTCTCGGCTACCGAAATGGTTATTCCCCGCTGCCTGAGCAGTTTGCCCAGGGCTTCACTGATCGTAAGGTCCTTGCCCTCACCTATGATGAGATCGCCCGCTTTCTCATGAATGTAGTCGGCTACGGGTTTTATTTTGTCGGCTGCCTCCTCCCTGCTTTTGCCATATCCGCTGATACGTATGCGGGCCCCCTGGGGACTCGGCAGGTAAGCCACCGTAATATCATCCCCCCGAAATCGGTCGAGAGTGCCTATAACCTCGTCGCTGAGCGTACTTTCGCCCACCCCGGCGGTCACAATATACCTGGAATAACGGTGTTCCTTTCCGTCCCCCAGCGCATTTATCCTCGGGAGGACTTTCTCTTCCATCAGTTTTTTCATCTCGTAAGGTACGCCCGGGAGCACCGCCAGGCGGCACTCTTTCTCCTCTATCCATAAGCCCGGGGCGGTGCCCTGCCTGTTGAAGAGGACTTCGGCATTGGCGGGCACCTCCGCCTGCTGATGGTTGGATTTGCTGAAGGGTATGTTTCGTTTTTCAAATACCTGTCGGATAAAATCCAGTGTAGGCTCATGAATAACCGTATCCACCTCAAAAAGCTCCAAAATAGCCTTTTTGGTAATATCATCGTGTGTAGGCCCGAGTCCCCCGGTTGTGATGACCAGCCGCGCGCGCTCCAGGCTGGAGCTCAGCGTCGAGATCATATGGTCCAGGTCGTCGCCTACCGTATGGATACGGGTCACTTCCAAACCGTGATCCGTCAGGTACTGCCCAAGCCAGCTTGCATTGGTATTGACGGTATCGCCAATCAGCAATTCATTTCCAATGCTTATAATTTCACAGTTCATGCTCCACCGGTAGTTGTTAAGAAATAAACGAAAGGAAAATATCAAACTCTGTACGCTTTTCGAAGCTGATTATTTACGGGCCAAAAAACATTCAATTCTCCCTCAGTATTTACTATCTTTGATCCGTGCGGAGAATACCTAACATATTGAGCACCACGAGGATGGTCCTTGCTCCCATCTTCCTGTTGCTGTATATACAGGACGAAGTGGTCTGGCGCGCACTCAGCGTCGGCATCTTTGCCGTAGCCGTGGTAACCGATTTTTTTGACGGTTATATAGCCCGGCTTTATAAGGCTCAAACGGCATACGGCGTGTTTCTCGACCCCCTGGCCGACAAATTTCTTACATTTGCAGGTTTTATCTGCCTGCCGTTTATTGATGCCGGACAATTCCCCTGGTGGGCCGTAGGCGTCATCGTCTTCAGGGATGTCATCATCACCGGCATGCGTATGGTCGGCGACCGGAAAGGGATCCAAATGGATACCCGTATTACGGCCAAATTCAAGACCATGAGCCAAATGTTTTTTCTATACCTGGTTCTTATGGTCGGGGTTTTTGTCAATACCGACGTCTGGCTCAGTCCCTATTGCCAGCAGCTGCTGGAGTCGCAGGTGCTGGGCTGGGCCATGATAGCTATCGTGATACTCACTGTATACTCCGGTATAGAGTATATTCTAATTAACAGAGAAATATTTTTTATTGATAACAATGCGAAAACTGAAACCGATTATCGGTAGTTTCTTCTATGCCGGCTTTCTTCCCAATGCGCCGGGTACCTGGGGCAGCTTTTTTGCCCTCTTCCCGATCTACTTTATAGCCTTGTATGCCCCCTTTTACGGGATGGCCCTCTTTACGCTTATCTGCTCCCTGCTGACCCTCTGGGTGGCCGAGGAGTGCGAGCAAGTGTGGGGCGGCGACCCCTCGCCGCTGGTTATGGATGAGTTCGCAGGACAGGGCATGGCCTTCATAGCTATTCCTTTTGCCGCCACCTCCATCAATATTTTCATGTTGCTCCTGCTGGGATTTCTGTTCTTTAGATTTTTCGATATCAAGAAACCGTGGGGCGTTGACAAGCTGCAGGAGCTTCCCGGGGGATTCGGAATACTGGTTGACGATCTGCTGGCCGGACTTTACGCCTTTATTTGCCTCCGGGCTTTTGTTTACTTAATAGAGTATCTATAGATTTTAATTGCGGTTAACCATCAGGATGGAGGCCGGAAAGAAGCACAAAACAAATAAACATTCAGACCATGATAATTGATTCTTCTTTTGCAAAGGAAATTGCACTTAAATTGTTGGAGATCAATGCAGTAGTGCTAAGACCTAATGATCCTTTTACCTGGTCGTCCGGGTGGAATTCGCCCATCTACTGCGACAACCGGCTGACATTGCGGTATCCTGAAATCCGCAAAAAGATAGCGCAACAATTTATAGGGTTTATCCATGATGAATACGGGGACGTGGACGTCATCACGGGTACGGCCACTGCAGGCATCCCCCACGCCGCCTGGATAGCGGGTTCGCTCGACAAGCCCATGAGCTATGTCCGGGCCAAGGCCAAGGCCTATGGACTGGGGAACCAGATTGAGGGAGGCATCCAGAAAGGTGAGAGCACCGTGGTTATCGAAGACCTTATTTCAACCGGCAGCTCCGCCCTTTCGGTCGTTGAAGCCCTCAATTTCATCGGGGCGGATATCAAAGCCGTGCTCAGCATCTTCACCTATGGGTTCGACAAAGCCTTCAAGAGGTTTGACCACGCCGGTGTGAGCGTGCATACCCTCACCGACTACTCTACCCTGATCGATGTGGCCAGGGATCATGACTACATAAACGAAGAGGACCTCGAAACGCTGTCCGAATGGAGAAAGAAACCCGATATCTGGCCGAATTAGCTGAAGAGGGTTCATATATATGTAATTCGTGACTATTTGCCGGATTCGAGTAATCTGCGTTCTATTCCTTTAGAAAAGTACCCTCTCACTTCTTATATTTACGGGTTCTTTAACGCGAATCAAAGCAGAGTACATTGGATCGACGCACCTTTTATATTGAAACCTACGGCTGCCAGATGAACTTCTCCGATACGGAGATTGTCAACTCCATTCTTATGGAGGAAGGGATGGAACCCGTCCAGGAGCCTGAAAATGCCAACATCATCTTTCTGAATACCTGTTCCATACGTGAAAATGCCGAAACCAAGGTATGGAACCGCCTCAAGGAGTTTCGCTCGCTGAAAGAGCAGAAAGACCATCTTACCGTAGGGGTGCTGGGCTGTATGGCCGAACGCATACGCGAAAAGATTATCGACAAGGAGGGCCTGGTGGATATGGTGGTAGGCCCCGACGCCTATCGAGACCTCCCCAAGCTGCTGGCCGAAGTGGACGACGGACGGAAAGCCGTAAATGTCATCCTCTCCCAGGAAGAAACATATGCCGACATCACCCCTGTTCGCACCCAGGACAACGGTGTCAGCGCATTTGTAACCATCATGCGGGGATGCGACAATATGTGCGCCTTCTGCGTGGTGCCCTTTACCAGGGGACGTGAACGGAGTCGCCCGATGGAAAGCATTCTCAGCGAACTGAAACAGTTAAGTGACAAGGGATACCGTGAGGTTACCCTCCTGGGGCAGAATGTAAACTCCTACCTGGACGGCGATAATGATTTTACCAAACTGATGTATGAGGCCAGCCGGGTGGACCCGGAGATGAGGATACGCTTCTCCTCTCCCCACCCCAAGGATTTCCCTCAAGAGCTGCTGCATGTAATTGCCGAACAGCCCAACCTCTGCAATTATATTCATATTCCCGCCCAATCGGGCAATAATAACGTGCTGGAACGCATGCGGCGTCCCTACACCCGAGAGCAGTACCTGGACCTGGTGGACAAGATGAGGGAGATCATCCCGGGCGTTACCCTTTCTACAGATATCATCACCGGCTTCTGCGGAGAAACGGAAGAGGAACATGAGGACACGCTCTCCCTAATGGCAAAAGTGAAGTACGACCTCGCCTATATGTTTGCCTATTCCGAGCGGGGACGTACCCTCGCGCAGCGAAAATATGAAGATGATGTCCCCGAGGAGGTCAAGAAGAGACGTCTCTCGGAAATCATCGAACAGCAGATGAATATACAGGAAGAGCTGAACAAAAAAGAGATCGGGCGCCGCCACCTGGTACTGATTGAGGGGACGAGCAAGAGGTCCGACGAGCAGCTTTGCGGACGTACCGATACCAATAAAATGGTGGTTTTTGACCGTGGAGACCTCGAGAAGGGGGAATATGTAGAGGTGGAGATTACCGACTGCACTTCGGCTACCCTGATGGGCGAGGTTATCGGCCGAAGCAGCATCCGCGAATTCAGCAAGGAAATGGCCCTCGCCTGAAATGGGCGCATATAAAACAGGCCCGCCCTCAAAGGGGCAGGCCTGTTGCCTTTACAAACCCGTGCTATTGTATTGGCTTACAATACACCGCTCTGTTGCAGTTGTATAGTGCCCAGGTTTGTTGTCTCTCCCACTACTACATCAACGCCGGTGGTATCGGCACTTTCGTAATTATCATTTCGGGGATCAAAAGCCACATCATACGTGCCCTCCTCCAATCCGACCAGCCTGAAGGAACCGTCGGAGGTATCGGCTACCGTTGAAGCCAGGGTGTCGGAGTTGGCGATAGCATAGACGACCGCATGCGCTTCTGCGGGGTCGACTATGCCGCCGATATTGCCCGTTACCGCCTGATTATTTGCCCGTATCACGGGTTTAAGCAGGTATTCAACCGAAGGGTTGTTCTGCCCGGCTTTAACCACCGATTGACTTGCATCGAAATCCAACAGCAGCACATACTGTATATCCTCCACAATTTCAGCATTGACATTCAGCTTGATACCGGTCTGCGCGCCACTGGGGACAATCATGTCGTATACGCTTCCGTCCACTTCAACCGAATGGCCGTCCTGGCTGAGCACCAGTCGAATTTGCTGGTAGGTTCCCACTTCCAGGGTGGTATCTCCCAGTACCTCATAGGCTCCGTTTGCAAGCTCTATAAGGTTATACGTTTTGTCGGGAGTGTTGATCACCGACCACTCTCCGGCGCTACCGGTCTTGTTTACCTCTACCCTGTCCACATGGACGTTTACCGCATCCGCACTGTCAATAGGTGCATCGTACATGCGCACCTGCAGCGAACCCATGCCGGGTTCGGCATCGGTGCCGCATCCTGCAAAGAACAGCAAGGCTGCAAATAGGGGTACGTATGCTGCTTTCATCAGTTTATTCAGTATTTCTAAAGGCATAAGTATAAATTTTATTCAGAAGATTGATTAAATAGGTGTCGCCTGTTCAAATCCTATCAGTACAAATGATTAGTTCATTCTACCTATTCAGTTATATGGATAATCACCCAAAATGTTCCTGTAGAATTCGGCCGGAAGAGGGAAATAATATGGTCTTAATTTCCGATAACGCAAGATTAGAGCCTTTTATGCGGTGCCGAAAATCCATTTATAACAATCATTGGCCGTAATTCAATTAGCCGGGCGGGAAATAAAAAAAGGCCTGTTCGAAAAAACGAACAGGCCTTTTGAGTCGATACGTTAGGTACGTTTCAGCAAATACTACTGACTTAACTGAATGGTACCCAGCGAGTTGGTTTGCTCAACCGTTACGCTGACATCTTGAACGGTCTTGCTTTGATAGCTGTCGTTACGCGGATCGATAGAAACATCATAGGTCCCTGCCTCGAGTCCGATCAGCTTGAAGTAACCGTTGGATGTGTCGGCAACGGTAGAAGCCAGGGTATCGGAGTTCGCAATGGCGTAGACAACGGGTTCTGCATCTGCAGGATCAACCGTACCTTCTATATTGCCGGTAATCGCTTTCTCTTTGGCACTTATTACCGGTTTCAGAAGATAGGGAACCTGGCTGTTTTGGCCCGCGTCGACTACCGACCTGCTGGCATCGAAGTCAAGCAGTATCGTATACTCGATATCCGGTTCTATGGTCGCGTTGATGTTCAGCTTAACGCCGGTCTGGGCGCCGCTTGGAACGAACATATCATGAACGTTACCGTCCACTTCAACGCTGTGGCCCGACTGACTGAGCACCAGGCGAATCTGGGGATAGGTACCTGCTTCAAGTTCACTGGAACCTATTACAGTTGTAGCACCGTTGGTGAGCTCCAGCAGATCATAAGTTTGATCGGGTTCGCTCAGCACGGTCCATCCGTTGGGATCGTCTGAATTGTTAACCTCTACCCTTAAAATGTGTACATTTACAGCATCAGCGGAATCGATGGGAGCATCGGCCATCTCGACCGTCATGGTCCCTGACCCGGAATCGGAACCGGTACCGCATCCTGTAAAGGCAATTAAGAGGGCAAATAGGGGTATAATAGCAAGCTTGGATAGTAATTGTTGTAACATGATACTAACTGTTTATTTAGGGGTAATTTTAAACTGAAGTTGATTTTCTTGCAACTCTGTAGGTATGACGACTGAAAACGGCAATGGTTACAGAAATAATTTAAAAGCTTTGACCTCGCATCGGTGACCATGGTTCAATCCTCCCCCAGTGCCTTCCGGATTTTGGAAAACGTTTCGGCGGGATATAAAAAAGGGGACTGCCCGTCAGAGCAGTCCCCTTAAATCACCCTTTTGCGATTAGGGATTTGACCTTAAATTATTGATTCAGTTCGACGGTGCCGATATCGTTGGTTTCGCCCACCGTGACATCGATTCCCGTCGTATCTTTCTTCTGATAGTTTTCATTACGGGGATTGAACGATACCGTATAGGTACCGCCTTCCAGGCCGATCAGCTTGAAGCTACCGTCAACCGTGTCTGCATAGGTGGTTGAGAGGGTATCACTGTCGGCAATGGCGTAGATTACCGGTTCAGCTTCGGCAGGATCTACCGTTCCCGCGATATTGCCGGTTTCAGCCTGGTTAACGGCCTGAATCACCGGTTTCAGCAGGTAACGCACGCCTGATTGGCTGTTGCCCGCCTCTACCACGGAACGGCTGGCGTCAAAGTCGAGCAGAAGCGTATAGGTAATATCTTCCTTGATTTCTGCATCAACGTTGAGTTTAACGCCGGTCTGCGCGCCGCTGGGGACAAACAGGTTTCTGGACTCCTCGTCAACCACCACACTGTGGCCGCTGGAAGCGAGTATCAGCCGGATCTGTTCGTAGGTCCCGGCTTCCAGCTCTTTTTCACCCAATACCGTATAGGCTCCGTTGGTTAGCTCAAGGAGATTATACGTCTTATCGGGCTCGCTGACTACCTGCCAGCCCTGTTCGTCGTCCGTATTGTTAACCTCTACGCGAAGAACATGTACATTTACCTCATCGTAATCTGCCGGTGCATCGGCCATGCGAACCTCCAGGGTACCCATGCCGGAATCGGCATTGTAGCTGTCACAACCGGCAACCACGAGCGAAAATGCAAGGAGTGTAGCCGTCAGTAATGTTGATAATTTCTTGTAATTCATAATAACGTCTCTTTTGTATTAAGACCTCTAATTCATCAGGTATGACGAGTGAACCGAACAAGGGTTACAAATAATTTTCAGGTCCTGAATAAATAGCTTGCCGACACAGCATTCAACGGATACTTGTTATCCGTTGCCGCCCCCTCCCTGATTCGGCTTGTTATCCAGGCCTTTGGGGATACTGCCCGGGGGTCCTCCACCGATATTGCCGTTAAACAGGTTCTTAAGTATCTGTTTGGCCGGCACACCACTCCTAAGCTGCTGGGCAACCCCTTCAATGACACTTGCAGCCGGCAGCTGGCTGCGCCGCTGAGCTACCGTCATGGCTCCGGGAAGTTTCTGAAGCTCTGATGAGTTAAAACCGCTTTTGAGGGAGCGTATGATGAAAGAGCGCGATTTTTCCGGGTTCTCTGCCGTGGTCGGCAGTTCGGGAAATACGCGCACGGCCGTAGCCACACTTCTGGGCGACGACTGTGCCAGCGCACCGGTTGATGTTACCTCATCGAGCAGTGCGGATATCTCCCCTTCCGGCACTCCGCTCATCAGTCCCTTGGAAACGGACGAAATCATCTCACTGCGGAATTCCTCTTCAGACATGTCCGAACCGGACGGTATCTGATCTCCGGCATTCGATGCATTCATCCACCGGTCCACCACGGGTTCGGACTGTTCGGTAGCACCCTTGATCTTTTGCAATACGGCCGATATCCGGTTGGCAGGCACGTTCTTGGACAAGCCTTCCATCACCTTACTGAATATGATATCGGCAGGAAGGCCCTGCTGGGCCAGGTCCACGGCCGGGCGTACCAGCTCGGCTATATCCTCGTCTGCCAGTCCCCCTTGCCGGGCCTTGCTTCTTATTTCATCCAGGGTGGATTGCTCTATGCCCGCTTTTTGGGCCTCGGCAACGACCGATTCGAGGTCGGTGGCCTGTCCGAAGGCCAGTATGGGAAAGGCCGCCAGACAGAGGAGCAGCGTTAGTTTTTTAATGCCTTGATATGTAGATGTTTGATTATTCATAATGTTATCATTCTTTTCATTCAACAAATAGCATTCCGTTTTCACCGCCAAATTCATCCTCGACGGTGTAGACGTCATCGGAAAATTGCAACCATTCTCTGGCGTTGCCTTTTACATGCAGTACCTTGTATTCATAAGCCCCCGGCTTAAGGTCCAACTGCGCGCTGTAGGTGTTTTTCCTCTTTTCAATAAGGGTGATACCTGTTTGGTCCCAATTATTGAAATCACCGACCAGGTACAGCTTGCCTTCTCCCGAATAATGTATTTCCACTTGGGTGTCTCCGTTACTGTTTTGATCCCAATCGGGTGATATACGGCTGCCCGACCGGCCGAATTTCGGATCTATAAGCATTCTCACCCCGCCCGAGACCTGTACGTCCCGTGTGTCCAGGTTTAGGGCGCTGTTCGACCGCTGCAGGCCTTCGGCCGTCACAAAAACCGAAAAAGTCTCGTTTACCGGGAGGGTACCGGTCAATCCGACACGGTAGATACGATCCGCTTCGGTCGTCGTAGTCGTACTTCCTCCGCCCGGAGGTCCCCCTATAGGCAGTCCCCCCGGCCCCGAGGTTGTCGTCGTTGTTTCAAACCGATATTGCTCCAGCCCTGCAGTCAGGCTGACCGACGATCCGTTCTTGAATGAGCGGGTGAGCTCCAATCCGGAACTAAACTGCTGCTGGAAAGACGGCAGGGCATCCAGCGAACCATATATGGATGCGCCGACCTTCCAGTTGTAAGAGGGCCATGTTTCAAACTCCAGTCCGTAAATATCGTATCGGGTCGTGGAATTCTGCCCGGTGGTAAAATTATCATAGGATTGAAAATTGCTGCCCGCCTTCATCGTCAGGGAGGTAAAGATAGAGGGGAACCAGGTCACAAACGGCTGCCCCCAGAAAGAGCTGCGGTTGTAGGTACCGCTGAAATAACTTCCTCCCCCTTCAACACCCAGGCTCCATGAAGAAGACAACTTCCGGGTGTAATTGGCAACACCCATTCCGCCTTTCCAGGTATATTGACCGCTAAACAGGGGCTCCACAACTACTCCCGCCGAAAGGTCCAGCACATTATGTTCACCGTAGAAGGAAGATTGCATAAAACCGCTAAGCAGCCCGTAGCCGGAATTGAGTGAGGGGTCCCATTCCGCAAAGAATGGATTCAGATAGCTGTTGGAGCTATATCCCACCCTCGACTCCACAGAAAAAACCGTCTGGTTATTCTGTGCCTGGGTAATAACCGGTATGGATAATAAAGCACACATTAAAGTAACTGTATTTAACCTCATAGATATATGACGGCGTTTTTATTACCGAATCCATCATTTTCGTAATTCGTTGCAAGGGGATCGGTAACCCATTCCCTGCCGTTTTTCACAAACATGTACCGGTGCTCTCCTTTCTTCATGGGCACCAGCCCGGTCCAAACTTCCTGTCCGTTCAGGGTTTTCCTGTTCAGGTTGACAGGGTCCCAGTCGCTGAAATCACCGGCCACAGCCACCGACTCGGCGTCCTTATCGATGTAGACAAACCGCGTCCACACCTGCTCATCCTGCCCTGTGATACCGGCCGATGCCATTTCCGTTCGGGGGGTGGTATCCGTAAACTGTTGCCGGGAAATATTTTCGTCCTGCAACTGCGGGAGGACAAACAGGGATACAATGGCCACTGCCGCAGCCAGGGCGAATGCCGGCCGGTACTGCAATTCCCTGGGCCTCCAGAGATTTTCAAGGGCTTCCACCAGTTCATCCCACAGGGAAGAGCCGGATTCCGCTTCCTGCGTTTCCCGCGCTTCTATAGCCTGCATTACGTTAGCCGAAAAGCCTCCGGGGACGCTGAAGGAATCGGCTCCGGGAATACGGGAAGCAGAACGGCGAAGGCTCAGCTCAAATTGGAGCAGGGAACGCATCTCTTCGTCCTCTGCAATCATATGCAGGACCTCAGGCTCCCGCTCCTCGCTCAAGTCCCCCTCTAAAAATTGTATCAGCAATTGTTCTTTCTTCTCTTTCATAATGTCAGCTGTTTTGTTCGATAAACGCTTTCAGTTCTTTACGCGCCCGGTGTACCCGTACTTTCAGTGCACTAACCGATGTCCCCAGGCGCTCGGACATCGCCTTGTAACTCATATCGTTTCTATACTTCATCAAAAATGCCTCCGCGTGTTCCTGTTTAATATGCTGCAGGGCCTCATTCAACAACCGGCTCCATTCCTCCTCCATCGCCGGCCGGTCTGCACTTTCACTTTGAGGCATCTGCGCCTCCAGTTCATGTGTTTCCATCTCACTGAAGGGTTTGTTTTCACGCCGGATGTCTTTCACGTAATCGCGGCAGTGATTCTTGGCAATCATATAAAGCCAGGATGAAAACTTTGACTTATAATTAAATGACGACAGCTTTTCATAGGTCTTCACAAAAATTTGCTGCGCCAGCTCTTCAACCGTCTGTTCATCGTTCACAAAGTTCCTGACTATGTGAAAAACCATGGGTGAATAGCGATCAACCAACAATCGGTATTTATCACGATCACCCTGAACAACCTGCTCAACAATGCTTTTTTCGTCCAAATTTAAATCAGCCATGTTCTGTTTTACTTAGTAGTTCATTCAGAACATAACATATATCAAATTTTATTCATGAGCTATTTTCATTGGTTTGACGACCCAAAACCGAAATGGTTACTGATTTTTTTGAATGTATTTCCTTTCTATGCTGTTCTGATTCGGAATCTTCGATTCTCGAAGGCATTATGTATCTAAGATCCGTTTTTGTTAACTTTAGAGACTGTAAAACAAATATTCATAGTAGCCAGATTATAACTGTATGGATCGCGAGGCATTTCAGGAACGGTTTGGACTCATCGGCGAGTCTGCCGCCCTTAAACAGGTCATAGACAAGATTATGCAGGTGGCGGATACCGATATTACCGTGCTGTTGAAAGGTGAAAGCGGCGTGGGCAAGGATATTACCGCCCGTGCCATTCATGCCATCAGCAAGCGGAAGCACAACGACCTGGTTATTGTCAACTGTGGAGCCATTCCGGAAGGGATCATTGAAAGTGAGCTTTTCGGGCATGAAAAAGGCTCGTTCACCGGGGCTCACGAAGCCCGCAAGGGTTATTTTGAGAAAGCCAACGGGGGAACCATCTTCCTCGACGAGATCGGCGACACCCCCAAAAACGTTCAGGTCAAGCTGCTGCGCGTGCTGGAATCGGGGGAGTATTTCAGGGTGGGCTCCAGCAAAACCGAGAAAACGGATGTCCGCGTCATCGCCGCCACCAACAAGGACCTGTGGCAACATGTACAGGACGGTGAATTTCGGGAAGACCTCTACTACCGGCTCGACACCGTCAAGATCTCGCTCCCCCCTCTTCGTGAACGGCAGGAGGATGTCATTCCCATTTTCAGAAAATTTGTTACCGAATACTCAGCTAAATACGACTCGGTATTCAAGGGGTTTTCGGACGAAGCCAAGGAACTGCTTACCTCCTACCGTTGGCCGGGCAACGTGAGGGAGCTGCGCAATGTAGCCGAACAGCTGGTAGTCCTGGAGAAATCGCAGTTCATCGATACCGAAACACTCAAAAAATACCTGAAGGGAAGGCAGCATACCGGTTCGGCCGACAACCTGCCGGTGCTGTCCAGCGAAGCCGAAAGGCGTTCGGCCGGCGGCAGCAACTCTTTCGGGCAGGGCGACCAGCAGCTGATCTATAAAGCACTCGTGGAGCTTCGTAACGATATCGGCGACCTTAAAAAAATGCTGGCAAGTTTTCTCTACTCTACCTTTTCAGCGAAAAACATCAAGGCTCTCCCTGAAAACCTTCAGGATGAGATGCAGGACGCAGACATATCTCATGTGGATATCAATACCGGTGAAACCGACACGGAAGAGGACATTGGGGTGCAGCCGTATGCCGAAGCCGATATCTCGGAGGAGGAGAGAGACCGTGAAAAAGCGCCCTTCGAAGAGTTTTTCAACGGCGATATCATTCCCTCTATTGAAAAAACCGAACAGTTTTTAATTGAGCAGGCCCTCGAAAAATTTGACGGCAACCGGCGCAAGGCTTCGGAGGCACTGGGCATCAGCGAACGCACCCTATACCGCAAACTGGATCAATATGGCCTTCAATAGAACTACAGATGGCCGGCTCTAAACATGAAAAGTATATCAGCTGCATGAAAACAGACAACGCAAATGTAAGGGGAACGGGCCTCAAAAGCGGTATGCCTGAAAACAGACTGCCCTCCCGCACCTGGCCGGCCCTCTTCTTGATACTCATCCTCCTGTTATCTTCAGGATGCATACGCTACAGCTTTACCGGCACCTCCATACCCGAAGAGATCAACTCCATCTTCATCCCGTTTTTTGCCGATCAGTCCTCCAGCGGTATCGGTGATCTCAGCGACCGGCTCAACCAAACCCTTGCCTCCCGGTTTATCAACCAAAGCCGGTTGCGATCTGCCAACTCACGCAGTGCTGCAGATGCCGTACTGGAAGGGTCCATTGTGTCCTACAACAACCGTCCGTTCAGCATCACCGGCGAAGAACAGACCGATCAGAATGAGGTGACCGTCACCGTCAGGGCCACCTTCCTCTATACCTCCGAGGAGGAGCCGGAGTGGACCAATACCTACACCGGCAAGGCCACCTACGACCCCAATGAAAATCCCATAGAGGGCGAGACAAGCGCTGCCCAGCAGGCACTGCAACAGGTGGCTGACAATATGTTTAACGATGCCGTGAGTGGCTGGTAAGGGGGGAAGCAGTAGTGAGTAATGAACAGAACCTGCCCGGCCTAGATTCAATATTCCAAATACCCAATTCCTAACTTGACTGCAAGGTAGGGCTGTTCGTATAATGCGGTTCATTGAGTCGGGAACTTATTTGTCGTAATGGTCCATCTACCTTTCGAATTGCCTAAATCTTTAGCTTCCTACGCGGAACTGTTTGAGCAGGATCCCGACAAAACCATAGCCCGTCTCAAGCAACAACTGCAGAAACGGGGACCCGATGCGGTGGGTCATTTTCTGCTCGCCTGGTTATACCATTTGAGAGATGAAAATGAGAAAGCCATAGAATATTCCCTCAAGGCAAAGACCTTGGCCCCGGGCAGCACCTTTTTTGAAAAACTCCACTATTACCTGTCCCACCCCAACCGCTTTGAAGCGTGGACGCCCGAAGAGGCGGAGACGGCCGACGCACGGCCGGCTACCTTCGAGCAGAATCCGGCTCCGGCCCTTGATCTGGATCACCTTATCGAAAAGCTCTCGCAGGTCGAGTCGGAAAAAATCAAACCCTCGGAAGGAGAACCGTCCGGACCGGGCAGCACCCTTTCGGATGGATATAATGATGTGGATGATATTGTCTCCGAAACCCTGGCTACCATTCATGAAGCCCAGGGGAAGACGGATGCAGCCATACGGGCCTACAAACGCCTCAAAAAACTTAACAAGGGCAAACAGAGTTTCTACACCGAGAAGATCTCCCGCTTAAAAAAACTCCGGGAGGAGCAGAAGCGGGCAGAGGAGCAGCAAGAACAAGGCTGAATTCAGTCACTCACAAAGGGGTTGTTCTTCTTTTCATAGCCGATAGTGGTTTTCGGTCCGTGGCCCGGATAGACTTCAGTATCCTCCGGTAGCGTATACAGCTTTTCCCTGATCGACCTCTCCAATAGCTTGAAATCCCCCTTGTACAGGTCGGTCCGTCCAATGCCCTGCCTGAACAGAGCGTCACCGGCAATAACGACTCCCTCCTCTTCCCGGTACAGGGAAACATGGTCGGGCGCATGGCCCGGGGTATACAATACCTCGAAGCGGAAGGGCCCCACCTCCCATGGTCCACCGGCGGGGAGAACTTCCGGTTCAAAATCGAAACCCTTTACGTTAAAGCCGAACATCCTGGCCTGCGGCTCGAACCGGTTCCACAGGTAACGGTCCCTGTCGGATAGGTAGACCGGGAGGTCTTTATGATCGAGCAGCCGGTGCAGCCCCAATACATGATCTACATGCGCATGGGTCAGCAGCACCCCTATGGGGTCTACCTCTTCCTGCTTCATCTTATCCCGCAAAGCCTCAAACTCATGCTCTTCAAAAAAACCGGGGTCGACCACAAGGGCCTTCCCCCCTTCGGTCAACAGGTAGGTATTCTCAGAAAAAGGACCGACGGTAAATGAATGAATATGCATATAACAGGCTTGATATAAATTTTATATTGCCAGACTTAAATATATGGCCAACAACAATTTAGCATTTACATAAAATAAAAAGAGGATGATCCGGCACTGCCGGTCATCCTCCTCTTTGAAAATGGATAAAAACCTAGCTGTCCTTACCGTACCGCTTGTTAAACCGGTCAATACGGTCGGCTTTCTTCTGCAGCTTCAGGTTGTCGGTATAAAAGGGGTGGTTCTTGGAATCTACCTCGCTTTTATACACTCCGTCCTTCACGTCCATTGTGCTGCGAGTCTTAAATTCCGTCCCGTCGCTCAGGACTACCGTAATTTCTTCGTAATCTGGATGAATTCCTTCTTTCATGGATATATGCGTTGCTTTAAGGCTTTATTTCAGGTGCCAAATATACGACTATAATTATCCTATTGCAATCTATTTTAACGGTCAAAATCCTCAAAATCGTCCAGGTCATCCATCGAACCCAGCATGCTGCCAAGCATATCGTTGTAGGAACGGCGGTCGTCGAGATCCTCCCTGCCCACCATGGAATGCTGGTGAAGGGCTTCCAGGACAAAATCCATCAGCACCGCCTCCTCATCGTCCAGGCTTCCGGGAGTCTCCCTGCCTACAAAATCTGCCAGACCCCCAACGCCGCTGAGTTTCTTCTTATAGCTTTTATGTCCTTCAAAATCCGTCAGCTCCACTTCATGGCCTTCGGCGAACCAGTCGAGGATGGGCCGGTATACACTCTCCCCCTCTTTTTTCTTCTGCTGGCGGGGATCGGGATAATAGCGGTTAAAGGTATTCTTGACGGCTTTCCCGATAATATGCTTGGCCACATTCACCGCCCCCTCCTGTTCCCCCTCGTATACCAGTTCCAGCTTGCCGGTCAGAGCGGGGACAATATGAAACAGGTCGGTTATCCGTGCCGTGGTCTCCTTTTCCTCATTCAGCAGGGCGCGCCGCTCGGCGGCCGATATCAGCTGTTCCATGGCCGTGATGGGCATGCGGGTGGAAACCCCGCTTTTCTGGTCGATATACTCGGAATCCCTGGCTTCAAAGGCCACCTGTTCGATCACCTGCCTGATGATTTCCGGAACCTCCACCTGCACCAGCCCGTTGCGCTGGGTCCACGACTCCTGTTCGGTAATTTCCATTCCCACCTCAAGCTCCCGCGGGTAATGGGTCATAATCTGTGAGTCGATACGGTCTTTAAGCGGGGTGATGATATTACCGCGGCTGGTATAATCTTCCGGGTTGGCCGAGAACACCATCACAATATCCAGGGGTATGCGCACATTGAATCCCCTGATCTGAATATCCCGTTCCTGCATAATATTGAGCAGGGCCACCTGTATGCGCGGCTGGAGGTCAGGCAGCTCGTTGATGGCAAAAATGCCCCTGTTGGTCCTCGGTACCAGTCCGAAGTTGATCACTTTCTCGTCGGCCAGGGTAAGCTTTTTGGCAGCCGCTTTGATAGGGTCGATATCCCCGATCAGGTCGGCCACGGTGGTATCGGGCGTAGCCAGCTTTTCCCCGTAGCGTCGGCTTCGATGGATCCACTCTACCGGCGTTTCATCCCCCTCCTGCCCGACTCGTTCCCGCGCCTGTTTGGAGAGCGGGTTAAGGGGATCGTCATTGATTTCCGAGCCTTGGATCACCGGCATCCATTCATCCAAAAAACGGGTCATCAGCCTCAGTATTTTCGTCTTAGCCTGCCCGCGCAGGCCCAGCAATATGAGATCGTGCTTTGCCAGCAGGGCGTGCTGCAACTGCGGTATAACCGATTTGTCGTATCCCCTGATGCCCGGAAACAGGGTCTCACCCTCTTTTATCTTACGTGCGACATTCCGCCGAATCTCCTCCTTCACCGGGATGGATTCCCATCCGCTTTCTTTCAGCTGTCCCAGCGTCTGCACCGATTCATGTAGATCACTCATCTGATATACCCAGTTATGGTGTTATTATTCAAAATCCATAACCTAATAGAGAGGCATATCATTTCAAGTGGACCTCTAATGTTCCTCCTCTTTGCGGCAAGCCGGAATCAACCGGCCTTGGGCTCTTCAGCCGACTCCCCTTATAGCACCGCTTCGCTCTCCTCCACGTCGTCCACAAAAAACATCAGTGCGGCCGCTATCCCCATGGAAATGCCGCCGGTGATAAGGGCGAAGATGGCTTCCCCTCCAAAGTAATTGCGCAGCATGAAGCCCAGGATACTGGCCGCCACGATCTGGGGTATGACGATGAAGAAGTTAAATATTCCCATATAGACCCCCATCTTTTCTCCGGGAAGGGCGCCCGAGAGGATGGCGTAGGGCATGGCGAGTATGCTGGCCCATGCCAGCCCGATCCCCACCATGGAGAGCAGCAGCATGTTCGGGTCGCTCATAAAGTAGATTCCCGCCAGGCTGATGCCTCCCACCAGCAGGGAGAGGGCATGCACCACTTTACGGCTCGTCAGTCGGGCCATGGGGGGAAGCGCAAAGGCAATGATAGCGGCAAAGCCGTTGTATACGGCGAAACAGATGCCTACCCAGTCGGCCCCTTCATTGTACAGAAGCGAAGTGGTATCGCTGGTGCCGTAAATGTGGGAGGTGACGGCGGCCGTCGTATAGATCCACATGGCAAAGAGGGCAAACCAGGAAAAAAACTGTACGAATGACAGCTGCAGCATGGTCTTGGGCATATTGATAAAATCGGACATCACCACCACCAGTCCGTGGTCGTGCCTGCCCTTTTTCTGCAAGATCCCGGCCATGACCATGATCATGCCCAGCGCCGCCAGTCCGAAGGAGAAAACATACAACTCCTTTTGATACTGTTGAACAAACACCATATAGCTGGCCAGTACACCCACCATGGAGGCTATAAAACCGAAATACAGCTTGCGGCTGCCGTCGCCGGCCTCTTCGGCGCTACCCTTCCCGGCCGCATCAAGCAGGGATTCGCCCCGGCTCTCCCCTCTGTTATAGCGCTCAAACTCCTCGGGCGGATATTCCCTGGTGCGGACCACCGTCCACAGAACCGCCAGGAAAAAGACCATGGCTCCCAGGTAGAACGACCATTTTACCGAAGGGGGCACCACGCCTGTGGGAGCCGTGTTGGAGATGCCGAACCAGTTGGTCATCATATAGGGAAGGGCCGAAGCGATCACCGCCCCAGTACCGATAAAGAAGCTCTGCATGGCAAAGCCCTTGGTGCGCTGATGCGAGGGAAGCATATCCCCTACAAAGGCCCGAAAAGGCTCCATCGATATATTGATGGAGGCATCCATGATCCACAACATACCTGCCGCCATCCAGAGTACGGGCGAGTTGGGCATTGCTATCAGTGCCAGGGAGGCAAAGATAGCACCGAAAAGGAAATAGGGGCGCCTGCGTCCCAAGGCGTTCCACGTCTTATCGCTCATGTGCCCGATGATCGGCTGGACCACCAGTCCCGTCACCGGCGCGGCAATCCACAGGATGGGGATATCATCGATCGAGGCTCCCAGGGTTTCAAAGATTCGGCTGACATTGGCATTTTGCAGGGCAAATCCGAATTGTATCCCTAAAAAGCCGAAGCTCATATTCCAGATCTCCCAGAATCCCAGTGACGGTTTCTTGGCTGAATCACTCATAGATATTCAGTTCTATCGATTAGGATTGTACCCCCTGCCAACAGCTTCTATCCCGGCTGCAGGGTATTATTTTATTTCTCCAATACCAGGTACGAGTGCGGTGCCATCGTAATCCCTTCCCCTCCTATACCCTGTGTTTCACCGGTAAAAGTGTTGGTGTATTTTACCCCGGAGGTTTCGCCGGGGAATTCAACGGTGAGTTCTTCCCCACTCATGTTCAAGGCTACAAATACCTCCTGCTCACCCCTGGCTCGCCTGTAGGAAAAAACATCCTCCTCACGGCTGTTGGCAACCCGGCTATACTCGCCGCCATACTGCCCGTTCCACAGGGCCCGGTTGCGGTCTTTCAGCTCGAAGAGCGTAGCATAGAAATCCTGGTGCTTGTACTCCTTCCAGTTGATGGTGTCCTTTTTGAAAAACTCCAGTCGCTGGTAGAGCCCCGACTCCTGCCCGTTGTATACCAACGGCATGCCGTCTATGGTGGCCGCCAGGACGGCAAAATTTCGGAAATTATCCCCGAAAAGCTCACGATCGGTCCCGTTCCAGGAATTCTCATCGTGGTTGGTGGTAAAGTACATCCGGTAGGCATGCTCGGGGAACAAGGTATTTTGCCTCCTGAGATAGTGGTCAAGCGCATCCAGGGGCTTATTGCCGGCTGCGATATCGGTGGTCAGGTGAAAATACTCCCAGGTATAGGAAGCGTCAAATACGGGATGCAGCTTGGGGTCGTTCCATTCGGCCAACCAGAACAGGCCTTCCTTGATAGCGTCAATTTGGGGCACGGCCTCCTCCCAGAATGACATGGGGATCTCATGGGAGGCGTGGTCGACCCTGAAACCGTCGATATCGGCCTCCTCCACCCAGTAGCTCATGGCGTCTATCATCTTGGGCCACAGCTTTTTGTTTTCATAATTGAGCAGGGCTATGTCGGTCCAGTCGGCCTCGTAGGTTATCTGTCCGGTGGAATCCTTGGCGTAGAATTCGGGGTGGTTCTCCACCCAGGGGTGATCCCATGCCGTATGATTGGGCACCCAGTCCATAATGATTTTCATATCGTGGCTGTGCACCTCCTCCACCAATGCCTTGAAATCTTCCATGGTACCGAAGTTGGGGTTGACCGCCCTGTAGTCGCGGATGGAGTAGTAGCTGCCCAGCTCCCCCTTCCGGTTTTTCTCCCCGATCGGATGAATAGGCATCAGCCAGACGATATCCACTCCCATCTCCTTCAGTCGGGGCAGGTCCTTCTTAAAGGCGTTCAACGTTCCTTCGGGGGTATACTGCCGGATATTCACCTCATAGATATTTGCGCTTTTCGTCCACTCGGGATGCTGCTTTAGCGCTTCCTTGTTCAGCTCTGCGGATCCATCCTGCTGCAAACAGCCGCTGACAAAGAGGATAAGGATAAGTAGGAGCAGCGGGTAGCGGGTGCGTTTCGATGCCTTCATGATATACATTGCGTTAAGGGTTCAGGGCAAAAGCTTTAAAGAGTAAAATAATTATTCATCACAAAGTAAAAGAACTTTTTTTAAATCAATGCTGATTGAGGCAATGGTTTTTCGTGTTTAAACAGGACACTGCTCAGCGCCGGATCCGTGGCCTCCGTCTCCCCTTTTACCACCAGCCTTCTACTCACTACTTGTATTGCCTTTAAATCGAAATGATATGCGCTATGCGCAGCAGCTCCTCGTCCATTTCGGGGTTTTGCTTGGTGGCCTGCTCAAAGTTGGTATAGACCAGTTTCCTGTTTCGCACCCCGACCATCACATAATGCTGCCCTTCCATAAGCGCCTCGACCGAGCTCACGCCCAGCCGGCTGGCCAGTACGCGGTCCGAACAGGTGGGCCGGCCGCCCCTCTGTATATGCCCCAGGATGGTCACCTTGGTTTCATAGCGGTCGCCAAACTGCTCTTTTACCCGCCTTTCCAAATCATAGACGCTTCCATTTTTATCCCCTTCGGCCACTATCACCAGCCGGGAGGTCTTGTTCCTACGGGAGGTTATCTCCAGCGATTCAAAGAGCAGCTCCACATCCCGGTCTTTTTCGGGAATCAATATCTCCTCGGCCCCGGCGGCAATACCCGAGTTCAGTGCGATAAACCCGGCATCCCTGCCCATCACCTCAATAAAGAACAGGCGGTTATGCGAGGTGGCCGTATCACGAATCTTGTCCACCGCATCCACCACGGTATTGGTGGCCGTATCGAAACCCAGCGTATAGTCGGTACCGTAAATATCATTGTCGATGGTCCCGGGGATCCCTACAATGGGAAAACTGAACTCCGCCCCGAAGGCCATCGCCCCCTTGAAGGTACCGTCGCCCCCTATGACCACCAGTCCGTCGAGCCCGGCTTCCTCCACATGCTTCCACGCTTTCTTCCTGCCCTCTTCGGTCCTGAACTCCTCACTCCGGGCCGACTTCAGGATGGTGCCGCCCTGGTGGATGATATGCTTTACGGAGCTGGCATCCATCTCGATGATTTCGTTGTTGATCAAACCGTCGTACCCCTCCATGATGCCACAGGGTTCGATATCATAGTACACACATGTGCGAACCACGGCACGGATAGCCGCATTCATTCCCGGAGCATCCCCCCCGGAAGTCAAAACACCGATTTTTTTCATTCCTGCAATATTTGATGACATCTGCCTGCTGTTTAGTTCTGTCCTCTATTCAATCCTGTTTTCGCAAATGGCCCGTAAGCTAACAAAAAAATACGCTTTGATGTACTTTTAATTGATGATGGCACCGAAAGGGCCGGCATCTCCCCGGCTCTTTCCCTATGGTTTGTTGCCGAAGATGTTCCCGCCCCCTATACTAATATGCAGTAGCGTCCGGGCTATAGAATACCGGTCAGGGCACGGGCCTTGACCAGGGTCTCCTCCCACTCCGCAACGGGATCGGAATCTCCGGTGACGGCCCCCCCTACAGCATAGTAGAGCCGATCGTTTTTTATAACGGCCGAACGGATCACAACGTTGAAATCAAAATCGCCCTTCGGGTCTATATATCCCACGGCCCCGGAATAGATATTTCGCCGGTAGGTTTCCAACTCCTCAATGGCTTTCATGGCGCTGATCTTGGGAGCCCCGGTCATGGATCCCATGGGAAAACAGGGTTTTATGATTTCAATGGGATCGTCCATATCGGTTTCAGCCTCCACCGTCGAAACCATCTGGTGGACCGTATCGAAAGTCTGTATATCAAAGAGCCCGGATACCTGCACGCTTCCCTGCCGGGCAATGCGGCTGAGGTCGTTGC
Source organism: uncultured Balneolaceae bacterium (assembly GCA_964423345.1). GTDB lineage: Bacteria > Bacteroidota > Rhodothermia > Balneolales > Balneolaceae > CAYREV01. The sequence continues at coordinate 15,373 of CAYREV010000009.1, read as the reverse complement.
GCACCAGGTCTACAATCATCAGGTTTTCGGCCTGCTCCTTTATCGATTCTTTCAGTTTTTCCCGAAGTATTTTGTCCGCCGCAGGGTCCTCCCCCCGCCCGATGGTCCCCTTGATGGGCTGGGAAAACACCCGGCTGCCCCGCCTGCCCAGAAACCGTTCGGGCGACTGGCAGCAGAGGGCATACTCCCCGAATGCCGCATAGACCCCAAAAGGCACCGGACCCAGTTTTTTCATCCTGCGGTACAGCTCATAGGAATCCCCTTCAAAGGTGGCATGCAACTGGTGTGACAGGTTAATTTCATAAAAAGACCCTTCGGTAATCCTCTCCTGTGCTTCCCGGATGGTTTGCAGGTAGGCGTTTCGGTCGACCGCCGTTTGAAGCTGCCCCACCCTGAAACCCTTTTCCGGTTGAGGGGCTACCCCCTCCGGCACCTCTCCGCAAATCGGCTTCAGCTCTCCCGTTTTGCGGTCGATGCGAATCAGAACCCCCGGTATCATGAAATACATGTCCGGCGCGCCGACCGGGTCGGGATTCTCCGAGCTGAGGTCTTCCAGGCTGTTCTTGAGGTCATAGCCCAGGTAGCCGAACATCCATCCTTTCCTATCCGAACGAAACTCACCCAGGGCTTTCCAGGGATTGGAGCTGAAGGTTTGCTTTTCACTCCCCTCTTCAAGCTGGATTTCATCTCCATGGGCCCGGATGGAAGCCCGGGGGGATCCGGCCAGGTAGGTATAGCGGCCGGCCGGGTGGTCCGCCGACTGCGACTCGAGCAGGAATACCGCCCCCCTGTCCCGCAGCGCTTGTACCATTATGTCCAGGCGGTCGGCCATCAATCCTCCAGATTCTCTTTTAGATATGCCTCAAACTGATTCTTCAAAGAGAATAACAGCTGGTGGTCCACCGCAAGGGAGGCCTCATTGACTCGGGCTACCGGCACTATTTCGCGAACGGAGTTGCAGATCCACGCCGCATCGGCATCCATCAGATCCTCCGGGCGGTAGCTCCCTTCCCGAAGCCGGTAGCGGGAATCTCCCTTAAGCAGTTCCAGTATGACCGCGCGCGTGATGCCCGGCAAGAGGTCGCATGATTCGGAGGGAGTATAAACCGTATTGCCCTTTATCCAGAAGATATTGGCAATGGTGGTCTCCGACACGTATCCCTCAACCGTCTGCATCAGGGCATCATCGGCCCCCTTGGCAGAAGCCTCCTTTACCGCGGCGATGTAGTTGATGTTGTTGCATAGCTTGAACCGCGATGGCAGGGCCGCAGAGGGGATTCTCCGGGTATGTACGGTGGAGAGAGTGATGGCGTCGTCCGAAGGGGGCAAGCCGGTAACCATCAGGGAATAATGGGTAGCGGCCTCTGCTTGCGGGCGGTAGCCGCGTATGCCTCCCCGCCAGATCTGCATCCGGGCGATGGCATCTCCGCTCTCAAGCCCGTTTTTCTTAGCCAGTTTTGCTATATCCCGCTTCAGCCGACCCGCTTCCAGCTCCCCCGGATAAACCAGGCCCAGATAGCCGGCCGCCTCTTTCAGGCGCCGGAGATGGCTGCCGAGCTTGAAGAAAGATCCCCCATAGAGCCGGAGCGTCTCAAAACAGCCGTCGCCGTACATCAGTCCCCGGGATTCGACCGGCACTGCGGCCCGGCCGGATTCCATCATTTCTCCATCTGCTATGACAAACTGTTTATCGGGCATCTTCCAGGATGGTTTTCAGACTGTCAAAGTGAGCCGGGCCCGAATAGCCGAAAAAGACCTGCTTGATTTCGCCCTCCGGGGTGTAGACCAATTCCACCGGAATGCCCGGGAAGCCGTATCTATTGAATATTCGTCCCCCGTCTACAAACACAAAGGGATAGTCGTGGTTTTGGACATAGCTTCTCACCTTGTCCCGCCGGTCCTTGACCACAGCGGCGACAACCTCCAGTTTGTCGGGGTATTTCTGTTTCAGGGCGGCCAGGTCGCGGTGGACCTCCTCCGAGAAATTGGACCAGGTAGCCCAGAAGTCCAATACCACGTATTTGCCTGCAAACGAACGGACCGACAGACTGTCGGAACCTTCCAGGCGGGACATGAACTCCGTCTTCAGGCTGTCCTGCCTGACAATCGCCTTGCGGAAGGCCTGCCGTTCGGCATTCTGGGAACTGATGGTGAAGTAGGTGATCAGCAGGGCCGTCAGGAGGGCCCCGATAGCCAGAAAAGGAATAAAATATTTCTGTTTAAGTTTCATCCGTTCACTTTTTGGGGATCAGTATCGCTCCCGATACGGGGTCCAGGTTCAGCTCCACCCGTCCCTCTTCAACGGAGTGGGTACCGCCCGATATCAACTCTTCCAGGGCATTATACGCACCGGCCGGACCGCCCGCTTCCAGGGCCACAGTCTGCTCATCTTCCGAACGGTTCAGCACGATAATAACACCGGGGGCCTCCCCTTCTGCATGCCTGGCGAAAGCAAAAACAGACCTTTCAGCGTCGGCTTCGAGGACGTTGAACCCGCCTGCCTGCAATGCTTCATATTCATTGCGTATCCCGATCAGTTTCCGGTACCACTCATACAGTTCCCGGTCAAAACGGTTGGTATCCGGCAGCCGCTCTTCTCCCATCGGGTGGGCCTTTTCATCCTCATATTCCATCTCCGGCCAGAGCATCGGCTTGCGGTCGTCGGGATCGTCCGCCCCCCACATGCCCGCCTCGGTACCGTAATAGATCATGGGAGCTCCCACATAGGTAAATTGAAACAGGGCGATGAGCTTTTGGATCCTCCGGTGGTGTTCATCCGGCTTTCGAATGTCAAAACCCTCCTCCGGACGCCCCTCGGTGTCGTATTCACGGCCCGGGTTCAATATCATAGATGCCAGCCGGGGCGTATCGTGGCTGTCCATCAGGTTTTGCACCACGTAGTTGGCTTCCGGGGGGAAGCTTTCGCGGGTTGCCCTCAGCCGGTCCCGGAACTCCGGAGCCGTGATGCAGCGGTCGATCATAAAAGCCTGAACCGCCTTGGCAAACTGGTAGTTCATGACCCCGTTAAACAGGTCGCCCTTCAGGTACCCGGCGGCCTTCTCATCCCAGATCTCCCCGGTGATATAGGCCTCGGGGTTGATTTGGCGGACCATGGAACACCATTCCCTCCAAAACGGGGTGCCCACCTCCTCCGGCACGTCCAGTCGCCAGCCGTCCACCCCCCTGCAGAGGTCGCCGTCGCCATAGGGATCCATCCAGCGCCGGGTGATCGCCTTGATATGGTTGCGCACCGGCTCCACCAGGTTTCCGTCCTTCTGCCGCAATTCCGGCAGGTCCTTGATGCCCCACCAGGAGTGGTAGTCAAATTCCGTTTCCTCCCCCTCACGGCCATTCTCAAAAGAGATGATATCATACCAGCCGCGGAACTCCGACTGCTGCTGCCTGTCCGCCACATCGCGGAAGGCCCAGAAATCGGTACCCGTATGGTTGAATACCGCATCGATAATGATGCGCATGCCGCGCCGGTGTATCTCCTCAACCAGTTCCAGAAACAGGCGGTCGGCCGCCGTCCACTGCCAGGTGGAGGGGTCTTCGGGATCCTCCTCTTCGATGATGGCCGTATCGCCCTCCGGATCCGGGCCGAAAAAACGGTCCACATGCCGGAAACTGCTCGTATCGTACTTGTGCAGGGAAACGGCGTCAAAGACCGGGTTCAGGTAGATGGCTGTAATACCCAGCTCCTGCAGGTAGTCCAGCTTGTCGATGATGCCCTGTATGTCGCCCCCGTAACGGCGGAAGAATACGCTGTCCCGAAATTCAGGACCCATCTCCCGTTCCCAGTCCGCCCGCTCGTACCAGTCGCCGGTCCAGGGAGAGATCGCCCAATTTTCCGGGATCTGTTTGTCGCCCGCTACACGCTGGCGCACCGGGTCGTTGGAAGGGTCGCCGTTACAAAAGCGCTCCGGAAAAATCTGGTACCAAACTACATGTTTGGCCCATTCCGGAGCGTGATACTGTTTGTCAAGGGCTTCCGAAGAAGCCGAATCTGTTTCAGATGACATCAAATTCGTTTCTGCTTGTAAGTTGATGGTTAATGTATCATTTCCATTCCGAGATCCACTGCCGGCATTCCTTTTTAAGCCGGGGGTCGTCGGGTGTCAGCATTTCCTTCTCCAGGGCCGCCCTGCAGGCCTCACGGGCCTTTTGCTCCTGCCCCATCTCCTCGTAGACCATGGCCAGGTCGTGATAATATAAGACGTATTCATCGTTATAGCCTATGGCTTTGCGGATAGCCTCTGCGGCTTGGGGGTTTGTGGCGTCGCCGGGAATGCCCCCGAAGAGGGCGTTGGCCGCCATCCGTTCGATCCAGCTGAGGTTGGCTACTTTAAAATGCCAGCGCCCCAGCACATGCCACGCTCCCGCGTGGGTACTGTCGTACCGCAGGGCCCGGTCGGCATATTTCTTGATCTCCCTGGATGCCGCCACCCGATCGCGGGCGCCCGATATCAGTGCCTTGCGACCCATGGCCACGGCCATCACAAAATTGGAACGGGCGTCGGCCGAATCAACCTTCAGCGCCCGTTCGGCCAGCTCAATGCCCCGGTTAAAATATTTGTGCTGATCCTCCTCCTTCTCTTTGCGGTTGCCGACGCGGGAATAGAGAAAGCTGGCCCTCCACAGCGCCCGGTAGTGGTCCGGATCCCGCTCCAGTATCCTGTTATAGGCATCCAGGGCCTGCTCTTCCTCGTACCGGTCGTAGAGGGAGTCGGCCCGGGCCTCCGACCGGGTGCTATCGGCCACCTGTGCAAAAGAGAGTGCAGGGAAGCCAATCAGCAGTAAAACTATAAGTGAACTAAATTTTTTCATTAGGTCGATGGTTTTAACAAAAGGTTCAATGATCCATAAAATAGCATTCAGAATAAAGAATTATTTCCATGGATTGCGGGAGCTAATCCTGCCGGCCTGCCCAATAGTATAGCGGTAATTCGAGCGGTATTCCTGCCTTATGGGATAATACCGAATCCTCCTCACCTCCACACGGATAGAGAGATCGCTATCTATTTGAAGCCGCCCGGTTATCTCTTCAGAAATGGTTTTTCTGAAGGTTGCCACCTTTTGAACATCCGCAATGGTTTCTCCCCTGGCTGTTGCCAGTATGAAGTCCATCTCCCGGTGGGGGGCCGGACCTCGTGCCGTATACCACAGCAGGCTTAAGGTGTCGTGAACCGATCTCCCTATTCCCCTGAATCCATACTTCCGGCTGCCGTGGGGCGTACGAATCATCCTGTTCAAAAGCGGCGGGTCCCCCTCCGATGCCGAAGCATCCAGTTTTTGGGTGTAGGGAAGGCTGAATTCAGGGATGGCCGGATCACGGAGCATATCGGCCGCAACCTCCTTTAATACGTTTTCAATTTCTTTCTCCTGATTCTCTTCTGTTTCCAGCTTATTTTCCAGGCTTCTAAAGGCCTCGGTAGAGATATACGCCTCGTCAATTACGGCCGGATCGTAATAAAACAAGAGATAGAATCCAACGGCAAGTGTGGCCGCGATGACTGCCGCAAGGATTTTCCTATTCATAAAGCGATCATTGGGTGCGGGGGTTATCCTGCCTCTTCCAGCTGCTCTTTACTGCCCTCTCCGTAGGTCTCCATAACGTATTTGTCCAATATCTCCCGGAACTCCTTGCCGATGCCCTCTCCTCGAAGGGTGGTATGGTGCTCTCCGTCCATATAGACCGGGGCCTTGGGTTCCTCGAAGGTGCCGGGCAGGGAGATGCCTATGTTGGCGTTGCGCGACTCTCCCGGGCCGTTGACCACGCAGCCCATCACGGCTACGTTCATCTCTTCCACGCCGGGGTACATCTCGCGCCATACCGGCATCATCTCCCGGAGGTATTTTTGAATCTCCTCGGCAAGCTCCTGAAAATAGGTGCTGTTGGTACGTCCGCAGCCCGGGCAGGCGGTCACCTGCGGGATGAAGTTGCGGATGCCCAGTGACTGCAGGATCTGTTGGCAGATGCGCACCTCTTCGGCCCGGTCGCCGCCCGGTTTGGGAGTCAGCGATACGCGGATGGTATCTCCGATGCCTTGTTGGAGGAGGACCGACAGGGCGGCGGTACTGGCCACAGTCCCTTTCATGCCCATGCCGGCCTCGGTGAGCCCCACGTGCAGCGGGTAATCCACGATTTCGGCAATGCGTTCATAGACGTTTACCACGTCCTGTACATGCGACATCTTGCAGCTGATCACAATCTTGTTGGAGGGCAGCCCCACGCTTTCGGCCAGCTCGGCCGACCGCTTTGCGCTCTCCACCATGGTGTCGAGCATCACCTGCTTCGACGATTTCGGCTCCTCCAGCTTGCTGTTGGCGTCCATCTTGTCGGCCAGCAGCTGCTGATCCAGGGAGCCCCAGTTGACGCCTATGCGCACCGGCTTGTCGTACTTGATGGCCTGCTCCACGATGGTACAGAAATTCTCATCGCGGGTTTTGGTGCCTACATTGCCCGGGTTGATACGGAATTTCGAAAGGGCTTTGGCCGCCTCCGGGTACTGCGTGAGCAACACGTGCCCGTTATAATGGAAATCGCCCACGATGGGAACGGTCACGCCGTCGTCCAGCAGCCGTTCCTTGATCTCCGGTACGGCTTTGGCCGCCTCCTTGTTGTTTACGGTGATGCGAACGATCTCCGATCCGGCCTGGTGCAGGTGCTTGATCTGCTCTACCGTGGCTTCCACGTCGGCCGTGTCGGTGTTGGTCATCGACTGTACGACTATAGGTGCGTCTCCTCCTACCGGTACGTCACCTACCATGACCTGGATGGATTTGCGTCTTTCGATATCTGACATACAATGAAATTTTAATTTTTTTTGCTCAGTTCAAACAGTTTCTTTTTCTCCTCCTTGGTCAATCCGTCATACCCCTTCTTCGATATCTTTTCAAGGATGGCGTCCAGTTCGGTTTCCTCCTCCTCATCAATGATTTCAACGTCCGATACCGAATACATATTCTTGTTCCTCTGCCGGCTTTTGCCTCCCCCGTACATCTTTTTCAGCTCATGCCAGATGCCTTCCAGGGGACGAACGATGCCGCTCAGGTCCACCCCGCCCCTTCGGGCTTTCATAAAGAGGTATCCGATGCCGGCCCCGCCGAGATGTACGATATGGGCGACGTTGCCCCCTCCCCCGAGCGAAAGGATGTTCAGGGCAATCAGCCCTGCCACTACGTAGCGGGCCTGCACGGGCGGAAGCAGAAACAGGTGAATGGGCATGGTGGGATAAAGCATGGCAAAGGCCACCATCACGCCGAACACCGCCCCGGAGGCCCCGATCACGAAGTTGATACCCAGGAACTGGGCAAAAAAGACATCCAGCAGGGCCCCTCCCATACCCGACCCCAGGTAGATGACGGTGAATGAGCGGGGACCGAGGGTCTCCTCTACCGCACGGCCCATCCACCAGAGCCAGAGCATGTTAAAAATAATGTGCCAGGCACCGGCATGCAGGAACATGTAGGTGACCATGCGCCAGGGCTGCAACAGGGCGGTCTGCCACTCCGGATAGAAGGCAAAGAGCTCCACCAGTCCCTTGCTGAAGGCCGCCCCGCCGAAAACCTGACCCAACACTTGCAGCAGGTACACTCCTACCGATAATCCCAGGATGGTGCGTATGGCCACCGGCAGGTTCATAAACCCGCGCTTGACTGAACTTCCGAATGATTCGTTATACATATCTGCCTTTTAGATGATCCTCTTAACAGCTGTGACATCTTCACTGCCGCAGAGATAATCAGCTGTAATAATCGTCTTCTCCTTTGATGCCCCAGTATTTGATCAGTATAAAACCTACCAGCATGCCTCCGAGGTGGGCAAAGTGGGCCACCCCGCTGTTGGCGCGCGTAATACCGCTGATCAACTCAATAGCCCCGAAGATAGCTACAAAATACTTGGCCTTCATCGGTATGGGCGGAAAGAGCAACATGATCTGCCTGTTGGGAAACATCATCCCGAAAGCCAACAGGATGCCGTATACCGCCCCGGAGGCCCCTACCGTGGGTGCTCCTCCGCCACCAATAAACATATGCAGCAAAGCCGCGCCGATGCCGGTCAGGAAATAGTAGACGGTAAACCGTTTGGTTCCCCAGAAATTTTCAATGGACTGCCCGAACATCCAGAGGGCAAAGAGATTGATCAGGATATGCCCGAAACTGCCGTGCAGGAACATATAGCTGACCAGCTGCCAGGGTTCAAAGAGACCCGAACCGAGCGGCCAGAGCGCTCCGTACTGAAACAACATCTTTCCGATGCCCGGGGTGCTGAGTCCTACGAAAAACAAGCCGTTAATAATCAACAGATGCTTGACGGCCGGCGGAAATACCGAAAACTGAGTGTTGGGGCTGTAATTGTCTGTCTGGTAATTCAAATGCGGTGCGTGTTAATTATGGTTTCCTTGCCTATATAATATACGTCTTGCAAGCCTAATATTTTACCTGTAGCCGAGCAGGCCATGGAACTGCCTGAAAATACATGGATTATCACTTCCTTCCCAAATTAAGCCGTGTTTTTTTAGCGGCCTGTGGCTTCGGGCCCACGGCTATGGTAAAGGGCATCAACAAAGGGTTACAGGGATCGGCTTCCCTCAATTAGTCATAAAAAGAGTTGCCTCCCGGGATAGCGGTACGGCCGGCTGCAGCCGGCCGCCCTGCCGTCTATCAGTTCCGGATGGAAATTTCCTCGTTCAGCTTGCCTATATAATAATCCAGCAGCTTCTGCTGAAAAATAAAGTTGAAGACGGCCTGGGCCCGGTTTGACCGGGCCTGCACGTACTGGGCATTGGCATCGCTCAGCTCAATCAGGGTCCCCGCCCCCACTTCATAGCGCTCCTGCTGGGTTTCAAAGGTCTTTTCGGCGGCCCGCAGGGCTTTGCCCGTAGATTCCAGTTCCTTGCTGTAGGAGATGTAATCGTTATAGGCCTGGGTCACTTCCTGGATGATCTGCAGCCGGGTATTTTCCAGTCCCAGCTCCGCATTTTTGAGCTCCACCTTGGCACTCTGGATATTGTACATGCGGTTCCAGTTGCTGAAAATGGGAATACTCAGGGAGAGTCCCGCCGAACGGGTGAAATTCTGGTCAAAAAACTGGTCGTTGAAACTTACCCCGCCCCCGAAATACTGGTCGCTGTAGCCGGAGGAAAGGGTGGCGCTGGCATTGAGTGTTGGAAGGAGTTCAAACTTTGTCTGTTTAAGCCTCAGCTCCAGGGTTCGCACATTCGCCATCTCGCTTTTCAGGTCCGACCGGTTGGAGATGGCCTGTTCGATCAGGTGGTCGAGGGCATAACCTGTATCTCTTTCAATGGCAGTGCTGTCGGCCTCAAGCTGCGGTATCACAAATTTATAGTCGCCCTGGGGGTCCACCTGAAGCTGACGTATCAGCTGCAGCTTGCTTAATTTAAGGTTGTTCTCTCGACGGGTCACCGTCAGTTCGTTATTGGCCACGGTAGATTCCTGGTTGTAGAGGTCCACCGTAGGCCTCGACCCTACCTCCACCTGGGCACTGACCTGCTCCAGCTGCTTTTGAGAGGAAACCAGGTCCTCCCGGGCGATCTCCAGCAGCTGGCGGTTCAGCAGCACCTGAAGGAAGGCGGAGGCCGTATTGAAGATCACATTCTCCCTGGCCCATTGCAGCTGTTCCTCCGACGAAAGGCGGTTCTTCTCGTTGATCCGCAGGGATATGATATTCTGAAAACCGTTGAAAAGGGGCAGGTTGGCACTCAGGCTACCGCTGACCCCGTTGGTGACGTTATCGACGAAAACCTGGCTGTCTCCCTGCCTGATCAGCTGCTGGCCTTTGCGGCTGGAGCCGTTCAGGTTGCCGGATACTGAGGGAAGGAAATCGGCATATTCACTGAAATTACCCCGCTCATTCAGTTCAAGGTTGTTTCGGGCCTGCTTGAGCTGATAGTTGTTCTCCAGGGCTATATCGATAGCTTCCTGCAGTGAAATGGTTTGTACATCCTGGGCCTGCAAAGCCATGCTTAGAGACCAAAGAACGGTAAATAGAAGAATGCCTCGGTACATAAGTCGTAGATTTAATAAGGGTTATGTAGGTAAAGTCGTGATCTTACACGTAAGATGGACGCATTAGTTACGAATCAAGCGTATAAAGTTGCAGCAGGCCGGAGGTGAGACGGGGCGTTAATCTTTTTTTACACTGCCGTTCTCTTTTTCAGCTTTCGTCGGGGAGGAAGAAAACAGCTCGTCTTTCTTATCCAATAGTATTTTTTCAGTGTAATCGGTCACCAGCGAAATAACCTTTTTAGTGCCTATTTTTTTCAACTCATCCCATAAGATCGATTTCATATTGGAGCCGGAAGATTCAGAACGGTTTTTTCTATCCCCGCTGCCGGCCAGAAATCCCACCAGTATGGACAGCCCTACAGCCGGGATCGGATGCTTTTTAATGATGGAGGAGGGATCCAGCCTGGAACTGACGTCCGTTCGCACCTTATCTATAGAGTCGTCCAGCTCCTGCTGCAGGTTATCCAGCTCTTTTTGCAATTCGCGTTTCTTCTGCTCCAGCTTGTCTATCTTATCTTCAGCCATAATAGGTTCCTAGGATGTTTGTTCTTCCTTCGCTTCCGGAAGGTTCAACGGTTTTTTATCCTTTTTTTTGTCCGGTGTTATCGCCTTAACCAGTTCATCTTCAAAATGCTGCTGAAGATTGCCGGCCAGCCTCCCGGGTTTCAAATAAAACAGCATCGCGCCCGCTATCAACAGCGGCAGAGAAACCAGCACATAACCCAGGCTCTCGTTGTCCAGCAGCTCACCCAGGTATATCGCCAGGGCCACCAGTAAAAATATCAATGCACCCAACAGCAGAAAAATTCCCGCCAGCCGCTGCACGGACTCGGCAATCCACCGGGAATACTGCTCGCCGACCGTTAGAAGCAGCAGCTCAATCCGCTTTTCCAAATACTGCTTCAGGTCGGCCGTAATAGCTTTTAAGCGATGTACAATACGATCTGTATCCCCTTCTGCCATATAGTGTTAGTCGTCAGAGCTAAATAATTTTCCAATTACGTATCCTGCAAACAGCCCCACTGCCACACTTCTCAGGGGATGTTCGCGAATGGCCGCTTCCGTCTTTCGTTTAAGCTCGTCAATGCGCTGCTCCAGCTGTTCATCCTCGACGATTTTGCGTCCCCTTTCAAGGGCCAGGTCCAGCCTGCGGTTTAAATTGTGTAAAATTTCTTCATCCATATCGATAGGTCTGTTCGGTTCAATTCGTTTCATGAATAGTACAAGAAACTGCGCTTTAACTCAATGGTATAGTTTGTTTTCCGTGAATTTAACTGAAATCCAATCCCAGCCGTATATCCCCCTTTAAGCTAGCCCTTTTTTAAGCTATATTGGGAGGCAAAAACAGGACCGTTATGAACAGACTTGATGTATTAGCCATAGCCGCCCATCCCGACGATACCGAGTTGTGTTGCGGGGGTACCCTTGCCAAACTTGTTGAACAGGGCAAAAGTGTGGGTGTGGTCGACCTGAGCCGGGGCGAGATGGGCTCGAGGGGCACTCCCGAACAGCGAATGAAAGAATCCCAAAAAGCCGCAGATATCATAGGGTTGGAGGTTAGGGAAAACCTGGGGCTGCCCGATACGCAACTTAAAAACAGCCGGGAAAACCAACTCAGCATCATCCGGAAAGTTCGAACCTACCGCCCCCATATCTGCCTGGTCGGTGCGCCGGCCGACCGACATCCCGACCACGGAGAGTGCACGCGCCTGGCATTGGACAGTATTTTTTACAGCGGACTTGCCAAGATTGAGACCACAGACGGGGACGGCAACCCCCAGCAGCGGTGGCGTCCCTCCCACATCCTGCACTACATGCAGGACCGCCCCTTCGAGCCGGACCTGGTAGTAGACATCACCGGTACTTTTAAAACCAAGAAACAAGCCATCCTGGCCTTCGATTCGCAGTTTAAGGTCAAAAACCCCGGCAATGAGCCGGAAACCTACATTTCGAGCGAGGAATTTTTCGAGGGTATTGAAGGGCGTGCCCGTCACTACGGGCACCTGATCGGCACCACCTACGGCGAGCCGTTCAAGTATTACAACGGACCCATCCCATTCGGCTCCTTCGACTCCTTCTTCGAAACCTCTCCCATGCGGTAGATTTGCGCTCTACTTCTAGTTTCTAATTTCGGCCTCTGAGAAGTGTTCTTTTATGGCTTTGAGCAGAAATGAGTGTATATCGGGGTTGCCGGCCACAATACGCTTGCCGAACAGCCAGTTGTCCCCTCCCTCCCAGTCGGTAATGGTACCGCCGGCCTCGCGGACAATAAGGCTTGCCGCTCCCACATCCCATGGGTTCAGCGAATACTCGTAGAAACCGTCGTAGCGCCCCGCGGCCACGCAGCAAAGATCGTAGGAGGCGGCGCCCGGCCTCCGTACGCCCTGGGTGCGATACATCAGCCACTCAAACAGGCGCAGGTAGTTTCTGACCAGGCTCATATCGTTATAGGGAAAACCGGTACCCACCAGGGAATACCGGGGTTCGCTTATGGAGGATACGGAGATAGGCTCCCCGTTCAGGAACGCCCCTCCGCCGTCAGTGGCGTAATAACATTCCCCGCTGTTGACTTCAAGGACAAGCCCCATCTTGGCCTCCTGCCCTTCCCAGAAGGCGATGGACACACAAAAAACGGGAAAGCCGTGGGCGAAATTGGTCGTCCCGTCAATGGGATCAACCAGCCAGGTACGCTGGACGGGCAGTACCTGCTGCCCGGCGGTCTCCTCCGCCAGCAGCTGGTCGTCCGGAAAAGCCTCCCGAATGATCTCCAGTATCTTTTCCTCGGCCGCCAGGTCGGCATCGGTAACCAGGTCGTTCTTGCCCTTGAAGCTTATCTCAAAATTATGATTGTCTCGGAAAGAGCGGATGATATCCGCCGCCTCCCGGGCCGCTTTTTCAGCTATATCAAGTTCCTTGGAATAATCTGCCATGGTATAGGTTCAAAATGCATCGGTTAGCTTTCAGGACAGGATTGCCGTGGCAACCGAATCCTGAAAGCTTCGGGGGCTACTGCTCATCTTTCATCTTATACCGGAACACCTTGTCCGAGACCCGCTGGGCCGCCTCCGATTTGGGATCGGGGAAGAGCTCGTCCAACGGAGACTGCTGTAGAATCGTTCGTTGCCGGCCGGCCTCTTTCATCATTTTCATTACCTCTTTCTTCTGCTCCCCTTCGGCACTGTTGTAATTTTCGTACAGCTGCACCTGCAGGCGGTCGAGATGGTGGATCTTGAGCGCCTTGAGGGCACCCTTGGCCGTCATATAAGGGTTTTTGTCGCGTTTGTACTGTATGCCGATCTTCTCGTGATGCCGCTCGCTGACGGTGTGCTGCTCGAGTACAATCTCCCCCACCAGCTTCGGGTAGGGATGCTCGCGGTCGGCATACGCCTCCACCGAAACCGGCTCCTCGTTTTTGTACCGCTCGATGATATCCGAATAGAACTCCCTCAGCTCCGTATCCTCAAACTGTTTTTCATTACAGAGGGAACCGATATAGTCGATCATGTCGCGGTCGTACATCAGCATCAGCCGAATAAGCTCCTTCTCGTAGTTGGGGCGTTTCTTCGGGGGTTCCGGCTCCCGCTTTTCGGGCCGGCCCTTCATCCGTCCCTCGAAGGCCTCGCTATGGTGGCGGGGTGATTCCTGCTCCCCTTGCCGGGCTTCCCGCTCCGCCTGGCGCTTTTCTCTTCTCCGGGCGCGTTTTCGCTCCTGTTCCAGCTCCTTCAAGATCTTTCCAAGCTCCTCGAAGAGGGCCCGGTCGCCTACCTTGACGAGGCTGTTGAGATGCTGCACGTAGGTTTCCCGCGCCACCTTGTCGGGGATATGGGCAATACTTTCCAGGGCCTCGTTGATCACCTTCTTTTTCCGGGAGGGATCGTCCAGCTTGCCCTCCGACTCCGCCTTATGGATCTGGTAACTCAGGAAGTCTTCCGACTCCTCCTTTTTCAGTTCCAGGAATGAGTCCCGGCCGAACTGGCGGACAAACGAATCGGGGTCCTCCCCTTCGGGAAGTTCCAACAGCTTGACATCCATGCCCTCCGAGAGGGCGATATTGATCCCCCGCTTCATCGCTTTCTGCCCGGCCGAGTCGGAGTCGTAAATCATGGTGATCAACTCCCCGTAGCGATGCAGGATCTTCATCTGCCGGGGTGTCAGGGAGGTGCCGCTGGAGGCCGTGACATTGTCAATACCGTGCTGCTGAAGGGAGATAACGTCGGTATACCCCTCTACCAGGATCACCTCGTCGTTTTTCCGGATCTCATTTTTGGCAAAATTCACCCCGTACAGCACCTCGCTCTTGTTATAGACCTTCGTCTGGGGGGAGTTGATATATTTGGCCGTCTTCTTGTTTCCCAGCACCCGCCCGGCAAAGGCGATCACCTTCCCGGAGGGGTTGAAAATCGGAAACATCAGTCGCCCGCGGAAGGTATCGTAAAAGCCGTCGTCGCGCTTGCTCGGCTTCACCAGTCCCGCCTCCAGCAGGTATTGGGTATTGAGTCCCGAGTCGACCGCAGCCCTGTAGAGCTTGTCTCCATCCGCCGGGGCATATCCCAAGCCGTATTTCTTGATAATCTTTCGGTTATAGCCCCGTTCGGCCAGGTATTGACGCGCTTTTTCGGCCTCATCGGTCTCCATCAGGTGGCGGTGGAAAAATACGCCCGCATAACGCAAGGCATGATATATTCCCTCCCGAAGGTGGTGTTCCTCGTCAAATTCCGGGTCCTCTTCCTTGGGCAGCGACACCCCGTAGCGATCGGCCAGCGAACGCATCGCCTCCACAAACCCCACTCCCTCCATCTCCATCACGAAGTTAAAAACGTCGCCCGACTCCCCGCAGCCAAAGCACTTGTATATGCCCAGGTCGGGGGTCACGTGAAATGAAGGGGTTTTTTCGTCGTGAAAGGGACACAATCCTTTCCAGCTGCGTCCGGAGCGCTTAAGCTTGACGTAGTCTCCCACTACTTCGACGATATCCGCCGCGTGCCGTACCTCCTCTTTTTTCTCATCGGGAATCATGGTAGCCATTGAAATGAAATGATAACGGAATTTGGGAAGAGAATCACCTAATAAAGCAATTTTAAATTATGAATTATGGATTTTGAATTATGCCTTATGGCAACTGTTAACTGGCTACTGGCTACTGTTAAATGAAGT
The DNA here is from genome assembly GCA_964423345.1 of uncultured Balneolaceae bacterium. Classification (GTDB taxonomy): domain Bacteria; phylum Bacteroidota; class Rhodothermia; order Balneolales; family Balneolaceae; genus CAYREV01. The sequence continues at coordinate 187 of CAYREV010000009.1, read as the reverse complement.
CCGCTCAATCAGCGATCCGTGTTTGTCAAAGCAGCAAGATGTAGGTATATTCCGACCGATCAAAAAAACAAAATTTTTAATTCTTCATACCACTTAAAAATGAGCGTTCTCGTTGGAAAGGATACACGATTAGTTGTACAGGGCATTACCGGCAGTGAAGGCAGCTTCCATGCCGAACAGATGATTG
>CAYREV010000008.1:0-92811 GCA_964423345.1 uncultured Balneolaceae bacterium | reverse complement strand
CCAGGAGTTCCTTCTTGGCGTGGCCATAGCCGTATCCGCCGGCCCGGTAGTTGCCCGCTATTTCGGCTTTCTTCTCCTTATCCGCAAAGAGCTTGATAAGTGCAAAGACATTGCACGATTCGGGGTCCTTGGGTTCATCCAGCGGGGTTGAATCCGTTTCGATTGACATAACCTTCTTCTTCAGCACCTTGCCCTCATCAAATATGCCGATGGTATTCCCATACGACTTGCTCATCTTCCGTCCGTCTATGCCGGGCACTACCGCTACAGATTCAACAATATGTTCTTCTGGCAGTTTCAGCAACTCCCTGCCGTAATTATGGTTCAGCTTCCCGGCCAGGTCACGGCATATTTCAATATTCTGTTTCTGGTCCTGCCCCACCGGCACCACATCCGAATTATAAATAAGGATGTCGGCCGCCTGAAGTATGGGATAGGTAAAAAGGCCTATGTTGGGGCTCAGCCCCTGTGCTACCTTATCCTTGTAGGCCACCCCCTTTTCCATCAGGCTTACCGGGCAGAAGGTACCCAATATCCACGCCAGCTCGGTAACCTGGGGCACGTCGCTCTGCGCAAAAAAGGTACACTTTTCCGGATCCAGTCCCAGTGCCAGGTAATCAAGAGCGATATCCAGCGTATTTTCGCGGATTTCATCTCCATCGTTGATGGACGTCAGTGAATGGTAATTCGCAATAAAATAGAAAGCATCGCCCTCCTCCTGCATCTGTATATGTTGACGGATTGCTCCGAAATAGTTTCCCAAGTGCAGTTTTCCCGATGGCGTTATGCCCGATAAAATAGTTTTCATTGTTGTTTTACTGTTTGGATATCGTTCATCTTTATATTTCCAGCGCAACGCTTAAGGCCTCAACCAAAGCATCCGCTTTGTTTCTGGTCTCCTCAAATTCCCCGGACGGATCGCTGTCTGCCACTATACCTGCTCCCGCCTGAATAAATACCCGGTTGTCGGTTACCACCATCGTCCGTATGGCTATGCAGGTATCCATGTTACCCGAAAAATCAAAATATCCGACCGCACCGGCGTAGGGTCCTCGCTTACTGGGCTCCAGTTCATCTATAATCTTCATCGCCCGTATCTTGGGAGCCCCGCTGACGGTACCCGCCGGAAAACACTGCATCAGTGCGTCGACCGCCGACTTATCTTCCGCCATCTCCCCTTTCAGGTCTGTCACTATATGCATGACGTGGGAATACCTTTCAATCGCCTGGCTGCGGACGGGGCTCACCGTACCCGACTTGCAAACGCGTGAAAGATCATTGCGCCCGAGGTCAACGAGCATCACATGCTCGGCAATCTCCTTGGGGTCGTTCTTAAGTTCCTCTTCAAGGGCGAGATCCTCTTCCGTGGTTTTTCCCCGGGGACGAGTACCCGCTATGGGCAAAAGCTCGGCGGTGCCGTCCTGAACGCGTACCAGCACCTCCGGCGAAGAGCCGACCAGCGCAAAATCCTCAAAATCCAGGTAGAAAAGGTACGGCGAAGGATTTACCATACGCAAGGCCCGGTAGAGCATAAAGCGGTCGCCTTCAAAATCGGTGTCAAACCGCTGTGAGAGTACCACCTGAAATATATCCCCTTCATAAATATACTCCTTGGCCCTGCGTACCATCTCTTCAAACCGGCCACGCTCCATGTTGCTGGTCAGGTTTTCGGGGCGGATGGAGAAACTGTCCCTGCCCATTACCGACTCAAAGACCCGGGCCTCCATGGCATCCAGGCATTCCTGCGATTGACGATAGAGGGACTTCAGGTCACTGTCCTCATCAACAAAGGCCGTTTTTATAATTATAATCTGTTGCTTGACATGATCAAAAGCATATATCTCGTCATAAAATGCCCATATGGCTTCCGGCAGGCTGATATCCTCAACCGGCATATCGGGCAGTTCTTCCACCTCCCTGACGGTATCATAGGAAGAAAAGCCCACCGCCCCACCGGTCAGTCGGGGAAGGTCCGGCAGTTTCGGTTCCTCGTATTGCGTGGTCAGCCTTTTTAAGGCCTGAAAATAGTCCTCCTCAAGAAGCTGTGTGCTTCCGTCAGCTTTTTTAAGGGTGACATCCTTGCCGTCAAACTGAAGCAGTTGATACGGATTCCTCCCCAGAAACGAATAGCGTGCAAGCTGCTCGCCCCCCTCCACCGATTCAAGCAGAAACGGATACCGTGCCCCGCGCCGTATATTCAGAAACAGGGATACGGGGGTAAGCACATCAGCCATCAGTTTACGGTACACCGGTATGGCCGTATACCCTTCAGATAATTGTTCAAATTCTTGATAATCCATTGGGACTATACATAAAAAAACCCACTTCAGTTTCCTTCAGTGGGTTTTACGTTCTGCAATATTGATTCATAAAATCATAGCCTGCCCACTGCTTCATTTCGTTGAAGCCACCACCAGCTGTTGTGATTGTGAGCAGTCATTTTTCTCATAACGACCCGAAGATAACGGGAGGCGAATCTAAAATCAACAAGTTTATTTGGGTTAAAAAAAAGTATATTGATCTGAATTCAGAGTTTCTTCAACATCGTCAGGCATGCGTTTCCACCCCCGTTTAACATTTATTTTGCTGTTTACAGGGACAGCTTTACTGGCCTCCCACTCCTATGCACAGGTCTACGGGCCGTTACCCTCTCCCTTCCACTCATTCAAAGCCAATACAGTGTCGGTGATGTCGGCAAAAGGGGACACCCTGTGGATAGGCCCCGGCCTGAACAGTACGTTGGACCACACCATGGAGTGGTCGGTTCCCAACGGGGCCGACAGCCTGGTCGGCGGAAGAGGCCGTGTCTTCTCCCTATCGCTTTCAACAGACACCGTATGGGCCGGCCTGGGTTTTAACAGGCAAACACCGGAAGGTTCCGTGCAAACCGGAATGGGGTATCACCTATCGGTCGATGGGGGCCAAAGCTGGTCCTATATCCCCCACCCGCTTGACCAGCCGGATGATTCCACTTTTACGTATGGCGGACAAGTATACGCAAAGCTTCCTGTGAGCGTAGCCGAACAGTCCCCGCCTTTTGCCGTAGACCACCATGGAGATGTAATCATATCGGCCAACTGGGCTTCCGGGCTGGTACGAAGCAGGAATTCCGGAGACCGTTGGAAACGGCTTGTTCTGCCGCCCCAGGATGCCGACAGCCTGGCCCCGGAAAACAGCTACACCTTCGGCCCGCCGGGTGATAATCGCTATGACCCCCGAACCGACCAGAACCTCCTTGCTTTCGGGGTGCTTATCGACCGCGACGGTTGGGTCTGGGGAGGGACCGCAGGCGGTATCAATATCTCACGGAATGCACTCTCTGCCTCGGCAGACAGCATACGCTGGCAACACATACAGGTGAACGGCAGTGACAGCGGGCTGCTTGGCAACTGGATTATTGATATCAAACAGCAGCCGGCGACGGGCGACATCTGGATGACCAACTGGCCCGCAGGCCTCCATCCGGGCGAAACCTACGGTATCGTGCGGACCGGCGACAAAGGGGCAAGTTTTAGCCGTTACCTCGAGGGGCATAAAATCAATGATATCAGCTTCAGGGGAAGCTATGTTATAGCTGCAGGCGACGAGGGTATATTTATCAGTCCCGACAACGGTCAACGCTGGGAGTTCACCGGACAGCTCAAAAGCGCCAACACCTTTATCAAGGCATCGGCCCGTTACCTGAGTACCGCCGTAACAACAGGGAAAATATGGGTGGGTACGACCGACGGGCTGGCTTTTTCCGACGACCTCGGCAAAAGCTGGCAAATTAGCCGTGTTAACTTCCCGCTGGCGGGCGGGAACCAATATCTTTCTTCTCCCGGCCGGGTGGAAGCCTATGCCTATCCCAGTCCCTATTCCCCCAGCCGCCACGGTATAGTCCGCATCAGGTTCGAAGTCAGCAAACAGGGAAATGTCAAAATTAGACTCTTTGATTTCGGCATGAACCTTATCAGGGAAATTACCGACGAAACCCTTTCGCCGGGAACCTACGAAGCCGTATGGAGAGGAAGGGATCGCAGCGGGAAACAGGTAGCCAACGGGCCCGTGCTCTATCATATCAAAACCCCGGGAAATGATATCCGGGGAAAGCTGCTGGTGATAGACTGATGGTGTTAAACCGGCCATACCGCTCTCGGGATACCTTTGATGGCTTTTTTATGCGGGCCATATTCATATCCCTCCTTTTTGCAGCCATTCCCATGCAGGGAACCGCCCAACCTTCGGGCTACGCAGCCTCCTTTTCACGCATCGGCTTCGGCCCGAGGGGCATGGCCATGGGGAACGCCCTGGTGGCCTCTGGCGGCGAAGGCATCTACGGCTATTACAACCCGGCACTGGCCGCACGCTCTGCCAAGGGTAATCAAATGGACCTATCCAGCGCCCTCATGAGTTTTGACCGTAGCCTCCACTCCATTCAAACGTCCTTCCGGATCCCCCCGGCAGCAGGTTTGACCGTGGGGCTGTTGAATGCAAACGTATCCGATATCGACGGAAGGGACTTGAGCGGCTATCCGACCGGATCCCTTTCCACCCATGAATACCAGCTGATAAGTTCATTTGGGATCCGGCTGGGAGAAAAACTGGCGGCGGGGGCGGGATTCAAAATCACGATCGCCGATTATCATGAACGTCTCTCCAATGCACGCGCCACCGGTTTCGATGCAGGCCTGCTCTATTTTGCCAACCGGCACCTGACCCTGGGATTCGCTGCCCGCGACTTGTTGGCCACTTATGGCTGGAACACCGGGGCCCTATACGGGGAAAGCGACACCCTTATCGACACGGATCAATTCCCGAGGCGTTTCAGTCTCGGGGGCACATACAACCTTACCTCTGTGACGGTAGCCTTACAGTTCGGCATATTGAGCCACAGCAGCAACCGCTTTGTCCAGCTTAAAGCGGGAACCTCCTACCGGGTGCATGAACGTGTAACGCTCAGGGGCGGGTGGCAGACCGACGATCTTGATCAAATCAATGTATCGAGCAGGAGCAGTGCAGGATTTTCCCTGCACCTTCCTTTCGACCGGCTGGCACCGGCCGTCGATTATGCCTTTCTTGCAGAACCTGCAGGAGTATCGGCCATACACGTTTTCGGCCTAAGACTGCAACTATAAAATGATGCAGAGAACACTCATACCGGTTATTCTGATACTCTCTATCAACGGGGCGGTATATAGCCAAAACGGGGGATTTGATATACTGACCATAGGGCCCAATACAAAAGCCCTGGGATACAATGAGGCTGTAAGTGCTCAGCTGCTGGGTGCGTCGAACCTCTATAGCAATCCGGCCAACCTGAATTTTGAACCCTCCTCAAGCATCAATGCCGATTATACCCTCTGGATAGCAGGCCTGAGGAACACGCATTTTGCCGCGCATTTCAAGAGAGACCACAGCTCGTTTGCATTCGGCCTGCTGGCTTCCGAGGCCGACGATTTTGAGCTTCGCAACCGGCCCGGTCCCTCTCAGGGGGGCTTTACGGTAAGCTATCTATCGATCGGGGGAGCCTACGCCTACCGTATTGGTAATATTTCGGCGGGAATAACCTTTCAGTACCTGCATGAGGAACTGTATATCTACAACGCCGGCGGCTATGCCCTTAACGGCGGTATTTCCTCGCAATGGATGGAGGGACGACTCCGCATATCGGCTGCCGTACAGAATATGGGCAGCATCGACAAACTTAATACGGAGGGAACCGAACTGCCGGAAATGATCAGGGGCGGCTTTGAGGCTAAGCTGTTTAATGTCGTTCCCCCCAAGCATAAAGACTTGCCCATCTCCGTTTCTTTGGCCTCCGACTATGTGTACCTGTTGCACACCGTTACGCCTGCCGCATTAAAAGGCTATCTAAATATCGGCCTGAATGTAAATGTTTCGGGAACCATTGATGTCCGGGCGGGATATAAAACGGGCGAAACCGACCGTCCTTTCAGTTTCGGTACCGGCATCACCTTGAATGACCTGACGGCAAACTACGCCTTCATACCCTTCCAAACCGGTTTTGGCACGGTACATTCCATTGGATTGCAATACGGATTTTAGCCATAGGTATACTCTTCTCCTTCTGTTTCATCCTCCCCGTTTTCACTGAAGGCATCTTTCCAGAACATGACAGCTCCCAGCCCAATCCCCTTTAGAATGAAAGCAGAAAATACAATCATCAGCCCTCTTTCCTGGAGGAAAATGATCAGCAACCCATAAAATATGAACAGGAATAGCCGGCCTTTATACCGTTTGATCGACTGCTTGTCGAAGCTGGGCATTTTGTCGAAAGGGATGGTACTGACCATCAGGAAGGATAAGAGGATGATGAGCGGGATAAGGACCGTATTTATGCCGTTTTTAAATCCTGAAAACAGCTCCATGCTATCGAAAAAGGTAAGGTAAAAAGCCGCGATCATGAGAGCCTGGGCGGGTATTGGCAACCCTTTGAAATAGTCCGGGCGGCTCTCACCTACGTCCACATTGAAGCGTGCCAGGCGCACCGCGCCGCATAGAGGCGGCAGTGCGCTCAGGATGATACCTACAAAAGGCAACGAACTGAGTCCAAAACTGTACAGCAGGAAACCGGGAGCCACGCCAAAAGACACCACATCGCTGATAGAGTCGAGCTCAATCCCGAACTGGCTTGTGGCATTTGACAAACGAGCCATGAAGCCGTCCAATGCATCAAACAATCCGGCAAAAACAATCAGCCAGGCTCCGAAAAACAGGCGCCCCTCCGCAATACTTATGATTGCAAGGAACCCGCAAAACAAATTCATCAGGGTAAAGAAACTGGGGACCACTATTTTGGGTATCTGCTTCTTCTTGCCGCCGTTTTTCTTGCGGCGACGCTGCCTGAACCGTTTCCATTTTTGAATCGGATATTTCATGTAGTGTCTTTTAGGTAGTCGTTCCGTTACGTCCCGTGCCTGTAATCCGGCCCAGGATAGATTCCCCGGCTACCGTCCGGTCTCCCACATCAACAGAGACCTCTGCTTCCGGAGGTACAAGTATATCCATTCTCGACCCAAACTTCATCATCCCGAATCGCTGACCGGCCCGGACCTCCTCTGCCTCCCCGATATGGTAAACAATGCGGCGTGCCAGAAAACCGGTAATCTGTCGAAAAAATATCCTGGTCCCGCTCTCCCGGTGTTTCAGCCCAAAGTCGGCCCGCTCGTTCATGCTGGAGGCCCGTTCGTCCCATGCCATCAGATAGACCCCCGGATGGTATTTTACATACTCGACGGTCCCTCCGGCCGGCACACGGTTCACGTGGACATCGAGGGGAGAAAGAAAAATGCTGATCTGTGTGGCTTTACCTTTAATATATATCGGCTCTTCCACCTCCTTCACGAGTACCACCTTTCCGTCTGCAGGAGAAAGGAGCAATGAGGGGTCGTCGGGAATATCCCGGTCGGGATCCCTGAAAAAAAAGAGCATGAACAGCAGCAGCAGCGCCGAGAGGCCGTAGATACCGTAGGCATAGGGATCCGGTAGTGTGAAACGGGATACCAGGCTTGCAAGCCCCCCAAGCACCGCTACTACGCCAATAGTTGTATAACCTTCGCGTGCGAGCATAGCCGTTATCCGAATTGCCTGATAATGTCATTAAAAGTCACGAAGATAAAGAGGGCGATAATGAGCAGAAACCCAATCTTCTGTAGAGTCATGCGCACCTGGGGCGAAGGCTCCCGGCGTGTAATACCTTCATAGACCAGGAAAAGGAGATGTCCGCCGTCCAGTACCGGTATGGGCAGGATGTTCATGATGGCGAGTGTCACACTCAGCAGGGCCGTGATATTCCAGAAACCGACGGCACCCCCCGCTTCGGTCTGCTGTTTAGTGATATTGGCAATGGCTACCGGCCCGCCGAGGTTTTCCCTTACCGATATCGAACCTGAGAACATCTTCTCAAAGCCCTGGAGGATCCCCATAAAAGTTTCACCGGTACGCTGAACGCCAAAAGCGAGAGATCCTCCCAGGCCGTAGTTGACCTGCTTGACATCAAAAAACTCCTGGGGATTCATGGCTCCAATGCCCAGCTTGTTGTTTTCATCAGGGGTAATACTGTAACTTAAAGTCTCCCCTTCCCTGAGAAGGGTCACATCCAGCGGTTTTCCGCCGGACTTCTGAATTTGGTTGACCAGCTCAATCCAATAGGCAACCGTATCGCCATTCACGGCAACCACCCGGTCACCGGCTTTCATGCCGGCACTGTCGGCCGGACTTCCGTTGAGGACTCTGGCCACCTGGCTGGGAAGGGCCATCTCAGGAAAAAACAGGGGCTGGCGGTTCATCTCGTTGAGGACGCTGTCTCCAATAACGACGGTAACCGGCTGCCCCCCTCTTATTACATTGTAGGAAAGGTCTTCACTCAATATCTCGCCTACCGAGTAAAGCTCCTTGAAATAGGTTACGTCTTTGCCGTTGATACCCACAATCCGGTCGCCCGTATGAAACCCCGCTTGCTGGGCAAGAGAGCTGTCGGGCACATAAATCCCTCCCACACTTTCAATAGGTATTCTCTCCTCGCCGTGGGTCAGGGCGATACCGGCAAAGATCAGGACGGCCAGCAGCATATTGAAAATGACTCCGGCCGTTATCACTATCATCCTCTGCCACACGGGCTTGCTACGGTACTCCCAGGGCTTGGGCTCCTCATCCAGATAGTCGTCATCCATGCTTTCATCAATCATACCGGATATTTTTACATATCCTCCCAGGGGGGTGGCACCGATACAATAGTCGGTATCGCCCTTTTTAAACCCCCATATTCTGGGTGGGAAACCCACCGAAAAACGCTCCACCCGCATTCCGAAGAACTTGGCCGCCAAAAAGTGGCCCAATTCATGAAAAAACACCAGTATGAGCAGCGCAAGAGCAAATATGCCTAAAGTGTAACCTATATCAATAATCCATTCCATGTAGCGATTATATCCTCTTAGATAGTTAAAGCAAGTTCTCTGGCTTGCCTGTCAGTTTCTTTTAAAGTCTGCAGTGATAGTTCCGTTGGCAATTCCAAACGATTCAGACACTGTTCAATTATTTTTGGAATGCCAATATAAGGAATTTCTTCATTTAGAAATCGTTGAACGGCGATCTCGTTGGCAGCGTTCAAAGCGGCCGGTGCCGCCCCTCCCTCTTCAAGGGTATTCATCGCCAACCGGATACAGGGAAACCGTTCGTAATCCACCGGTTCAAAGTTCAACTCAAACACCTTATCCCAATCCAGCGTGGGTACTTCCAGTTTCAAACGCTCCGGATAGGTCAGGGCGTATAGGATGGGCACCTTCATCGTCGGGGGACCCAACTGGGCCTTGCTGGATCCGTCAACAAACTCCACAACCGAATGTATGATACTCTGGGGGTGGACAACCGCCTCAATTTTTGAGAGCGGCAGATCAAAAAGCCAGTGTGCCTCAATAATTTCCAGGCCCTTGTTCATCATGGTGGCCGAATCAACCGTGATCTTGGATCCCATAGACCAGTTGGGATGGTTCAATGCATCCTTAACCGTAATGCCCTCCATCTCCTTTCGGCTCCATTTCCTAAAGGGGCCGCCGCTGGCCGTAATAATCAGCTTTTTTACGTCCTTTTCCGACTCTCCGGTAAGGCATTGGAGGATGGCACTGTGCTCGGAATCCACCGGCACCAGGCGGTCTCTGTTCCCGTCCAGCATGCGATCGATCAGGGGACCGCCTACAACCAGTGATTCCTTATTGGCCAGTGCTACCTTGTGACCGGCTTCCAATGCCCGGTAGGTCGGTTCAAATCCCGCATAGCCCACCAGGCTGTTAAGGATAATATCGGCCTCTTCCAGTGATGCCAGTTCTGTCAGCTTGTCCGAACCGGCAATAATTTCTGTATGGGTGCAGGTGACGGCCTTTTTGAACTCATCAACATGCTGTTCGTCACATAATAGCGCATAGCCGGGCTTGAAAAGGTTGACCTGCTCGGCGAGCCGTTCCCAGCTCCGGTTGCAACTCAGGGCAGTCACCCTGAACCGCTCGGGGTGCTCCTTCACAATTTCAAGGGCTTGTTCACCGATGGAACCGGTAGAGCCCAGTATGACAATATTTTGCTGTTTCAACTGATTTACTTCTTTTTAAATGGACTTGAGAAGATCGGATTAAATAGACTTGAGAAGATCGGAATTAAGTGTGAGGAATTAAAAAAGAATTGGTATACCTCCAATGTAGCCGGGCTGCCTTTTTCATGGAAAAATATAGCTATACCGGCATTCTAATGACTCCCAGCATTCTTCCGCTACGTTCCTTTTCACGCCGGTAGGAATAGTATTTGTCACCCTGTTCAACCGTACAGCCTTCATGGACCTCAATGTGATCCCTCTCCACTCCTGCGCCGGCCAGCTGTTGTTCCAAGAAACCCTTCAGGTCTATATGGGGTTTTTCATACCGGCTGTAATCGACAAAATCTTCGGGAAACAGCTCCGCCACTTCCGGCCCCACTTCAAAATTTTTGAAGGAGATGCAGGGACTTATAAAAGCACGCATGTTTCCGGTTGACGCTCCCAGTTCTTTCATCAAGTCAATAGCTTTCGGAAGTATGTCGCCCGCCGCACCCCGCCAGCCTGCATGAACGGCACCTATAACCCTGGCGGCGGGATCGGCCATCAATACGGCTGCACAGTCGGCTACCTGTATAGCCAGGGCCAAGTCGGGAATCTGTGTCACCAGTCCGTCAGTCTCACCGTAGGTCCCTCCCTCCGTGACTGCCCGTACCCTCGTGCCATGAACCTGATCGGCATAGGCGATCCAGTCGGGGGCTATGCCCTCCTGCGACAAAAGGCGGGAACGGTTCTCAGCGACCACCGGGGCCGACCCCCCGGTGTTAAAACCAAGATTAAGGCCGGGGATGAATCCCTTCCCCACCATTTTTTCCTCATTTTTAAGGGTAAAGAACGCCTCCACCCCATCCGCCTTATGGAGTATATGGGGACGTATAAGTGATACCTTATCGGGTGATATGCTCATGAAGCTTCGCTCTTACTGTTTCAATGGGAAATGGTTCGCCGGTCCAAAGTTCAAACGACTTGCTGCCCTGGTGTATCAACATTTCGAGCCCCCCGATGGTTCGCGCCCCGGCCTCTTCCGCCTGTTTTAAAAACCTGGTATTGAGGGGATTGTATACAATATCGTAGCAAATCTTATCCCCGAGTGATGCTGCCTCCTCATCACGAACCGGCGAAGAGTTTTCATCGGGATGCATTCCCAGGGGCGTCGCATTAATGATAATACTCGCCTCCTCGGAATACGCCGTCCATGCATCGTATCCCGCCACAAGAACACGGTCAATATCGCTGAATCCCCTCCGTTCGTCCGGCGACCTTGATATAAGTATTATCTCTTCTACCGAGTAATCAAACAGGGCGTGTATAACGGCCTTGGTCGCCCCGCCGGTACCGAAGATGACGGCCCTGCTACCGGCCAATTCACCTGCGTACTGCTTAAGGGGGACCGAAAAACCGTAAATGTCGGTATTATCCCCTATCAGCATATCCTCTTTTTTAACAACCGTATTGATGGCTCCTATATTCCGGGCTACCACCGACAGCCGGTCTACATATTCCATCAACATATGTTTGTACGGTATAGTGATATTGGCACCCCCGAACTGTTCCAGGTTAAAGTGTGCCGCTACCGAAGAAAGCTCATCAGCGCGCAAACCCACTGCATAATATCCAATATCGATATCGAGGTGTTCTGCAGCTGTATTATGCATCAATGGCGAAAGGCTGTGATCCACTGGATTGCCCAGCAACAGGAAATGGGGACTGTCGGAAAATTTAGACCGTTGAAACTCCGTTAAATTCAAGACCGGTATCTTTTCGGTTGCGTTTAGCTAGTGCAAACATAAAAAAAATGCGCACCGAAGTGCGCATTTTTCTGATAATATGCTTCTGATAATAAGTTAAGGGTCTCAGACCGTTATACGGTTACCTCGTCTTCCTCTTCTGCCGATTCCTGCTCTTCGGCTGAGGCGAGTGTATCTTCGGCCTTTTCCTTGAAGGTATTGCTTTCAACCTCATCTTTAAAGCGCTGAAGGTCTTTCTTCAGCTGAGCTGGAAGGCCTTGGATGAATTTCGCCAACTCCTCTTCGGGTTCACCGAAAAACGTGCGGTAATCCAGGCTGATATCGACGCGAGTCCGCTCCCCGTTGTCAAGCGGAGTAAAACGGATGGTACCGGTTTGGTTGAGATTGCCGTTAATGGTAATCCAGGCGAAACGGGTATTTCTCAAATCATCAATGATATTGGTGGTCCATTGATAATCCTCACCCCCAATTTTGGCATCGAATTCAAACGTTTGGGAATTAATTTTAGTTACGTTTTCAATTCGTTCAAAGAAGTGAGGGAAGTAAGACGGATCGCTCAGGTGTTCGTAAACTTTGGCAAGTGGCAGATCAACTTCGATTCTTTCGTGCGCCATAATTATATCTACTTCTATATTGAAAGGTTAGTATTGCTTATTTATTAATGGAAAAGGACATTTTTAGTTTTAAATAGGAACTATCCACAATGCAATTAAATTAAGCATATTTTGCTTCATCAGCAATAAATTTACCGATCAAATCTGAGAGCATTTTTCATTGCAGTAAACCGCCCACGAGCGGCCAGGGCCCGCTTCGCACCGGTTAGGCCGGACGGTTATTCAGACTTGCAAACTTAATTCAACATGCTGCAGAGACCCCCTGTCCAAGTCAGGAATAGATCCTGCAAGCCGGGCGATATTATTTATGTGAGGCAATCGGGCTATTTTTAAGACTTAACAGCTTATTTTCAGCTATCCTCTTTATCGCCGGCCCCAACTCAAAACCGGCCTCAACCGCTTCGCTGAAATATTCTGTAGCTTTTCCCAATTTGCCATTCGCCAGGTAGATATGAGCCATATGGTAGGCCGGAAGGGGCTCATACGTTTCTCCTTCCACATGCTTCCTCGCCGTTTCCAGGGCTTTGCGTTCATGACCCTGCTTCAGATAGACCCACGCCTTGAGATCGTAGATTCCGGGAGCAGGCCTGTTTATCAGCTCTTTTTCCACCAGTTCCATAGCCCGGTCCGTGTCGTTTAACTCTGTTGCTGCGATCTCTATCAACCGGGTATCATACATACCGCGATAATCAGGCTTTTGAGCCTCCTCTACAAAAGCGCGAAGATATCTTTTCTTACGTTCCCTGTCGCCCTCAAAAGCAGCTATATCAGCAAGGGTAAGCCTGACATCGGGCGATTCCACCTGCCGGTCCACAAAATTCAGGATCTTTACTGCCAGGGTGGTGTTACGGTCATGGGCAAAGGCGATCCATGCAATTCCTTTCAGGCTATGAAGGTAGGTATCACCGGTATGTTCCATTTGTAACACCTTCCTGTACAGCCGGTACGATTTTTGGACTTTCCCCGCATGTCCGTACATATCGCCCAGGGTTCCGGCCGTCCATGCCGCCAGGCGGGAATGGGGGGCTGCGATATCCTGCGCCTTTTCCATATAATAAATAGCCGAATCCAGCTGTCCCCGGTAGTCCTTATACCTGGCCCGCCTTATCAGATAGGCAAAATTATAGGGGTTTTTCACTTTATCCAGGTGTCTTTTTGCCAGCTCGGCTTCGCCTCGCTCCATCATGGTGTCAAACAATAATAAATGGGAGGTACTCTCCTCATCACCAATATCGAGAGCTTTTCGGGCGTATCTGTACGCCTCCCTGAACTGATGTTTTTTTATGGCCAGGTTTGAAAGGGCTTGCAGCCTTTCCGCATTCTTTATCCCGGAAAGGCTATCAGCAGCCTTCAGGAGATCTCCCGCCTTGTTCAGATCCCGAATATCCCGCTTAACATCAAAATGCTGGATCAAGGCCGCTCCCAGTTTGCTCCTATAAGTTATGCTGGAGGGATCCGACTTAAGCTTGTTTCTCCAGAAGGAAATATTGTCCTCTATGCGATTAATCTGTACCGACTGCTGAAATTTTTCTGTGTTTAAATAATCTGTTACCTCTTGTTCTTTCACAATGGGTGCTTGCGTTTCGCTATGGTCGCAGCCCGAACATACAAACAGTAAAACAAGTAGAAATCCGGTTATTGATGTATTCATCCTAATAGGGGTTTTAATAAACCCCCGGACGCCCGCAGGTATCCCCTGCAGGCCGGGGGTTTGCGGGGTTATCTAATTATGTGCGGCCGCCAGGTAAGGAAATGTGGATAGAAACTCCTTGTCGTTCCCGTCAACATTGTCGGAAGTCAGGCCGGGGTTGTCGGAGCCATCAGGCCCGCCAAAGATTAGCAACAGCTCTACATCGATAACGTCATCGGCAAGAGCACGTCCCGTCAAGACATTTTGTCCGTCAAAGAAGGTGGTCTTTCCGCCGGTTGCCACATTAAGTACATCATTGGCAAGCAGGGTTGTGAAGGTTGCAGCATCCTGGCCCAGTGCGTTCTGGGTGTAGTTGCCATTGAGGGCCAGCAGCCGGTCTTCAAAAGCCTGCTGATAGGCACTTTCCATCTGGGATGGCACCGTCGTATTAAACGCGTCCTTACTTCCCGAGGAAACAAAGACCGTGTTAATAGCGGGCCTTCCCATCTGGTCGGCCTGGGTAAATACCGCATCCGGACTTACGGGCGGAGAAGGCGCTTCATCACAACCTGCAATCAACAGGCCGGTCGTTAGTATAAACAGTGTCAATAGGGTTAGCTTATTCATAATAGGTGTCTGTTTTTGGTATTTAAAATTATGTTAGTTCGTTCGCTCATTCGTTGTAGCCCATACATTCAGGGTCTCGGCGTTGCCCAGCATCGATTTCGGCACCTCTACAACCAGGGCAAGAACATTGGTACCTGCAAAGGTGTCTACACCGGGGTCCCGAAAGCTTGAAGCTTCTCCGGCTAATATTTTGTTGAACTGCCCAAAATCGAAAAAGAAGGGGTCGTCACGCGGGCCTGCGAAAACACTGATCCCGTTATTCGTGCCTACATTAGGCGATTCACCGAGATTCGATATCTCTGCGCTTGTCCGGTTTGCATCCAGGTTGACCCGGCTGGCGGTACCCGTAGATTGGGGGGCGGCAGGACCGTAGGCATATACCTTGTTGCCGGTAAATACGCACTGAATGACCAGGTCTTCGACTAGGTCGCCGTTGTTGTCGATTTTGAATTCGATCATCACATTCGGATCGAACCGGGCATTCTCTGTATCGGATGGTGATAAAAGGCCCTGGGTATTAACATTAAACACCAGGTTATCACTGTTGGCCGGGCTTCTAAATACGTACAGATCCGTGATATCGGAATTGGTTCCTTCGACGGCGGGGGCATCAATATGGTCAGCCGCGAATAAACCGGCAGCCGCTATCACAGCAATGATTCCGCCTGTAATTATCAGTTTTTTTAAATGCATAATAGGATAGTTGTTTTATTGGGATTTATAATATTTTATGCCGCTCTTGTCTGTACCTACGCAGATAAAGTGATATTGGATGTACGAAGCCCCAATAAAAATGCATTTGACTGGTTTACAGGATTTACCTGCCTTGGATAGGAATTAAAAATGACCTCACTCTACCATATCGGCCGGCACCCGGAGATAGCTCCTGGTCCATGCCCGTATGCAAGCCGGAAGAACCCCGGCATTGAGGGCGGCAGCAGTCTCCCGATATCTTTGAGGGGAAGGACGATATCACGGAGTTGGGGTTTAAAACGTATTGCCGTTACCTAAGAAAAGATTACTTCCCCACCTGCTACTGTCTGAACCTGTACCTCTTATTTACGCAAGATCAGCTTTGACCCGTTGCCATATCCGATCCTGAACCTGCTTGCGTGGGGCCGTTGCATCGAGGGTAACAAATCGTTCTTCTGATTCCGCCAGCTGATCGAAGCCCTCAATGACTTTACGGTAAAAGTCATCGCCCGACATCTCCATCCGGTCCTTTTGTTTTTTAGCATTTCGCTTTTTGGCTTCCTGAAGAGAGATTTTGAGGTAGAAAGTGATATCGGGTTCCGTTCGGTGACTGGCGATCTCGTTAAGTTCCCCTATCTGATCCAATGGCACAGACGACCTGCCGTATCCCTGGTAGGCCGTGGTTGAATCATAAAAACGGTCCAGAATAACTACCGTGCCTTCCTCCTGGAGAGGGATAACCTTTTCGAATATCAGCTGTGACCTTGCCGCCGAAAACAGGAGCAGCTCAGTTACCGGGTCCACCTCCAGAGTGGCATCCAGCAGTATGGACCGTATTTTTTCAGAAATTTCCGTACCCCCGGGCTCGCGAAATACCGCCGTAGAATAGCCGTGGCTTTCAAGTTTTTCCCGCAGCAGGGAAATCTGGGTAGACTTGCCGCTGCCGTCGATGCCTTCAAAAGTTATAAACACAGATTCCTACTATTGTTTGGGAGCTGATTCTGGGCCAATATAGCAATCATCTTCTATATTTGAGAATTGTCACTATTGGTAGCCGGGAAAACCCTGCCATGCAGCCCCACGGGTATTTTGGAAGATTCAAGCATATTTGAATCAGTAATTAAAATCGTCCATCAGCTCAGGGGGTTCCTTGTCGAGGGCAACCGCCAGTGCAATATAGACAATCAGCGAACCTCCCGAAGTCGGAAAGAGTGTAAGGAAAAACAGAAGACGTATGGCAGTGGAACTGATACCGAAATATTTGGAAAGTCCGCCGCAGACTCCCGCCCATTTTTTGTCCGTCCTCGATTTGTAAAGCTTTTTAGGCTGGCGTAAAGCGAAAGAATCAAAATTGTATTTTGAGGATGAGCTTCTTCCCCTGCCGGAAAACCCGCCTTCCAGGTCGTTATCAAGACTAAATTCCTCATCCTGCCTTCCCGCCGCGGATTCCCCGAAATCAAAATTAAACTCTCTTCTCTTCTTTTTCTTTTTACGGCTCTTCTTGACCCTTTTACGGTCGCCTACCAGGAAACCGAAACCAACCATCGTTACCAGGATCCCGCCGATGAGGGGCATCAGGCTTACAATGCCTGACAGGTCGGGGCCAAACCACAGGCCGATCGACTGTACCAGGTATATCATTCCCACAAAAAACATGGCAATACCCGCTATGGTTGCAAAATTCCAGATATTGCTATTGGCTTTTTTCTCCTCTTCCAGGAAGTCACGCATCGTCTCCTCAAGTTCCCGGTCTTCAAACTCCATCATGGAGTCGAGGTTCTGCTCGGTATATTGTTCCTTGGTTCTCCTTTTTTGTGCCATGGCTTTAATCAGCTTGTTGTTGCCCGTTTTTTTCTTCTACGCAAGATAAACAGGACTGTTACACTGTAATATACAATCCCCTCTATTGGGTGGCAATCAATCGATCACTTTGCCTTCCGTTACCAGTTTGTCCATGGGGACGTCAAACGATTCCGACGGCAGCCGGTCGACCAGGCACCGTTCAAAAAGAAGGCCGATTTTAATGCCTTTAGCCTTCTTGAGGAAACGGTCATAGAACCCCTTGCCGTAACCGAGCCTGTTTTTGTCAAGGTCACCGCCTACCATCGGAACGATGACCAGGTCCGGTTCGGCGGGGCCGGCAATCCGCCCGCTTGTCGGTTCGGGCACGTTCCACCTGTTTTTTTTGAGGTCTGAAAAACGCTCCAGGTAATAATGTGAAAGGGTATTATCATCAAAATTGGTCACCGGCACCACTACTTTCTTCTTCGAATCCAGTAATGCTTGAATGAGGAAATGGGTATTTACCTCCTTCCTCTCGTTGATCGAAACATAACAGTGGATGGTTTCTGACTTGTCAAATGCAGGCTGCTCCCGGAGCCGTTTGACAATGGCATGTGATTTCTCATCGTATTCAGCTTGTGAGAGTGCCTGCCGCCGCTCAAGCAGTTTCCGGCGGATGGTATCTTTCTCTTTGGAATTATTCAAGGCGGGGAATTTTGACTTAGAGGTAAAATAGTTTGTGACGATCCAACGGTTCCTCCTCCTCAAGGCCATCTAACAACCGGTCCCATATATCCACACCGTATTTATTCATAAAATAGATGGCCGCTATGGTTCGCTCCTGCAGGCTTCCGTCCGGAAATAAGTGCTCCTTGATTTTATCTATACGGTCAAGCTGCGTCTGTTCCTGCTGTTTGACCGACCGGTACACTTTTCCTTTCAGCTTGTCGAGCTCCCCGTGGAAAGCGGACAGAGCTTTCCCCGATGCTCCTTCCAGGGTTGGATCCACCTGCTTGATACGCTCGATATAGGGTTCCGACAAGGCCTCGGTTTCTTTTTTCCAGCTTGAAAAAATCTCTTCTATATCGACTTGTTCCGTCCTGTCAACATATGTCGATTCCAGGTCTTCGATACGCGCGTCGTACTCATGCAGGTCGAATGGGAGCTCTCCAAGTATCCGTTGTATGGGCGGCTCAATAAAGGTTCCACTGATGCGGGGAAAGATCAGGGGCATATCTAAATCGAAACAGCGATAATACTCTTTCATCTGGGCATAATAGGCCGTCTCGCCGGGCCCGGCTACATACCCGAGTGTAGGGAGAAAAAGATCCTGCAGGATTGGCCTCAAAAATACATTGGGGGAAAACCTCTCGGGATTTTGGTCTATATCTTCCATCAGCTCCTCCCTGTCCCACTCCCTGCCCGTTTCGGTCTTCCATCTCTCCCCCTCACGGCTAATCTTCAACCGGCCGCTACCGGGATCCAGGTAAAACAGATTGGAATCATACAAAGTGACCTGCTGATGATATTCCTCTTTGATACGGTTGGTCTGCCGTTGAAGAGCTTCCCGCATTTCTTCGGCCTTTCCAATAGCCCTTTTCATGCATTCCCGTGTATGTCCTTTAACCGCAGGGTGGTTGCTCCCCGCCAGTACCAGTCCGTGCCGGGAAAAGAGCCTGACCATCAATTCCCCGAAACTGTAATCAAAACGCTTCCCCGGCTCAAAACAGCTGTCGAGCAGCTCCCACAGTTTCCCGGTGAAATCAGTCTCATGCAGCACCTCCCTTAGCTGGCCTCGCACATCATTGAGTCCCTCCGAAAAAGTAAGCTCAGCCACCGGCGGGAGCGGTTGCTCTTTTTTACCCAGTGCGAAAGTGTGTCTTTCATCTCTTCCGAAGACCGATACGGAACGCACCTCATCATAATCATGGTCTTCGTCCGCCAGCCAGAAAACAGGGATGACGGGCCTATTCAATTTCTTTTCCATCCGCCTTGCCAGATGAATGGTAGTAACGGTCTTGAAAAAGGTGAACAAGGCCCCCCCGTACAAACAGAGCTGCTGGCCTGTTATAATAGCCAGGGATTGATCCTCCTTTAACCGCTCGATATTCCTCAATGCTTCCTCATCCGGATCGTACCGACGGTTAACCTCTTCAAGGATCTCGGCTGACCTTTTTTTATCTCCCTTGAAGATCAGTGAATCGGCCTTTTCTTCAACCTGGCCCTGATCCAGTGGATTGGCCGAAAAGAAAGGAGCCAATCGATCAAAATCTTCAATATAGGCTTTGAAAAGAGACGAGAAGGGCAGTTTATTAAATGGATAGTTTTCTATCTGCAAACCGTTTAGCCTTTAAGTTTCTGGATCTCATCCCGCAAGCGGGCCGCCTTCTCGTAATTCTCGGTATCAATAGCGGTTTGCAACTCCCTCTCCAGCTTCTCCAGTTTACTCATTTCGGCCGGTGTATCCTGTGATCCTTTCGATGTTGACATCTCTGTATCACCTCCCTCCTCTTCGGAGACAATGCCTGCTTCATTCAAAATTTCTTCGGAAACATAGATAGGGGCATCGAATCGAACAGCCAGTGCGATAGCATCACTGGGACGTGCATCCTGCTCCAGCTGCTCCCCGTTACTGCTATAGAGGATACGGGCAAAAAAAGTGCCCTCGCTCAATTCATTGATGAACACCTGGTTAATCTCAGCACCAAAATTCTGAATCATATTTTTTAACAGGTCATGGGTCATGGGCCGGGGAGGCTTAATATGCTCCAGCTCCAAGGCAATAGCCTGGGCCTCGAACGTACCGATGATGATGGGCAGTCGCCTGTTGCCTTCTACTTCGTTAAGGATCAGTGCATAGGCGCCGCCACTGCTGGGACTGGTTGAAAGTCCCAGGATATCCATTTTAATCTTATTCAAGGCTTTGTGTTTATTTTAGCTGTAACGATTATTAGAACGTCAAAGTTACTGATTTTTGATGATGTCGTAAACTATTTATACAGGCATACAAACAAACGGGAAGGCCCGATAATTTGTATGGTTACCTGTAGGCCTAAAATAAAAATGATCCGTTATGAAAAAAGAAACCATTTCTCCAAGAATAACATCCTTGCAGTGGGGCGAGGTAAGAACAGAAGGCGGACACACCTACAAAGATGCCAAGCTGTATCCGGGAGGGTCCCGGGAATGGGACTGGAACGAGACCGGCACCCGGCATGTACCGGGCATTCAGCCCGAAGATGTGCAGGAACTGCTCGATAACGGAGCTGAGATAGTCATCCTGTCGAAAGGAATCAACGAACGGCTTCAAACCGACGACCGCACCAAAAGGATGCTGGATGAGCAAGATGTTTCCTACCGTATTCTTCAATCGGAAGAGGCGGCAAGGCAGTACAACGAGCTTTGTGACGAACAGCAGGTGGGAGCCCTCATACACTCAACCTGCTGACAGCAGCGGCCGGATGTTTATATCCATTTTAAATAGTGCAATGTGTGGAATCCAAGTATGTTTTAAATCTCATAAATTCTATATTCCCTGCCGTAATTTCATTGACATTGCTGGCAATTGACCCTAATTTCTCGACTCTAATTCGAACACGAATTTAAACGATGCTCAACAACTACCTACCGATCCTGATACTGGCCGGATCTGCTATACTTCTGGCGATCCTGCTTATGACATTGTCCCGGGTTCTCGGCCCCCATCGCCCCAATACCAACAAACTGAATCCCTATGAAAGCGGTATGGATCCTGTCGGCCAGGCCTCGGATCGGTACTCCATCAGTTTCTACCTGGTAGCCATGGAATTTATTGTGTTCGACCTGGAAGTAGTATTTCTATATCCATGGGCTGTTCGGTATCTTGAGTTGGGTTTTGGAACGCTTTTAGCAATGATTTTCTTTATAACCGTATTATTTATCGGACTGCTCTACACTATTAAAAAGGGAACGGTCGACTGGGACATTAAACGCAAAATTTTAGACATTTAAACTCTCTTACATATGGGTCTTGAAAGTGCACTAGGAGAAGGTTACCTGACAACAAAGATCGATACACTCGTCAACTGGGCTCGCTCAAACGCGGCCTGGCCGATGCCCATGGGACTGGCCTGTTGCGCCATCGAGATGATGGCTTTTGCAGGCCCCAGATATGATGTTTCCCGCTTTGGCTCGGAAGTCTTTCGCTTTTCTCCGCGACAGAGCGACGTCATGATCGTTGCAGGCTGGGTCAATTACAAGATGGCCCATGCTATACGACGCATCTGGGATCAGATGCCTGATCCCAAGTGGTGCATCGCCATGGGGGCCTGCGCTTCTACCGGCGGCATGCACCGCTGCTACGGGGTGGTGCAAGGCTGCGACAACTTCCTGCCCGTCGATGCCTATATCTCGGGTTGTCCTCCACGACCGGACGCTGTTATTCATGCCCTGATGAAAATTCAGGATAAGATAAGAACCGAACACTCAGTAATGCTCGATACCTGATATGGCTTTAGAATTGTCAAAACCTTTGGAAAAAGTAACGGAGGCCTTGTCGGAGCAATTTGGCGACGGGGTGCTTGAGATCTACCAAACATCCGGCGACACCTTTGTACGGGTGGAATCAGGCCGCATAGTGGATATATGCAGGTACCTTAAGGAAGACCATAATTTTATCTACCTCTCCGATGTTTTCGGAGCCGACCGCTTTACCTCTGAAAACCGATTTGAGGTAATATATAACCTGGTCTCACTGAAAGACCATATCCGGCTATTTGTAAAAACGTGGCTGGAGGAAGGCGATCCCGTTATCGATTCCGTATCGCAGGTATGGAAATCGGCCGACTGGTACGAACGTGAAGTCTACGACATGTTCGGCATCCGTTTTAACAATCACCCGGACATGCGGCGCATCTATATGCCCGAGGACTACGACTACTATCCCCTCCGAAAGGAGTTTCCACTGCTGGGCATTCCCGGTTCCATTGAACTTCCAAGTACAACCCCCGACACTGAGTAGTTTATGAGCCAAGATATTAAAAACAAAGTAAAGCCCACCTTCTTCAAGGAACACCAGGAATCTATATACCAGGCTCTTGAAGACAAGCATACAACGATAGAGAAACTTGAAGATGGGGACCCGCTTGGCACCAAAATGATTCTCAATATGGGTCCCCAGCACCCCGCCACTCACGGCGTGCTCCGGCTCATCCTGCAGCTTAACGGGGAGATTATCGAAAAGACCAAGCTCGATATCGGATACCTGCACCGCGGCGTGGAAAAAATTGCAGAAAACAAGACCTACCAGGAATTCATGCCCTACACCGACCGCATGGACTACCTGGCTCCCTACAGCAACAATGTGGCCCTCTGTACCGCGGTAGAGAAAATTGCCAATGTAGAGGTCCCCGAACGGGCCCATTACATCAGGATGATCGGCTGTGAGCTGGCCCGCATCTCCTCCCACCTGTTATGGCTGGGTACCATGGTTATGGATGCCGGTGCCGTCTCCTTCTTTATATGGGCCTTTCGGGAGCGGGAAAAACTGTACGATATATTTGACCACCTCGGGGGACATCGCTTTACCATCTCCCATTCCCGCATCGGCGGGGTAGCCAACGACATGACCGACGAATGCACGGGCATGATCAAGGAGTTCGTCCAAACCTTCCCCGATGAACTGAACGACTGGCACGGACTGCTTGACCGCAACCGTATCTTTATTGACCGTAACGAGGAGGTGGGGGTCCTCCACACCGAAGACGCCCTTCAGCTGGGAGCAACGGGGCCCACGCTTCGGGCTTCGGGATATGCCTACGACATTCGAAAGTTTGAACCCTACGCACGGTACGAGGAAGTGGAATTTGAAGTCCCTACGCGCCTGGAGGGCGATAACCTGGCCCGTTACTATGTCCGGATGGAAGAGATGCATGAAAGTATCCGCATCATCCGCCAGTGCCTCGACAAGCTCCCCAAGGGACCCGTGCGCACAGATAACGCCAAGCAGGCCTATCCTTCCAAGGATGAAGTTTACTATTCCATGGAAGGCATGATACACGATTTTATGATGACCGATACCGGTATTTGTCCCCCGGAGGGTGCTGAAACCTATCACGCGGTGGAAGGCCCGAAAGGCGAACTCGGCTACTACATTAAAAGTGACGGTACGGGGCATCCCTGGAGACTGAAAATCAAATCGCCCTCATTCTGCAACCTCCAGGTATTGGAGAATATCCTGGATGGGGAGATGGTGGCCGATACCGTTGTCATTATCGGCGGGGTTGATCCCGTTATGGGTGAATCGGACAAGTAGTGCCGGACAGGCGGTGCCTTGTAACAGGCAAAAACGGCTAATGTAAACGGCATTGCCTGCCTGCTTCAGCAGCATATTTTATTTAATGTAATTATCTAAATAACAGAATAACGAAATGGCTGAGTTGTCATTTAACAAGGAAGAATTAGCGGAAATAGAGAAGATTAAATCAAAGTTTCCCACGGCTAAAGCCGCTACCCTTCAGGTATTGTGGGTAGCCCAGCGAAAATACGGCCACGTAAAGCCGGAGGTACAAAAGCTGGTTGCCGAAACACTGGACCTTCCCGAATCTCACGTGCACGGCGTGGCCAGCTTCTATACGCAGTATTACAAGGAGGAGCGAGGCAAACACGTGCTGGATGTTTGCACCTGCCTCAGCTGCCAGCTCTGCGGAGGCTACGAAATACTGCATCATCTGGAAGAGAAGCTGGGCATCCAGGCCGGCGAGACCACCGACGACGGTATGTTTACCCTCGCCGAAGTGGAATGCCTGGGAGCCTGCGGCTATGCACCCATGCTTCAGGTGACAAACGGCAGATACGTCAACAACCTTAGCAGGGAGAAAGTGGACAAGCTGATCGAATCCCTGCGAAATGGTGAAAAACCGAAGTTTGAATCAATGCCTATGCCTAAACTTGAAAAACGTAATCAAGCAGCTTCCTAATCATGGCTAACGACTGGAAAAATTACGAACCGCTTCTCATTCCCGATATACCCAATTTGGAGAAGATTGATGTCTACGAGGAGCACGGAGGATATAAAGCCCTTCGCAAGATCATGGGCAACCGCGATGAATGGTCGCGCGAGCAGGTAGTCAACGAAGTTAAGGAAGCCAACATCCGGGGACGCGGCGGGGCCGGATTCAACGCGGGCCTCAAATGGAGCTTCATGCCTAAGCCCGACGGCGGACCCCGCTACCTGGCTTGCAACGGGGATGAGTCGGAGCCGGGCACCTTCAAAGACCGCAAGATATTTGAGTTCAATCCCCACCTCTTTATTGAGGGCGCTATCATAGCCGCATACGCCATGACGGTGGATACCATCTACGTATATATCCGGGGCGAATATATCTCCTGGGTGGAAATGTTCCAGGAAGCGGTAGACGACGCCTACGAGAAGGGATACCTGGGAGAGGACATCCTGGGCAAAGGCATTGACATCGACATGCATATAACCTACGGTGCAGGGGCCTATATCTGCGGCGAGGAAACAGCCATGCTCGAATCGCTGGAAGGCAAACGGGGATACCCGCGTGTCAAGCCTCCCTTCCCAGCTCAAAAAGGCCTCTGGGGACGCCCTACCACTATCAATAACATTGAAACGCTGGCCAATGTGCCGCTGGTTATCAACAACGGAGCCGCATGGTACAAGGAGATCGGCGCTCCCGAACACCCCGGGCCCGTACTGTATGGCATATCGGGCCACGTCAATAAACCGGGTGTTTACGAACTGCCCTCGGGAGTTCCGGTATTGGACCTTATCAATGAAGTGGCCGGCGGTATTCGCGGCGGCAAAGATTTAAAGGCCGTCATACCCGGTGGCTCGTCCACCCCCGTACTCAGGGCCGATCAGCTGGAAGGGGTCAGCATGAATGCCGACTCTCTGCGCGAGGCCGGATCAATGATGGGAACGGCCGGACTGGTGGTCATGGATGAGGATACCGACATGGTTGATATGCTCTGGCGAATCGCCCATTTCTACTGCCATGAATCCTGCGGTCAGTGCACGCCCTGCCGCGACGGAACCGGCTGGCTGGAAAAGATTCTTTTGAAAATAAAAAACGGTGAAGGGGAAATTAAAGACCTCGACCTACTGCTGGATCTCACCACCCAGATCGAAGGGCGAACCATCTGTGCACTGGCCGACGCCGCTGCATGGCCCGTACGCCATACTATCAACCGCTTCAGGGATGAGTTCGAAGCGCGTTGCAAGAAATCCGTACACGCCCTTGCGTGAGAATATAACGTTAAACCATAATCAACAGCCAAATTTCAACCGCTTGGTTCCAAAGAGAAACTGACAAGCATTTTGGGTATAATCAGCATTCGCCTGTTGTTTGAAATTTGCAATTTGATATTTTAAAAACCTATGCCAGAAGTATTTATAGACGGTAAGCGATATGAATTTGAGGGAGATCAAATGGCCCTCCAGTTTATCCTTGACCAGGGCAAGGAGGTACCCTTTTTCTGCTACCACCCTTCCATGTCCATCCCCGCCAACTGTCGGCAGTGCATGGTCAAGGCAGGACAATATATCAAGGACGATGAAACGGGTGAATATGAGCTGGATGAGAACGGGGAGCGAAAGGTTCGCTGGTTCCCGAAAATGCAGACATCCTGCTCCTTGAAGCTCTCCGACGGGATGGTCATCCATACCCAGGAAACCTCCGACGAGGCGGAAAGAGCACAGAAAGACAACCTCGAATTCATCCTTGCCAACCACCCGTTGGACTGTCCCATCTGTGACCAGGCCGGTGAATGCCCCCTGCAGATCCAAACCTATAAATACGGGCCCGAAGGAAGCCGCTTTGAAGTCAAGAAAGTGCACAAACCCAAGCGTGTCGAGCTGGGTCCCAGGGTTACCCTCGATGCCGAACGCTGCATCAACTGCACCCGATGTGTTCGGTTTACCGAAGAGATAAGTGAAACCCATCAGCTGACCATCGTTTCCAGGGGCGACAAAAACTATCCGGCAACTGCAGCCAATGAAACATTTGACGATCCCTATTCACTCAATACGGTGGACATATGCCCGGTGGGCGCCCTCACATCCACCGACTTTCGCTTCAAGGCCCGCGTCTGGGAGATGAACCAGACCCCAAGCATTGACGTCAGCAACGGAAAAGGCTGCAATATAGATCTTTGGACAAGAGACAACCGGGTATTGAGAATTACCCCCCGGCACAACCCGGAGGTCAACGATTACTGGATGCCCGACAAGGGACGTATGTTCTATACCATGTTCAATGAAAACCGGGTGTCGCGTCCCTCTCTGAAACTGGATGGCGACAACCAGTCCAATACCTCCTGGAACAACGCTATTGAAACCCTGGCAGAACTTATTGAAGCTGAAGAATCCGGGAACATAGCAGTTGTTGGCAGCCCTCATGCCTCGGTAGAAGAAAATTACGCCTTCAACAAGTTTTTCAACCTGCTTGGAACCTCCAATGCCCTGTTCACTCCCCATCTTATCGAAGGTGCGGGAGACGGCTTTTTGCTGGCAGACGACCAGGCACCCAATGCCAATGGATGCCGGCTGCTCAACCTGGACGAAACCGACGCATCCGGCTTGAAATCTGCCCTGGATGAGGCCCGGGCGGTTATCATCCTGACGGACGACCTGCTGGGAAGGGAAGTGCTTTCAACTACCGATCTAAAAGATAAATATGTAGTATCGTTTGCTACCAACAATACCGAGACCGCCAAGGCATCCGACCTGGTCATTCCCATTACCTGCGTAGCCGAACACGCCGCCAGTTATGTAAATGTCGACGGCCGTATCCAGCGTAGCTTCCCCGCCAAGGAGACCAAATACACCAACAGGCGGTTGAACCTTGAAATGTCGGAAGGCAGGCTGGACCGTTACGGCACCAACTTCGACAACTGGGTGAGCGAAGAAAACAAAGTTGATTGCATGCCGGTCTGGGTTTTTCTTAATAAAATGGGCGAGCGTCTGGGACTTGAATTTAACTTTGACCACTCCAGGGAAATCATGGATGAGATTTCCGCCAAGATGGACACTTTCAGTGAAGTCAGCTATGAGCGAATGGATGAAGAGAAGGGCATTCAGCTGCCCCTGGAGAAAGAAGAGATAACACAAAATTAATTAACCTAATTCTGAGAGTGCTGCCGCCCGGGGCTGCAGCCTCTCCCGATAAATAATAGATAATGGAACCTGTTAGCAGTACATCATATATCGTTTTAGGTACCGCGGCTTTCATGATGCTCAACTCCGCCGCAATTGCAGTATACGCCGAACGCCGGGTTGCCGCTTTTATCCAAAATCGGGTAGGCCCCAACCGTGTAGGTCCCCTGGGATTGTTTCAACCCCTGGCTGACGTGGTAAAGCTGCTGCTCAAGGAGGATGTAACTCCCATTCAGGGGTTCAAGACCATTCACGCCATCGCCCCTATTATCCCGGTTGTGACCGCCCTCATGACTGCGGCAGTCATACCCTTTGGCGATGGCCTGTATGCCACCGACATCAATGCAGCTGTTCTATACCTGCTTGCCATGACTTCCCTTGGCGTATACGGCGTAACCCTCGCAGGGTGGTCTTCCAACAGTAAATATTCGCTGCTCGGTGGACTTCGGGCCGCTGCCCAGATGGTCAGTTATGAACTTCCACTTGGAATGGCTATCGCCTCATGCATCCTATTTTCAAGCTCCCTGAGTATGATAGATGTGGTCGACTCCCAGGAGTATTGGTGGAATATATTCCGTAATCCCATCGGCGCTGTCATATTTATCGTGGCCGCCTTTGCAGAAGCCAACCGAACGCCATTCGACCTTGTTGAAGCCGAACAGGAACTTGTAGGCGGGTTTCATACGGAATACAGCTCCATGAAATTCGGTATGTTTTTCCTGGCCGAATATATGCACGTCGTCATAGGGAGCATGCTCATCACCACCTTCTTTTTCGGCAGCTACCACCTGCCTTTCGCCGGTTACTGGCTGCCCGAAATGAGTGAAAGCTGGAAGGCGGTACTTGATGTCTCCGTCTTCGTTCTCAAGACGGTGATCTGGGTCTTTATATATATCTGGGTGCGGTGGACCATCCCGCGCTTTAAATACAACCAGGTTATGAAGCTGGGCTGGAAACGGCTACTGCCTCTCAGTATCCTGAATTTTATCGTACTTGCCGTGATCGTCTACGCCTGGCATCATTACCTGGGCTGATTCCGGATACTATTAGAGGAGCGGAATTTTCTAACTTCCCTCCTCTTTCCTTATCTTTTGGCCAGTTAACGATATTCAACTCCTACACTCCCATGAAACGTGTCGCCCTTACAACACTGGGCTGCAAGCTCAACTATTCGGAGACGCTAACCATCCAGCGTGATTTCGAACGGGAGGGCTATGAGATCACCGACTTTGAGAATGAAGCCGACATCTATGTAATCAATACCTGTTCGGTTACCCGGAGTGCCAACAGCACCTGCCGCAAGACCGTACGCCGCGCCTTGCGCAGAAACGAAAACGCTTTTGTGGCTGTGGTCGGTTGCTATGCACAGCTGGAACCGGATGAAATTGCCGATATCGACGGGGTCGATGCCGTGCTTGGGGCGAAAAACAAATTCAACCTACTCAACCTTTTTGACGACTTTGAAAAACGGTCGGAGCCGATGGTATTCAACTCCGATGTCAACGAGGCGGTGGATTTTCACAATGCCTTTTCGGCCGACGACCGCACGCGCGCCTTTCTGAAAGTCCAGGACGGCTGCAGCTATAACTGCTCATTTTGCACCATCCCCATGGCCCGCGGGAAGAGTCGTAGTCCGCAGATAGCCACCGTAGTTCAAAATGCCCGGCACCTGGTGGAAGACGGCTTCAGGGAAATTGTGGTAACCGGCGTCAATGCGGGTGACTTCGGACGCGGTACCGACGAGGACTTTTTCATGCTTATCCGTGCACTCGATAAGGTGGATGGCCTTGAACGCATACGATTCTCTTCTGTCGAGCCCAACCTTATGCATGATGAGATGATTCATTATACCGCAGAATCAAACAAGATACAGCCCCACTTTCACATGCCCCTGCAAAGCGGCAGTGACAAGATGCTGGGACTGATGCGCCGCCGCTATCAATCGGGGCTTTATCGCGAGCGTGTCGAGCTCATTAAGAAACTTATGCCCGATGCTGCCATCGGTGTGGATGTCATCACCGGCCACCCCGGTGAAACCGAAGAACTGTTCCGTGAATCGTTTGATTTCATTGACAGCCTTCCGGTATCCTACCTGCACGTCTTTACCTATTCGGAACGACCCGACACCCACGCCCTGAATATCGAGCCTGTAGTACAGGATAATATACGAAAGCAGCGTACGCATAAGCTGAGGCGCTTGTCCAGGAAAAAACGATTCAATTTTGATAGCCGATATACAGGGAAGGTAAGGCCGGTGCTTTTTGAAGAACCCAAAGGAGATATCATGTACGGTTGGACCGACAACTATATACGTGTGGGAATACCGGCCAACCCGCACTATGAAAATAAAATCATACCGGTCCGCCTGGGAGAGCGGGCCAAAGGCGACTATATGATTGGCACACTTACCGAAGAAGCCAAACAAGAGGAAAGGATTATTGCCGAACTGGTAGGTTAAAAATTAAGATGATGGGAAAACGAAATCCGTCGGAGCTGATCGACGACCTTATACATTTTATTCGCAAGGAACGGGAACTGTATGGCGATTTTTCCGGCTCTTCCCCGCAAGGCCGTGATGAATCTCAGCAGGACGCCCCCACCTCTTCCGATACCGGTTCGGAAAAAGAGGTGGACGACGGTGAAGAAGAAACGGGGACGGCAGCTGCCACCGACTTACAGGAAGGGCTGTTTGAACAGGGCCAAACTCCGGCCATATATCAAAAGATTGGATCCTGCAACACACTGGGGGAACTGCACGAGCTTTGCGCCCGTGCCGAGGTCCTTAAAACCGATCTCGACAACACCAATCTGGTATTCGGCGTGGGCAAGCCGGATGCTGACCTGATGCTTGTGGGCGAGGCGCCCGGTGCCGAAGAAGATCGGCAGGGCGAACCCTTTGTCGGTGCTGCGGGACAACTGCTCAATAAGATATTGAATGCCATACAATTCGAGCGCGGGGATGTCTACATAGCCAATATTCTGAAACACCGGCCTCCCAACAACCGAAACCCCCTGCCGGAGGAACGCAAAAAAAGCCTTCCCTTTCTACTGAGGCAGATAGACCTCATCGATCCCAAGCTGATTCTCTGTCTGGGCAAGGTATCCGCACAAACGCTTCTCGACCAGGACGGTTCGCTCAGCAGTATGCGGGGGACCTTCCACACCTTCCGGGGTAAATATGAGTTGATGGCCACCTATCACCCCGCCGCCCTTCTGCGCCATCCGAAATGGAAGCGCCCTACCTGGGAAGACATACAAAAACTGAGGAAACGATACGATCAGTTGACGGAAAATGCCTGAGGTATCTGTTTTTTTACTTCGTTAAAAGATCAGCTTTTATTATACTACTTATTCGTTTTCTATTCCTTTCAAGAACGCCTTTCATAGGGGAAAAGGAGTTAACCGGGATTCGTTATTGTTTTAAAGATCAGAGTCATTCATGGCAGCACAAAACAGTTCTAATTATAAAAAGAAAAATAAGTCGGATTTAAAGATTCTGGAACAGGAAGGGAGAGTTCCCCCTCAGGCTACCGAAGTAGAAGAAGCCGTGCTCGGCGCCATGCTGATTGAACATGAAGCCGCCACCGTTGCTCTTCAAATGCTTTCGCCCGATGACTTTTACAAGCCGGCTCATCGCCACATTTTCGAAGTCCTGCACAGCCTTTATGAACGTGATAATCCCCTTGACCTTCTTACCGTTGAAAATGAGCTGAGGGACAAGGAACTGCTGGACGCCTGTGGAGGAGCCGGCTACCTGTCGGAATTGACGCGATCGGTCAGCTCGGCCGCAAATATCGATTACCATGCCCAGATTATTGCCGAGAAAGCCACCAAACGAAATCTTATCCTGGGCTGTACTGAAATTATACAGGAGGCATACGACAGTTCTTCCGATCCCTATGACGTGCTGGACCGTGCCGAACAAAAAGTATTTGACCTTGCTAATGCCAAACACCGCTCCCAGGCTAAACCCATAGGTGACGTCCTAAAGGACACACTCTCCTATCTGGAAGATATCCGGGGCAAACAGGGAGGCATTACCGGCGTTCCCACGGGGCTGTCTATCGATGAGATGACAGCGGGTTGGCAGAATGGCGACATGATTGTCATCGCAGCCCGTCCCTCCATGGGTAAAACCGCCTTCGTTCTGACCACTGCGCGTAACGCCGCCCTGCATCAGGACCCGAAACTCAGAACCAAAGTTGCTATTTTCAGCCTGGAGATGTCGGACCAGTCTCTGGTCCAACGCCTGCTGACAATGGAGGGGCGTATCAATGCCCAGTCAGCCCGGTCGGGCCAGTTAAATGATGAGGAGTTCAAGAGGCTGATCGATGCAGCCGGACGCCTTTTCACCGCCAATATTTTTGTAGACGACACTCCCGGACTGAGTATTATGGAACTGCGGACCAAGGCACGCCGGCTTAAAAGTGAGCATGACATCGGCATGGTTGTAGTCGACTATCTGCAGCTTATGTCATCCAACAGCCGGGAGGCAGGTAACCGCGAACAGGAAATTGCCACCATATCACGGGGACTCAAAGCGCTGGCTAAAGAGCTGAACGTACCGGTCATAGCCCTCTCACAGCTCAGCCGGGCGGTTGAAACGAGGGGCGGTGACAAGCGTCCCCAGCTCAGCGACCTCCGCGAGTCCGGCTCCATTGAGCAGGATGCCGATGTGGTTTGCTTTCTCTACCGGCCCGAATACTACGGAATCAAGACCACTCCCGAGGGACAGTCGACCGCCGGCCTGGCCGAAGTCATTGTAGGCAAGCAGAGAAATGGTCCTACCGGCGTAAAAACCATGTATTTCGTGAAGGACTATGCTCGATTTGAAAACCTTACATCAGCCAGCCCGGAACCCTTTGATCAATCGCAGGACGAACATTCAGGTAATGGCGAGTCCTCTTCCCCTCCGATGGGGCATGATCCGGGCGGTCCCGACGAGGATAAGGACGCACCTTTTTAATCCTGCTTTTCCTCTTTGTCTTCAAGACTGTCCAGGGCTGCCTTGGCTGCACGTTGCTCAGCTTCTTTTTTGCTTTTTCCTTTACCGGTACCCATATCACGATCGTCGACCACCACCTTAACGAGAAATGTCTTGTCATGCCCGGGGCCGGTCTCCTCAACCACCTCATACCTGGGTATGGTCAGCTTGTGAGCCTGGGCAAATTCCAGAAGAAGGCTCTTGTAATTGTCCATTGTTTCGGTAAGGTCTTGAAAATCCGTCTGTTCTTCGATGATGTTTTTTACAAAACGGGCAGCCGATTCATAGCCGGCATCCAGGTAGATAGCCCCTATAAGAGACTCAAACACATCTGCCAGCACACTTTTGGAAAACTCGATCCCCTGTCCCCTGGCTCGCTCGCCCAGTACAAGCAGGGAGCTGATATCCAGGGATCGGGCATATTCTGCAAGGGAGTCACCCTTGACCAGATTTGCCCTTAGCTTGGTCAGGAATCCTTCATTTTCTTTCGGGTATTTTTCGAAGATTATCTCTGTAATAATCAGATCCAATACCGCATCGCCGAGAAACTCCAGCCGTTCGTAGGAATCGGTATCGCTGAAGTTATCATCGGCAAGTATGGATCGATGGCGGAGCGCCCGTATATATAAAAAAGGATTATCGATATTGGAATCGATAATCCTTTGAAGTCTCTCAATCCGTTCTTGATGTTTAGGAGGAAGCTCAGAATGTGTATTAAAATATGCCCTGAGTTTGTCGAACATCGGCACGGATTATTCTTCGTATTTCTTGAATATAAGCGCCGTGTTGTGTCCCCCGAAACCAAATGCGTTGTTCATGGCATATCGAACATCACGTACTTCAGCTTCGTTGGGTGTATAGTTCAAATCGCACTCCGGGTCCGGATTCTGAAGGTTGATCGTTGGCGGAACCGTACCGTGATAGACAGCCAGCAGGGTTGCCAGCGCTTCGATAGCACCTGCAGCCCCCAGGGTATGTCCCGTCATCGACTTGGTGGAATTCATGTTCATCTCATAGGCATGATCTCCGAACACCTTCTTAATGGTATTGCTCTCGGCCACATCGCCAAGCGGTGTCGAGGTGCCATGCATATTGATATGATCCATCCTATCGGCCTCGATTTCGGCAGCCTCCAGTGCCCGGTTCATGGCAAGCTTTACCCCTTCCCCGTCCGGGTCGGGTGCCGTAATATGGTGGGCGTCGGCAGAAAAACCGTATCCCGCTATTTCGGCATAGATTCGAGCATCCCTGGCTTTGGCATGCTCCAGCTCCTCGAGCACCAGAATTCCGGACCCTTCTCCCAGTACAAAACCATCTCTGGTTTTGTCAAATGGCCGAGAGGCGGTTTCGGGCGAGTCGTTACGGGTAGACATGGCCTTCATCGAATTGAAGCCCGCTACGCCTATTTTAGTAACCGGCGCTTCGGATCCTCCGGAGATTGCCATTTCACATTGTCCCTGCCGGATAGAGTCGTATGCAAGCCCGATATTGTGTGACCCGGTTGCACATGCCGATACGGCACAGAAATTGGGTCCCTTGAATCCATATTTGATGGAGATCTGGCCTGCAAGCATGTCCGGAATCAGCATGGGAATAAAGAACGGTGAAACACCCCGGGGACCGTGCTCATGAAATGAGATCGACTGGTCGTAGAAAGTGATCATGCCTCCTATACCCGTCCCGACTATTACGGCTACGCGGTCTTTATCTACCGAATCCAGGTCTATATCGCTGTCTTCAATAGATTCTTCGGCCGCAATCAATGCATACTGGGCTACCTTGTCCAGCCGACGGGCTTCTTTACGATCAAAGTAATTCAGCTCGTCGTAGCCATCGATCTGGGCCGCAAATTTTGTCGGAAAATCCGTGGTATCGAAGTGCTCGATGGGCCTTGCACCACTTTTCCCGGATATGAGACCATTCCAGAATTCCGGTGCAGTCTTACCTATAGGGGTAAGGGCACCTATTCCGGTAACGACTACTCTGCGTTTAGACATGCTAAATAGTTAAAGTATAAACTTTATTTAGGAAACTTTGTCCTGTAGATATTCAACGGCATCACCAACGGTAGCAATGTTTTCAGCATCTTCGTCGGGAATGCTCAGATCGAATTCCTTTTCGAATTCCATGATCAACTCAACAGTGTCGAGTGAATCAGCACCAAGGTCGTTGGTGAAGTTGGCTTCGTGGGTTACTTCTGATTCGTCAACTCCTAATTTGTCAACGATAATGGATTTTACTTTAGCTTCGACGTCTTGTGACATAATAGTGGTTTTATTCGGATTTATGTTTAGAAATAATGAAAACAGTATCTGCTAATATGTAACAACATGGGCAGAAAATACAATTTCTAGTATTAAAAATACACTTTAAGAATCGAAGGGTTCCACCTTCAGTTCTTTTGAATAGCGGACGGCACTTAACGATCGTTTCCATATGGGAAAAATGGCCTATATAGCCATTCCGCCATCCACACGCATCACCTCACCGGTGATATAGCTGCTGAGATCCGATGCAAGGAATAAAACGGCGTCGGCAACCTCTTCAGCGTCGCCGGCCCGTCCAAGCGGTGTTTCAGCTTTAATCTCATCAAGTATCTTCTCGTCCAGTTCGCCCGTCATTTCGGTCAGTATATAACCGGGTGCAATTACATTTGCCCGGATATTTCTGGATGCAAGTTCTTTGGCATAGGATTTGGTGAATCCTATAATACCGGCCTTGGAAGCAGCGTAGTTGCTTTGGCCGGCATTGCCGTTGATACCCACTACGGAGCTTATATTGATCACCGACCCGCCCCGGTTTCTCATCATCGGCTTGGCCGCAGCCTTGCTGTAGTTAAAGACGCTTTTTAAATTGGTATCAAGCACCTGGTCCCACTGCTCCTCGCTCATCCTCAAAATCAGATTGTCGCGGGTGATACCTGCATTGTTAACAAGAATATCGAGTTTACCCCAGTCGTCGACCACTTCCTGTATCACCGCTTCAGCCTTCTCAAATTTTACCGCATCAGCCTGCAGGGCCTTGGCTTTCCGCCCCATCTCTTCCATTTCCGCCTTTACCTCATTGGCCGCCTCTTCAGACCGTGCATAGGTGATAGCAACATCCACCCCCTGTTTGGCGAGGCGCAGGGCAATAGCCCTGCCAATGCCCCGGCTTCCACCGGTTACTACTGCTGTTTTTCCTTTTAGTTCCAAAGCCATAATGGTATACGTTTATTGATAACCTTTAATTTCCGCCTCATCGAGGGTTCTTTTAACCAGTCCCTGCAAAACCTTTCCCGGGCCTACTTCAACGAACCGACCTGCTCCATCCTCCCTCATATTCCGCAGGGTTTGTGTCCAGCGTACCGGATTAAGCAGTTGGTTGAGCAGGTTGGTGCGGATCGTATCCGGATCGGTAGTGGGTTTCGCCGTGTAGTTTGAATACAGCGGGCAGCCGGCTTCGCTAATTACCAGGTTCTCCAGCTCCTCTTTAAGTCCCTCGTAAGCAGGCTGCATCAGGGCCGAGTGAAAAGCCCCGCTTACCGGCAGCACCTTGGCCAACCGGCAGCCGTTTTCCCTGGCTAAATCCACCGCTTTTTCCACCGCCGTAACATCTCCCGAAATAACCAGCTGTCCCGGGCAGTTGTAGTTGGCGGCCACCACTTCCCTTTGGGTTTCCTGTCGGGCCTGTTTGCAAACCTTCTCAACCTCAACATCCTCCATCCCAATG
Organism: uncultured Balneolaceae bacterium; assembly: GCA_964423345.1. Lineage (GTDB taxonomy): Bacteria > Bacteroidota > Rhodothermia > Balneolales > Balneolaceae > CAYREV01. The sequence continues at coordinate 56,785 of CAYREV010000008.1, read as the reverse complement.
ATTGCGGCCATGGTACCGGGATGTTCAACGCCCGCTTTCTGCATCAGCTTGCCGCGTGAGCGGACAGTGAGAAGAGCGTCTGCAAATTCTACCGCACCGCACGCCACCAGGGCCGAAAACTCTCCCAGGCTATGCCCGGCCACCATGTCGGGCCGTGCGTCCAGGGTCTTAAAAAGGGCCACAGAATGCAGGAAAATAGCCGGTTGAGTATATTCCGTTTGCTTCAGAATCTCTTCCGGACCCTCAAAGATGATCTTCTTAAGGTCCAGGCCAAGGATCTCATTGGCTTGGTCTGCATAGCGGGCAAAAACATCGGAGGATTCATAATGATCCTTTCCCATACCCACAGATTGTGATCCCTGCCCGGGAAACAGATACGCTGTCTTCATTAGTTGATCCCCCATTTTAGATAGGTGGCGCCCCAGGTGTAACCACCGCCAAAGGCCGCCAGGATTAAATTGTCGCCGTGATCCAGCTTATCCTTCCAGTCGTACAGGCACAGCGGTATCGTTGCCGCTGTGGTATTTCCGTATTTGTCAATATTGACCATCACTTTCTCGCTGTCCAGCCCCATCCTGTTTGCCGTGGCGTCTATGATTCGCAAATTAGCCTGGTGCGGAACCAGCCATGCCACATCGTCGGCACTGAGGTTATTGCGTTCCATAATTTCCCTGGATACATCGGCCATACCAACGGTCGCTTTCTTGAATACCGTACGTCCTTCCTGGCTGACAAAATGTTGCCCGTTCTCTACCGTCTCCCGGCTGGCCGGGTTCAGGCTTCCGCCCGCATGCTGATAGAGGGCATTCTGGGTATCGCCTTCCGTATGGTTCACATAATCGATAATACCGGTCTCGTCGTCAGAAGCCTCCAGAAGAACGGCTCCGGCGGCATCGCCGAAAAGTATACAGGTGGTGCGGTCGGTATAGTCGACAATAGAGCTCATCTTGTCGGACCCGATAACAAGCACTTTCTCGGCATTGCCCGATTCGATAAAATTGCTGCCCGTAGTGAGCGCAAAAAGGAAACCGGAGCAGGCCGCCGAAAGGTCAAAACCGTACGCATTGCCGGCCCCGATCTTTTCCTGGATCAGGCATGCCGTAGCGGGAAACATATAGTCGGGGGTCACCGTGGCGGTGATGATAATATCAATTTCATCTGCCGAAATACCTCGCTGCTGAAGCACCTCCTTGGCGGCTTCCGCCCCCATGTAGGCTGTTGCCTTATCGTCATCCTTTAGAATTCTGCGCTCCTCGATACCGGTGCGGGTGCGGATCCATTCATCATTGGTCTCCACCATCTGCTCCAGATCGTGGTTGGTCAGCCGGTTTTCCGGCAAATAGTGTCCAACTGCAGTTATTTTTGCTCGTTTCTTTTCAGCCATTAAAAAAGTTAATTAGTTAAGAGAAGCAATAATTTTGTCGTTGATATTATTCTCAACGCATCTGACAGCATTCAATACCATGTTTTTAATAGCTTTGGGTGAGCTGCCCCCGTGGCCAACCAGGCTTACGCCGTCAACTCCGAGGAAGGGAATGCCGCCAACATTTTCATAATTAAACTGTGCCAGGGATACTTTCAACACTTTCACAACCTTTTCAGCCTCCTCGGCATCCAGCTCCAGCGTCTTGATTCCCTTGGCGAGAAATTTTTCAAGGTTTTCCGGTATAGACTCCCCCAGTTTGAGCAGCAGGTTGCCTACCAGTCCGTTGCAGAGATAAACATCGGCCTTGGCGGGAAGAATGTCACGGCCCTCCACATTCCCTATAAAACGAGGCAGGGACCGCAGTTCTTCATACGCCTCCTTTAACATATCGGTTCCTTTCTCCTCCTCTTCCCCTACATTGAGCAGGCCGATCCTCGGATCTTCAATGCCCATCCCATGTTCGGCATAGATAGATCCCATCTTGGCAAATTGTACAAGCATTTCCGGACGCACTTCCAGGTTAGCCCCGGCATCCACCAGAAGCCGGTATCCTTTCACCGTGGGATAGGTTGCCGCTATGGTAGGCCTGATCACTCCCTTAAGCTTGCCCAGCAGGAATGTGGAGGCAGCAAGCAGCGCACCGGTATTGCCCACACTCACAAAGGCCTCGCATTCGCCGGCCTTAATCATGCCCGTTCCAACAACCACCGACGAATTCTTTTTGGTTTTTACCGCCTGGGCCGGCGACTCGTCCATATCAATGATTTCCGGGGCGTCCTTCACAAACACCCGCTGCGAGTCATGCTCGTACTTATCAAGTTCCCGCTTAACGGTTTCCTCCGGGCCGAGCAGTATGACGTTCAAGCCATTATCTTCCTGCGTTGCCTCTATGGCGCCCTTCACAGGACTTTCAGGATAATGGTCTCCTCCCGCGGCGTCTACAGCAATAATCATAAGTATGGATTTAGGTAAGAGTTATTTGCTAACGCTTATCACCTGGCGGCCGCGGTAGTATCCGCATTCTTTACAGACGTGATGGTAGCGATGCAGAGCTCCGCAGTTTGAACATTCTGCCAGCGTGGGTTCCTCTAAACCATGGTGAGATCGGCGCTTATTTTTTCGAGACTTGGAAGTCTTACGCTTTGGATGTGCCATTTAACTTTTCGTAAATATTTTCAGGTTAATTCTTTAGTTGCTTTAATTTTTCCCAACGGGGATCTACCGGTTCAGAATCCGACTCATTATCCAGGTCGGCCGCTCCAAACGTTTTGTTTTCAAAACCCTTCGGTTTTCCTTCTTTATCCAGAAAACGCGGGTGCAGTTTTTTAATCGGTATCTGTAACATGATAGTGTCGCGCACTTCCTCCTCTATACTCAGTGTATTGGAGGAAAAATTAAATCGCCGTACGGCCCCATTCTCATCTTCAGTTTCTTCCTGGACGTCCACTTTAAATACCACTTCGTAGTCTGCATCCACGGGCTTATCGAAATAATCCAGGGATCGATCACACTGGATCTCCACCCCTGCGTGAACCGAAAAATTAACCCGGATAAAATGCAGGGTCCGGTAGAAACTGAGCTCTATCTCTCCCCCTTGAAACGTATAGGGAGAGAGATCGAGGTCGTCCTTCTCCAAAGCGAGTGTTTTTTCACTCTGGCCCTCGGGTATTTCGACAATATGGAACTCTAATTTTGACATATTCGCTACAGCCTGCAAAGTTATGAATTATTGGGTTGATCTGCAATCAATTAAACAACCCAAACATACGCTGCTCGACCAGCTCAATAACCCTTCCCAGGTCTTCCTGGCTGTTGACAAAATCCAGGTCGTCTGTATCTATAATAAGCTTTTCATGGGGATATCGTTCAATCCAGTCTTCATAAAGGCGGTTAAGCCGCTCCAGGTACTCTATACGAATGGTGTTTTCATATTCACGTCCCCGCTGCTGAATCTGCCTTACCAGGGTGGGGACCTGGGCCCGCAGGTAGATAAGCAGGTCCGGGGGGCGCAAAAAGTGCGTCATCTCATTGAACAGGGATTCATAATTGCGGTAGTCCCTGTCGCTCATCAAACCCATTTCATGAAGGTTCCTGGCAAATATTTCCACATCTTCATATATGGTCCGGTCCTGTACAATATTCTCCTGTTTCTCCAGCATCTCCTTGTGATGCCTGAAACGGCTGGACAAAAAATAGATCTGCAGGTTAAAACTCCAGCGCCTCATATCATCATAAAAATCCTCCAGGTAGGGGTTGTCGTCCACCGACTCGAAGTAGGCCTCCCAGCCAAAATGCCTGGAAAGCAATTCGGTAAGCGAAGACTTCCCCGCCCCGATATTGCCTGCAATAGCAATAAACCGGTCGTCTTTTTTTTGATCTTGCTCTTCCTTGCTCATGGATACTACGATTGTTTTCCTAACAGTTTATACATCGCTTTCTTGTAAGCCTCAACTCCCGGCTGATCGAAAGGGTTGATCCCGAGGGCATAGACGTACACAGCAGTAAATAACTCAAAATAGTAAATCAGCGCCCCAAGCTGCTGTGCGTTCAGCTTCTGCATGGACAGTTCTACCACCGGTATGCCACCTTCACGGTGCGCGCTTTTGGTCCCTTCCAGGGCCTGGGTGTTAATTTCATGAAAAGTTTTTCCCGCCAGGTAGTCAAGCGTGTCGGCATTTCCGGAAGATTTCTTGATGGTCAGCGGGCACTTCCTCTCCCTGACCCGGATAACCGTCTCCATAATATTGCGCCTGCCCTCCTGCACCAGCTGGCCGAGGCTGTGCAGGTCGGTGGAATAGGTGGCCGTGGCAGGATAGATCCCCAATCCCTCCTTGCCCTCACTCTCTCCGAGGAGCTGTTGCACCCAGTCGCCAAAGGAGGAAAGTTCCGGCTCAAAAGTGCTGATCAAGTCTATAGCCTTGCCTTTTTCATGGAGGCCATAACGAATGGCGGCATGTTTCAACACCTCTTCCGGCTTCGATTCCAGGTCTTCAAACTCATTGACCGCACCGTAAAATAATGTCTGAATATCTATGCCCGCAACCGCAATAGGCAGCAAGCCGACGGGAGTCAGCACCGAAAAGCGACCGCCGACATCCTCCGGTATTACAAACTTCCGATAACCGAAGTCGTCCACCAGCTTGTTGAGGGCGCCGCCCTCTTCGCTGGTGGTGCAGATAATACGCCGTGCGGGATCTTCTTCATAGGTGGAATGGAACCAATCACGGAGGAGCCGGAAAGAAAGAGCCGTCTCCAGGGTGGTCCCCGACTTTGAAATTACATTTAAATACACACTCTTGGGGGTTCCGTCAGACTTGGGCTGAGAAAGGTAGCGCATGAGCTGATCCAGGTAATTGCCACTCATGTGATGGCCTGCATAAATAATCTCCGGCTGGTCGGGCCCCGGGAAAAAGGTGCCCAGAGCCTCTATAACGGCTCTCGCTCCCAAATAGGATCCTCCGATACCGCAAACAACGAACACGTCGGCCTCTCTTCGCAGTGGTTCCGCCAGTGCCGCTATCTGCTCGAGCTCGGCATCGTTGGGAGTGGATAACAGATCCCGCCACCCCAGCCATTCGGCTCCTTCGCCGCTCCTGTTTTCTACCTTCTCCAATGCCTCTTCAACCGCCCGGTATGCCTGCTCCCATTCTTTATCCGATAGAAAACTGCGTGCTCCCGACGTATCTATCTTCACCATGAATTAGATCTGAAATGATTTATGTTAAAATTTTCCGTTTTTTATAGCTCATCTGAAGGTACATTAATTGAGTAGAGTATAAAACTTCAATAATTCTTAAATTGCAATTTTGAATCTGGATCAATAAAACATCCCCGCAGGGCACATGATTGACACCCGGTTAGAAAAAGTTACCGATCTGAAATACCGCCAGAAAAAATCTCTCAAGGAGATAACGGCACCGGTCTCCCCCTATCTGGAGGACTTCCGTACTTTTTACAAGGAAGCCCTTCGAACGGATGTTTTTGTACTCGATAAAATTGTTCAATACCTGCTTCGTCAAAAAGGCAAGGAAATTCGCCCCACCCTGGTGTTCATGTCTGCCCAACTTTTCGGGGACGTCAACAAGCGCAGCTACATTGCTGCTACCATGATTGAGCTGCTGCATACCGCCACCCTGATCCACGACGACGTAGTTGACGAAGCGGATATTCGCAGGGGTTTCTTAAGCATCAACAAGGTATGGAAAAATAAAGCCAGCGTACTGCTGGGCGACTTCCTGTTGTCCAAGGGACTTCTTATCGCTCTCGACCACGATGAGTTCAAACTGCTGAAAGTTTTGTCCCGTGCAGTCAAAAGCATGAGCGAGGGGGAACTCAGGCAGTTTAAAGCAGCCAGGCTGTTCAACATGACTGAAGATTATTATTTCAAGGTTATCTCGGAGAAGACCGCCAGCCTCATCGCCTCCTGTTGTGAATGCGGGGCCATATCCACCACCGACGACCCCGACCTTCATGAGAAGATGTACGACATCGGCATGTGTATAGGCGTAGCCTTCCAGATACGCGACGACCTCTTCGATTACGGCATTGACGATGTAGGCAAACCGCGCCGGAACGATATTCAGGAGCGAAAACTGACTCTTCCCCTGATCTATGCCCTCGACCGGGCCGGAGTGATGGAAAAAACACGTATTCGCTATCTCATGCGAAAGAGAAAGAAGAAAGATAAGCATGTGGATGAGATCGTCCGTTTCGTCCATGAAAACGGAGGCATTGAATACGCCAGGAATACGATGAAAGAGTATACCGAACAAGCGCTTGAAAAACTCCGGACCCTGCCGGATTCTGAGCAACGAAGAACTTTTGAGGATCTTGTTCGGTATATTGTCAAAAGAAAGAGATAACGCTCCCCCCTCCTCTTATGGATCAAAACCACACACCGGCTAAGGCCTTATTTTTGTCGGATGTCCACCTCGGTGGATTCGATGAGCGGCGAAACACCCTTCTCGAGCAGGAACTTGTCAACCTGATCGACTACTGTGAAACCCACGGATACAAGATTTATGTGCTCGGAGATCTCTTCGACTACTGGATGGAATACCCCAATCACATCCCCCCGGTAGCCGAACAAGTCCGGGAGCGGTTTAAACGCTATAACCGCAGCTTCGGCCCTACGCTCTTTATCACCGGAAATCATGATAACTGGACCCGCGACTACCTTCCCTCCATCGGTTTTGAGCTGGAGAAGGACCTCCGTATAAAAAAATTCGGGCACCACAAAGTGTTGATGCTGCACGGCGACGGTGTCGAAAACGGCGGGCCTTCATTATCCAGGCCGCTGATGCACCGCCTGCTGCGAAATCCCCTCTTTATTCGTTTCTATCAGAAGCTTTTACCCCCCTCTATGGGTTTAAAAGCAATGAAATGGTTCTCGAACATCAACCGGAGTACAGGCAAAATTCAAGAGGAGCAAAATAAACTGAACAAATGGGCCGAAACGAAGTTAGAGAGAGAGGATATCGACGTGATTCTCTGTGGACATGACCACATGCCGCGGCGGAATGATTTTGACTTCGGAACCTATATAAATTTAGGTACCTTTTGTATACACCGCACGGCGGTTATATATAATAAAGAAGGATTTTCACTCGTTTCCTGGAACGATAAAAGAAATAAACTGGAACCCTTTTCGGGGCACAATCAGACAGCATGAGCAACTCAGGTCATAATGACGATCATATGGATCAATATTTCAACGATCCTGAATATCGGCGCAAGAAAATAGAGGAACGTAAGAAAAAGAAATCCCCAAAGAATTTTTGGGATTTTTCATCCCCGCTCAAAAGGAATCTGGCTAAATACGGCGGGATCACCCTGGGCCTTATAGCCGTTTTTGTGATCGGCTTCATTATCTATTTGTACCAGGGCCTCCCCTCCATACAGGAATTGGAAAACCCCAAAACTGCCGTAGCAACGGTTGTTAAAAGCCGAGACGGCGTGGTCCTGGATAAATATTATACCGAGAACAGGACCGATGTGCCTATGGAAGAGATCTCCCCCCATGTAGTGGATGCCCTCATTGCCACCGAAGACCACCGCTTCTACAATCACTGGGGGATTGACATGGTGCGGACTCTGGCCATCCCCTATCACCTGCTTCGGGGACGGATTGAGGGAGGATCCACCATCACCCAGCAGCTGGCCCGCAACCTATATAAGAAAATCGGCCGGGAATTTTCGGTCGTCCGCAAACTACGAGAGATGATCACTGCCATCCAGATCGAAGAAAACTATACCAAGCGGGAGATCATCGAGATGTATCTCAATACGGTGGAATTTCCCAACAGTGCTTTCGGAATCGAATCGGCCGCACAAACCCATTACGGAAAAACCGCCAAGGAGCTTACGATATCCCAGGCAGCTACCATGGTCGGATCGGTAAATGCCATCTACCGGTACAATCCCCGCCTTTTCCCGGAAAGGGCCCAGCGAAGGCGGAATATTGTTCTTATGCTTATGAACCGCCGCGGGCTGATCGGCGATGAAGTGTACAACAAGCTCCGCAAGGAACCTATAAAGCTTGATTACCAACCCCCCTCCAAAGCCGGACAGGAAAGCCGTTATTTTGGCGAATATGTACGCAAAAAGGTCATGAAATGGACCGAGGAAAACGGCTACGATATCTATACCGACGGACTTACGATCTATACCACTATTGATTCCCGCCTGCAGAAATATGCCGAACAGGCGCTGAGAACCAAGCTGGATTCCCTGCAAGCCATCTATGAAAACGAATGGACCTCGCCGGGCGGCGAGTACATGGATCGATTCTGGAAGAAGCATCCGCGATTCCTCCGGGAGTTTCTGCGGGAGACCGACCGGTACAAAAACGGCTTTTCCAATTTTGACACCGACCAGGAATCGGTGGTCTTCGATTCACTTTTTGCCGACGAGGCTTTTATCGATTCCGTCAAAAGGGCACGCACGCGCCTGGAGGCCGGATTTACTGCCATCGACCCCAACAACGGGAATATCCTGGCCTGGGTAGGCGGCTCCAACTACGGAAATGTACAGTTCGACCACGTCTACCAGTCGGAACGGCAGGCAGGCTCCACCTTTAAGCCCTTTGTCTATGCCGTAGCCATCGATAACGGCTACAAACCCTATCAGAAGTTTTCCAAATATCCAACGAAATATTACAACCGCGCCGGTGAAGTGTGGGACCCCAAAGATCCCCAGGTTCCCGCCGGGCCCACGATGGTACCCCTTCGCGAGGCACTGGCCCGCAGCCTGAACAATGTGACCGTCAGGCTTCTGCCGGTCATTGCGGGGAACCCGGGCACAACCAGCCTCGAGAAACTGGAACCCGCCGCCCGCAAAATCAAGCAGATGGCTTCCAACCTGGGTATCGACATGTCGGACACCCCGCCCTACCCCTCCATTGCATTGGGTACCGCCGAAGTGTCCCTGCTGGAACTGGTAAGCGCCTATACCACTTTTGCCAACCGGGGGGTCCATATCGACCCCATTGCCATCACCCGTATTGAGGACAAGGAGGGCAACGTCATCAAGGAATATCATCCCGAATATGAATCTGAAGTCATCAGCCCCGAAACCGCCTATATGATGATCGACATGATGAGAGGCGTCATCCGTGGGGGTGAAAACTACCACGGCACCGGCGTCCGACTCAGAAATGTGTATGGAGTCCAACAGGATGTTGCCGGAAAGACGGGAACCACCCAGAACAGTGCCGACAACTGGTTTGTGGCTATGATGCCCCATGCCGTCATGGGTGCCTGGGTGGGCGGCGCCGACCGGCGTGTCCGCTTTCCCACCGACCTGGCATACAGTATCGGCCAGGGGGCCCGTTCGGCTTTGCCCATCGTCGGCAGATTTATCAACCTGGTAACCTCCGATCCCGAAGCCCCGTGGAGTTATGAGGCTTTCGATTCGCCTCCCGGCTTTATCATGCCGGTAGACCCGGAGGATGCCTCCGACCTCCCCATGAAAGACAAAACCAAGGGGCGCGTGGGCTGGTAGAATGCATTGCTCTTATCCTGCTGCATTATTATCATCCGGCACACCTTGGGCTCTGCGCCGGCACGCTGTTACGGCCATCCTTTAAAAATCTATTCTCCCACCCTTGAAGTTTCAAAACTTTTTCGACTTCGTTTATTTCTCAAAAGACGACCGGGAGCTTCTGCTTGGCGAGGCTGTTGAAGCTGAAAAGGCAGGGCGGCTGACCAATCGACAGCTGGAAATGGCCTATTCGAAGCGGCTTTTTCATCTGCTGGTACCCCAGTCGATGGGAGGCCACCAACTCTCCCTTCCGGAAGCCCTTCACTGTTTCGAGGAAGCCTCCTACCTGGACGGCAGTTTGGGATGGCTCTTAACCCTGGGAGCGGGGGCCGGCATGTTTTCTGCCTATATCGACCCTCTCGTTTCCGAAAAAATCTTCAAGGACCCCAAAACATTTATCAGTGGCTCGGGTTTTCCGGCCGGCACAGCCACCCCCTATAAAGACGGATATCGCATCAGCGGCAACTGGAAATATATAAGCGGCTGGCCCCACGCCACCCTCTTCACCGCAAGCTGCCTCATCAAGTCCGACAACGGGGATCATCCCGATATTAAAGCGTTCGCATTTCTTCCGGAACAGGTGGAAATTCAAGAGCGCTGGAACAGCCACGGCCTCATTGCGACCGCCAGTGACAACATGAAGGTAGTTGAACAGTTTGTACCCGAGGGCAGAACGTTCCTAATCGCACCGGAGGCCTCCCATATTGATGCCGACCTCTACCGCTTCCCCTTCGAACCCTTCGCCCGCTGCACTCTGGCGATCTCCCTGCTGGGTATGGCGGAACGTTTTGTGGACGAAGCGGGGAATATCATCTACGGATTATCCGACGGGGATGGAAATGATGCAGAAAAGATGGCCTCTCTCCATGAGGAGTCCTTCCGGGCGTTGAGGGATATACGGGATGAGCTCTACGGACACATGGAAGTCAGCTGGAATGCTATAGGTGAGGATGACGGACGGGCATCCCGGCGGATGGAAAAAATCAAGGAGCTGGCAGCTTTGGTAAACCATAAAGCGCTTCAGGCGGCACACCGCATATATCCCCACCTGGGCATGCAGGTACTGGACCGAAACAAAGCGGTCAACCGGGCATGGAGAGACCTTCACACCGCCAGCCAGCATACCTTCCTTACCCCTGAAATCTAAGCACTGATATATACTCTCCTGCCTAAAGAAGAGGAGAGAGTACACCGCGGGACGGGCATTTATTGGTCTCCCACAGTTAAGAAAAGAGGAGGTAAGCCGATAAGGCCTATCGCGTACTCACCGATACGTCCGCTGAAAGCTTGATACGGTTCTCCGCTCGTTCCAGGGCTTTGCGGGCCCGCTTCTTGTTGATATCCTTATCATCGCTGTCAAGACGTTTGCGGGCCCGTTCACGTGCTTCCCGGGCTCGTTCCACATCGATCTCCTCGACGGCCTCGGCAGCTTCAGCCAACAGGGTCAGCTTGTTGTCATGGACCTCTACGAAACCACCGCTGACGGCAAAATGCTGCTCGCCCCCGCCTGCTTTTCGAACAAGTATCTGCCCAATTTCCAGTGTGGATATGATATCGGCGTGGTGCGTTTTAACCTCAAAACTGCCCAGGGCTCCCGGAACCTGCACACCTGTCACTTCGCCGTCAAACAGCGATCCTTCAGGTGTCAGTATTTGCGCTTCAAAACTATTCATAAATCAACCTTGGGGCTTTATTCTGCGGCTTCTTTTTCCTCTTCAAGCAGCTTCTCACCTTTTTCGATCGCTTCATCAATGGTTCCAACCATGTAGAAAGCGTTCTCGGGCAGATGGTCGAGGTCACCTTCCAGGATCTTCCTGAAACCTTTAACCGTGTCCTCAACATTGATATACTGACCCGGCTGGCCGGTAAACTGCTCGGCTACGAAGAAGGGCTGACTCAGGAATCGCTGAATTCTACGTGCCCGGGCTACCGTTGTTTTATCTTCATCAGAGAGTTCGTCCATTCCCAGGATGGCAATTATATCCTGCAGGTCCTTGTACTTCTGAAGGATTTCGATAACCTGCTGCGCCGTATCATAGTGCTCCTGGCCTACCACGTGCGGGTCAAGGATACGCGAGGAGGAATCCAGCGGATCCACTGCCGGGTAAATACCAATCTGGGTCAGCTCACGACTCAATACCGTGGTGGCATCGAGGTGGGCAAAAGTTGTTGCGGGAGCAGGGTCTGTCAGGTCATCGGCAGGGACATATACCGCCTGAACCGAAGTAATAGACCCTTTCTTGGTAGAGGTAATACGTTCCTGGAGGTCGCCCATCTCGGTAGCCAGCGTCGGCTGGTATCCCACCGCAGAAGGCATACGTCCCAGCAGCGCCGATACCTCGGAACCCGCCTGGGTAAAACGGAAAATATTATCAATAAACAGGAGAATATCCCTGGATATCTCGTCCCGGAAATACTCGGCAACCGTCAACCCCGAAAGGGCTACACGTGCACGGGCTCCCGGAGGCTCATTCATCTGGCCGAATACCAGGGTAGCCTGCGATTCTTTCAACTTATCCTTGTCCACTTTGGAAAGGTCCCATTCTCCCTTCTCCATGGCTTCCTTAAATTCCTCACCGTACTGAATGACACCCGATTCGATCATCTCACGAAGCAGGTCATTTCCTTCACGGGTACGTTCTCCCACCCCGGCAAAGACTGAAAGCCCGCCGTGGCCCTTGGCAATATTGTTGATCAGTTCCTGAATAAGAACCGTTTTACCCACACCGGCACCACCAAACAGTCCCGTCTTACCGCCTTTGGCATAGGGACAAAGCAGGTCGATCACCTTGATACCGGTTTCCAGCATCTCCGTAGATGTTGCAAGTTCATCAAAGCTCGGTGCAGGCCTGTGAATGGGATACCGCTCTTCACCTTTGGGCGGCTCAATACCGTCAATCACCTCACCCACAACATTGAACAGGCGTCCCCGGATGTCCTCACCAATAGGCATGGATATGGGCGAACCGGTATCTACCACTTCAGTACCGCGAACCAATCCGTCCGTTGAATCCATCGCTATAGTCCGAACGCGACTTTCACCCAGGTGCTGGGCAATCTCCAGGTAAAGTTTAGAATTGTCTTCAGCTTCTACATATAAAGCATTGAGCACCGGTGGTATCTCACCCTGGTCGAAATCTACATCGACAACCGGACCAATAACTTGTGCAACGGTTCCTTTATTCATTATCTGTGGTCAGTTGAAATAGTTTTATTATTGCTTTTAAAAGGTCAATATACTCTTGAAAATCCGAATGGTTTCAAGGCGGCAAAAGTTAGTCTTTTTTATAAGAAAAGGCAAAGAACAATGGCTTTTTATTTACTACTATAGAACGAAAATATTCATAGCTGCTCACACCTTTTGGCCCTTCCCGCTGCCTCCGTTTAATATCCCTTAACAACTAAAGGGGAACCGAGCGGAGGTCGTTGGAGTTTTATAGATATGTTATCAGGAATAGAAAGCTTTCACTCCCCATTGCTGAATGGCAAAACAAAAGGTTAATTAAACAATATCCCTTTATGATTAATCCTGACAACCGTTCATCAACGATTGGCTTAATTCTATTGCTGGGCACCCTGCTGTTCCCGTCCGGGCTTCTCTCCCAGGATCTGGACGTACCCTACGTCCCCACTCCGCCCAATGTAGTTGAGCGCATGCTCGATGTAGCCGGAGTGAATTCCAGCGATTACGTAATAGACCTCGGGTCGGGCGACGGAAGGATTGTGATAGCTGCAGCCAAACGGGGAGCCTCGGGCCATGGCATCGACCTGGATCCAAAAAGAGTGGCCGAAGCACGGAACAATGCCCGAAATAATCAGGTAGACAAAAAAATTATGTTCCTGGAAGAAAATATTTTCAAGTCCGATTTCAGCCGTGCGTCCGTCATCACCATGTACCTGCTGCCCACAATCAATGATAAGCTGCGGCCGGTCTTGCTGGATAAACTGGAACCCGGCACTCGCATCGTCTCCCACAGTTTTGATATGGGGCCGTGGAGAGCCGACAAGAAAATGAATGTGGCCGACAAAAACGGCAATCCACACGAGGTATTCTACTGGGTCGTTCCCGCACAGGTTGGAGGGCGCTGGAGCTGGTCTAACGGACAGAACGACTTTATCCTTAACATCAACCAGCACTACCAGGAAATAACCGCAAAGCTGACCGACAGCAACGGAAACACCTATACCATTAAAGAATCGATAGTGCATGCCGACCGGATTACCATACGCGCCGAAGCGGACGGAAAAAACATCGTCCTAAGCGGACGGGTGGAGAGCGACCGGATCCTGGGTACCATGCAGGTACACCATGCCGGGGATAAAACCTTGTCGAAATGGACCGTAACCAAAACCGGCAATTAAACCGGTATCATGGCTGACACCGATCAGCTGTCCCCTTTAGGAAAACTCTTATCCATGAATCGCACTCCTGAATCTGAGGGCCCGCTAAAAATATTTAACAACCTGAGTGCCGCTGCTGTAATCATCGGTATCGTCATTGGCATCGGCATATTCCGGCTGCCATCCATCGTGGCCCAAAATTCGGCCGGCGAGGTGCACTATATCCTATTCTGGATAGCCGGGGGACTCATCTCCATTATCGGAGCCTTGTGCTATGCCGAACTCGCCGCCCGAAAGCCCGATGCCGGCGGTGAATATTATTTCCTCAAGGAGGCCTTCGGATCACAGATCAGCTTTCTGTTTTCCTGGGGACGCATGACGGTGATCCAAACGGGATCGATCGCCCTGGCCGGATTTATCCTGGGAGATTATGCGACCGTGATCTACGACCTGGGCCCTCACAGCTCCACCCTCTATGCCGCCGCTACCGTCATTTTGTTGACCGGCCTGAATATCTGGGGTACCGTCCCCTCAAAAAACGCTCAAAACCTGGTGACCGGCCTTATTGTCATCATCCTGCTGTTTGCGGGCACGGCCGGTATCCTCAATGGGCTGCCCCGGCCTTCCTCTGCACCGCCAGGGAGCTCCGGCTCCTCCATTGGCGCTGCCATGATATTTGTCCTCCTTACCTACGGTGGATGGAACGAAGGGGTCTACCTGTCGGCCGAAATAAGGAAAGTTCGCCGAAATATGTCGAAGGTGCTTATTTACGGACTCTCACTCATAACTTTTCTCTATCTGCTCATTAACCTGGCATACCTGGAAGTACTCGGCCTGGAAGCCATTGCTCATTCCGATACCATCGGCGTTGCCATGATCGAAAAGTTGCTGGGCAGCAACAGCTCGCTGGTCATGGCCTGTATCGTCATCCTTGCGGCCCTGTCCACTTCCAATGCCACCATTATAACAGGGGCACGCACCAATTATGCCCTGGGCAGGGATTTCCCCATGCTGGGTTTCCTGGGTAGATGGAACCGTTCTGCCAATGCTCCCGTTAACGCCCTTATCCTTCAGGGCCTTATTACCCTCGGCCTGGTGATCCTGGGGGGCATCACCCACGATGCCGTGTCGACCATGGTAGATTACACCGCCCCCGTATTCTGGTTTTTTATACTGCTGACCACCGCCTCCCTCTTTCTTTTTCGAAAAGAACCCACCGGCAAGTCCCCCCTCTTCCGGGTCCCGCTTTTTCCCTTGACCCCCATTATCTTTATTCTTGTCTGCTGTTACCTGCTCTACTCCAGTATAGCATTTACCGGCCTCGGGGCCCTGGCAGGGATCGGTATTCTTCTCTCGGGGGTCCCTTTCTACCACCTTGCCAAACAATCCCTGTAGACATGGGTCGGCTCACGATTGGCTCTTCCCTCCGATGCCTTCTGCCATGCCGTTAAAATAAGGTTTGGGGGACGACGGTTTTAAATCCATTCTTCATTAGCAACTCCCTCTCCAAAACTGTATTTTTGCTGACTGGTTATGTATCCGGGGCGAAGCCCCTTTTGGTAATAATTTTGTAGGCCACGGCCGTGTTTTTGAACTAAACACGGTTATTTTGACTTATAGAAATCCAGGTAATATTAACTTTCAAACACAGATAGTCCATTGGAAACTGAAGCAACGTCGCGCTCTGTAAGCGTAGAAATATTAATTGAATTTGATGAAAACGGTATTCTCGACTATGGCCCTGCCAACGAACTGGACGTCAGGGATCGGGCTGAAGTAAGGGAATATGTTCAGAATATACTTCGCCGGCGTTCCTATCTCGACTTTCTTATTGACCATTTTTCCAATGTGGACCTCGAAGAGATGAAGCCCAGCTTAAAGAACATCCTTCGACTGGGTATCTACGACATGGTGTTCATGGACAGCACGCCCGACTACGCCGCCATCAATGAGTCGGTGGAAATAGCAAAGCTGCTGCTGGGTCACCGTACCGGCGATCTGGTCAACGCCATCATGCGCAACCTCCAGCGTGACGGGGAAGACCTGCCCAAGCCCCGGTATGAAGACCGAACCAAACTGGTTTCCACCACCTTCTCACATCCGGAATGGCTCGTAAAACGCTGGAGCGAACGCTTTGGAGAGCGCGAAGCTTTCCAGTTGATGCAGGCCAATAACAAACGCCCTGTATATTATGTAAGGGCCAACAACCTGCGTACCAAGACCGAGAACTTCAGGCTGCGTATGACCAAACACGATATCCCCTTTGAGGAAAGCGACTGGCTGCCCGGTTTTTTCCAGGTAGACAGCGTGGCTCCCTTCATTTCAAAGGGATGGCTCGACAAGGGCTTCTGCCAGGTCCAGGACGTTGCTGCGGGCTTTGCCCCTACCCTTCTCTTCCCGGAAGAGGGCGAAACCATCTACGACCTGTGTGCCGCTCCCGGTACCAAAAGTATCATGATGTCCGATATGATGAATGCGGAGGGAGAGATCCTGGCAGTCGATATCTCCTCCGACCGTTTGGACAAGCTGGCGGAAAGTGCACTCAACAACCACGCTGAAAACATCAAGGTGCGCCGTGCCGATGCCACCGAACTGGACCTTCCTGAAGCCGACGGGGTACTGCTCGATGCCCCCTGCACGGGGACCGGAGTGCTCAGCAAACGGGCCGACCTTCGCTGGCGCAGAGACCGGGAGGGGCTGGAAAAATCCATTGCCCTGCAGGAGGAGCTGTTGGATTCGGCAGCCTCCATGGTCAAAAAAGGTGGCCGGCTGGTATACAGTACCTGCTCGCTGGAGGAAGAGGAAAACATGCAACAGCTTACCAAATTCCTTAAAAAACATGACAACTTCGAGCTGGAATCGGCCGCAGGCTTCCTGCCCGACGAGGTGCTCATGGAAGAGGGAAATGCCTACCAGACCCTTCCCCATAAACACAACTGTGACGGGCATTTCGGGGCACGCCTGAAGCGGGTCAAATAATTCGCAAACACTGCACGCTTCCCTGCCGGATCCGGGTACCACTTTTCCGGATCCCGGTACCATTGCATTTTGGATAGTTCGGCTTTGGAGTCCACATTGCTCCAAGCTTCTCTCCGGGAAGCTGAATTTCGGCAAATGCACTCTACATCTTCTCTCCTTTTTCTTATCTTCTCGCTTTATCTACCATTAGAAAGAAAATTTTTTAAAAGAACGGATTCATTTTGGCAACGTCTACATCCCTAAAAGAGATCCCCAAACATTATCAGCCGGAGGCCGCCGAAAATAAATGGTATGCCTTTTGGGAGGATAACGGTTTTTTTCACTCCGAACCCGACGAGAGGGAATCCTATACCGTCGTAATCCCCCCTCCCAACGTCACCGGTGTGCTGCACATGGGCCATATGCTCAACAACACCATACAGGATGTGCTGGTCCGCCGGGCACGTATGCTGGGAAAAAATGCCTGCTGGGTTCCCGGCACCGATCACGCTTCCATTGCCACAGAAGCAAAAGTAGTTCAGAAACTTCGCAAACAGGGCATCACCAAGGCCGATCTCAGCCGGGAAGAGTTTTTGGATTATGCATGGGAATGGACCGAAGAACATGGAGGCATCATCCTCAAGCAGCTGAAGAAACTGGGGGCCTCCTGCGACTGGCAGCGAAGCCGTTTTACGCTGGAAGACGATCTGTATGAATCGGTCATCGATTGTTTCATCGAACTGTACGAACGCGGCTATATTTACCGTGGCAAACGAATGATCAACTGGGACCCCGAAGCTCAAACCGCCCTGTCTGACGAAGAGGTCATCCACCGGGAGGTACAGTCTACCCTGTATCATGTACGATACAAGATCAAGGATAAAGAGCAATGGGTTACCATCGCCACTACCCGGCCCGAAACCATTCTCGCCGATACGGCGGTATGTGTTCACCCCGACGACGAGCGTTACCGCGACCTGGTCGGCAAAACAGCCGTTATCCCCATAGTGGAAAGAGAGGTTCCGATCATCGCCGATGAGTACGTTGACAGGGAGTTCGGAACGGGATGCCTTAAAATAACACCGGCCCACGATCAAAATGACTATGAGATCGGCCGGAAACACGGCCTGGAGATTATCGACATGCTGAATCCCGACGGTACGCTCAGTGAAGAGGCCGTGCACTATGTGGGGGAAGACCGCTTTGAGGCGCGAAAATCGGTAGTCAAAGCCCTTGAAGAACGGGATCAACTGGTTAAAACCGAAGAGATTTCCAATAAGGTGGGCTACTCTGAACGTACCGACGCCGTCATCGAGCCCCGCCTCTCCCTGCAGTGGTTCTGCAAAATGGAGGAATTGGCCAAACCGGCCCTTGAGAATGTGATGAACGACACTATTCAGTTTCACCCTTCCAAATTCAAGAACTCCTACCGCCACTGGATGGAAAACATTCGCGACTGGTGTATCTCACGCCAGCTGTGGTGGGGACAGCGTATCCCCGCCTGGTACTATGGTGATAAGCCCGACGATTATGTAATTGCCAAGACCGAAGAAGAGGCTCTTGACAAAGCCAGAAATAAATCCGGCAAAGAGCTGGGCCCCGGCGATATCCGCCAGGATGAAGATGTGCTCGACACCTGGTTCTCGTCCTGGCTCTGGCCCATATCGGTATTCGACGGCATCAAGGACCCCGACAATGATGACATCAACTATTACTACCCTACCGACGACCTGGTGACGGCCCCCGAAATCATGTTCTTCTGGGTGGCACGTATGATAATTGCGGGTTACGAGTTCAGGGGTGAAAAACCATTTTCCAATGTCTACTACACCGGAATAGTCAGGGACAGCCAGCGGCGAAAGATGTCAAAATCCCTCGGCAACTCCCCCGACCCCCTGAAACTTATCGAGCAGTACGGGGCCGACGGCGTTCGGGTGGGAATGCTGTTCTCCTCCCCCGCAGGCAATGACCTGCTTTTCGAGGAAAATCTTTGCGAACAGGGACGTAATTTCGCCAATAAAATTTGGAATGCCTTCCGGTTCCTGATGATGAACAGGAAAGAAGGCGCCACCCTATCCAGCCGATTGGAAATCGACAAGGATAACCTGGTAGACCGGTGGATGCTCTCCCGCCTGCAAGAAACCATCGAAGCGGTCAACAGGGATATGGAATCGTTCCGCATCAACGAAGCCCTGCAGAAAGTCTATTCCCTGGTATGGG
The DNA here is from genome assembly GCA_964423345.1 of uncultured Balneolaceae bacterium. Lineage (GTDB taxonomy): Bacteria > Bacteroidota > Rhodothermia > Balneolales > Balneolaceae > CAYREV01. The sequence goes on along the minus strand of CAYREV010000008.1, from coordinate 37,800 downwards.
ACGATTTCTGTGACTGGTACATTGAACTGATCAAAGCCGACAAGCCCGGCGAAAAAATAGCGGTGGACAAGCTGGATCGCGGATTCCAGTTTTTTGAACAGCTAATGAAGCTCCTTCATCCCTTCATGCCTTTTATTACGGAAGAAATCTGGCATCAATTAAGAGAACGGAAGGTTGAGGAGGCCATCATCATCGCAGACTGGCCCGAACAGGATGCATCCCGCATCTCACAGGAAGACACCGAGCTGTTTTCGACCATACAGGATATGATCTCTTCCATTCGTAACATCCGGGCCGAGTTCAATGTAGGTGCCGGTGCCGAGGTTGACCTTGCAATCAAAGCTAAAAATAAAGAACTCGCAGAAGCGTTTACACGCAACGAGTGGATATTCAGGAAACTGCAGAATATCGGTGAATTCCGGGTTTCAACCGGCCTTTCCAAGCCATCCACCTCTGCATCGGCCGTAGTCAGGGGATCTGAAATCTTTATCCCCCTTGAGGGGGTCATCGACCTGGACAAAGAGCGCGAACGCATAGAAAATGAGATAGAACGGCTGCAGGGATTTCTTCAGTCGGTTAATAAAAAACTTGAAAACAAACAGTTTGTCGAGAACGCGCCGGAAGAGGTTGTCCAGCGGGAACGGGACAAAAAAGAGGATACCGAAACCAACCTGGATAAGCTTCGCGATATCCTGGAAGAGCTTAATTAAATGAGTGACCGGTTATTGGTTCATCCTTATTTGAACCCATGAACTTATTTGGACCCATGAACCTCCCTGGGCAACTCCTGATAACACACAACCGTTTATCGACTCTTTATAAAATATAGATAATTGGCCACCGCTTATAGATTGGATTTGATTTAAAATAAACGAAAGCATGCCTCAGGAACCATCATTTTTACAAGACCTTAACGAACGACAGCAGGAAGCGGTAAAACATACCGAAGGCCCCCTCCTTATCGTGGCCGGTGCCGGCAGCGGTAAAACCCGGGTACTCACCTACCGCATCGCCTACCTGATTCAACAGAATAAGGCCCGCCCCGGTGAAATACTGGCACTGACCTTTACCAATAAGGCCGCCAGGGAGATGAAGGAACGCATTCAGAAGCTCATCGACGAGGAAGCAAACAAGCTCTGGATGGGCACTTTTCACTCGGTCTTTTCAAAAATATTGCGCTTTGAAGCGGAAAAGATCGGTTTCACTTCCAACTACTCCATCTATGATACCGACGACTCCAGGAATGCTATTAAACAGATTCTAAAGGAGAACAACTACGACCCGAAGGAGATTCAGCCGCGCACCATCCAGCGCCGCATCAGTGATTCAAAGAACCAGCTCATCCTTCCCGGGCAGTACAGGGAGCGGTTCATTCACAGCACTCTCGACGATATAACCGCCAAAATGTATGAAATCTATGTCGAGCGGCTGAAACACAACAATGCGATGGACTTCGACGACCTGCTGATCAAGCCCATCGAACTGTTCCGGGAGTTCCCTGAAGTGCTGGAAAAATACCAGGAGCGGTTCAAGTATATCCTTATTGATGAATACCAGGATACCAACCACGCCCAGTACAAAGTGACCAACATGCTGGCCAGCAAATACAAAAACCTTTGCGTGGTAGGGGACGATGCACAGAGCATCTACTCTTTTCGCGGGGCTGATATTACCAACATTCTTAATTTCAAGGAAGATTATGAAAATGCCCGTGAAATCCCCCTTGAACAAAATTACCGCTCCACAAAAGCCATCCTGAAGGCGGCCGATTCCATCATCAAGCAGAATACGGGCCAGCTTGAAAAGACTCTTTGGACCGATAACGATATCGGCGAAACCATTACGGTGCTCGACAACTACGATGAACGCGACGAGGCCAACCGGGTGGCCAACTATATCAACGAGCTGAAGATGCGCAAGGGATATCAATACAACGATTTTGCCATCCTGTACCGCACCAACTATCAGAGCCGTGTCTTTGAGGAAACCCTGCGCCGCAAAGGAATTACCTACCAGCTGGTCGGCGGGCTCTCATTCTACCAGCGCAAGGAGATAAAGGACGTTCTGGCATACCTGACCCTCCTCTCCAACCCGGACGACGATACCAACCTGCTCCGCATCATCAATGAGCCCTCCCGGGGAATCGGCAACAAATCCCTGCATGAGCTGACATCGAAGGCCCGCCAATCCGGCCGGTCCCTCTGGAAGATCCTGCTGGATGTTGAGCAGGCCGACCTTTACAAGCCTGCCGAGAACAGCGTGAAGGAATTTGTGGAAATGATCAGGGGGCTGAAAAAAGATCTTAAGGAGGGTGTTTCGCTTTCCGAGGTTACCAAGAAGCTGCTGGAGAAGTCGGGATATATGAAAGCCCTGGTGGAAGAGAACTCCCCCAAGTCAATGACCCGAAGGGAAAATATTCTGGAGCTGCAGAATGCCATCTCCTATTTCGAGAAAAATAGTGCCCAACCAAAGCTTGCTAATTTTCTACAGGAGATAAGCCTGATCACCGACACCGACAAATATGATGAATCGAAACCGGCTGTCACCCTGATGACGGTCCATGCGGCCAAGGGGCTGGAGTTTCCCGTTGTTTTTGTAGTCGGACTGGAAGAGGAGCTGTTTCCCGTAGGAAGCCGTAACAATGAGGATGTCAATATAGAGGAGGAACGGCGACTCTTCTATGTAGCCATTACCAGAGCTGAAGAGCAGCTGTTCTTCAGCCACTGCCGCTCCCGCTATAAATACGGAGAGGAAAAACCGATGATGCGTTCCCGATTCCTGGACGAGGTAAGCTCCGATGTAGTACGCACCGAGACCGGTTCGACAATCAACCAGAACAACAGCCGTTTCTCCAATGGAAAAACACAGAGCAGTGACGACGGCAACACCCGCGTGGAATACGACTGGAAACAACCCCTGTATAACAAAAATAACCGGAATTCCGGCAAGGGTACCACCATCCATTACGACAATCCGGATGAGGATCCGTTCCAGGTTGGTGCCAAGGTGGAACACAATATCTTTGGGCCGGGCAAGATTATCAGCCGTTCAGGGCATGGCGAAAAGACCAAAGTTGTGGTATTTTTCAAAGAACGCGGCCGTAAAACCCTCATGCTCAGGGTGGCCAATTTAAATGTCGTAGGTTAAACAGCAGCGGTATCCCATTGAACAACAATACAATCTCATATTTATTAGCCATGGCCGGCGCCCGTTGCCTGGCCCTTTCTCTTTTTCTCCTGCTGGGAGCAGTCTATACCACGGATGCCCAGCCGGTAGTCAGTGCTCGAAACCTCTCGCTGGGTGGTGGCGGCACCGCTTACCTTTCCGGTATAGAAGCCAACTTCTATAACCCGGCCAACCTCGCCATTTATGACCGCAGGGGTAAGTTTCATCTCAACATTGGTAATATAGGCGCCTATTTTGAACCCGTACTGTCGGAAAAAAGCCCCCGGTCGCAGTATGAAAAATTTACCGGAGTCTTTGCTCCCCTGGATTCAACGGAACAAAGAATAGATTCCCGGCTTCGCATGAGATTGATTAACGACAATTATACGAAAGGCGACCTGACATCGGAACATTTTGCGCGGGCCGATTTCGTATGGGGAGGGCTTCAGTGGCGAAAAGAAGACCGGTCCATTTCACTGGCCCTGCGCACACGGATGGGATCCAGGATTGAAGTAGGCAGGGGCTGGTATTCACCCGAAACGATACTGGCCGGCGAAAATAACATTCGCGACCTGACCCTCATCAAACAGCTCCGGGTTTTTCATGAAATATCTCTCGGTTATAGCCAGGAATTGAAGTTTCTCAACGGCCTCATACCCCGAATAAACAGGTTTTATATTGGCTTTGCCCCCAAATTTATTATCGGCGGCGCCTACCAGAATGCCATCTACAAGGGGCGGTACATCAGGGAACAGAATCAACCTACCGTCCTTTTTAAAGAGCAGATGAGTTATCTGTCCAGTGGCAGTATCAGCCGGATGACCGAACAGTATATTGAAGGAGCTGCGATCCAGTCCGGCCAGGGGGCGCTCGGCAACAGCTTTAACGTTCAACCGACCGGCTACGGGGTAGGCATGGATTTCGGCTTGACCTACGTTATGCCCCTGGGAAGTGACGTTTCCCCCATTAAAAAGGGCGAAAACAGGACACCGATGGAAAAATCTCTTCGCATAGCGTTTTCAATGACCGACATCGGTATCATCCGTTATTCAAAATCTCCCCTCAGCGTGGAAAAGAATCCCACCATCACCCAACTTGATCCGGAACCGCTGGCCGAAACAAAATTTATAGGGGCCCCGGGCCAGTTTGCCGACTTTTTAAACCGAACGAAAGTCATATCGGACCCCCTCAGAAATAATAGCACCAGGAAAAACCATGCATTTAATGTAATGCTCCCTACCTCCATCAATGCAGGAGCCGTTCTCGATATTAACCGTGCCAGAATTATGGCCGACCTAACCCTGGGACTTAAAAATACGGCCCTGACCAATACCAAACTCACGGCCAGGCTGGGCTTTGAAGCCCGGCCCGTCACCTTCATGCCGGTACGGCTTGGGACTACTCTCGCGGCCGGAAAACCGGTCAGCATGAGTGCCGGCATTGGGATAGAGACTGCCAACTGGGACCTCTCCCTGGCGGGACAGGTACTGTTTAAATCCAATACGCTGACAACCGATGTAGTGGGTGGGGGGTTCTCCCTGTTGCGATTGCATTTCTGAGGCCTTGTATGGCTGGGCACCTGCCAAGCTGTCAACAATAGGTTTCCTCAAAGGCTACTATTGTTATTTTGCCATAAACCCTGACTAAATGGTAGGAGCAGATCAATTGGTGCCTTATTTGCTTACATTTGTTAATAGAATAAAAGAACAGCAAACTGAAAAAACATTCATGAGCGATATATTTAAGAATTTAACGGATATTGAGGATATGGAAGACCAGCTTGAAAACTTCGAGCAGGCTATTCCGTTGATGTCCGAAGAGGAGGAAAAGGAATTATCTCAAACAGAAATACCTGAAAATCTCCCCATCCTGCCCCTTAAGAACACGGTGCTTTTTCCGGGCGTGGTGGTTCCCATAACCGTGGGACGCGACCGTTCGCTGGCCATGGTCAAGGAAGCGTATGAAAATGACAAGACCATAGGAGTGGTCACCCAAAAGGAGGAGGATATTGAAGATCCCGACGGCAGTGATCTTTACAAGGTAGGCACCGTAGCACAGATCCTGAAATTGATTAAAATGCCGGATGGCAGCAAAAGTATTGTCATCCAGGGGAAAACAATCTTCCGCGTAGAGGAATTTACTCAGAAAGACCCCTATTTCCGGGCCAAGGTGGAAGCGTACCGGCAGGAGATGGACCTATCGGGCGTGGAGCTGGACGCCTCCATACGTTCGGTGAAGGAGACCGCCTCCAAAATCGTTAACCTCTCCCCCAATATCCCCTCGGAGGCTTCCATAGCCATAGAAAATATCAGCAGCCCCACCTTCCTGCTGAATTTTATCTCCTCCAACCTGAATGTCTCAATTGAAAACAAGCAGGAAGTCCTGGAAATAAGAACGTTCTCCGAACGTCTCGAAAAAGTCATGGAGTTTCTCAACAAGGAGCTCCAGGTGCTTAATCTCAGTGAAGAGATACGCAGCAAGGTTAAATCGGATATTGACGATCAGCAACGGGACTTCTACCTGCGCCAGCAGATGAAAGCCATACAGGAGGCGCTCGGAGAAGACAGCGAACAGCAGGATATCGAAAAGCTGCGCAAAAGGCTCAAAAAGAAAGACCTGCCCGACGAAGCCAGGGAAACCGCCGAAAAAGAGTTGTCTCGCCTGGAGAGAACACCCAATTCGTCGCCCAATTACGGTATCATCCACGGATATATCGAATGGATCCTCGACCTGCCGTGGAACCGCTACTCGGAAGACAACCTGGACCTGGAGAATGCCCGGAAGGTCCTTGACGAGGATCACTACGGCCTCGAAAAAGTAAAGAAGCGTATTATTGAATACCTGGCCGTTCTCAAACTTAAAAGCGATATGAAGGCTCCCATTCTCTGTTTCTACGGTCCTCCGGGCGTGGGTAAAACCTCACTGGGCAAATCGATCGCAAGAGCCTTAAACCGTCAATTTGAACGTTTCAGCCTGGGAGGTATTCACGACGAGGCGGAGATACGCGGACACCGGCGCACCTATATCGGTGCATTGCCGGGCCGAATACTCCGGGCCATGAAGAAAGCCGGCAAAGGCAACCCGGTGCTTATGCTTGATGAAATTGACAAGGTTGGGTCCGACTACCGGGGCGATCCCACTTCGGCACTGCTTGAGGTGCTGGACCCCGAACAGAACGACAACTTTGCCGACAACTACCTGGAGCTGGAATACGACCTGTCCAAAGTCCTCTTTATTGCCACGGCAAACTCATTGGATACCATCCCCGCCCCGCTCAGGGACCGGATGGAGATCATCAACATAAGCGGGTATACGCTGCATGAAAAATCCGAGATTGCCAAACAGCACCTCATACCCAAACAAATTAAGGAGAACGGACTGGACGACGATCTTATAAATATCTCTTCGCAGGCTATCGAAAAAATAATCGATGAATATACCCGCGAGTCGGGCGTACGTAACCTCGAACGCAAGATTGGGTCGGTATGCCGGGGCGTAGCCGCCAAGGTGGCAAAAAGCGGCGATACCGATAAGAAGCATAAGGTCGGCGTCAATGAGATTCAGGAATACCTGGGCAAGCGCAAGTACTTTTCGGAAGTGGCCGAACGGACCCGCGTCCCGGGAGTGGCTACCGGGCTGGCCTGGACCCCCTACGGGGGAGATATCCTCTTTATAGAGGCAAGCGTCTCCAAGGGTACCGGAAAGCTTCATATGACCGGGCAGCTCGGAGATGTGATGAAAGAATCGGCCATGCTGGCCATGTCGTATCTCCGGGCGCATGCCGAACGGCTCGGTATACCCGAAGACGCTTTCAAGTATTGGGACCTCCATATTCACGTACCCAAGGGAGCCGTTCCCAAAGACGGTCCCTCGGCGGGTATCTCCATCTTTTCGGCCGTGGCCTCCATCTTTACCCAGCGTAAAGTCAAAGGCACGCTCGCCATGACCGGCGAGATCACCCTTCGCGGGCTGGTGCTGCCGGTGGGCGGCATCAAGGAGAAGGTACTGGCGGCCAAGCGTTCAGGTATAGAAATGGTGCTGCTGCCCGAGAAAAACGAAAAGGACGTAGATGAAATAGAAGAGAATGTAATAGGAAACCTCGAGATCAAGTACCTGGAACGAATGGATCCTGTTCTGGATATCGTTCTGGAGGAGGAAGCCGAGATGGATCCCGCCGAAAGGTTTAAGGTTTCCGACTCCTACAAGGCAAAAAACGGCCGGCCGGCTAAGACCAAAGACTCTACCGAAGAAACGGTAATCATGGAATAGCCCACTCTCTTACCGGCTTCGGATACCGGGGCCGTCAGTTGTTATGCTGTTACCGGACTGCTTTTCACAGCCATCCCCTCCGCGGGATGGCTTTTTTATATTTATTTGTACCTTTGCCATGTCAAAACCAACAACAGATTATGCATTTAACAGGCCGTATAGTACAATCTACCGGAAGCTGGTACGAAGTTGCCGTAAAGGAGAATGGAGGAAGGCGTATCGTCAACTCTCGCCTGCCCGGGCGCTTCAGGCAGGATGACCGCGAAGTCACCAATCCCATTGCGGTGGGAGATTATGTGGAGATATCTATCAACGAAGACGGCACCGGTTCCATTGAGGAGATCAAGGAGCGGGAAAACTATATCACACGGCAGGCCACGCACGGCCGGCAGGGAGAACAGATTCTGGCCGCCAACATCGATCAGGCCCTGGTCATACAGTCCGTCCGAAAACCGAAAATCAAGGAGGGGTTTATCGACCGTTTTCTGGTGACGTGCGAAGCCTATCGCCTCTCTCCCGTTATTGTTATAAATAAAATGGACCTTGCCGGTGAAAAGGGTCAACTGTACGTGGATGACCTCGTAGAGCTGTATGAATCGCTCGGTTACCGAATACTTACGACCAGCATCGAGAAAACCGACTCCCTGACTGCCCTTAAAGATCAGCTACGGGACCAGACCTCTGTTTTTATCGGGCCTTCGGGAGTGGGAAAAACAAGCCTGCTGAACGAAATTGATCCGGATATCAACCGGAGGGTGGGCGATATTTCCGACTATTCCCAGAAGGGAAAGCACACCACCACTTATGCCAAGCTGCTGCCGCTGCACTTCGGAGGGTACCTGGTCGATACGCCCGGTATCAGGGAGTTCGGCCTGGTGAATATTGAGCCCTGGGAGCTCTCCCTGTTTTTCCCTGAAATGATGGAGCCAAGGGAGCAATGTAAATTCAATAACTGTACCCACAGCCACGAACCGGATTGCGGGGTGATAGAAGCTTTTGAAAACGGCGATATTGACGCCGGACGCTACCGGTCGTACCTGCAGATGCTCGAATCGCTCGAAGAATAATTAATTATGCACTTGGTTAACTTTTATTTAATATTGTACTCTAATAAAAGCATAGGACCAATAATAGCGGGATTACAGCATTTAAAGCGCTACTTACTACGTTAACCAACCATTATTACTAATAACTGATACTATACTATGAAAAAGAGATATAATTTATCAAAGATACTCGTTACCGGGGCCGTCATGGTGCTCTTGGGGACTTCCCAGGCTTTCGCACAGCTTGGAGATGTAGGGACAATTTTACAATCCAGCAAAGCCGACGCCAACCTGCTGGTGGAAGAATACCTTAAACCGTTTGGGAAAGGATTTGGAGCCAGCCTGAACAGCGGTTGGACCAACACCGCCAAACCACACAAGAAGTTTGGATTTGATGTCACCATTTCTGCCGGACTCGCCGCCGTGCCCACTTCCGACAAGGCTTTTGACGTGACCCAGATCGGCCTTCAGCAGCTGCAACTGGAAAGCGGGCCCAGCACGGCACAAACCATCAACGGTGAGAGCGATGTTGCCACCACTTCCCTCGCAGCCTATGAAACCATAGACGGTACGCAGTACAAACTTTTCGAATTCAACATGCCTACCGGCACCGGCTTCGGTTTTGTGCCCGCCCCGCAAATCAAGGGGGCTGTCGGACTGATCAAGGATACGGAGATCATGTTCCGTTTTGTACCTGAAATCGATATTGATGATTACGGCACCTTCAAGCAGTTCGGCCTGGGTGCCAAACACGGCATCAACCAGTGGCTGCCCGGAGGCAAGATACTGCCGGTGGATATATCTATTATGGCTGCTTTTACCAACCTGACCGTTACCTCCGGTTTTGATATAACGGCGCAAGATGTGATAACCGACCCCAACAACACCAAGAATACCCATTCAAGTGATACCTGGGATGGGCAGGGCATCGAGATGAATACGGATGCTTTTACCGTCAATGCCCTGGTGGGAAAAACCCTTCCGGTTATATCCGTATACGGGGGCATCGGCATTGAAACCTCCACGATGACCGTTGCAACGCCGGGAACCTACCCAACGGTGCTGCCCAACCCGAATTACCCCTCTGAACCCGAACAATTTATGGTCGGTACGGTCGACAAGCCCATAGACATTGAGATGGAAGGCGGAAACAGTTTCCACGCACTGGCCGGCTTCAGGCTCCGTTTTGCCGTTTTTCATATTTCGGCCTCCTATACCCTGGCCAACTATTCCACCCTTAATGCCGGATTCGGAATCAGTTTCAGGTAGGCCAACAGCCCATTCAATTCAAAGGGAACCTCCAAGGGGGTTCCCTTTTTTTATTTTAATTATGCAAGGAACTTAATCGCGGAGATCCCTTATAAGGAAAGTAAGCTTTAACAGTAATAAAATTATAAGGTTACGATATGAAAAAACCGATCTTTTCACTGCTCCTGCTATCGTTGTTGCTCTTTGTTGATGTGAAAGCCCAGGAGTTGACTGCTGAAACTATTACCTTCGGAACAGATGTACAGAACCGTGAAGTTGTTAATGCCGACACTGCCTTTTCAGCCGATACAGGCACTATCTTTTGCTATACCCATATTACCGGTGCAGAAGATTCCACCCGGGTTACCCATGTGTGGTACTACAAAGATGAGGAAAAAGCCCGGGTCAAGCTTGACGTTAAATCGTCAGACTGGAGAACCTGGAGTTCCAAAAAAATACAATCATCCTGGACAGGCACCTGGCGGGTAATGGTCGAAGATACCGCCGGAAATGTCCTGGGAACCGGTTCCTTCGTTATAGAGGAACAATCGTCGGGCAAGGAGATGCAGCAGTAGCAGCTGCAACAGACATTCAGGAACACGGATCCCGCCGGCAGAGTGGGGTCCGTGTTCTTTAATCTCCAATAACTGCCTCAATGTGCGTCCAGCCAGTTATCTGCCAGCCCCATATCCACTTTGAGCGGTACCTTCAGATCACAGGCTGCCTCCATCAGCTCCCTTATTTTTGCGGGCACGGAATCTTCCTCATCTTCATGGATTTCAAAAACAAGCTCGTCATGCACCTGCAGCAGCATCCTGCTCTGCAGCTTGTTGCTTTCCAGGTACTCCTGTATATGTATCATCGCCAGCTTGATAATGTCGGCAGCCGTCCCCTGAATAGGCATATTTATAGCAGTTCGTTCGGCAAAAGAACGTACATTCCAGTTGCCGGCCCCTATCTCGGGAATATACCGGCGGCGGCCCATTAGTGTCTTGACATAGCCGTTTTCCCGTGCAAAATCCTTGGTGTCATTGATATACTCCAAAATTCCAGGGAATCGCTCGAAATACTGGTCAATCATCGCTTTCCCCTCCTTATTATCAATGCCCAGCCTGGATGCCAGCCCGTAGGCACTGACCCCGTAGGGTATGCCGAAATTGACCTCCTTCGCTTTCCTCCGCTGATCGGGGGTCACCTCCTCCAGGGAATCCAGCCCGAAGACCTCCTTGGCTGTTCGGGAGTGAATGTCTTCATCGTTTCTAAAAGCCCGGATCATATTTTCATCATCCGCCATGGAGGCTATAACCCTCAGCTCCACCTGCGAATAATCGGCCGATAGAAGCCTGTAGCCCTCCTCTGCAATAAAAGCTTTCCTGATCTCCCTGCCACGTTTGGTTCGAATAGGAATGTTCTGCAGGTTGGGGTTGGAAGACGACAGCCGCCCGGTAGCGGCTATACTCTGGTTGAAATCGGTATGGATGCGTCCCGTTTCCTCATTGATCAGTTTGGGAAGCGCATCAACATAGGTCGACTTCAGTTTATTGAGAGCACGGTATTCAAGAATCAGATCGGGCATCTCATAATCGACAGCCAGCTTAGACAGTACCGATTCCGCCGTAGAATACTGCCCGGTTTTGGTCTTTTTGCCAGCCGGAAGCCCCATCTTTTCAAACAGTACCTCGCCCAGCTGCTGGGGCGAGTTGATATTAAACTCCGTCCCCGCCCTCTCATATATCTCCTCTTCCAGGCTTATCAGGTCATCCCTGAGGGTATCCGAGAAATTCTCAAGCAGGTCGCGGTCCACCAGCACTCCGTTCATTTCCATCCCGGCAAGCACTTCAATCAGGGGAAACTCCAACCTTTCGGCTATATCACTCAGATCATCCTCTTTAAGCACCTCTTTTAATACTGCGTACAGCCTCAAAGTGATGTCGGCATCCTCACAGGCATAAGAGCAAATCTCTTTCGGAGGAACCTCGTCCATAGACTTCCGGTTGCGTCCCGAGCCTATGAGGTTTTCAATCGCTATGGGATCGTAATTCAGGTACTTCCTTGCCAGTTCATCCATCTTTACTTTCTGGTTCGCATCGATAAGGTATCCTGCAATCATGGTATCGAAGGTGTCACCCTCTATGGACAGGCCCGCACGTTCCAGGAAGATATAATCAAACTTGTAGTTGTGGGCTATTTTAAGGGATTCCTTTTCAAACAGCGGCTGAAGAATTGATACCGCCTCCTCCAGGTCAATCCCGCCATCTACATTGACCGGAATATAATAGGCTACGCCCGGCGTGGTGCTGATGGAGATACCGACCAGCTTCGAATTCATCGTATCCACCCCGTCGGTTTCGGTATCGAAACAGAGCGTATCATACTCCATCAACTTCTCTACCAGGCCCTCCAGGTTTTCGGCTTCGTCAACCAGCTCATAGGTTACCCTGTCCTCATCATGGGAATCATAATCCTCCTCGGTAACCTTGGCCGGCCCGGGGGAGCCGAACAGGTCTCCCTGACCGTTATCTGAATCCGAATCCCCCTTCACAGCCGGCACCCCGAGATATTTTTTTGTCAGTGTTCTGAACTCCATACGCTTGAAAAACCTGCCGAGTCCCTCCTCATCGGGCCCCTTCCACTCCAACTCCTCCCATTCGGTGATACCGGGTACATCGGTCCGTATTTTAACCATCTCCTTGGCATGAAGGGCCTCATCGCTGTACTCCTGTAACCCTTCGCGGTGCCTTTTGGATTTCATATTCGGGGCTTCTTCTATAGCCTGCTCCAGGGTTCCGTATTTGTTAATAAGCTTGGGTGCCCCCTTCTTTCCAATACCTTTTACTCCCGGTATATTGTCGGAGGTATCCCCGAGGATTGCCAGCACGTCTACCACTTTTTCCGGGTACACCCCGAAATAATCCTTCACGCCCTCCCGGTCGATGATATTGAAGCCGCCATTGCGGTTATCGGGCTTGTACATCTTAATGTGGTCATGAACCAGCTGCATAAAATCCTTGTCGGGGGTCACCAGGAATACGTCCACATCCTCCTCGTTGGCCCGGTCGGCTATGGTACCTATCACATCGTCGGCTTCAAAACCGTCTTTTTCAATGTTCTTAATCCGGTAATTTTCCAGCATCTCCTTGATCAGGGGAATACCCACTTTTAACTCCTCGGGCTGCGGGGGGCGGTTGGCTTTGTAGTCTTCGTCCATTTCATGACGGAAGGTAGGCACATCGGTATCCCAGGCCACAGCGATATGCGTAGGCTGCTGCTCTTCGAGCATCTTTTCAAGGGTATTGGCGAAGCCGAGGATCGGCCCGGTTGGAATACCTTCCGAATTTCTTAGATTGCTGCTGATAAAAGCGAAATGGGAGCGGTAGGCCAGCGCCATTCCGTCCAACAAGTAAAGAAGACTCTTAGACATGATTGATATTTTTCAAAATACGATTAATTTGTGCCTCGGCTTGGGAAAAGGGTACTTTGACATACAACCGTTTTATCCCATTATTTCCTGCATCGATAAGGTAAAACTTTTTGCTCCGGTTTTCGAATAAGCACGAAAGTAAATTTATTATCAAACGCTCATGAGCTTAAAAAACGAAGCCCAATCAGCTTTTCAAAATACCAAGTCGGTATACAAGGAATATGTAGCAGGGATGACCAAGGAGCGCCTTGGCAAGGAATTCTACAAGGATACCGACCGCCTTAAGCAACTCTATCACGATGCCATAGAACAGGATATTGAAAAAGACCGGGGTCGCGAACTTCCTGCTCACATCAAATTTTTGCGCCTCTTCTCTTCACTGACCCAGCGCCTGAATCCTACCCGCCGCCTGGTATTTGGGTTGTCGACGCTCTCTTTTTTGGGTTATTACCTCTTTGACCTGGTCGGTATTACCGAGTTTATTTTCTTTTATGAGCTGATGATACCTTTTTCCTTCGGCTCTCTGCTGTTGCTACTGCTCGTTGAGCTTCTTGAGAAAACGGATGTCAAAAGGGAGATTGACCTTGCCCGTGAGATTCAACTCAGCCTGCTGCCTCCCAACGAACTTATCCGTGATAAGCTGGAAATTTTCTCTTTCGCCAATACCGCCAAGGAGGTAGGCGGCGACTATGTGGATATGATTCAAACCGACGAGGGCACCTACATTGTTATTGCCGATGTATCGGGTAAGGGTCTTACAGCCGCACTCTATATGGTGCGCATGCAGGCTTTGGTACACCTGATTATCGAAAAAAGTCAGCCCTCACCAAAGCAACTCTTTCTGGAACTCAACAACTATGTCAAGTCGGATATAAAAGACAAGACTTTTGTCACGGCCTGTGCAGCATTCTTCCCCAAGAATGAAGAGCATTTTCTATTTGCCAGGGCGGGCCACAACGCCCCCATATTCTTCAGCAATGAAAGGGATGCAACTTTCGATCTTCGTTCCGACGGTTTTGCACTGGGCATGACCTCCACCGACAGTCTCGACGACCACCTGAAGGAGAAGAAATTCCATTTCAAGCCGGGCGACAGTGTCCTTTTCTATACCGACGGACTGACCGAAGCCCGTAACATAGAGGGAGAGGAATATGGAGAAAACCGCCTCGACGCCATTATGAGTGTTTACGGCTCCCTGCATGCCAAAACCGTAGTCAAAAAAATTCAATCATCCCTTGAGTCATTCATCGGCAAGGAGCATCCGATGGACGACATCACCTTTACGTGTGTACACCGCTCCGATTAGGCGTACTGCCTGTCTATCAGCTCTTTGGCTTCCTCAACCACGTGCTTGGAGGTTAATCCGAAATGTTCATAAATCTCCCTGTAGGGGGCCGAAGCACCAAAGTGGTCCAGCCCAAGAGCCTTTCCCTGCTGGCCCACCCAGCGGTCCCACCCCAAAGGCGAGGCAGCTTCAACAGATATTCTCGCATTTACCGACGGCGGCAGCACTTCGTCTCTGTAAGATTGCTCCTGTTGACTGAACAGTTCCCATGAAGGCATGCTTACCACCCTTGCATCGACCTGTTCCCCGGAGAGCATCTCCCGTGCCTCCATCATGATCTGCACTTCCGAGCCGCTGGCCATCAGTATCAGGTCGGGGGTGTCCTTTTCGGAATCGGCCAGTATATATGCGCCTTTCATCACACCGGAAGCTGCATTGGTATCATCACGTTCAAATGTGGGTACCCCCTGCCTGGTCAGGGCAAGCAGCGAGGGGCCGTCGGTATGCTCAAGGGCCGCTTTCCAGGCCCAGGCTACTTCGTTGGCATCGGCCGGACGCAATACCAGGGTATTGGGCATGGCCCGCAGGGAGGCCAGATGTTCTATGGGCTGATGGGTGGGGCCATCCTCTCCCAGCCCGATGCTGTCGTGCGTAAATACAAAGATGGAGGGTATATGGGAAAGGGCCGCTATCCTGATGGCCGGCCGGCAATAATCTGAAAATATCAAAAATGTCCCCCCAAATGGTATAACACCCGTGTGAAGGGCCATCCCGTTCAGGGCCGCCCCCATGGCATGCTCCCTGACTCCATAATGGATATTTCGTCCCCCGTAGTCGTCGGCATCAAAAACAGACGCTCCATCAATCCAGGTCTTGTTGCTCCCCGTCAGATCGGCCGAACCGCCTACCATGGCGGGTATGTTGCCTGCGATGGCATTAATCACCTTGCCCGAAGATGCCCTTGTGGCCATCCCCTTACCGTCTGCCTCAAATTCAGGAAGCAGTGATTCAATATCTTCCGGCAGCCTGCGCTCCAGGCGATCCCGGAATTCAGTTGCTTTTTGAGGATGTTTACTGCTGAATTCATCAACCGACTGCTGCCACTCTTCATACCATCTCTTTCCCTTTTCCCGTGCCTTGCGGAAATGGTTGCGAACCTCATCGGGTATGTGGAAGGCTTCTTCATACTCCCAACCCAGGTTCTCTTTGGTCCTGGCCAACTCCTCTTCACCGAGGGGAGCGCCATGGGAAGCCGCACTGTCCTGTTTATTCGGACTGCCGTAGCCGATATGGGTCCGGCAGATAATCAGGGAAGGTTTCCCGCTTTCTTTCTGTGCCTTCCCAATGGCAGCCTCTACCTCCTCCCGGTCATGTCCGTCGACCTTCTGCACGTGCCAGTTGTAACTATCGAAACGCTTGGCCGCATCCTCGGTATAAGCCAGGTCGGTACTCCCGTCGATAGATATTTCGTTGGCGTCGTACAGGTAGATTATCTTGCCCAATTTCAAATGCCCGGCCAGTGAAGCGGCCTCGTGCGATATTCCCTCCATAAGGTCACCGTCGCTTACAATGCCGTAGGTGTAATGGTCAGTAACGGCCAGGCCTTCGCTGTTATAGACAGAAGCCATATGGGCCTCGGCCATGGCCATGCCCACTCCCGTGGCGAACCCCTGCCCCAACGGGCCTGTGGTTGTTTCCACACCCGGCGTCAAGCCGTATTCCGGATGCCCCGGTGTGATGCTCCCCCACTGGCGGAAATCCTTCAGTTCCTGCAAGGGCAAATCATAGCCGGTAAGGTGGAGCAGGCTGTAGAGCAGCATGGAGCCGTGTCCGGCCGACAGGATGAAACGGTCTCTGTCGTACCAGTCCGGGTGTGAGGGATCGTGCTTCAGAAATTTTGTCCAGAGTACATAAGCTGCATCAGCCATCCCCATGGGCATTCCCGGATGTCCTGATTCGGCTGCCTGAACCGCATCCATTGACAAGGTTCGAATTGTATTTACACATAGATCATCGAGCGAATTGGTCGACATGCTTTTCCCCTGGAGATTTTTTTGATATGGAAATTATGGAGCTGGTTGAAAATAGGTAAACAGTAAATTACTTGAAAATCAAAGATAGGCTAATAAATCGATTAAAATAAAATAGCCTCCTCAACGAATGAGGAGGCTATAAAAAACCGGTCGTTACTCAATGGTTAGTTCGTCGTATTGCTGCACTTCAGTTCGTACTCCATCTGGTGCTCGGAAGGAGACTTGAACGATCCGTAGGCAGCATTTTTATAAGCACTGCAAGCGGCATCTTTATTGCCGAGGTGCTTCTGTGCCGTCGCCAGCTCAAAATAAATTTTAGCCTTGGCCGTCTTCCCTCCGTTTTCAAAGTTCAGGGCCTGCTCGGCATGGGCAATGGCCTGCTGGGATTTGGCCTGCTTATTATAGGCTTCGGCCAGGCGGTAATGCGCATCAGCTGACTCTGAATCATAATTCAGGGCACGACTCAGAAGGCTGACAGCCTCGCTATATTTTTTATTTCCGATACGCTTGGCACCCCGGTACACAAGTTCGTCCCGTGCAGCCTCGCGGGCCTTGCGCACTATCTGGTTGTCATTATTCTTCTGGCCCACTTCAATAGCCTTGTCAAACATGGCAATCGCTTTTTCCAGTCCGCTGCTGTCCTGGTTCTTCAGTACAATGCCCTTCTGATAATAGGCCTTGGCATAATTGGGATTGCGGTCGATAGCCTGGTCAAGGGTAGCCAGAGACTCGTTATAATTGTTCGATTTGAATTGGAGAATCGACTTGTTATACAGAAGCTGAGTTACAATCTGGTCGGCCTTCTGAGCCATCCTCTTATTATCGTATTCAGTGGCCATCGTACTGGCCTTTGTAAAAGAGCCTATAGCCGATTCAAGAGCAGATAACGATTTCTGCTTTTGAAACGATTTATAGTCTTGCAGGGCCAGCTGATAGTAAATGGAAGGCAGCTGTTTCTTAACCCTCTGGACGATATCCTCCCCCTCTTCTCCTATCTGTTCTGCCTGGGTTATGGCCTGGTTATACATGTTAATGGCCTCTTCGTATTTATCGGCTTTTGCCAGTTCAAGAGCCTTATTGAAAGCCTGTACGGCAGCGGCCCTGTCCTGTGCAATGGCACCTGTGGTAAACCCAACCAGTAACAGCAGGGTGAATAAAATTTTAGTCGCACTATGTATAAAATCCTTCATAATCTTTTCCATTTTGAGTTGATCGTTCCAAGCGATTAATGTAATGAAATAAAAAGTTTAAATAAAAGTAATTGCCGGAATCGCCTAAGTCACTGTAAATACTAGCCTTAAAACCTATTCCACTCTTCCGGTTAATCCGGGAGTGCGCCTACAACTCTTTTAGTCCAATGCGTCGCTTATTGTTCCGCTTTATTGTATAAACGCAGAGGCCCGCCATAAAATTGTGCTCTCCACCATCTAGAAATTGGGGCTTACCGCATGTTTCCTGTAGAAGGAGCAGATGGTCTCTACCGCTTCTTTAGGATCGTCCGTCAGGGAAAAGAGATCCAAATCTCCCGGTGAGATGGTACCGTGTTCAATCATCGTATTTTTTATCCAATCCACCAGCCCCTCCCAGTAATCCGAACCCATCAGTATAATGGGAAACCGGCTTACCTTATTGGTTTGAATAAGGGTCATGGCTTCAAAGAACTCATCAAGAGTTCCGAAACCGCCGGGGAATACGATAAAGCCCTGGGCATATTTTACAAACATTACCTTTCGTGCAAAAAAGTAGTTGAAATCAATTCCGAAGTCGGGGTCTACGTAGGCATTCATACCCTGTTCATGGGGTAGGCTGATTCCCAGCCCCACCGATTTTCCCTTTTCCCTTGCAGCCCCCTTGTTGGCAGCTTCCATGATTCCGGGTCCGCCCCCCGTAATTACACCGAACCCCTGCTCGGTGATCTCCTCGGCCGTTTCCACTGCCAGGTCATAATACCTGCTCCCCGGCTTGGTTCGGGCGGATCCGAAAATGCTAACACAGGGACCGATTTTAAACAGCTTGTCATACCCTTCAACAAATTCGCCCATGATTTTAAAAATACTCCATACGTCGTCCGAATGACCCTGTTCAAATTTTTCAGGTATGCTCATATTGGCGTTCTTATCTGAACTCATATTACTCTGTTTTACTGTGGTTGAAAAGTTCAAGCGATACCGTAACCCCCGGTATGCCCCCGCTGTTTACCGAAGGGGCTATTCTGGTTCTGAGGCTCAGGTCTTCAGAAACATCAAACGACCGCATATGGGCAAAGACATATGCATCGATGACATTTAATCCGTAAGCAATTCCTATGGTAATGTAGACAAAATCCCGCCTGTTGCGAAGAAAGTTCCGGTCGAGCCTCAGCGATTCCAGGTTGGCATCTACGGGTATGTATGAAGGTGTAGGCCCGAAGCGCTGGTCGTCCGGCGTATTGGGGTTCAGGTTGTAATAGGCTGCCCTGTAATCATGGTACCTCTTGGTCAGGTATATACTGTAATAGGCCAGCCCCCCAAGCAGCCCGTAAACTATAGGAACCTTCCATGCCTGCTTGTTGGTTATTTGTCCCCAACCGGGAATCATCAGAGACCGGTACATTACATCCATCGGATCGGGCAGGTGTGGGGGTACCACCTTGGCGGTATCGGCGGGGGCTTCATGGGTTGGCCGGGCCCGGCTGTCTGATTCGGCTGCAAGATCTTGGGCGGAGGCAAGGCAGGGAAATGCAGTCAAAAAAAGGAAGAGAATACTAAGAAATGGAATCAAATAGCTCGAGAAGCCGCTCCAGCTCTTCATCCGAATAGTACTCGATGCGTATTTCTCCGCCATTTTTTTTGGACTTAATATTAACTTTGGTACTTAATTTACGGCGTAACCGATCGGATATTTCCTTGTAGAAGGCACTGTTTTCATCCTTTTTATTCTTTGATGCGCCTTTGGATGCATCCTCACCAAGCTTTCGTACGGCCTCTTCCGTCTGCCGAACAGAATATCCGCCTTTAATCGTTTTCTTAAAAATTTTTTTCTGGTCGTCCGGATCCTCTACATTGATCAAAGCCCGGGCATGGCCCATCGTTATTTGTCCATCACGCAGGGCCGCCTGTATAAAAGCGGGCAGGTTCAGCAGCCGCAGCATATTGGCAACCGTCGACCGGTTTTTTCCCACTTTTTCGGCAACTTCCGCCTGGGTATAGTCCAGCTCGTCAACCAGGCGTTTATAGCCCATGGCTACCTCTACAGGATTGAGGTCTTCCCGCTGTATATTTTCTATGAGGGCGAATGATATCACATCCTCATCATCCGCTTCCCGTATATAGGCCGGGATTTCCTCCAGCCCTGCCAGCTTTGTAGCCCGGAGGCGACGCTCCCCGCTGATAAGCTCAAATCTTTTCTCCCCTATGTATCGCACGGTAATGGGTTGGATAAGCCCATGATTCTTCACTGACTGAGCAAGTTCTTCAAGGCTTTCCTCCTTGAACTCCTTGCGCGGCTGGTGGGGATTGGGACGTATATTCTGAACCGGGATATTGAGAACGATATTGACCCGCTTTTGCGGGTCCAGATACGTGGAGGGCGTACCGGCCTTGCCTTTTTCTCCCGATTCTTTCGAACCCTCGTCATCATAATCCGGGAAAAAAGCTCCCAGACCCCTTCCCAAGACTTTTTTGGATGCCATATTCCTCCTCCTATCCTATGCTAACCTGCAAATACGGGACTGTCTTTAAACAGGTTTTTATTCCTGTGAATGATTTCCCTGGCCAGGGCCAGATAATTTTTGGCGCCTGTACTGGTAGAATCGTAAAGCAGGGCGGGTTTTCCAAAACTCGGTGCCTCTGCCAATCGTACATTCCGGGCGATCACAGAATTGAATACCCGGTCCTCAAAATACTTTTTAACCTCTTCAGCCACCTGGTCAGACAGCCTTGTGCGCGTATCGTACATAGTCAGCAGCACTCCTTCGATCTCAAGCTCGGTATTCAGGTGTTGCCTTACAATCTTTATGGTATTCAAAAGCTGTCCCAGCCCCTCCAGGGCGAAATACTCACATTGAACCGGTATGATGACCGAATCGGAAGCGGTCAGTGCATTGATGGTCAAAAGTCCGAGTGAAGGGGGGCAGTCAACTATTATAAAATCATATTTATCCCTGAGTCCCTCAATTGCTTTCTGCAGTATCCGTTCGCGTTCCTCCCGGTCGATCATCTCAATTTCAGCCCCCACGAGGTTGATATGAGAGGGGATCAAATCCAGAAAAGGGAGCTCCGTTTCACGTATGGCATCCGTGGCATTCACCCCTCCCACCATCACTTCATAAATGGAGTTGGAAACGGTTTTAGACTCAATACCGAGGCCGCTGGTGGTATTGCTCTGGGGATCGATATCAATTACCAGCGTAGGGTGCTCAATAGCTGCCAGGCTGGCAGCAAGGTTGATAGATGATGTGGTTTTGCCTACACCGCCTTTCTGGTTGGCTATGGAAATAACTTTGCCCATATAATGCTATAAATGGCAGATTTTCTATTATGTGTTAATTAAAAAATATAATGTCCTCTATTCTGCTAACCAAAAATACTTATTAACAAGTTATTAACCTTTTCCAAAGGGAATTCAACTTGCTGCTGCGCAATTACTTATGGCATTACGCCTCACAATATATTTTAATTCTTCCACAATCTCAGGAATCAACCCTGCAAATGGGGTGCAGAAAAAGCGACAATAATGGTAATGGACGGGTTTTCCGGGAAGGAATGCGCCGGTACCGGCAAATCCCCGCAAACGGTTTACAGCACTTCATCAATGGAAGTATATTCCATATCGAAGGCTTCCGCCACATCCCGGTAAACGATTTTGCCGTCTACGACATTCAAGCCTTTTTTCAGCTCGGGATCTTCATCCAGGGCTTTTTTCCATCCCTTGTTGGCTATATCCCTGGCATAGGGCAGTGTTACATTCGTCAAACCGAGCGTTGAAGTGTAGGGGACGGCTCCGGGCATGTTGGCCACGCAGTAGTGAACCACATCATCGATAATATAGATGGGATCATCGTGGGTAGTAGGCTTGGAGGTTTCGAAACACCCTCCCTGGTCTATAGCCACATCGACCAGCACGGTACCGGCTCTCAACTGTTTCAGCATCTCCCGGGTGATCAGGTGGGGAGCTTTGGCACCCGGCTTTAGTACCGCACCGATAATAAGGTCTACATCCGGAAGCATACGCTGTATATTGGCTTCGGAAGAGAACATCGTATTGACATTTTTATCCATTACTTCATCCAGGTAGCGAAGGCGAGGCATATTGATATCCATAATAGTGGTATTGGCCCCCATGCCTGCAGCTATCTTTGCCGCATTTACGCCTACAATACCTCCGCCGAGGACCAGTACATTTGCCGGCGGCACGCCGGGTATTCCACCCAGCAGCACTCCACGTCCGCCGGTGGCTTTCTCAAGATATTTGGCCCCTTCCTGGGCGGCCATGCGTCCCGCCACCTCGCTCATGGGAATAAGCAGCGGCAGGGATCCGTCTTCTTTCTCTACGGTTTCGTAAGCGATGGCAATACAGTCCGACTCGACCACCTTTTCGGTCAGGGTTCGGTCGGCGGCAAAATGGAAATAGGTGAATATAATCTGTCCCTCCCTCATGCGCCCGTGCTCTTCCTTAATAGGCTCTTTCACCTTCATGATCATCCCGGCGCGTTCCCACAGCTCTTCAACATCATTCACAATTTCAGCCCCTGCGTCCCTGTATTCTCCATCGCTGAAGCCGCTCCCCTTGCCGGCATCTTTTTCTATTAGCACTTCATGTCCATCGCGCTTCATCCTGCTAACTCCGCCGGGGAGCAGTGCAACTCTGTTTTCATGCGTTTTAATCTCCTTGGGTACACCAATAATCATGAGCTAATGACTTTAAGTTCAGGTTGATCAATTCCGTGCCAAAGGTAGGCAAAAAATGGCAAAATTATTAACCCTGGGAGTAAATTCAGCAAGCAAATTATGATGGTGGGATTCGTTAATTCATATTTCCAAAGTTCAATCATGGATTTTGAGAACATTTGCCTATTTTCTCCCGTTGAACTACAAAACCGGGAAGCCATGATATCAAAGGAAATTCTTAAAAAAGTCCGCAAAATTGAGATACGGACCAAAGGCATGGTCAACAACATTATGGGAGGCGAATACCAGTCGGCTTTCAAGGGCCGCGGCATGGAATTTTCCGAGGTTCGGGAATATACCTATGGCGATGATATTCGACAGATTGACTGGAACGTAACCGCCCGGACCGGAGATCCCTTCATCAAGATGTTTGAAGAAGAGCGTGAGCAGACCCTCATGTTGTGTGTGGACATCTCACCCAGCGGCATCTTTGGAAGCCTGAACCAGAATAAAATGGAGCTGGCTATAGAGATTTGCGCCGTCCTCGCTTTCAGTGCCATCAAAAACAATGATAAAGTGGGCCTGGTGCTCTTCAGCGATGTGATTGAAAAAGTGATTCCGCCCAAAAAAGGCCGCCTGCACGTACTTCGGCTGATTCGCGAGCTTCTTACAACCGAGCCTGAAGGCCCGGGAACCGATATCAGTGAAGCCCTGGGCTATGTCAACCGGCTGCTGAACAGGAAGGCCATTGTGGTCATGGCCAGTGATTTTCAGGATGCCGAATATGAGCGGCAGCTTAAAATAACCAGCCGGAAACACGATTTTGTAAGTATTATTATTAACGACCGGCTTGAGGATGAGCTCCCCGAGCTGGGACTGATCCCCCTGAAAGATGCTGAAACCGGCAGGGAGGTCCTCATCGATACCTCCAATCCCAACGTTCGTAAAGCCTACAAAAAACGGCGCCTTAAAGAAAAGAAAGAGCTCAGGGATCAATTTCTTCGCATGAAAATTGATACCATCGAATTGCACACCAACGAGTCGTATGTACGCCCCCTGATGAACTTCTTCCACCGGAGGGTGAACAGGTATTAATAAAGGCAGTAAGAAGAAGTACCTGCCCGCCGAAGTTTTAACGCAGGTGAGAGTAGCAGGCAGTGAGATTGCCGGCTTGCCGGCTACTTCCCTATCTCACACCCAGAAACTTATGGGTCTGCAGGCTGATGCGCCATTGCGGATGCTCCTTAACGTAGTCCACGATCAGGTCCATAGACGAAGGGGTATCCCATTCGGGCTGCAGAAGCAGTTCGGTATCGTCGGGGCAGCGTGCGGCATTCTTTTCCGCCCACTCCAAATCTTTACGGGTCAAGACCACCACTTTCAGCTCGTCCACATAGGGAAAGATCTCGTCAAGCGGCTCCTTGAATCTCTTGGGGGAAAGGGTGATCCAATCCAGGTAGCCCGACAACGGCGAGGAACCGCTCGTCTCGATATGCGTTTTCAATCCCGCCTCCCTAAGGCTGAGTGTCAGCGGATCCAGGTCGTGTAGCAGCGGCTCGCCGCCGGTAATGACGGCTATCCCTGCCCCGCTTTCGGTAGCCCGCTCCACAATATCACCAACTCTCACTGTAGGGTGTTCCGATTCCTCCCAGCTTTCTTTTACGTCGCACCACCAGCAGTTTACATCGCAGCCTGCTGTCCGAATGAAATAAGCGGGCTTGCCGGTATGTACGCCCTCTCCCTGGATGGTATAGAAATCCTCCATCAGCGGAATCTTTTTGGAATCCAATCCCGAGGTATCCATCAGGTCTTCATTTTCAGTTCTTTGAGCGGTACTAAACATATTTATTAAACACTAATGATTTACAGCCGGCTTGGGGCCTAATCGATCCATTTTATGGTACTTCCAAGCTATTTGGTGGTGTAAACACTTTTGCCCGGCTCCCTTATTGCTTGCTTTAAGGTAATGTTTTTTAACCTTTTCGGCAGACTAACCTTTCATGATTTCAGCAACCTGGACAGCTCCTCGATTTTTTCCTCCGAAAGCGTGGAAGAGCGGACGGCAATATCCAACGCCACGCTTCCCAGCTTCTTATACAGGCTCATTAACGATTTATCAGACCGCAAAAGTTCAATATGCTCCTTTACGGTTTGTATATCCCCCCGCTTGACCGGTCCGGTAAGTATATCCTCTGTTCTGCCGGACTCAGCATTATCAAGGGTAGTCTTGATTAACGGTAAGAGGGCTTCCTGTATTTCTCCCTTTTTCAGCCCCCCCAATTCGGCTATCCTGCCCGAGGCCTCAAGGAGGGCCAGCAGGTAATTTGAGGCGGTAACCGCTGCAGCATGCAGATATGGTTTTGCCGAAGCGGGAACCCTGATAGTCTTTGCTCCCAAACGGCCGGCCATATCGTTCAATACACCGACTGCGCCCTCATCACCCTCCAGGTCAAAATATATATTCTCAAAATCAGCCGGGCCCGAGGTTGCCGTGAAAGTCTGCAGGGGATGAAAAGCGGCAACATGTGCCCCTTTGGCGGATAAAGGTTTTAAAACTTCGGACGGCTCATTGCCCGAACAGTGAACAAATACAAATTCCGAAAGATCGTTGCTCAGTTTCGCCAACCGGCGTGCAACCTGCGCTATAGCCGCATCGCGAACGGTAATGAACACCATCGTCCCCAGTTCATCCGGTTGTTGGGGAAAGGTTGAACAGACGTCTGCATCTATCTCGGCTGCAAGTGTACGGGCTCCTGAGGCGGTGCGGTTGTATATGCTTTTTACCGGATACCCCGATTGATGAAGAGCTTTCGTAAGCGCAGCACCCAGCGCTCCCGTGCCAATAGTGGTGACTTCCGGGGAATTCATAAGGTGGGATCAGAGTAATATTTTCTGTCGTTCGGCATATGCAGTAAGCAGGCTGCCGCTATAATCTTCATATTCGCCATTCAAAAAGTTCAGCTGCAGTTCCCACGCCTTGGCAACAAGTACACCCGCAATAAAGGTGGTCACCCCTTTCATATGAGAATCTCCCCTGTTCAGGTAATTCATCAGGCCGGAGTCGTTATCCTTTTCAATCATCTCCCTGATCCTGGCAAATTCATCCTTCCGGTCGTTATCGAGTTCGCAACAGAATACCAGCAGTGCCCGGCGGGGAGCAAGCACCTCCTGCAACACGTGGGCCAATTCCTTTACGATAGCGGGCTCCACGTCTGCAATCTGCACACTCACCACAGAAAAGTCTTCACAGGCACATTGCAGAAACATCAGCTGCTGGAACAGGCTCATATCCTTGCTGAAACCTTCGTCATGGATAAAGAAGTCGTCGTCTTCATCGCAAAATTCGTTGCGCATGTAATCGTTGACTTTCACTTCGCCCAACGGCGTCTCAAAAGTATTGTTTGAGGGCATCGGAAGCTTTTTGGCGAGCACCTCATCATATGATTCGATTATGATGATCGTCTCGTAATTTTCGGGATCTATACGGCTGTAAATATCACAGGTCCTATCAAAGTTTTCATCGTTGATGGTGATAGGCGAAAACAGGACCCGAATATAATCGTTGGTGCCGTTGTGTTCTTCTTTTGCCTTGTTCAGTCCTTCATTAATCTGATCGGCCGAATAAGAAGTTATATTCATAAATCTATAGAAAGTGGTGATATTTATTTACTTAGCCGAAGTAAGCTACGGATATCCAGTGATTCTGATGCCTAAAACTACAAATTTTTGCTCTTTTGTCATTATTAAATCTTCCATGAAATAGCTGATTGTCCCCCCCTGAAACAAGCACCTCATTCAGGTTTGTCCGCAGCCCTCTGCCCTCCAGCTTGACAAGAGCCTCTTTGATCGTCCACAGACGAACAAGGTCCAGCTCCCTCACCCCCTGCGGTTCGTCCGGATGCAGGATACGATCGGCCACTTTTTCATTTACCGAACGGTCAGCCGGCTCTATATCGATGCCCATATCCATCTCTTCGGAGATACCGCAGATAACCAATTTATTTGTGTGGGCAATACTCAGAAACAGCTTGAGTTTGTTGGCCTCGCCGTAAGGCTTGCCCAGCTCGTCCTTGAGAATGCTGAAGGTATGGGGATCATATCCCAACTGTTCCGCCAGTTTTTTGACCAGGAACCTGGTAGAGATATATTCCACTCTCCGCGGTCCGCTCCTGATGGAACGGCCGTTGGCCCGCTCCCGGTCATCCAGCAGTTCTTCATGCTCCTCGTCCGGTGCGATGTCACCCAGGGCAAGATGGATGGCACCGGGAATGTTATGGTTTTCCAGTCTTATAATAGTATCAGCGGATCCAATTGCGATTTGCTGTCAAGATATAAGTAAAGGCCTATTTTTAAAACATCACAATGCAAGGGGGACTTTTTATGGAGGCCAGAAAATTCTCACAATTCTGTGGTATATTCTGTATTTTATGCGACTAAATTTTATGCGTAAACGTCGAAAGGTGACTCAAAATAATCATGAGCAATACTGAAGCTTCTGTAAGTGAACAACATGAAATACGGCTGGAAAAACTCAAAGAGCTCCGGGAGATGGGCATCAATCCCTATCCCTATGAGTTCGAGGTAACCCATACCAGCAGCCGGATTCTCAATACCCCCGACCTGATCAAGGACGATGAAGGGGACGAAAGTGATGTGAGGCAGGTTTCTGTTGCGGGCCGTATCATGACGCGCCGGATCATGGGCAAATCCACCTTTTTTAACCTACAGGATTCTGATGGGACCATACAGGTCTATATTCGGCGGGACGACGTGGGCAAGGAAGCGTACAATACTGTATTTAAAAAGCTGACGGATATTGGAGATATAGTCGGGATCAAGGGCCATGTCTTCGTTACGGGAACAGGAGAAACCACCGTCTTTGCCAAGGAGTTCGTACTGCTCAGCAAGACGCTTCGCCCCATCCCCATACCCAAGGAAGTCGAAACGGAGGAGGGCGAAACCAAGGTATATGACGCCTTCACTGACAAGGAGCAACGCTACCGGCAGCGCTACCTGGATCTCATCGTCAACCCCGAAGTACGCAAGGTGTTCAGAAAGCGTACCGAGATGGTACAGGCCATGCGCAGCTTCATGAATGAGAAAGGGTACCTGGAGGTTGAAACCCCCATACTCCAGCCGGTTTATGGCGGAGCATCGGCCAAGCCTTTTGTCACCCACCATAACGCACTGGATATGCAGCTCTACCTCAGAATAGCCAATGAGCTTTACCTCAAACGGCTTATTGTGGGCGGATATGACGGGGTTTACGAGTTCTCCAAGGATTTTCGAAATGAGGGCCTTTCCCGCTTTCACAACCCCGAATTCACCCAGGTGGAGCTGTATGTGGCCTACCGGGATTATGAATGGATGATGGAGTTTGTGGAAACGATGATTGAACAGGTGGCAAAGGAGCTCCACGGTTCCACCAAGGTCACCGTTGGCGACAATGAAATAGATTTTCAAAAGCCCTGGCCCCGAATTCCCATGTTTGAGGCTATCGAAAAGGAAACCGGCAAGGACCTGTACAACAAAGAGCTCGAGGAGCTTCAGAACATCGCCGATGAGCTGCATGTTGAACTGGAAGAGGGCGCCGGCAAAGGCAAAATCATCGATGAAATTTTCGGTGAATATGTAGAACCCAAACTCATTCAACCTACATTTATCACCGACTATCCCATCGAAATGAGTCCCCTGGCCAAGAAGCACCGGGAGAAGGAGGGGCTTGTCGAACGTTTTGAATGCATCTGCAACGGGAAGGAGATCGCCAATGCTTTTTCCGAACTTAACGACCCTATAGACCAGCGTGAACGCTTTGAAGAACAGGCCCGGCTAAGAAGTGAGGGAGATGAAGAAGCCATGACGGTCGACGAAGACTTCCTGCAGGCCCTGGAATACGGGATGCCCCCAACGGCGGGACTCGGCATCGGCATTGACCGGCTATCGATGGTAATGACCGATTCCGATTCCATCAGGGACGTCCTCTTCTTTCCCCAGATGAAACCGCGGGAGGGAGAATAGGTAGCGGGATTCGACCCATAAACAATCAATATTCAGAGCGTAATGAAATTCGAGTGGTACTTAGCCCTGCGTTATTTTAAAGGGAAGCGAAAGGGATCCCGCTTCCTTTCCTTTATCAAGGTGATGGCCATTACAGGCGTAGCCATCGGTTCGGCCGGCCTCCTCATTGCGCTTTCGATCGTTCACGGTTTCAAGTCTACCATCGACAACAAGGTGCTGGGCTTCGCCCCCCATATTACGGTTACCACCTTTTCAGACGATCCCCTCTACCGCGCCGATACCCTTCTCACAACATTGCAGAAGTACCCTGAAATCAAACAGGCCCAGGGCGTCATAACGGGACAGGCTATGATACAATCATCCGAAGAGGTTACCGGGGTCCTAATCAAGGGCGTACAGCCGGATGGCGACATCACCGACTTGAAAGAATATATCAACCGGGGCAAGTATGACCTTTCGACAGATTCCACGGGGCTTCCGGGCCTCATCCTGGGAAACAAGATGGCCAGGACCCTCAACGCAAAGGTGGGCACGGTACTGACATCCTATACGATCGAGGGACTCCCGTCGCCGCTGAGCTCACCCGAAATAAAACAGTTTAGGGTATCCGGTATTTATCAAACGGGAGTGGAACAGTTCGACGACATCTTTGCGCTGGTGGACAAACGCCATGCCCGGGAGCTTTTCCAGATGCCTGTCCGCCACGCCTCCACGATAGAGATACGGCTCGGGGATCAATCCACCATCAAATCATTTGACGACAAGCTGGCTGCCCAGCTGCCCTTCCCCTACTTCACCGAAAGTATATATGACAAATATGGGAATATTTTTGCCTGGGTCGACCTGCAGGAGCAGACGATCCCTTTTGTTATCAGTGTAATGATTATCGTTGCTGCCTTTAATCTGATAGGAACCATCCTGATGATGGTCATCGAACGCACCCGCGACATAGGCATTCTGAAAACCATCGGCACCCACAGCAAGAAAGTGCGGACCATATTCCTGCTGGAAGGCTTTTTCGTGGCAACGGTGGGGCTGGCTATAGGGATGGCCCTGTCGCTGGCCTTTGCCTGGCTGCAAAGTACCTACAAGATCATCCCTCTCTCCGAACAGAATTACTACATGTCGTATGCGCCGGTTGAGCCTCACGGCCTCGACTTCGTTATAGTGGCGGTGGTGACCATTATTCTTTGTGCCCTGGCCTCATGGCTGCCCGCGCGCATCGCTTCCAATACCGACCCGCTCAAAGTCATTGCCTACGGACGGTAGAACCAAACTTTATTGGGCCGACAGCAGGGGACGGCGACCATCCCTGCGTTCCAGCCTTTGCAGGTACCGCTCCCTGACTTCCTTAAAGGATTCCATAGCCTCTTCAGGAATGGAATCGGAGGCCGGCAGGTCGATGGTAAGCGGGTTGACCGGACGCCCGTTGCGGTAAATGCGGTAGTCGAGATGCGTACCCGTCACCCGTCCCGTCCTTCCCACATAGCCGATAACCTGCCCCTGCTTTACCCGGCTTCCTTTTCGGATACCACGGGCAAACCCACTGAGATGCAGATAGGCCGTTTCGTAGGAACTGTTGTGGCGTACCTTGACTATATTGCCGTTTGCCCCGCGGTAGCGGGCCTCGGTCACTGTTCCATCCCCTACAGAAAGCACGGGAGTTCCATGGGGTGCCGCATAATCCACACCGTAGTGGGGGATCCTTCGCTTCAGGACGGGATGAAACCGGCTATGTGAAAATCCCGAACTGATCCTTTGGCTGTAGGCAAAGGGGGCTTTCAGCAGCGCTTTCTGCACGCTGTTGCCCGCGGCATCGAAATAACCGTCGATCTCTTCATTTTCAAATTTGATGGCCGTATAGACCTCCCCCCTGTGCCTGAACTGTACGGCCTTTATCTCCCCAATATCGTAATAGGCATCGTCGACATATTTTTTCTCGTAAAGGATGCTGAAGCGGTCTCCCTCCCTCAAGCTGAAAAAATCGATCTGCCATGCATAAATTTCCGATAACTTGTAGGCCAGCTGGGGATTGAGACGATTCCTTGTCATCGTCTCATAAAGGGAGTTCTCTATGGAAGCCGAGGCAACTTCCAGCTGGGTGCTTATGGTCTTTCGGGATTTGTAAATATTCAGCGAATCCTGCCAATCAAATACTACATATTCCACGGGGTTGGGTTGCCAAACCAGCCGGGCCAACTTTGCCTCCTCTGCTCCATCCCTGGATGCGTAGACCCGGTAGCGCTGCCCCGGCCTGAAGGAACGCACGTCGACAATATCCCTGATCCGCCTTGTGACCCTATATATTTCACGGTCGGTAAAATTGAATTTATCAAGGATCAGATACAGGCTTTCATTCCTGCGCACCCGGTAATCCTGCACAATGGTCGTATCAATCCTGAAACCGAAGGAGTCGTACACAGGTATACTCCCTCCCGGCGCTACGGCAGCGGCGGTATCAGGTGCTGCCGGAGGCTGTATGGACTCCGTCCGGTTGCAATAGGTTAAAAATGATATGGCAATAGTGAGGATAAGAAAAGATCGCATGGAGCCGTTGATAACATTGTCGATTTCAAAGCACCTAACATACCATTTATTGAGGTGTAATGCAGGGTCTGCTGCAAAAAGATCAGGCTGCAATAATCGCCCTTTTCCCCTGTAGGCAGAATTTTCTATTTTAAGCGCCAATAAACGGACACCGTATAATATGTGCCCGGTAGACTTGTTAGCATTCAAAGGATCAACCTAGCCCGAAGCCTTGTTCAACCCACGCAGTTTATTATTTAAATTTTTGCCGTTCATTTTCGGCTTGCTTCTCCTCACGAAGCCCGCTACCGCCCAGGTGGTTACCGAATATGCGACGGTAGACTCGCTTAAGGTGGGCGACACCTTTTCATACGTCATTGTGCTGAATAAAGACCGGTTGTATGACGATATCCAATACCCGGATTCCACGCTTTTCGGCTCCTCTTTTGAAATCAGGTCCCTGCAACGTTACCAGGTAACGGATTTTAAAGACAGCCTTGTATACCGTCTTCAGTTTTTCGGCTCCGGAGACACCACGGTCGGTGAGCTCCCCATACATCTGGTGCGCAATACCGACACCAGCACGGTCTACACTAAAGCCGTCCCCATCCACTTTGAGAGTACCATACAGGGAAAACAGGAGAACTTCAGGCCTCTTAAACCCATTTTTGATTTCGCCGCACAATGGTGGCCCTATGCTTTGGCGCTGTTGCTTCTCGGAGTTGCCGGATGGTATCTATACCGGCTCTACCGGCAGAAGGTGGAGGAATCCCAGGAGAAGGAGCAGGCCGTATTTACGCCCACCCCCTTCCGCAATCCGCTGGACCGCCTTGAAAACAGGCTGGATGGCCTTAATGCCATTAGGCCGGACTCCAAAGAGGCCTTCAAGGAATTCTATGTAGAGCTGGGCGATGCCATCCGCGAGTATTTCGAAAATCTATACCGAATACCCGCATTGGAATCGACCAGCCGGGAAATACTGTATGAGCTCAACCGCAGGGCCGTTGACGAGGAACTGGTGAAAAAAACACGGGATGTCCTCCGGGAAGCCGACATGGTTAAATTTGCCAATTTCACTCCCACTCAGTCCCAGGCAGACACCGCACTGGAGAAAGCCGATGCTTTCCTGGACCGCGCCCGCGAAATCGACCGGGAACGTATCGAACGGCTCCGAAAAAAGCATGAGAGAGAGGATGAGCAAAGAAGAGCCGCGTTTAATTCTGAACAAAAACAATCAGGTGAACGAGAATGATTTGGTCGAACCCCGGATGGCTCTGGCTGCTGCTGTTACTGCCTCTCCTGATAGGATTGCATATATGGCGCTATTATACCAACCGCCGCCCCAGCCTGTTGTTTTCGGATACTTCGAAACTCCATAACCTGCCGGGCAACTGGAAGCGTTTCGGCGTTTGGATCGCCCCTCTCTTCAAGTGGATCGCATTTGCCTTGATAGTAATGGCTTTGGCACGTCCCCAGTTTAAAAACACTACGGTGGAACGCAATGCGGAAGGCATCGATATTGTGTTGGCGCTCGACATCTCCACCTCCATGAAAGCCGAAGACCTGAAACCGAATAGATTTGAAGCCGCCCGCAATGTAGCGGTCGACTTTATTGACAAGAGGGTATCCGACCGTATCGGGCTGGTCGTTTTTGCCCGGAAGAGTTTTACGGTGGTTCCGCCCACACTCGACTATACCCTGCTGAAGCAGTTGCTGAACGACGTACAGATGGGCATCATTGAAGACGGTACCGCCATTGGCATGGGCATTGCAACTGCGGTAAACCGACTCAAGGAAAGCAAGGCGAAAAGCAAGGTCATTATATTGTTGACCGACGGCCAGAACAACTCCGGCGAAATTGACCCCGTGACGGCGGCCGACCTGGCGGTCACCTATGGCATCAAAATGTATACCATCGGTGCCGGTACCCGCGGGACGGCCCCCTATCCCGTGCAAGATCCCATCTTCGGCAAGAGATATCAGAATGTGGAGGTTGATATCGACGAGGAGATGCTTGGGACAATAGCGCAAATGACCGACGGTAGCTATTTCCGGGCTACCGACACCCCCAAACTGCAGCAGATATACAGCCGCATTGACGAATTGGAGAAAACCGAGATAGAAGAGCTCATCTATACCGATTACAAGGATCTCTATCCGCGTTTCCTTTTACCCGCCTTCTTCCTTCTGCTGTTTGCGGTCATCTCTGAAAAAATTGTATTCAGGACGGAGATGGACTGACCATAATCACGGCTTGTCTGCAATGATAAAATCCACTCAGCGCTCCACCTCTCTCCTAGACAAAAGCTTTATGGGTGGAACGTGTTCACTCCTTTTCTCACATCATCGGCTTTGCCGTGCCTTACCTATATGAGGGACCGTTCATCGACTCCGTAAACGAAAGAACGGTTTCGCCTGAAATGGTTGCGGGCATAGGCAATCCGTTGCCAATGCTCCAGCAACCGCTCGTTATATCAGCGGACAATCTCGAAATCCAGCTTTTTGCTTTTCTCTCTTCCCGTGGCAGGTTCTATAACTGTAAGGGACAACTCATATTTCCCCTCTTCAAAAGAGGAGGTAACTATTTCCAGGTCACATTCATAAAACGAATCGGGTGATTCAAAGTTTAGTATGAGTCCCACCTCGTTCTCCTTCTTGCCGAACAGCCGCTGGAAAAAATTCCGGTTCCTCGGCCTTACCTGGTATTCCACCTTGAAGGTATTGGCACCCTGCGGAGTTTCCGAGAGGTGGTATACCTCAAAATAAATTCTCAGGTTTTTGTCTTTCGGGATCGTTCGATCGTTGACGACCTCGAAAGAGGTAAGGTGGTTCATCCCCGAATCTCTATCATCCGCCTTTATTCCCAATATGACATCGCTCATCTCCAGCACCGACCTATCCGTCGAAAGCCGGTCGGGCTGTTCATTTTGGACCAGTTCCAATGCCCGAACCTTTTCCGGGAAAACGTTGTCGCCGATTTTCCCCTCTTCTTTATGGCGGTTGAGAAGCTCGGCGGTAAAACTCTGCGTGATTTGGCTGGATATATGGGGAATTTCCATATATGCCGTGGAAGGTTTCATCCGGTCCACATTACCCCGGCCCGAGGTTTCAATCGTACTGTTCCTGGAACCGGTATAAAGGATGTCATGGTTCTCGTCAGCAACCCGCGAATAAAACCGAAGCTGATAGGCATTGTCGTCAAAATTGTTGCTCTTAACCTGGTCAAAAAAGAACGCTTTTTGCGGTTTCCCCTCCAGGTAGGTAGCCAGGAACGGAGTGTTGGTTTCATCCAGAAACCGGTACTGATACAGGCTTAAATTGATATCGGGAATATTCTCTACATATTTAGACTTCTGTTCGGGGGCACGGGTCTGAATATAGCCAAGCTTGTGCTCATTCTGGGTCTTGACGCTGAAAGAAGTCCTCGGATGCAGGCCGTTGGTCGTCATGATGCGGGACTCCAGGGAGCTGAAGGCATCCGCGAAATAGTTGTCCATATGCATCAACTGCTGGTAATACATCAGCTGCAACAACAGTCCCGGCCTCAACAGCGATCCTTTTGCCGACCGGTTACGAAAAGCCTTGTCCGGAATCATCTCGTCCAGTGATCTCCGAAGGCCAAAGTGCCCGGTATCCCCGTCCTCACCGAAGACATAGACCAGGTTATCGTCGTTGTTTTTCAACGGCTCGTAGTATATCCACACCTCGTAATGCTGATACCTGTGGAGCAGCTCCGCCTGCTTGGTAAAACGGTCGGCCAACTCTATGCGGGCCCACAGCGCCCCCATACTCTGCTGGGCACTGCTTGCCTCCGAGTTGGTGCCTACCGCATCTCCGGCACTCCCGCTGGAGTCGGATCCCGACGACACTGACGACCCCCCTCCCCTGAACTGCCGGTCTATGATATCATTGACCCAAGAGCGGACCAGGGGCTGGCTGAAGCCGAGGCTGCCGGATTTTTTTCTGTCCGGCTCGCCCAGTTTGACATAGATATTAGCCCGTTCATCGGCATCATAAATGGTCGACCTGTTTCTGGTGAAGTTTTCCCGTGCATAGGCAATACGTTGCCAGTGTTCTATAAGGCGTTCGTTGTATTGGGTGGAGATGGTCGGATCGATCTGCTTCCAGAATTTAGAGATCTCCCTGCACACCCGGCCCGGCTCACGGTCAAGATAGGAATGCCATTGCTTGTATTCCTTTCTCGTAATAAGTGGCTTGATACGCTCCAGCTCCGTCTCCACCTCCTCCCTGTACTTGCTGCTGCAACTGCCCGACAACCCCCAGTAATACATACCGGTAGCTTTCCGGTAGTAGTCTTTCATCTTTCTTCTGCTTACCAGTTCAATATAATCAAAACCGATCCTGGGGTCGGGCCGGTAGCCGGCCGAAGAGGTACTGTCGCGGGCTGACTCCCAAATATGAAGTGCTTTTTCATACTGGCCGGACGATGCGGCTTCTTTTCCATCCTTCCATAATTTTTCCGTACCAACCCCCGACTGCACCGGTGCGAGCCATATACATGAGAAGAGCAGAAGTGATATGATAAGCCTACGATCCATGGCAGGGCCTTTTAAATAGGGTACCGTACCGACTATTCCTTACTTATGCGGTACTACCAAGTATTATAATAAAAACTATGGTCAATAGGAATCTGGCCTACCGACTGCCCCATCGGCAAAAAGAAATTTATACCTTTTAATCCCTGTTAGATTAGACCTATTTTAGGATATCCCTTATTTTCAGCTTTAATCTATTTATAGACATGGCGCTTCAATCAGTCCGCAAAACATTCTCCTCCTGTATACCGTGGGATGAGGTCCGCAATCAGCTTAGCCCTGATTCCACGGTATACCTGGATCATTTCGTGGGGTCCACCCCCGCCTTTTTCCTGGCTGAACTGAGCAGCAGGTTCGACCGCATCGTGGCGGTTTACCCCCATGCGGAGGACGCCCGTTTTCTGAAAGCCGATCTGGACCAGCTGGATCTGGAACAGGCGCTCTATTTCCCCCAAACCGGCCATAAGCCCTACGACGAACAGCAGATTACCGACAGTGCGCTCATGGTGCAGCGCTCCGAGGTCCTGGAATCCATCCAGCATTCCCGGAAATCCGTGGTCGTTACCTCAGCCGAGGCCCTCTTTGACAAAATTATCTCTTCGGAGATCTTTGCCTCCGTCTCGCTGACCATCGAAAACGGCGACAAGGTGGACCTTGAGGAGCTCAAGGAGTCGCTGGTCGACCAGCAGTACCGGGCGGTCAAGTTCGTCGACGAACCGGGAGAGTTTGCACACCGCGGGGGCATTGTAGACATTTTCCCCTACTCGGGCGAATACCCCATCCGGCTGGAATTCTTCGGGGAGGAGGTGGATTCCATACGCGAGTTCGACCCGGACTCCCAGCGTTCGGTCTCGTTCCTGAACATCGTCCGCATCGTACCCGACGCCACCAACTTGAACAAGGGAGAGAAAAACCACCTGCTCTCCTATTTTGACGACGACACGCTTCTTTTGCTGTTCAACCAGCCCCTGATCAAAGGCATGCTTGAAAACCGCCTTGAAAAAGCCCGGGAAAACTACCGGGACCGGGAGACGGATGACATTACCCCGCCCGAAAAGCTGTTCCTGGGGCCCTCCGAGTACAGCGAAGCAACGGAAAAGATGCCCAAGATCCACCTCGGCGGCTTCTCGGAAGAAGTTGAAGCGGATTACCGGCTGCGACTGAACGCTTCCCCACAGCCCGATTTCAACGGAAGTATCAAGCTGCTCCGCCAAAATATCGAGGAACACAGCCTGCAGGGTTACGACACCTATATTCTTTGCGATAATGAGGGGCAAAGAGACCGTTTTGAGGAGCTGCTGGGCGAGCCCTCCCCCGACCTGCGCTATCACCTCTCCATTGATACCATCCACCAGGGCTTTATCCTCAAGGAGAAGGGGCTGGCCGTCTACACCGACCACCAGATCTTCAACCGCTACCACCGTCCCAGGGTCAGGAAACGAAAATATCACGGCGGCATCTCCTTCAAGGAACTGAGGGACCTGAGCATCGGCGATTATGTGGTTCATGTGGACTACGGCATCGGCAAGTTCGCCGGGTTCAGGAAGATTGAAGTCCGCGGCGTAGAGCAGGAATCGGTGGTGTTGAAATACAAGGAAGACTCCGTCCTCTATGTCAACGTATCGAGCCTGCACAAGATCCAGAAATATTCCGGCAAGGAGGGCACCAGCCCCCGGGTCACCAAACTGGGTTCGGGGCAATGGGCCCGCAAGAAAGCACAGACAAAAAAGAGGGTCAAGGATATAGCCCGCGACCTGATCACCCTCTATGCCAAGCGCAAATCCAAGGAGGCCTACGCTTTCGAAGACGACTCCTCCTGGCAGACTGAGCTCGAAGCCCGTTTCGAGTTTGAGGAGACGCCCGACCAGCGGCAGGCCATCGAGGCGGTCAAGGAGGATATGGAACAGAAAACCCCCATGGATCGGCTGGTTTGCGGAGATGTGGGTTTTGGCAAGACCGAAGTGGCCGTTCGTGCCGCCTTCAAGGCAGTGATGGATCATAAGCAGGTGGCCGTGCTGGTACCTACCACTATTTTGGCCGACCAACACTACAAGACTTTTTCCAGGCGGATGAAAGACTTCCCCGTAAAGATCGATGTGCTTTCGCGTTTCCGCAGCCGGTCCCGGCAGAAAAAGACGCTGAAAAAACTAAAGGAGGGCAAGCTGGATATCGTGATAGGCACGCACCGGCTCACCTCCAAGGATGTCGAATTTGACGACCTGGGGCTGCTCATTGTGGACGAGGAGCAGCGTTTCGGGGTCTCCGCCAAGGAGAAACTCAAGGAATACCGCACCACAGTCGACGTGCTCACCCTCACGGCCACGCCCATCCCGCGTACCCTGCAGTTCTCCCTCATGGGCGCCCGC
>CAYREV010000007.1:0-94838 GCA_964423345.1 uncultured Balneolaceae bacterium | reverse complement strand
TCCATGCCCTCGTCGATATGCTCCTTTTGAACCGTCAGCGGGGGACGGAAACGGATGGTACGCTCACCGCAGGAAAGGATCAGAAGCTTGTTTTCGATGCACTGATCCACCACGGCGTCGCGCGAATGGGTGTCGGGCAGGTCGATGGCGCAGAAGAGCCCTTTGCCACGGGCATTGGTAATATGTTCATACTCTTCGGAAAGCCCCTTGATTCTCTCCTGAAGATAACTTCCGACTTCCGCTGCATTATCTACCAGTTTATCCTCCTCAATGACTTCAAGGATACGTCCGAAGCGCACCATATCCACCAGGTTGCCTCCCCAGGTTGAGTTGATGCGGGACGACACATGAAAACAGTTGGTGTCGATATCATCTACCCGATCATTGGAGAGGATTCCGCAAACCTGGGCCTTCTTGCCGAATGCCAGGATATCGGGTTTCACATAATGCTCATGCGCCCAGAACTTCCCGGTAAGCCCGACCCCGGTCTGTACCTCGTCGTATATCAGCAGGGCGTCATGCTTGTCAGCCAGGTCGCGCAGGGCCTGGTGAAAATCGATGCGAAAATGGTTGTCGCCCCCTTCCCCCTGAATGGGTTCCAGGATGATACAGGCTATATCGTCCTTATGGATCTCGAAGTAGCGCTCGGCCTGGGCGATGGCCTTGGCCTCCAGTGCTTCAGCTTCCCGGACATGCTCTTCCGTTTCCGGATATTTCACGGCCGGATTCACGATGCGCGGCCAGTCAAACTTGGGAAAATACTTTGTTTTGTTGGGCAGCGTGTTGGTCAGTGAAAGGGTATAGCCCGAGCGTCCGTGGAAGGCTTTCTCCAGGTGAAGAACCTTGTGCCCTTTCTCCTCGCGGTATCCCTTTTCAAAATTCTTCTGCACTTTCCAGTCGAAAGCCACCTTGAGGGCATTTTCCACGGCCAGTGCCCCGCCTGAGATAAAAAAGGAGTAGGGCATGTAGTCGGGGATGCCGACGCGGTCAAAGTTATCGACAAATTCTGCCATCGCCTCGGTATAGACATCCGAGTTTGAGGGTTTGTTGACCGCCACTTCGCCCAATTTCCGGATAAATTCATCGTTGGCCAGCCGCGGGTGATTCATGCCCAGCGGGTTGGAGGCAAAGAAAGTGAAGAAATCCAGATAGCGTTCACCCGATTTGGCGTCAAAAAGGTAGACACCTTCGCTCTTGTTCAGGTCCAGTACCATATCCAATCCGTCGGCGAGGATATGTTTTTCAAGAATTTTGTGAACCTGGTCTGGATTGACGGTCGTTTTTATGGACATAAACGGGGATAAATTTTGTTTGGTTGTCTAAGGTAATATAAACTTTCTGCGCCGGAAAGAATTCCAAATTTACTATTGACAATCTCCCTATTCAAGCCTATTTTTGATGACTCATCGCGGGGTGGAGCAGCTGGTAGCTCGTCGGGCTCATAACCCGAAGGTCGGAGGTTCGAATCCTCCCCCCGCCACTAGGACAGAACGGCTTTCTGAGCAATCAGAAGGCCGTTTTTTATTTTATACACAACTCGCAGGCTCCTATCCCGACCGCTGTCGGGACGGAAGTTCTCTCGTAGATTCCGCCCCATCACAATGGCAATAGGCTTTACGGTGCTAAAACAGTACTTCAGAGCCTTTTTTATAGAATACGGATTAAACGGAATCGATTTCTATTCCTCGGGCACGAAATTCAAAATGGTTTCCGCTATAATATCAATGCACTCCCGGAGCTGCTGCTCCGTCATCACGAGGGGAGGGGCGAAACGGATGATGTTGCCGTGAGTGGGTTTGGCCAGCAGTCCGTTGTCTTTCAGCCTGACGCAGATGTTCCAGGCCGTCTTGCTGGTTTCGGAGTCGTTTATAACCACTGCGTTCAGCAATCCCTTGCCGCGGACCTTCTCAATAAGACCGCTCTTTTCAGATAGTTTTTTCATCTCCTTTCTGAATATCCTGCCAAGCTTTGAGGCGTTGTCGGCCAGCTTCTCCTCCTTTACCACATCGAGGGCGGCCATGGCCACCGCACAGGCCAGGGGGTTGCCTCCGTAGGTGGATCCGTGTTCACCGGGCCGGATACACTCCATGATTTCGTTGTCGGCCAGTACGGCCGAAACCGGGTAGGTTCCGCCCGAGAGCGCCTTCCCCAGGATGACGATATCGGGACGGACATTTTCGTGATCCACGCACAATAACTCGCCGGTGCGGGCGATACCGGTTTGTATTTCGTCGGCGATAAGCAGTGTGTTGTATTTGCGGCACAGTTCGGATGCCCGGCTCAGGTATCCTTCCGAGGGGACCTTGACGCCGGCCTCACCCTGTATGGGTTCCACCAGGAAGCCGGCTACGTCTTTCTCTTTAAGGGCCTGCTCCAGGGCTTCGGCATCGTCGTAGGGTATGGAGACGAAGCCGGGCGTGTAGGGGCCGAAATTTTTCCGGGCCACGGGGTCGTTGGAGAAAGAGATAATGCTGGTCGTACGCCCGTGGAAATTCCCTTTTGCTACGATTATGGTAGCTTTTTCGGGGGTCAGGCCTTTCTTTTCATACGACCACTTGCGGCACAGCTTGATGGCGGT
This sequence comes from uncultured Balneolaceae bacterium, assembly GCA_964423345.1. Taxonomy (GTDB): domain Bacteria; phylum Bacteroidota; class Rhodothermia; order Balneolales; family Balneolaceae; genus CAYREV01. Next base: position 92,260 of record CAYREV010000007.1, on the reverse strand, counting down.
CTCAACCCCTTCGGCCCCCGTATTCATCGGGAGCAGCTTGTCGTAACCAAAGTAGGTATGCATATACTCTTCGTATACTCCCAGCAGATCACTGTAGAATGCCCGGGAAACGAGCGTGAGTTTCTCCGCCTGTTCCTTGAGTGCGCTGACGATTTTGGGATGGCCGTGCCCCTGGTTCACCGCCGAGTAGGCCGACAGAAAGTCAAAATACCTGTTCCCTTCGGGGTCCCATACAAATACGCCTTCCCCCCTGCATACAACTACCGGGAGAGGATGATAATTATGGGCGCCGTAGCGGTCTTCCAACGCCATCGCTTCTTTGGAGGTGATCATGTCTACAGGAGTTTAATGAAGTTGTTTTAAGGGGCCGAATGATAACGAATATTTTTGATACTGCCATAGCCGCGGGAAGGGTTCTTAATTACCGTCTGCCTCATATGTACAACCTGCATGGTGGTTTGAAAGGGGGAAGAAAAGCCTGTATATTTAATGCCATAATGAAGCCCTTGGGATAATCTCAAGGGCTTTTTTGATTAAGGAATATCGACAATCTAATACGGATATATGCATTGGATTGATTTTTCGATTTTCATCCTCTACATGATCGTCATGCTCGGTTTCGGATTCTTTTTCCTTAAAAAGAACAAGGGTGCCGACGATTATTATGTGGGCGGCCGAAATATGAGCAGCCTCCATGTAGGACTTTCGGTCGTTGCCACCGACGTTGGAGGCGGATTTTCCATCGGGCTCGGGGGGCTTGGGTTTACGATGGGCCTTTCAGGTTCCTGGATGCTCTTTACCGGTTTGATCGGGGCCTGGACCGCAGCCGTTTTTCTCATCCCCAAAGTGAAACAGAACCCGGTGTTCGATAACGCCTACACTTTTCCTGAGGTGTTCAAACATTATTTCAATCCCCGGGTGGCCCTGATAGCCGGAATTATTTCGGCCATCGGTTATGCGGGATTTACCAGTTCACAGATTTTGGCGGGCGCAAAACTGGCAACCGGAACCTTTGCCGACCTGGACCTTAACACCGCCCTGATTATTATGGGAGGTATCGCAGTAGTCTATACGGTTATGGGCGGTTTGAAGGCGGTTATATATACCGATACCCTGCAATGGGCCCTGTTGATGTTCGGCCTGGTGTTCATAGGGATTCCCATCGCCTACAATGCCGTCGGCGGTTGGACGGCTATCGTCGAGGCTGTGGATCCAAAAATGCTGTCGTTTACCAATATAACATGGCAGAATATCGTCTATTGGGCGGTTACCATTATCCCCATCTGGTATGTTGGGATGACACTATATCAGCGCATATATGCCTGTAATGACGAGGAGACGGCTAAAAAGGCCTGGTACCTGGCGGGACTGTTTGAATGGCCCATAATGGCCCTTATGGGGGTTTCTCTGGGCCTTTTTGCCAAGGTCGGTGCATCACAGGGCATGTTCGAATACCTGGGAGCCGCCGATGTGTCCGATACCGATCCCGAAACGGGCCTTCCGATGCTCCTCCGGACGGTTCTGCCCATAGGGTTGATGGGTATCATGATGTCGGCCTATTTTTCGGCCATCCTGTCGACTGCCGACAGCTGCCTGATGGCTTCATCGGGCAACGTGGTAACCGATATTATCGGCTATTTCAGGGATGTGGATCACGAGAGCGACACCTTCCTGCGTTTTTCCCAGATAACGACGCTGGTGATCGGGGCCTGCGCGCTCCTGGTGGCAACTACCATGACCAGCGTACTCGACCTGATGCTCTATTCCTACGCCTTTATGGTATCGGGCCTGTTTGTCCCGATTATCGGGGCCCTCTACTGGGAGAAAAGCAGCAGTATCGGTGCCATTGCAGCCATGCTGCTGGGCGGCGGAACCACCTTGTACCTTCAGGTGTTTACTGAACAGCTGCCGGCCGGACTGGATCCCAATGTATTCGGTATTTTGGCTTCTTTAATCGTGTTTATCGCCGTATCTTTGCTGTTTCCCGATAAAAAAGAACCGGCTGTAACCGAAAAATAACTCGACTGACCAACGTATCTATGATCAAATATTCGATTATCAGCAACGATGAGGAGAATCCCACCGGTTTCAGCAGGGACGACATAGCCGGTTTTCTGTTTGAACACCTGGATGAATACGGAGATGAAAAGGAACATATACTGAAATCCATTGCCTACGCTTATGGAGACGGAGAGGGGCAGGACGGCCTCATACTGGTGGCCTACCGGCAGGATCAAATCCTGGGTACGGTTATTATTAACGACACCAATATGGGCGGCTATATCCCGGAGCATATACTGGTGTATATTGCTGTTGACGGAAATGAGCGGGGGCAAGGCATCGGCAAAGAACTGATGGAGAGAATTATAGACGCTACCGAGGGCGATATAGCCCTTCACGTGGAGCCCGATAATCCGGCAAGATACCTGTATGAGAAGTATGGCTTCACCAATAAATATCTGGAAATGCGACTTAGGAAATAGGGATGGCCTATTTAAAATTATACCGGGACAAGCTGCGCGAAAATTATAATTACCTGGACGATCTATTCAAAGGCAACGACATCAAGTGGGGAATCACTACCAAACTGCTGTGCGGCCATGCCGATTTTCTCAAGGAGGTGGCCGACCTGGGCATAGGTGAGATGCACGACTCCAGGATCAGCAACCTGCAGAAAATAAAGGAGATTGATCCGGAGATCCTTACCATCTATATCAAGCCCCCGCCCCGCGATATTATCGAGTCGGTAGTCAAATATGCCGATGCCAGCCTCAATACAGAACTTTCCACCCTGAAAGAACTATCGGAGGAGGCCCAGCGGCAGAATACGAAACACAAGGTCATTATTATGATTGAGATGGGCGACCTGCGGGAGGGGGTGATGCGGGAGGACCTGATCAATTTCTATGAAAAAGTTTTTGAAATGCCGGCTATTGAGGTGATCGGAATCGGTACCAACCTGAACTGCATGCACGGGGTGATGCCCGACGAAGACAAGCTGATTCAGCTGGCCCTCTACAAGCAGATCATCGAGCTGCAGTTCGACAAGTCCATTCCACTGGTATCGGGCGGCACCACCGTAACCATACCGTTGCTGCTTCGGAACCAGCTTCCCAGGGGCATCAATCACTTCCGGGTGGGAGAAGCCCTGTTCTTCGGAAAAGATCTCTTCACTGGGGGTACCATTGAGGGCATGAACGACGACGTGATGGAACTTTATTCCCAGGTTATCGAGATAGCGGAGAAACCCAAGGTACCCAGCGGCGAACTGGGTGAAAACCCGCAGGGCAAGGTAACCGATATCGACGAGGATGATTTCGGCAAAACCTCCTATCGTGCCATTCTGGATATCGGCTATCTGGATATTAACCCCGATCACCTGGTTAACACGCACGAAAATGTGAGCATCGCGGATGCAAGCTCCGACATGCTGATCCTCGATGTGGGCGACAACAAGCAGGGGTATGAGGTGGGCGATTTTATCCGGTTCCGGATGAAGTACATGGGGGCACTGGGGATCATGAATTCCGATTATATCGACAAGATTGTGGAGTAGGCTGGTTTTTAGTTAAAAGTTATCGGTTATTTGGGTGGCACTGCCTTCCGGCTTTGCCCCAGGGAAAAGAAAATCCTATTGTATGCCTTCACTGACGGAGATGCATCAATAGGCTCTTAAACTGTTTGATTTGAATATGCTCGATTTTTCTGAATATAATTTTGAACCGGTCATGGATTACCCGGATGAGCTTCCGGTGCTCGACCTTTCGGTAAAAAAGGACCCGGACGTTATCAAATCCAAGGGATGGGCCGTGGGAAAATATGACGAGAAGCGAGAGGGCATGTACACCGCCTCGCATTTTGAAGGCCGCAGAAACATCCACGTGGGCATTGATATTTTTACCTCGGCCGGAAGGCCGGTCTTTGCCTTTTACGGCGGCGAGATAGCCTATCAGGGCGACAACAACAGGCTGGGTGATTACGGCCCCACCATCGTGACCCGCCATTTGATTAACGGCCGATACCTCTATGCCCTGCACGGCCATCTTTCCCGCCGCTCCTTAACCATGCACAAGAAGGGGGACAAGGTGAAGGCGGGTGAACAGATAGCGGAGCTGGGCACGGAAGAGGAGAATGTGGGATGGGTCCCCCATCTGCATTTCCAGTTGTCCCTCGAGGACCCGGGGGAGGCTGATATGCCCGGGGTCGTTTCCCCTGAAAACCATTCGGAGGCCCTGGAAATTTATCCCGACCCCCGGCTGGTGCTGGGCAACCTTTATTGATACCAAAAAATAGATAAAGGGAGGCCCGTGCAGGATAAGGTTGATTCACTTTTAAGATGTTTATTTTTGCCGGAAGGAGTATTGGGCAGGTAGTTGAACGAAGCGGGCGCAAAGCCCCTTTTAGATATTCATGGTTTTAAACAGCAGTCATACGGATATGGACGAACTGATTGAGTTAAGGCATCAGCTGCATTCTATTGCAGAGCTCTCCGGGAAAGAGGAGCAGACCGCACGAAAAATAGTGGAGTTTCTGAAAGGCACCGGCTGCAGCGACCTGACTACCGGGGTCGGGGGACACGGAATCCTGGCCCGATTCCCGGGAGAGGGGGAAGGCCCCCGGCTGCTGTTACGGTGCGAGCTTGACGCCCTTCCCATTCCGGAGGAAAATGAATTTGATTACCGTTCTCGGAATGAAGACACCGGCCACAAGTGCGGCCATGACGGACACATGGCGATCATGTGCGGGGTGGCCCGGGAACTGGCAGGTGGCATGAATTATGCCGGTGAGGTGCTTTTGCTGTTTCAACCGGCGGAAGAGACGGGGCAGGGTGCGCAGCGCGTACTGGAAGACCCCGCTTTTGAGAAGCTGGAGCCTGACTTTGTTTTTGCCCTTCATAACCTTCCGGGTTTTAAAAAACACCGGGTGGTAACTCGTGCGGGGACGTTTGCGGCTGCTTCCATCGGACTGAATGTTCAGCTTCAAGGGGAGACCTCGCATGCGGCACACCCCGAAGAGGGGAGAAGCCCGGCCCTGGCGGTGGCCCAGCTGATCAATGCCTATTCGTCCCTTCCGCAGTTCTATACCTCTTTGGATCATGCTGCCAAGGTTACCATTATTCATGCAAGGCTGGGTGAGGAGGCCTACGGCACTTCCCCGGGTTTTGCCGAGATTATGGCTACGCTGCGAACCTATGATGATGAAACGCTGCTGAAACTAAAAGAGCGGGCCGTGGAGTTGGCCGAAGAAGTGGCGGGAACCTACGGACTGGATGTGGAAACCGAATGGGTGGAAGGGTTTGCCGCCACCCGGAATGATGAGGAGGCGGTTTCCCTGCTCGAGAAAGCCGCCCAACAGCAGGGAATAGAGACCATAAGAAAGGATGAGCCTTTTGGATGGTCGGAAGATTTCGGACATTTTACCAAGGCTTACAGAGGAGCGCTATTCGGCCTGGGATCGGGTGAGGACCAGCCGGCCCTGCATGCCGGCAATTACGATTTTCCCGATGATATTATCCCGACCGGCGTCAGGATCTTTACCGGTATCATCGAGCAGGTCATGGGAAATGAAGACCCCGGTGAGGAGGTTTGAAATCAGAAGCCAGCATTCAGAAACCGGCAAGCCTCCCGCGCTTCCCTGGGGGAGCTTCGGCGGCCAGGCCCGTAAGTCGCCTGCGCTTTCTTTCGTAAGCTTTGGTGAACAGGCCGGTAACAATTAACCAAAAACGTATAACAAATAACGAATCAGCAATAAATGGATTTTGCGCCCGCACATATTGAATTAAGCCGGTCGGCTTTTAAGCAAAACATCTCATTTCTCAAGGATTTTATAGGAGACGATACGGTTTTCTCTTCGGTCATAAAGGGTAATGCCTATGGACACGGCATTGAACAGTTTGTGCCGATGGCGGAACAGTGCGGGATACGGCATTTTTCAGTGTTCAGTGCCGACGAGGCCCGCCGTGCATGCAAAGCCAAAAAGAAGCCGGATAGCAGGGTAATGATCATGGGAATGATCAACAACAAAACCATTGATTGGGCTATTGAGGAAGAGGTATCGTTTTACATATTTGAACTGGACCGACTGGAAGCGGCTATTAAGCGATCCGGGGAACATGAAAAACCGGCGCGTATACATCTCCACCTGGAGACCGGCATGAACCGGACGGGCCTGAACCGGGAACGCCTGATTAAGGCCGTAAAAATGATCAAGGCCCATGAAGATTTAATACGTGTGGAGGGTATATGCACCCACTATGCGGGGGCGGAGAGCGTAAGCAACCACGTGCGGGTCACCCGCCAGATTGAAAATTTCAATAACTACTGCGCCCTGCTTAGGGAGAAAGGGATTGAAGCTACGTACAATCATACCGCCTGTTCGGCTGCGGTATTGAATTATCCGGAGACGATCATGGATATGGTGCGCATCGGTATTGCCCAGTATGGTTTCTGGCCGAACCGCGAAACCTATATGAAATTCCTGAAAAACCACTCCGATATCCGCAAGGTACACAAGGATCCCCTGAAAAGAATCATGACCTGGAAAAGCAGGGTCATGAGCACCAAAACCGTAGATGCGGGAGAATTTGTCGGCTACGGCACCACCTACCAGACCAGCAGGAGACAGCAGATCGCAACCGTGCCCATCGGATATTCACACGGTTTCGGGCGCAACCTGACCAACGTGGGTATTGTGCTGGTAAAAGGGCAACGGGCGCCGGTGGCCGGCCTGGTAAATATGAATATGCTGACGATCGACGTAACCGATATTCCCGATGTTCGGAAAGGGGACGAGGTGGTGATAATAGGAAAACAGGGAGAAGAGGAGATGCCCGTATCCTCCTTTACCGAAATGCAGAACAATCTTAACTATGAAGTATTGGTGAGAATTCCCTCCGAATTGCCCCGCTATACCGTCGAATGAATGCTTGTTCGGTAAGAATTATTTGAAATATCCTGTCTGATATTCGCAATTTTTATTAAACTGTTTCTGTTCTATTGGTAAAAGCCGGCAAACAGCTTGCGTATGATAAGAAGGGTGTTAACAGAGAAACGGATATTTTACAAGGCAGGTGTTATCCTGCTTGTTCTGGTGCTTCCCGCACTTTTCTGGTCCTGTTCCACTACCGGGCCGGATACCATTTTTCGGAACCAGAACCTGGTATTTGAACCGGGTTATCCCTCCTTCAGCGTGAGTTCTTATGGGTATTACAATAATGACAACCGGTCAATTATTACTGTTACCACCGATATAGTCCCTTCCAGTTTAATAACTTATCGCAATGATTCGCTTTTTTCGGCTAAAGAGTCGGCCGGATTTACCGTTACTTATGAAATCATTAAAAAAAATAAGGCGGAAGGGGGCGCAATTAATTTCACCGAGCGTAAAAACCTTGTTTTTGACGGTACAAAGGATCCGGAACAGGTAGAACCCGTAAAACTTGAGAGGGATTTCGAGGTGCCTTCGGCCGGAGTGTACGAAGTGTATGTTTCGGTGGCTGACGAGAAATCAGGGAATTCCAAAACGCTGACGGACACCGTCATCATCCCGGATCTGTCATCCGAACAGTTCGGCCTCTCCAATGTATCGGTTTCGGCCCTGGACAGTTCCAGTATAGATGAAGGATATATACCCATTACCACCTACGATATTACCGGGAAATATGAAGAGATCCGGTTTGAATCACAGCTTACCAGCGACATCTCCGATGATTCCCTTCAAATATATTCGGAAGTGATAAAATACCGTTCCGACAACCGGCCTGCCGAAAGGATGAGTGCCCCCACCTATGCCATTTCCACCCTGCAGCGGGAAGGCATTGATTATGACCATTCTGAAGTTCTCTATTCACAGGAGAGGAGTATCAGGACGGGAGATAAAGTATTTACCTATCGCGTGCGCTTTCCCGTTCCCGAAATCGGCAATTACCGCTACCAGGTTACGGTCAAAAATACGCGAACGGGCAAGACCTTGGTCAGGGCTTTTGACTTCGGCGTCAAGCGGAAGGGGTTCCCCTTTGTGCGCAGCGCCAGGGACCTTGCAAGGCCCCTCTATTACCTGATGGATGACAAGGACTATGAAAAGATGCTCGCTATTGAAGACAGCGATTCACTGAAAAGAGCGGTTGACGAATTCTGGATCAGGCATATTGAAAACGCCAACCGGGCGAGGGATGTGATACGCCTCTATTATACGCGGGTGGAAGAGGCCAATAAATACTATTCAAGCTACAAGGAGGGGTGGAAGACCGATTTTGGTATGATTTACGTGCTGTTTGGTCCCCCCTCTTATTCCCGGACCACCTTTAACTACGTTCAGTGGTCCTATTCGACCAATCAGTACGATTCCAGGTACAATTATGTGTTCCGGCAGGAACGCAGGCAGTCGGAGGTGTTTCCCTTTAAGGTCTATATCCTTGACCGGAGCGACCCCCAGATCAATGAAAACGAGTATCTGGTGGTGGACCAATGGCTGAGCGGCGATGTGCTGCAGGAACAGTAGGGTTAGTAATAATGAGGCCGTAACCGATTTCGGCTGTATCAATTTTCTCGATTTAATAGTATGTTTGCCACTCTCTTAAAATAAATCACTTAAGCCTGAACCGATTATGCATAATACTGTCAAGACTATAATTACCCTGTTGATTGCCGTTACCCTGATTGATGCCGGCTGCACTCCCGATACGCGGCGGATAGAAGGGACCGTTATAAAACTGGATTTCAACCGGATTGATGATGTTACAAAAAGCGACTGGATAAAGATCGACCGGTGGAAGTTCGATCATGTGCGAACGATGCAGGAGGGTATGGAAGGTACATTAACCCTTCCGTCCACCTACCTGGTGGTGGATTCTATGGAAACTACGGGAAGAAAGGTGGGGACCCCCATAGAAAATCGGTCCATCGGACTTCGTCTGGCTCAACATTTTAATAGCATCAACCGGAATGAGCTTTCAGAGGATGAACCCAAATACAAAGTGATCAATCCGCCCCTTATTTCCGTTCAGGGGATTATGAAATTTATGAAAAGTGATTCCAGCTCCATTACCGTTGTCGTTCCCAGGGATTACCCGGTATATATAGAAGCGCTTCCGCTTGAAGAGGCAAAACAGTAATAAATAGTAGCAAGTAGTAAGTAGCAAGAAGGGGGGGTAATGATTTTGATTTGCCGGTAGCAACCATATAGCTATAAAATAAAAAAGGCCTGCAGCAATGCAGGCCTTTTTTGTTGTTTGAAAAGAAACGTTAGTTATTTCCTTTCTTGCGATCTCCTGCGTTAAAGTCCACGGAATAATTTCCGAGATCTTTAACTCTGGGACTATACATTCCGTTAGATTGCATAGCCTTGCTTTGAACCTTGGGTGCCGGCAGGTCCTTCCAGCTGTTGGAGCCGTCTGCCGTACCTTCTTCGCCGGCATAATCGGCACCACCGAAGGTGTAGTACTCACGCCCGGTGATTTCCAGCTCTTCGCCGGGTATGGCGTAGTGCAGGGCTGTTCCCGGAAGGAGCATATCCCATCGGCGCATGAAGAACCACTGGGTTCCGGTTCCTGCCATGAGATCCAGTTCAACGGAATACTCTCGGAGCAGTGCACGCTGGAACTGTCCGTCACTGGCGGTTGCGGCAATAGAGTTGCCTCCCGACAATCCGTCGTAGTCTATATCACCCAGCTGATTGGCAGCAAGGTCAACGGCCAGGTCGGTAACACCGCTTCCGTACGGGCTATCGTTCAGGATAGTGGAAGCCGTGAGTTTATCCCCTTTACGCAGGTATGCTTCCGCGCGGAGGTAATCCGTTTCCGCAGGAAGGAAGTATACGATTGGATATCCACCTGCACCGCAGAAGTTCTGGCACCATGTTCTCATATTCCAATAGTTGGAAAAGATGGAACGGCGCCGTGCGGGGTTCAGGAAGCCGAAGTTAGGCGTGTAGAAATAGTAGTCGATACGTTGATCGCTACTCTCGGCGGGGTCCAGCACTTCCGGAGCCGGCGGGTAATTCGTCGGATAGTTCGGATCCAGCATGTGCAGCACCTTCAGGTCGGTAGGCAGGTAGCCTGAGTTGTCAGACAGTACAAAGCCCGACCAGTCCTGCAGGTTGTTGTAGAACACATACGGAGATACGGAGATGGCATAGAAGCCGTCCATAGTTGCCGGTGCATCCGGTCCGCCAACAGCCTTGTCGGCATAACTCAGAACGCGATCCCAGTCATGAGAGTCGCCTTCCGCCTTGGTGCGCGGCATGGCGGCCAGGAATCTTGCAGCATATGAATTCGCAATGGTTTTGAATTCGGCAAGATCCCAGCTAACCCCGGCCGGCAGGAAATCCCAGGCGAAAGAGGCTCCGATACCGTCGGCAACCGTCTTGGCCTTGTCGAGATCACCGATAGCCGCGTTGGCGATGTCGGCTGCAGGCACTACTTCAAGCTGACTCAGGTCGGTGTCGATATCAACGACATAACCCTGATCGTAGATCATGGAGATGTATCCCCGGGATACGCCCCGCAGGAAGTAGGCGGATGCCAGCATTTTCTGAGTAACATCATCACCGTTTTCCAGGACGATGGAATCACCATCGCCTTCAATCTTCTGGATAATGGTGTTGGCCGTAGAAACCCCCGCATTGTAGTCGCTCCACGGGCTGTTCATAATGACAGCATCCGCGAAGGTGGTGCGGTTGTTAATACGGTCTCTGGGTTCGTCTGCATAATCCCAGAAACTCAGGTACTTGTTGGTAGACGTCATCTGGTCTGCCAGACCGTCCATGTGGACACCCCACAGGTTGGTCGTTTCAAAGAAGACACTGGAAGTTGATCCTTCCAGCAGGCTAACCAGATCCGCAGGATTCGCAAGCGCTCGCTCGCGATCCGGATCGTTAACATTCTCTACGCTGAGATCAGCGCAGCTACTCACTACCAGCGCAATGGCCAGGAAGAGAGTAGATACTTTTAGTTTATGTGTCATATTCATAGCTAATACCTTTTAGCTTTAAATTATTAGAATCGTATCTGGATTGAACCAGTATAAGTTCTGTAGTTAGGATACGCATACTCATCCAAACGGAAGTTGGTAGCGTTTGTACGCAGGGCCACTTCCGGATCCCAACCGGTGTAATCGGTAAAGGTCAGGAGGTTGCGTCCGGTAACCGACAGCCTGATTTCGTCGACATAATCTCCCACGGTACCGAGCTTGGACCCGGCAAGTGTATAGGAGAGGGCTACTTCACGCAGCTTAATGAAGCTGGCATCCTCTACGAAGTAGGAGGAGGCGCTGGCGCCATTATAGATTTGTGAAGAACCGTCGGCATATCCAACGTCGAAACCTTGAGCAGCAAAGTCCTGCAGGTCCTTGTGACGGTTGTTGAAGTACAGGAGTTGCTTCGTATAGTTGTATACGTCCTGTCCCCTAGACCAATCCAGAAGGATATAAAGCCCAACGCCCTTGTAGTTCAGGGTATTGGATAGGCCCATCTGGAAGTCGGGAGTGGTGTTACCGATCTGGGAGACGGTTTTCTCACCGTTCTCGTCGACCTGGTAAGTGATCTGCTCCTGTACAGTACCGTGAGTCCCTTTGGGTACCACGTAACCGTGTGAGTTGACCTCGTAATCGGCGGTGGTTAGTTGTCCGTCGCCGTTTACATCAACGCCGCTGTTAACTACTTCACCGTTTACAACAGTAAGCTGGTCGAGTGACGTCAGAGCCAGGTTACCGTACATGGCGCCATAAGGCACACCGGCTTCAACCCGGAACAGCGGAAGGGCGGAGCCCCCGATGTTTCGCGTGAACGGTGGTACGTCGCCAAGGTCGGTGATTTCCTGGGTGGTCTTGTCGAAGGTCAGACCTGCACTCCAGGATAAATCCTGGGTGTTGTAGAACTGTCCGTTAAGGGCAACCTCGAAAGAGGTGCTTTCGATTTCACCGATGTTCTGCCACTGGGCATTGTAACCGGCTACGCTTGACAGCGGTACCAACAGGTAGTCGTTGGTGGTGGTTGTCATGGCGTAGTTGATCTCAGCATTGTACCTGTCAAAGAAGGTAATGTTTGTACCCACTTCCATTTCAGCAACCGTGGAAGGCTTGATCTCGTTGTTACCCAGAATGTTGGGCGAGATACCAGACTGGCTGGCGCTGAAGGTTTCATATTGAGCTTCAAACGGAGGACGGTTACCGGAAGTACCGTAGGAGGCGCGGACTTTCCATTCGTTGATGTTGTTGATGTCCACATCTTCGGTAATTCGGTAAGCTACAGATCCCCGGTAGTAGGTCTGCCATCTTTCTTCAGAACCAAACATGGACGAACCGTCGCGGCGGATAAGGCCCGAGGCGATGATCTTGTCCTGGTAGTCAACATCCACATTCAGGAAGATGTTTTCCGCCCGGATGGTCTGCTGATAGGAGTCAATCTCCTGGTTCTGGGTCAGGTCTCCGATGTCGCGGATTCCTGCCACCACGTAGTTGCTACCCTCGGCCGAGAATCGCTCAAAATTGCGATCTTCATAGAGGTACTTTACGATGGCGTTCACATTATAGTCGTCAAACTCCTTCTGGAAGTCTAACCACAGTTCCGTAATGGCGGCACTGCTGACAATGGAAGTGCGGCTTTCATAACCGTCATTGATACTTGCACTCGGCGTCGGAGTAATATACCCCTTCGGATAGAACGTAGTATTTTGACGGTAGGATTTGTCCAGTGACTGACGGCCGTTGGCCGAGAGCCAGTCGGTTAACTTATACTGAAGCTTGGCGCCGGCGATAATGCGATCCCGGTTGAACTGGAAATCACGCTGTTCGGCAACATACAGGGGGTTCTGGAAGTTGGAACCCTGGATGTCGTAGCCGGTCGGGTCGTTGCTGAACTCCCCGTCTTCATTCTTCTCGGTCAGATCCATAAACGGCATGGCCGTCAGCACGGAGTAGAAGAAGTTGTCTCCCTGTCCCTGCTCTTCAAACCTCGGGGAATCCACGTTGATGTAGGAAGCGCTGAAGTTTACAGCCAGCTTGTCGTTCGGCGTGTAGTCAGCGTTCAATCGAACGGTATTCCGTACATAGTCTTCCACGGGCTCGAGTACACCACCCTGGTTGAAGTTTTCGAAGGAAGCCATATAGTTATAGTCTTCACCGGAGTTGGCCAGTGAGAAGTTGTTGGTATTGAACGGCTTTCCTGTAAACAGGGCCTCTACGTTGTCATACAGTACCGGGAAATCGTTGTCGAAACGCCGGTCGCTGTCGTAGTTTTCATAGCCAGGCCATGTATCCACATACTGTCCGCCGGAGGTCAGTGTAGCATCGTTAATGAACGGGTGCTTGGTTGCGATCGGGTACTTATCAGCGATCTCCGAAAATCCGTATTCGGAACGGATGGTAAACTGGGGCTCATCCACCTTGTCGGCGTTACGCTTGGTAATGATCTGGATTACTCCATTACCGGCCAGCGATCCGTAGATGGAAGCGGCAGCCGCACCTTTAACAACCTCGATGGACTTAACGTCTTCCATGTTGATGTCGCGGAGACTACCGGAGGTGATAACTCCGTCCACAATAATAAGCGGTGACTGATCACCGGTTATGGAAGTGGAACCGCGGAGTCGAATGTCCGGAGCAGCCGACGGGTCGCCGGAAGCCTGAACAATGGTTACACCGGAAACTTTCCCGCGAAGGGCGTTTGCCGGGTCGGCAGCGGTAACCTGTGACAGTTGTTTCTCACCAACCTTGCCTACAGAGAAGCCCAGTTTGGTGGTTTGGGTTCCGGTACCCACACCGGTAACCACAACCTCTTCGAGACCGAAGTAGTCGGGTTCCAGTTCAATGTTCAGCGTGGTTTCAGAACCGCTGACCTCTACCGTCGTTTCGAATTTTTTATAACCGACGAATGAACTGGTCAGGGTATATGTACCGTTGGGCACATTGTCGATTACAAATCGTCCTTCAGTATCGGTGGCCGCACCGCGATTGAGCTCCTGTACCACGACGTTGGCGCCGGGCAGGGTTTCTCCTGTTGCAGCATCCGACACGGTACCCGTGATGGATCCCTGCGCCAGCACGAAGGCGGGCAGGAGCAACAAGGCGAGGGCCATAGAAAGTAGCTTTCTAAGCATAGATAACCTCTTTATTTGTTAGTTAGGTAATTGAAAAGCAGTATTAAATAATAGGAGAAAGGTAAAGCTAAACTAGAATCCCCAAGATTTTAGCGATAGCTGAACATCATTCCCCAAGAGTATTATATAACCGCTTTAAAGGGAGATCTGCATTGTTTGAGCAGATCATCGATCTATTCCGATCGTCCCCATTCTATAATTAAAGTAATTTTTAGGGATAAAAAAACAAAATTTTACAAACATTGGTATGCTGTAATAAGCGGTGTGGCCAGCCCGGTTTATCTATTTAACCCGCAGGTATTATATTCAGGTTTTTTTTGAAGAAAAACGGGAATATAGGGTTCAAGCCTAAATAACTAATGGCATTTCAGCTGTGGCCGGTTACCGGCGAAAGGCTATATTTCTTTTGCGAAAATTTTTAAGTAACCGGGGGTTTCATTTGAATGCCGGTAGCTATTTCCCCGGAAATGTGATTACAAGGTTTTACAAACGGGTTTTCATTCATAGTCAGGTGGATAAAAATGCTGTTTAAAAAGTATCTGGGGGGGATTATATAAAGTTTGGGGAAAGGGATCGGGAATGGAAGTTCTGGGGATGGGCAATGGCGTATTGGTTTTAAAAGGCTAATTTGCTTTCTTTATGTAAAATCAGATGGTAATAAAATAGGAGGAGCAGGATATCCTCTCTTTTTATTTTACAACGGGGAGTCTTACAACGTGCTAATTTAGGGCATTAATTATAAGGAGTCACCCCCCATTTACTCTTCTGAAATTCAAACACGATCTCAAGGTACCCCGGCTGTTGAGAAACGGCGGACCCCTTGATCTATATCAAATATTCCTTCTCATGAGCCACATTAGTGCAGCGACACTATTGCCGGTTTAGGGGGGGGTACGATAAATCCAAATCCAAATCTTTCTTAATATGAAATTAAAGGCACTAACTATTCTGTGTGCTTTTGGTTTCGTGTTTGCGTCAACGGCAGCGGCCCAACATACCGTATCAGGTACGGTTACCGCATCGGACGACGGAAACCCGTTACCGGGAGTCACAGTCTTATATCAAGGAACCACCATTGGTACAGCTACCAATTCGGATGGGAAATATGAACTGAATGTACCTTCAGATACCGGTACACTCGTTTTCAGCTCTATCGGATTTAACCAGCAGGAAGTTGCCATCAACGGCCGCTCTGTTATAAATGTAGAGATGATGGCCGGAGTAACCGAACTTAGCGAAGTAGTCGTCACAGGCTATGGCAATGTAGAAAAACAAAACTTTACCGGGTCGGTATCTACGGTATCCTCGGAAAGTTTTGAAAATATACCGGCTGTTTCAGTCGACCAGGTACTTAAAGGAAATGTTACAGGTGCCAGCATATCGGCTTCAACCGGTACGCCCGGAGCGGTCCAGCAGATTCGTATACGAGGACTCAGCTCTATCAATGCCGGCGTTTCCCCCCTCTATGTAATTGACGGGGTACCCGTTGTCAGCGGGAGCAATGCCGCTTCCGGGGCAACCAGCTCGCTGGGCGTTCTGGCCAACCTGAGCCCTTCCGATATTAAATCGGTAACCATTCTGAAGGATGCCTCTTCCACGGCACCCTACGGAGCCCGCGGTTCCAATGGCGTAATCGTTATTGAAACCAAGGACGGTCGCGAAGGAGATGTAACCTACAGCGTTGCCATGCAGCGCGGATTTAACGACCGGGCCGTTGCCGGACCTGGAGCGTTGAATGCCGAGCAATGGGATCAACTCTATTATGACGCCACAGGGAACTACCTGCAAAGATTTGGACTTGAAGGTACGAGAGATCAGGTCGACAACTTTATAGGTTCAAGTGGATGGGACGGTGAAACAAACACCAACTGGGGCGATGTTGTTACCAACGATGCTGCCGTTCAGCAGTCTTACGATATTTCTGCACGCGGTGGCAATGAAAGCACGACTTTCTACGCCTCGGCAGGCTTTTTTGAGCAACAGGGGCAAACCATCGGTACCAGCCTGGATCGTATTTCGGGAAAACTGAACATTCAGCATCGCTTTGACGACAGGGTAAGGCTCAATAACTCGTTCAACGGTTCCTATGTCAATCAGGATGGTATCCTCGAGGGAGCCGGATATTTCGGCAACCCGGTACTTTCGGAATTCTTCCTGCCACCCATCTATAAAGTTTACAATGATGACGGATCCCCGAAAACCGACAGCTTCGGTACTTTCCTCTACAATCCGGTGGCTGTTCAGGAGATGGATATCGACCGAAAAACCAACTACCGGCTGATAAACAATACCACGGTGGATGTAAATATTATGGAGAACCTGTCGTTTACGACCAATTTCTCTATTGATTACATCCTGACGGAGGAGAAATATTACAATAACCCCTACTACGGGGACAGTGAAGATGTACGCGGCTCGGTTTCGGACTACGATACCCGGAACTTCAACTACGTCTGGAGAAACAACCTCCAGTATGTATTTCAGCCGAAGGAAGATCATCTTTTTGATGTCAAGCTGATTTCAGAGAGCCAGCGCAACTACAACCGATTCCTCGGTGCCTACGGGGAAGGGTATGCCGCCGCCGGCCTGGTAAATCTTGCCAGTACGGCATCTCCGAACTGGGTTAGCGGTTCTACCTCCGACTGGGCCGTACAGTCCTTTACCGGCTTGGTTAACTATACCTTTAGCGACAAGGTCTTGGCCGACGTCAGCCTTCGCCGTGAGGGGAACTCCCGCTTTTCCGAAGCCAAGAGATGGGGTACTTTCTGGTCCGTTGGACTTGGGTACAAGCTGACCGAAGAGGAGTTTTTCCAGGATATGGAATGGCTCGATTTCCTTAAGGTTCGCGCTTCCTACGGCCTTACGGGGAATGCCTCTATCGGCCTGAACAACTACCAGGCCCTGGCCTCCTTTACCGGAAGCTACAACAACTACCCCAACTTCCAGCCGGGACAGCTGGGTAACTCGGGCCTTACCTGGGAGAAAGCAAAATCCCTGGATATAGGGGTTGAGTTTGAAGCACTCGATCGTATTTCAGGTTCTGTTGTGGCTTTTAAAAAGAACAGCTACGACCTGCTCTTCAATGTGCCGCTTTCACGCACCACGGGACATTCTTCCCAGCTGCAAAACTCCGGAGAGCTGTATAACAAAGGTCTGGAGGTTGAGTTGAATGCCAACATCGTTCAGGGCAAGAATTTCGCCTGGAGCCTCGGCGGTAATTTTACCACGCTTAAAAACGAGATTACCGAACTTCCGGTAGATCTTAACGGTGAACCTGTAGAGATTACCACCAGTACCCGTTACCGGGCAGTGGTAGGATATGCGGTTGATTCCTGGTTCATGAAAGAGTGGGCCGGTGTGGATCCCGCCAACGGTGACCCGCTGTGGTACATGGACGACGGCAACGGAGGCCGAACGACGACCAATGATTACAATGCGGCCGACGAATACTACCAGGGCGGTAATGCACAGCCTACCAAGTTCGGCGGCTTTAATACCCGCTTCGATGCCTATGGATTTACCGTCAGTGCCGATCTTTATTATGCTTTCGGCCACAAGGTATATGACTCCTGGGCATTCTATATGAAGTCCGACGGTGCCTACAGCCCCTTCTTCGGGCAGTATGCATCTATGACCGATTACTGGGAAGAGCCGGGCGATATTGCTAAGAATCCCAAACCGATCGCATTTATCGGTAACAAAAACTCCAGCTCCACCTCTTCCCGCCGGCTCTACGACGGCGACTACCTGAGGCTGAGCAGCCTAAATGTGGGGTACAACATTCCGGCGAAATATCTGGAAAATGTAGGCCTCAAGTCGGCCATGGTATACTTCAATGGTACGAACCTCTGGACGTATACTTTTGACGAGGATCTGAAGTATGATCCCGACACGCCGGCCAATGGATTCCTCGACCTGAACTCAGCGCCGTTGAAGTCCATTACATTCGGAATTAAAGCCAATTTCTAAATAGTAACACCATGAACAACATTATAAAATATCTTACTGTACTGCTCCTTGTAGCAGGTATCGGTAGCGGCTGCGAAAATTTTCTCAGCCCTTCCGTAGATCAGTCCAAACCGATTGACGAGGCTATACAGTCATCGGAGGACATCAAGCTCGCCGTTTACGGCGCATATGACGATTTAAACCGAGTTGCACTTTACGGGCGGGACTTTCCGGTCTCGGCCGAGGTGATGTCGGACAACGCCTTCTCTAACGGTAACACAGGTCGATTCCTGGGACAGGATGAGTTCGACTTTACTGTAAACAGCGGACTGGCCATCGGTTACTGGGATGTCTACTATGAAGTCATTGCCGGCGCCAACATCGCCATCAATGCCGACATCGAATCCACACCGGAGGTAGACCACTACCGTGGGCAGGCGTATGCTCTTAGGGCTCTTTCCCACATGAACCTGCTGCTGGCTTTCGGCCAACAGTATGTTGCCGGCGGGGATCCCGCACTGGGCGTACCCTATGTCACTACCTACAGCGAAGGCAATCTGTATCCTTCACGTGATGCCATTGCCGACGTCTGGTCAAATATCGGAGCCGACCTGGCACAGGCCGTAAGCCTGCTTGATCCCTCCGATACGAACACCATAGAGCTGAATTACTGGGCAGCCAAAGCCCTGCAAACCCGTTACTTCCTCTATACAGAGCAGTACGGGAATGCCATTACGGCTGCCGAGGAGATTATTGACTCCGGCAACTTCTCCATTACCCCGGCGGGCGCCCTGGTAGCAACCTGGGAGTCAGGTTCCGGACCGGCGTCTCTGTTTGAGGTCGCTTTTACCTCATCGGACAACCCCGGATCGGACAGTATTGCCCGTATCTACCGTGATACCAACTACGGAGATGTGGAGGTTACGGACGATCTCTTTAATGAGCATGATGCGGGCGACGTGCGTTTGGACCTGTACTCTTCGGACGGTTCCACACACCGCATGGTCAGCAAATATGCGGATGAGAATACCGGCACGGATAACGTGCGCATCATTCGTTACGCTGAAGTTATTCTCAATTATGCTGAGGCCCTGGCCAATAGCAACCGGGAAGCTGATGCCAAGCTCGAGCTGGACAAAATCACCTCCAACAGGGGACTGGGCGCCAGCTATTATGCGACCGGTTCAGTTGAAAACGTGCTCAGAGAGCGCCGTCTTGAACTGGCCATGGAGGGATTCAGGCTGTATGACCTGATTCGAACGGGCCGGGATATCATCCCCGGTGATACCGAATCACTTCGTTCGACCACGATCGCATCAGATGATTACCGGGTGGCACTTCCGATTCCCGATTCTGAGATCCGTGCCAACTCCAACATCGTGCAGAACACAGGCTATGACAACTAGGCTGTAACAGTCAACGATATAGCCGAATTTAAAATGGCCGCCTCTTTTCAGGGGCGGCCATTTTTTTATGACTAAAAAAAGTAGTAGGTAAGGGCAGTTAATGGGAGCCTAAAATTGCGGATCCTACAGGAAGCAGCCTTCTGCTAAATATCTTGAATTCAACATTGCCTTTTCGGGCTAACAAAAAATAGAAAAGGCTATCCCTCAAGTGCGGGGCAGCCTTTTTTAATGGTAGTTTATCTATTACGAATTAGTAACCCGGATTCTGTTCCAGCTGCGGGTTCGCATCGATCTCACGCTGCGGACCTGGTCCAGCTGGTCGATAGCCCGCTGTCTGGCCGGGGTAGAATTATATGCTGCGGCGTAATATCTGTCCGGAGAGCCACAGTTGGACCTGCTGGTACTGGATGTTGAAATACTGCTGCTGACGCTGCAGCAGATAGTTCTGGAAAGGAAAAAATTCCGATTTTAATTTGGGGGTCCGGAACAGGTAGTTGTATTCGGGATCGTTCCGGTTGTAGGAATAGGACCAGACCATCTGGTCCAGGCGCCGGTCTATATACCAGGGCGGGCCGAATAGGATGTAAATCATGCCGAGATCGGTTTTCCAGCCCTCCTTGAAATTGGAGAACTGCTTGTTGGCCTCCTCCACGCGCTGGTAATACATTTTCAGTACGCTCCGGGCGTCATTCTTGTTTTTCAGGCTTCTCAGCCAGAAGCGATCGACGGCCTGCTTGAGTGAGTCGGGATTGTTGATGGCCATCAGTTCCTCATATTCATCCTCATCCATCAGATAGTGGAGGGGGCGGGCCAGCTCCCTGGCCGATTTAATAGAAGGATAATTTTTGCTCTTTACCCCGAAATCACGGGCTTTGAAGCGTTCCTCCTCTTCATTTTCGACCTCGTTTGTTACCTCAAAACGGTAATTTCCACGCTTGTGCTGGGCGTATTTATATTCGATTAATACACTGCCGGGCTGTGTTAATGTCCTCCGGTTACTCTGCAGCTCTTCTTCCCGGTCATAGTCAATCCCCTTGTATTGTATGCTTGATGGACTGTAGTTGTTATAGTGCATCGGGCGGGCGACGGTGGTATCAGACTTAAAACGGATCAGCCTGGAGTTGATGGTCAGCGGTGCATCGGCGTCGTTGTTGGTAACCTGCAGCCTGAACATCAGGGAATCTATGCTTCCGGGTACATCATAGGTGGTGATGGGGGACCAGGCGGGGTTTTGCACATCCATATCCTTACCCAACAGCTGTATATTGGTGAAATTTGACACGGTGTTGTCATCGGGGTCGGGAATGTAGGTCTGGGTGCGGCGGGTAATGCTCTTCCCGGAGTGCTGGTCTATGACGGTTACATTGATCTGGTAATTGCCGGGCTTGACCGGTACCCTCGTATCGTAGGAGAATACTTCCTGGCTGTGCGTAATATCGGAGTTTCCCCTGCTTATGGAAAAGCTTTGCTGTTCCGTTTTGGATGAGAGGTTTACGGCCTCGTCAGATTCAACCTGGGGTACTATTTGAATCTCGATGGTAAACCGGGCTTCCGATTTTCCATCACGTTCTTTATAAATGAGGCTTCCGTAAACGATGTCGGTCGATACATTGATGCCGGGTTCATCGGTTTCACTCAGCAGCCCAATTGCCGAGATGCGCACTTCCGGAAATCCTTCCCGGAACTTGAAATTGGATCCCCGTTCAATATCAGGATTGTAGGCGCGAGCACAGGAGAGGACCGTAAACACCCCTGCAAGGTAATATAAAAGGTATTTCTGTGTGGAATATGAATACATAAACGTTCGGATCAGCCAAAGAATACTGCTCTTTTAGATGTAATATATTATAATGTGAGTACTTTAAAAGTCACATATTAATGTTATTGTCCAAACAGGCAGAAGGGAAATATAATTCTAATTTTGTAAACCTATATAATTACGGGGTATTTTCCGTCCTGCCGGTTGGCGCGGAGGTACCGTCATTCGGTTTGTCGATTCACCTTTAACGTTTAAGTTGATATTTTGTGAGATACACAGAAATACTTTTAATGCGTATACCGGTTGTAGTTCAAATTCGGAAAAATTATAACATTATTAACAAGCAGATATTTAATGAATCTAAGTGACCGAAGAACCAAAATTGTTTGCACTCTGGGACCCAGCAGTAATACGAGGGGAATGATTGAAGATCTGACCCGGAACGGTATGGATTTAGCCCGCATCAATTTTTCCCACGGTACTCACGAGGAACACAGCCGGGTGATCAGCCTGATAAGGGAGGTGGCAGATAAATATGAACTCAGCATTCCCATATTGGCCGACTTGCAGGGACCCAAAATCAGGGTGGGAGAGATGAAGGGGGGAAGTCGGCAGCTGGAGGCGGGACAGTACGTTACCTTGACGTCGGACGATATTGAAGGGACCTCGGAGAGGATTCCCATTGATTATGAAAACCTTGCCCGGGATGCCGAGACGGGCAACAAAATTTTGATGGATGATGGGCTGCTGGAGCTGAAGGTTGTGAAAAAAAATACCGACGACATTATTGCCCAGGTGGTGGTAGGCGGTATGCTCAAATCGCGTAAGGGGGTAAACCTGCCGGATGTCAAAATCAGCATGCCCTCCCTGACGGAAAAGGACATTGAGGATCTCGACCATGCATTAAACGAGGAGGTGGATTATGTAGCGATGTCGTTTGTGCGGACGGCAGCCGACGTGCAGGAAGTGATATCCAGGGTCAGGGCGGCGGGAAGCCAGGCCGGTATCATTGCCAAAATTGAAAAACCGGAGGCCGTAAGCGTTATAGGGGATATCATTGAAGAGTCGGACGGAATCATGGTGGCTCGGGGAGACCTGGGCATCGAAATTGACAGTGAGCGGGTGCCCCTGGTGCAGAAGACGATCATACAGCAGTGCCGGAAAGCAGGAAAACCGGTTATTACCGCTACACAGATGCTGGATTCCATGATACACAATCCCCGGGCTACCCGTGCGGAAAGCTCAGACGTGGCCAATGCAGTCATGGATGGGACCGACGCCGTTATGCTCTCCGGAGAGACAGCGGCCGGGGAGTATCCGGTAGAATCGGTCAGGGCAATGGACAAGATTTGCCGTTCGGTGGAAACCAATGCACCCGGAATTTACCACAGCCTGGAATATCGAAAGCCGGAATGGAAAGAAAAGCAGGTAATTGAATCACTGGCCTACTCCTGTATCAGCCTGGCCGATAATGTGGATGCAAGAGTCATAAGCACCATCACCCACTCGGGGAGTACGGCAAGGCGCATAGCCAAGTTCAGGCCAAAGGTCCCCATTGTGGCTTTTACGGAAAGTGAAAAAGTGCGGAGTCAGCTTGGTTTGGTATGGGGAGTGCGAGCTGTCAAGATTGATGAAATATTCGATACCGACAAGAGTGTAAAACTGATGGAAGATTATTTGAAAAATAAAGGTATGGTCGACAAGGGCGACCGGGTCATTATAGCTACCGGCATGCCCATTGCCAAAAGGGGACACACCAATATGATTAAGGTCAGCACCATAGAATAGTGCATAACGAGCGAGAGGTACTATAAAAAAGGTTTGGCAATAATGCAGTTGCCGATTAACCGCTGGCCACACCCCTCATAAACCATAAAGCCTTTTTGCTTATAAAGATTGCCTGAATTTTGAAATGGATAAACTACATAGCCCTTCTGCCTCTGTTGATTTACCTTGCCGGGTGTACGGGAGTCAAAAGCTCATTGGACAATTTTCGGGCTCACTATAACAGCTTCTACAACGCCGAAAAAAGCTACAGCAAGGGCCTTGAAAAAATTAAGGAACAAGAGGTAAACCTGGATCCCTCCCAACCCATAAGCGTTCATATCCGGCCCCTGGCGGTATCCAACCCGGAATTTCAGAAATCCATTGACAAGTGCGCACAGATTCTCCGAAAGTTTCCGGATTCCAAGTGGACGGATGACGCCCTGCTGTTGATTGGAAAATCATATTACTACCAGAGAGATTTTTTTCAGGCCATCCAGAAGTTTGAAGAGCTGAAAGCCCTTACCGGCAAAGACCGTCTTAAGGCGGAAGCGACTCTTTGGAAGGGGAAGGCTTTACTGGCCGGTGAAGAATTCGGGGAGGGCATATCCTACCTGCTGAACGAGCTTGATGCCGTTTTCTGGCAACCCCGCACTCTTGCAGAAGCGGAACTGCTCCTGGGAGAGCTGTTTGCCATGCGGGAAAACTGGGAACAGTCGTCCAGTTTCCTGGGTGCAGCAATAAGGAATCTGCCTCGCAATGAGATGAAAAGCCGCGCCTATTTTTTGTACGGACAGGTGTTGGAGGAACAGGGCCGCTTTGGAGAAGCTATATACGCCTTTGGGCAGGTTCGAACTTTTTACCCCGACTACGAGTATATCTACTGGTCTGATATGAAAAGGGCCGAAGTGGCGAGAAAAGAGGGGAACATGGATATGGCTATTTCGATCTACCGGTCGATGGCAAAAGATGACAAAAACTTTTCACGTAGAGCCGACATTCGCTATGAGGTAGCCCGCACCCTGGAAATGGAGGGCCGGATAGCCGGGGCAAAGGTGCTGTATAACCGGCTGCTGCGTATGGAAGTTGACCGGCTACCCAGGGATATACAGGGACGTATCTATTACCGGATGGGTAAAATTTTCAGCGAGGAACATGGGGATTTAAGTAAAGCTGCTGCCTATTTTGATTCCTCATCCACCTATGCCTCATCACTGGAGATTGAAGGAGAGAAACGGGATGCCCGGATGCTTGCATCGGCTTATCACAGGTATACGTCTTTAAAGGAAACCGCCGCCCGGCTTGACAGCCTGCTATGGCTTGGGTCGCTACCACCGGCAGAGCTCGATTCGGTTATAGCGGAAGCCCGCAGTCGGAAAAAGCGACAGATTGAAGAGAGACTTGAACGGGAGGAGGTCCGCAGTAACAGGTTGTTGAACCTCAACCGAGGCAGATCCGGTGAGAATAATGTAAAGTCGACGGTTTACGGTTTTTTAAATTATAGAAATGCCCGGCTGGTCAGGGAATCCGTTAACGAGTTTAGGGTGGTTTGGGGTGAACGCCCGCTAATGGATAACTGGCGAAGGGCCGAAGCGGTACGAAGGGCAGGAGCTCAAGCATTGAGGCAGGGGGATTCCGAAAATTCAGCGGGGAATGCGAAATTAGCCGGCACCCGGGCATTGAAACTTGATCTGAGCGAGATACCCTCTACACCGGAACAAAAATCTTCTTATCGGCAGAAACGGGCACAGGCCCTGTATGAGTTGGGAAGCCTGTTCTTTTTGAATCTGCAGATGCCGGACAGTGCCGCTTATTATTATAATGAGGTGATTGGCAAATATCCGGAAAGTCCACTGGTACAACGTGCCATGTACGCCCTGTTTGAATTACAGAGCGATCGCGGTAAGGGGGAAGAGGCCAGGTACTGGGCCGATACCATACTGAACAGATTCCCCCATACCGAATACGCCGCTAAGGTATCCCGGCGGCTGGAGGGCGGATCCCTCTCCAATAGCAGGGTTGATTCCTCGGCAGTGTTGCGGGATAAAATGGAGCGGATAGCAAAGCATCCCGATTCCCCGGCCCCTCAAAAGGCCGAAGCGTTCAGGCAGCTGGCGCTGGACAACCAAACATCCCGCCTTGCTCCCTACATATATTTCAGGTCTGTGCGGGAGTATGTTAACCTTGCCAAAGCGCACAGCGATTCAATATTTGTTTGGAGGCAGGGCGGAGCAAAAGATTCTGTAATAGGCCTCCGGGCATCCGGAGACCATATCGGGGGACCTGTTCAACAGAAGCCCCTGGAGGGGGCATACTGGGACAGTGTGCGTTCGGCCATTAAAGAATACAAAAGGGCCTTCCCGGATGCCAGGGAGGTGCCCCAGCTGAAGTTGCTGGAGGCGGCATTGGAGTATAAAGAACGTGCCATCACCCCGGGCACCTGCGAAGGGAAGGGCATAAGCCTGCAGGTAGAGGGAAGCATGCAGCAATTTCTTGATAAAATCATGTACCCGCAGGAAGTAGAGGTGAAGGACGATTACCAACTGGTATACAGGATGACGATAAACCTGGAGGGGCAGGTGGTTTCCCACACCTTGCGTTCGCCGCCGGTGGATGAACGGCTAAGGGAGGCCGTTGAAAGGGCGATCGATCGATGGCTTAACTTTGAACCGCTGCCCGCCCGTGCAGCAGCATCTCAAACCAGATGTACCTTTCGTATTCCACTGGCGGCCGTACAATAAAGCCTTGTAGCAGGAAGAAAAACCTACTTGTGTTTAGAGATCTGGTGGATGGAATCGAGCCCCTCCGTTTTCAGGTATCGCACCAGCTCACGGTTTATCCGCTTGACGAGGCCGGGACCCTCATAAATGAGACCGGTATACACCTGCAGAAGGTCGGCCCCCGCTTTGATCATCTCCAGGGCCGTTTCAAAAGAGTTTATGCCGCCTACACCAATAATTGGTTTCTGCCCTTTTACGGCTTTGCTGATCCAGCGAATCCGTTCAATGCTTTTGGAAGCAAGCAGGGGGCCGCTTAGGCCTCCGGCACCTATTTTTTTGAGCTCATCACCCTCTGTTAAAAGGTTGACGCGTGAAGCCGTCGTATTGGAAACCACATAGCCGTGCACACGGTGATGCTCACATATTTCAAGCAGCTTTTGTAGCTCGTCGCGTGCTATGTCGGGCGAGAATTTAACCAGGGTCGGCTTGACGCTGGCATCGTCGCGCAGCTTGAGAGCGGTCAACAGCTTGTCGAGAACCATGGGATCTTCGAATGTCTTGCCTTCGCGGGTGTTGGGGCAGGAAATATTGACGGTCACATAATCGGCTACCTTCTGGGCCTCCCTGAAACTAAAGATATAATCGCTTATGGCCTCATCTCCCATGATAGAGGGATCGTGGGTTTTGGCAATATTGATGCCGAGGGGGATGGATATTTTTTTATTTTTAAGTCGTTTTGCAACGGTTTTTGCCCCGTCGTTGTTAAGCCCCATGCGGTTGATGAGGGCCTCGTCTTCAGGTAGTCGAAAAACACGAGGAGGCGGATTTCCGGTATTCGGCTTGGCCGTAATGCTGCCAACCTCAACAAAACCGAAGCCCGAGGCTTCCATAATCTCAGGTATCTTTCCGTTTTTGTCGAAACCGGCGGCAAGCCCGACCGGATTCCTGAAGGGAAGGCCCCATATGTCCTGGGACAGTTTAGGAGACTGGTAACTTAAAAATGTTCGGGCCAGCAGTCTTAGAAAGGAGTTTCGCGAGGCTGTTTCAGCAAAACGATAGGTGGCCTCATGGGCTTTTTCGGCCTCCAGGCGAAACAGGAGGGGGCGCAGCAATTTTTTATAGATCATAAATTGAACGGATACTACTTTAATTACTTTCGTAAGTTAGCACCTTAAAGCTAAGAATGAAATTGCAATCTGAACTTAATTTGAAGGCTGTCGATACCATAAATGACGTACACGCTTACCTGGAGGCCATGCCCCGTTTCCAGCATGACGGCAAGGAAGCCGCAAAATTTGACCTGGAATCTTTTCGGTCATTCTGTAGGGCAATAGGGGATCCCCAGCAGGCGTTTCCCGCGGTGCATGTAGCAGGATCGAACGGAAAGGGGAGTACCTGTACTATCCTGGGATCGGTATACCGGCAGGCCGGCTACAAGGCGGGGGTTTATACCTCTCCCCACATCCGTTCGTTCAACGAGCGAATCACGGTAGGCGGGAATCCCATAACTGATGAAGCGATGCTATCCTTTTTCAAGGAGCAAGAAAGACAACTCCGTCGCTTTAAGCTGAGTTATTTTGAGTTGAGTACGGCAATAGCTTTCTGGTATTTTTCCCGACAAGAGGTAGACCTGGCCGTTATAGAGGTTGGTTTGGGAGGACGACTGGATGCCACCAATATTATTCGGCCGGAAGTGGCGGTTATAACCAACATTTCCAGGGATCATACCGATATACTGGGCGACACTATCCCCGATATTGCCGCTGAGAAGGGAGGAATCATAAAGGAAGGGATCCCTCTTGTGCTGGGAAATACGGGAGATGAGGCCCGAAAGGTGTTGGAAGGCATTGCCTCTGAGCGTAATGCACCGGTCAGATATGCAGAAAGCCTTAACCCGCAGTATGATAATGGCTGTTTCCTGCTGCAATACGGGGAGGAGGTAATTCGTTTGGCTAGTAAGCTGGCCCATCCCATTCAGGCCAATAACATTGCGGCGGCCTGGCATGTCTGCAATTTAATGGGAAACACCTTTGCCGTCTGCCGGGAGGACTTCAGGCGCGGAGTAGCGGAATTCAACATGGCTGCCCGCTTTGAAAAGCTTGTGAAAAGCCGCCGCTGGTATTTTGACGGGGCTCATAACCTTCAGGCGGTTCGTGCCATGATGAAGTCGGTAGATACTGTAGGTAGTGTTGAGGAAGCCGTACTGGTACTTTCCCTGATGCGCGACAAGGTAAGCCCTGAGGTTTTAAATGAATTTTCGGAATTCAAGAAAATATTTTATCATGGAATGGATTCACCCCGGGCAGCCGGCATAGAGGCTGTAAGGAGCGAATTACCCGGTGTTAAGCAGTTTCCGGTGAGCGACACGGAACGGCAGTCGCTTTTTGAGGAATTTAAATCGGAATTAGTAATTTTTGCAGGAAGTTTTTACTTTTACGATACGGTTCAGGATTGGTTAATCTCTTCCGCTAACAACCGTTGAGTCATATCTACCCTGATTTTCTCCACCTTTTTATGATAGCAGTGTAGATCAATTCCCTATTAGAGTCATATTAGAACCTTAGAACTATTTATTCATCTCAATAAAACGGATTCATTAGATCATTATGTCGGATAACCAAACCGATGGTGTAACCATTGAAGATATAGACTCGCTCTCCAAGAAGAAGGTTAGCGAGCTTCAAAAAATTGCCCGGAAGCAGGGGTTAAAGCCTGGAGGACTTCGTAAAAACGAACTTATTGAAAAGATTCGTAAGACGGTTGGCGAGGAGAATAAGGACTCTTCTGAAGCTGATGATGAAGGAAGGCAGCAGGATAATACCCAGCATACCCAACCCTACCAGACCGAAAATAATGATTCAGATTCCAGGAATACTCGTTCCCGCCGTTCCGGTTCATCCGGCAAGGGAGGAAAAAAGAAGGGTAAGAAGAAAAAAAGCGTTCACGATATCCTGCCTGAATCGGAAGCCCCTACCCTGGAAGAGCGCCTGGAAGAAATCGAGCCGGGACTGGGACCTTACCTGATACAGGAGGGTACACTTGAAATACTTCCTGACGGTTACGGCTTCCTGCGTTCGGTAAATTATAACTATAAGGCCAGTCCGGACGACATTTATGTGTCGCCTTCGCAAATCAAGCGTTTCCGGCTGAAACAGGGTGATTGCGTCATCGGTATAATCAGGCCCCCGAAAGTAGGGGAGCGGTATTTTGCCCTTTTGAGGGTAGACGGTGTGAATGGAAAGATACCGCATGACATGGATAACAGGGAGGATTTTGAGGACCTTCTGCCAATCTATCCCGAAGAACGGTTTAACCTCGAGCACAGGGCCAATGAGTATACCACGCGTATTATAAACCTCTTTGCCCCTCTGGGGAAAGGGCAGCGCGGGTTGATTGTAGCGCAACCCAAGACGGGAAAAACAACCATTCTCCGTAATATAGCAAACGCAGTAAACGAGAATAATCCCAATACGAAAGTAATTATTCTACTGATTGACGAACGGCCTGAAGAAGTAACCGAAATGGAGCGTAACGTAGATAATGCGGAAGTGGTTGCTTCCACATTTGATGAACGCCCCGAAAACCATGTGGGCCTATCCGAGATTGTTTTTGAAAAGGCCAAGCGCCTTGTGGAGAGCGGCCATGATGTCTTGCTGCTGATGGATTCTATTACACGCCTTGCCAGGGCCTATAACATTTGTGCACCGAGTTCCGGCCGAACGATGTCGGGCGGTATCGATTCGGAAGCGCTGAAAGCACCCCGGCAGCTGTTCAGCTCGGCCCGTAATATTGAAAATGGGGGGAGCCTTTCTATCCTGGCTACCGCACTGGTGCAGACAGGCTCGCGAATGGACGATCTCATTTTCGAGGAGTTCAAAGGTACCGGTAATATGGAGGTAGTGCTGAACCGTAACCTGGCCGATCGTCGTATATTTCCGGCAATGGATATCTTTAAAAGCGGAACGCGGCGCGAGGAGCTTATCGTACCCGATGAAGAAAGAGAGAAGGTGGTACTGTTGCGCCGTTACCTGAACAGGATGAATGCATTTGAAGCGATGGAGTTTCTTCTCAACAAGATGAAGGGAACGAAGTCGAACGAGGAGTTTCTGATATCAATGAACAAGGAGTGAACTAGTTCAGCTCTTTCAGCACATACCTTTTCTGATCCTTTTCCAGCCGACCCACTTTAGAAAAGAGCGAATGATAGAAGAACAGTACCGCCTTGCTTTCATAAGCCGATTTCAATAACTGTATTTTCATTTTTTTGGCCTGCAGCGGGTGTACATCCATCTGGCGCATGGCATACCGGTTAAGGTGAGATTCGTTCGGCAGCAGCTCCCCCAGGTAAAATGCAGTCTTGCCCTGGTCCCGGATGCGAACGGCCTGGTGCCCCGGTGTATGGCCCCCGGTCCACATTACTTCCACCCCTTCCGTCAGGGTCATGAAATCTTCCGTGATGAATTCCACGCGTCCGTCTGCCACCAGCCGGTAGAAGTCGTCCAGCCGGTATCCTATTCCCTTGATATCCATGCCCGACTCCACCTGTTCCAGTGCATAATCCCATTCCCTTTTCTGTACATAATAGGTGGCGTTGGGGAAGGTGGGACGGGTGGCGGAGGAGGCGTCGGTAAATGAAGAGCCTGCGGCATGGTCATAGTGAAGATGCGTCAGCACCACATGGGAAACCGCTTCGGGATCGATATCAAATATGTCGAGGTTGGTAACTACATTGGATATGTCATCGTAGCCGCTACCGGCATCGAGTCCCCAGCCCAATCCGGTATCGAGCAGGATGTTATCCTCGCCATTGCTTATCAATATGGGGTTGATACCTATCAGGGCGGAATTGCGTTTGCCCGACAGGGAGGGGCGGGGATCGGCCGACTCATCCACGGGCTTTCGGTGAACCGTCCCGTCCGAAAAAAATTCGAACTGTCCCTCGCTCAATTGCTCGATATGAAACCGTCCCAATTCCATGGCTATTGTATGGTGATTTCGTAAGGGAAATAAGCAAGCGGCCCTTTCCTTTTCAGTATGGAGAGGGTTCGGCTTGCTTGCTCCAGTTGGGAGTTGAAGAACCAACGGTCCCCTAAGAAAGATCGGGCTTTCATTTCGGCAGATCCCATCAGCAACTCATAAATATCTTTTCGCTTTGGATAGGTTTCTATGGCATACTCTTTCAGTTCGGCTTTTTCGGCTGCAATCTCCATCGCCTTATCCAGACCGCCCAGCACGTCCACAAGGTTATGGTTTAAGGCCGCTTCACCGGTCCATACCCGACCCTGGGCTACCTCATGCACCTGTTGCCTGCTGAGCCCGCGGGCATCGGCCACCTTGCCTATAAAGGTGTCATAAAACGTTTCAACAAATTGGTTGAACGCCTTTTCCTCGGAAGGAGTAAAATCGGTGGTTGGCAACAGCCAGCCTGCATGGGGGTGCGACTTCACCTCGTCGAAGGTAATGCCCAATTCCTCGTTAAAGAGTTGCTTGGTGTTGAATTTTGTCGCAAAGACTCCAATGGATCCGGTTATGGTTGTGGGGGAGGCCACAATAGTGTCGGCTTCCATGGAAATGTAGTATCCCCCCGATGCGGCCACGGGCCCCATGGATACAATCACGGGCATATCCTTTTTGACCTCTTTAAGCATTCTGAGTATGGCATCGGAGGTGCTGCCCGAACCTCCCGGGCTGTTGACCCGGACGACCAATGCCTTGATCCGGTCGTCCTCCCGGATCTCACCAAGCTGTTCATCGAAGAAAGCGGTGGTTATATATTGCTGTTTGTCGAATGGGTTACCACCGTTCATTTCGGGCAGTATGGGCCCGTCAGCATAGATAACGGCAATTTTATTGCTATCGTCACCGCTTTTTAAGCCGGCACTTTGCCTCGTCACCCTGGCGTACCTGGCATTGGATACTGTTTTGAGATCAGCATTCTCTTTAATGCCTATCCTCTTTTTGATTTGCTGTTCCACTTCATCGGTATACATCAGTGAGTCGATAAGGCCATTTTCATAGCCAAAGCCGGCCAGAAGCCGGGGACTGTCACTCATCAGGCTATTGATGTGAGAAGTGCTCAAGCCGGTTTTTCGGCTTACTGCCTCCATGAAGGTAGAGGTGCTTTGGTCGATGAGGGCCGAGAGCTGCAGCTTGCTTTCTTCGGAGAATTCTTTGCGCATGTATGGCTCCACGGCGCTTTTATATTTGCCGACCCTCGCTATATTGGCATCTATGCCTATTTTGTCAAATAGTCCCTTGTAAAATGCGACCTGGGTAAAGAAGCCGTCGAATTCAAAAAATGATTCGGGAGGAGAAAATATCGAGTCG
This sequence comes from uncultured Balneolaceae bacterium, assembly GCA_964423345.1. GTDB lineage: Bacteria > Bacteroidota > Rhodothermia > Balneolales > Balneolaceae > CAYREV01. The sequence continues at coordinate 60,244 of CAYREV010000007.1, read as the reverse complement.
GAAGCCGTTGCCAGGTAATACCCCTGCTCGTTGAATCCCAAATCGTTGGTGCTGGCATATACAAATTTATCGGTGCTGTCCCTGAAAGCCTTGATCATGCGGTGGGCCTCCTCAAGATTAGCCCATCCCTCGGTAACGAAGTCGATCTCCAGCCAAACCCCTTTTACCCTCTCATGGCTTTTGGCTTTTGCCAGGTTCTCTTTTAATGTTTCAAGCGACACCTTATTATACCTGCCGCGGTTGAACAGCTCTTCGAGCGGGTCTTTTGTAGACTGAGCGGGGAGATTGCCGCTTATATCAATTTTAAGGACCGTATTTTCCCGTATGTAGGGTTCGGGTTCTCCGGTGCTGCTGGCCAGGGTTATAAAGAGAACAATGAACACCAGGAAGAGGGCTATGAGAGTTCCCAGGGTGGCAGCTACCAGGTTTTGAAAAAATTTCATTCTGAAGTGGGGTTTAAAATTTCTAAAATTGAACGTTGCCTGTTTAATAAGTGTACCTTGGAGTCTTTCGGACTTAGGAAATCGTTACGAAAATATGACGCTTTTGCAGTAGTTTTAGCTAAGTCCGACAGACTCCTTGGCCGACCGCATGTTATAAAATGCCATAGTCTTTAACAATGAATAAATACGATATAATCCTTATAGGTTCCGGCCATAACGGCTTGGTAACAGCCTGTTATCTGGCACGGGAAGGGTACTCGGTATGTGTTCTGGAACGGCGCGAGGATATAGGCGGTGCGGTGAGTACGGAGACCATGTTCAAGTCTGAAAAGTATCCGGGGGGATTCCGTATGGATGTGGGATCGTCGGTCCATATAATGATACACCAGACGGATATCATTGAAGATCTGAAGCTGGAGGAATATGGATTGAACTACATTGAGATGGACCCGGTCATGTCGTATCCGGTGCCTGAAGGGGAAGGAGTCATACATTTTTTCAAGGATCTGGAAAGGACCCTGGAGTCCATTGCGGGAGTAGCTCCTGAAGATGTGGGCAACTATCGTGATTTTGTTGATTTTTGGACAAGGATCAACAGGGGCGTGCTTAAGTCTTTCCTGGTACCGCCCAGCGGCAGGAATATCGTTACCGAACTGGCCAGGGGACAGATACGGGAAGGGGGAATGTTCCAAAAGGGGGAGCAGTCGGCGGGCTTGCAGAAGATATTGAGCAGTTATGGGAAAGTGGTGGACGACGCTTTTGAAAACCCACATCTCAAGGCAGCCATCATGTGGTTTGCCGCCCAGTCGGGGCCCACTCCCGACCATCCCGCCACCGGTGATTTTGCCGGGTGGCAATCCATGCTTCACCAAAGCGGTGCCGCTCACCCGGAGGGTGGCAGCGGTATGCTTAGCCGGGCCCTGGCAAATTTTCTGGAGGCACATGGAGGGCGGATTGTTACGGGGGCACCTGTGGAAAATATCATGGTGGCCAACGGATCGGCCATAGGAGTGAGGACCGGGGATGGGGAGGAATACCGGTCGGAGACCATCGTCTCAAACGCCCATGTGCAGACTACCATGATGAAGCTGGTGGGACGGGAGCACCTGGAGGCCGGCATGTATAAAAAAATTGAAAATATTAATGTTGGCAACGGTTTCGGGATGGTTATTCGCTGTGCTGTCGAAGAGCTCCCACGGTATAGCGCCTGTCCGGAAGATCCGTATATTCATAACGGCATGCAGCTTTTGGCACCCTCGGTTCAGTATATGAGGAATGCCATCGGCGATTATATGCAGAAGAAACCGCCCGAAAAGCCGGCCGTCCTGGCCATGACCTTTTCGGCTATTGACCCTGAGATGGTACCCGACGGGGGCCATACCCTTTACGCCTGGGCGCAGTGGCATCCCTATGAGTTGCAGGAGGGCCTTCACTGGGACGATATCCGGGAACGGGAAGCCCGCAGGATATATGAAGTGGTATGCCGTTACGCCCCCAATATGGAAGGCAAGCTTATCGACTGGTATATACAGTCGCCTCTCGATATCGAACGCAAGCACGGGATGCCAAAGGGGAATGTGATGCATGTGGAGATGAGTTTCGATCAAATGTTTATGTTCAGGCCTATACCCGAGATGAGCCGGTATAAGACTCCGATTGAAAACTTATATTTGTCGTCGGCCTCCTGCCACCCGGGGGGAGGTGTTTTTGGAGCGGCCGGCCTGAACGCGGCCCGTGTGATATTGAAAGACCTGAAAAAAACCTGGTTTTAAATCCATGAAAAGCCCAGATAAGTTATCCAACTACCATTCCGAGGTGATTGTCGACCTGGACAATATCAGGAGCAACCTGGATTTTTTGCGCAAACGTGCAGGCGGCACTGCCGGGGTTATGGCGGTTGTCAAGGCCAACGCCTACGGGCACGGCAGCGTGGAAGTGGTTCGTGCTCTCGGAGACCGCGTGGAATGGCTGGCTGTAAACGATGTGGAAGAGGGGATTGAACTTAGAGAGGCCGGCATCGAACTTCCCATACTTGTATTTGGCGTTCCGGAAGAGGGGAATGCGGAAGCATATGTTTCTCATAATCTGACGGCTACGGTCAGCCGCCCGGTTCATTTTGATCTCCTTGAGAAGGGGACAGGCTATCATCTGAATTTCGATACGGGGATGGGGCGGCTGGGCCTGCTACCCGGCGAGGTTCATGCAGTCAGGGAGAAGATGGATCAGTACGATGGTTTGAATTGTACAGGTATCTATACGCACCTGGCAACGGCCGACGCACCGGAATCGGAGAAAGCCTACAGGCAGCTTGAACAATTCCGCCAGTTGCGGGCGAAATTTCCGGATGGATTACGTACCCATGTCGGCAATACCGGGGGCGCCCTATATTATGAAGGCTCGGTCTTTGACCTGGTGAGGGTTGGTATCGGACTCTACGGCTATCCTCCCTCACCGGCGGATGTCGAAGGGCTTAAGCCGGCCCTGGCCTGGAAAAGCCGCCTGGTGCAGGTGAAGCCTGTCGCCCGTGGAGACACGGTCAGTTACGGGGGCAGGTGGCAGGCCCCGGGAGATGGCTTTATAGGGGTGGTGCCGGTAGGGTACGGCGACGGCCTGCGAAGAGCGTTAAGCGGGAAGATACACGTACGTATCGAAGGGGAGCCCTATCCCCAGGTTGGCACCATCACCATGAATTATTTTATGGTCTTTTTAGGGAAAGACAAGATTGATCCCGGGACGGAGGTGACGATACTGGATACCGAGCGGTTGACGGCCGGAAAGATGGCTCAGAAGCTGGATACCATTTCGTACGAGATTCTCGTCTCCATTGACCGGCGGATTACCCGCCGGTACTTGCCCGACCGTTAAAGGGTCACGATTTCGACCAGCTCAATATCGAAAATCAGTGTTTTGTCTTTTAGGTCGAAACCATTGGTCCCTTCTTTTGCATCACCGTAACCCAGGGAAGGAGGTACCACAATCGTTCTTTTCTCGCCCGGGCGCATGCCGATAATGCCGCGGCGGAAACCATCTATGAGTGGAGATACCTGTGAGAAACCGGTGTTGATAGGTACCGGCGTCAGATTTTGAAGGGTGCGTGCATTGGTAAAACCGTCTCTATAGGTGCTGTCGAAAATAGTACCGTCTTCGGTTCGCCCGGTATATTTAACCTTTACCTGGTCCCTGCTGATCACCTCGAAGGCCCCATATCCCTCCCGGATAGTGTAGATGGTCAAACCATCGGGAGTGGTGGTGTCGCTGACCGCAGTTGTGGTATCAAAAGGGGCCGGTGCCCCACTGAAATCGGGACCGGTCGGATCCTGTCCACAGGAGTGGATGAACAAGAGGCTTGCAAGAACGAATAGAATGTTTCTGAGGTATTTCATTTAGCATCTATGTGATCATTATTATGTAGCCCACAAAGGTAATGGATTTTAACGGCTGAGAAAAATGGAAATTGTGAAGGTATCTGATAACCTCACCGGCCTATTCACTCTTTCCGAATGCTTTTAGCAACTCCTTTTCACGCTGCCGGACTCCACGGCGGCTGACCCAGATGGAAAACTGGTAGAGCAGTATAAGCGGGATGCCTATGATTATCTGTGAAATAGGGTCGGGCGGGGTGAGGAAAGCCGATATGATAAAACAGAAGACGATGGAATGCCGCCGGTATTTGATCAGGAATTCGGGGGTGAGAAGGCCGAACTTCGAAAGGAAATAGCTTACGACCGGAAGTTGAAAGATGACACCGCAGGAGATAACCCACATGGAGAGTGAGCTGAAATACTCGTTGATATCGAAATCGTTATGGATGACATCCGATATCTGGAACTGGCTGAAAAACTGAAGGGCGAAAGGCACAAGCACAAAATAACCGAAACTTACGCCCAACAGGAAAAAAGAGGTTATAAACAGGGTGTGAAGGCGTGATTTCCATTTTTCATCACTTTCCAGGGCCGGTTCCACAAAAGCCCAAAGCTGATAAAATAAAATGGGAGATCCGATAATGCCCCCCATCAGGATCAGGGTTCCCCAATAGGTGAAAAACTGTCCGGGGAGCTTCCTGCTTTGAAGCGTGAGGTCTATGGCATCGATTCCCAGGAACTTGTAGACTATAAAATCGGCCCTGGTTGGCCCGAGCATAACCTTGTTTACCAGGAAATCGCCAAAGAAAACGGCTATGATCACTCCGAGGGCCACCCCTCCAAACCCCTTGATAAGGCGCCACCGCAACTCTTCCAGGTGTTCCAGGAAAGACATGTCGGTGGTTCGGTCGGCCGGCTGTTGAGCCTTGGGAGGGTCTCCGGCCATAATTTGTCGTTCTTCAGTTGGTGCCATAAACAGTTATGAATAATATCAGTCGGAACCGGGATCCCTACCTTGAGGCAGATACCGGTTTTAACGTTTCAAATTCGGGGTGTTCCATTTCTCAGGCGGTTACAAAATCATAAAGGGGAAACTCCTCGCAGAGTTCGCTTACCTGCTTCTGAACTTCATCAATGGTATCATCATTCTCCGGATCCTGCAGTACCTTGTCAATGAGACGGGCAACTTCTTTAAATTCGTCCGTACCAAAACCGCGGGTAGTCATGGCCGGGGTACCGATGCGAATGCCGGAAGTTACAAACGGGCTTTCCGTATCGAAGGGAACCATATTTTTATTAAGGGTGATCTTTGCCTCGTCGAGCGACTCCTCTGCAATTTTGCCGGTGAGCCCTTTATTTCTCAGGTCAACCAGGATGAGGTGGTTGTCGGTTCCGCCGCTTACCAGCTTGTAATCCATCGACCGGAATGATTCGGCCAGGGTCTTGGCATTGGCCTGTACCTGCTGTTGATAGGCTTTAAAATCATCCTCCAGCGCTTCCCCGAAGGATACCGCTTTGGCGGCAATTACGTGCATCAGCGGCCCGCCCTGCGTGCCGGGGAAGACAGCCGAGTCAAGCACTTCGCTCCAGTTTTTGGTGCGGCCCGATTTCCGGGCTTTCACTCCCAGTGTATTCTCGCCGTCTTTGCCGATCAGTATCATGCCGCCCCGGGGACCTCTAAGGGTCTTGTGGGTGGTCGTTGTCACTACATGGCAGTGAGGCAGGGGGTCGTTTAGAAGTCCCATGGCAATGAGTCCTGCGGTATGGGCCATATCCATCCAGAGATAAGCACCGACTTCGTCGGCTATCTCCCGAAATGCCGCATAGTCGAAATCACGGGGATAAGCGGAGGCACCGATGGATATCAGCTTGGGCTTGACCTCCTGTGCTTTTTGGCGGACCTTGTCCAGGTCAATTCGTCCGGTATCCCTGTCAACTCCGTAAAATTGCGAATTATAGAGGATCCCCGAGAAGTTGACCGGCGAACCGTGCGTCAGGTGCCCTCCGTGAGAGAGGTCCAGCCCCAGCAGGGTTTCCCCGGCTTCCATAAAGCTGAGATATACCGCCGCGTTGGCCTGTGCGCCCGAATGCGGCTGTACGTTTACCCATTCCGCCCCAAAGAGTTTCTTTGCCCTCTCCCGGGCCAGGTTTTCCACCTGGTCTACAATTTCACATCCGCCGTAATAGCGTTTTCCCGGCAGACCTTCCGCATATTTATTGGTGAGGGTTGAGCCCATAGCCTCTATTACAGCTTTTGAGGCAAAATTTTCGGAGGCAATCAGTTCCAGGTTGTCGTTCTGCCGCTGACGCTCCTCGTCGAGCAGGCGGTATATTTCCGAATCTTTTTTTGCTAATGGCTTCATGCGCTAATCGTTCTCGGTTAGGGTGTGTATTTTCTTAACTCTGCGTTCGTGACGGCCCCCTTCAAAATCAGCTTCAAACCAGGCCTGCAGGATTTCCTTGAGCTCTTCATCGTTCAGCTCCCTGCCCGGCAGGCACAGGACGTTGGCATTGTTATGCTGCCGGGTGAGTGCGGCCGACTTTTCACTATAGATGAGGGCGGCGCGGATATTGTTAAATTTATTGGCCGTCATGCACATCCCCTGACCGCTTCCGCATATCAGTATGCCCTGATCATGTTCGCCATCGTTGACTTTGCGGGCAACCTGTACTGCAAATTCCGGATAATCGACAGAATCTTCCGAGTGAGTGCCAAAATCAACGGGCATATGCCCCAGCTCTTCCAGCATTTTTTTGACTTTTTCCTTCGCTTCAAAACCCGCATGGTCGCTCGCTATTGGGATGATCATAATTTGAATCGGTAAGTTAATAAATGACGGATCACTAATATCAAGAAAATATCAGTCAGTGAAAAGAAGAATGATGATTCATAGATCGTATAGCGGTTTTTCAAGAGATGAAGAATACCAGGTAGATTTAACGGCTGTTGGTAAGGGCATATATGAGAATGTTGGCTCCCATCTGCAGGGCTTTTTGCCGCAGCGGTTCGGGATCGTTGTGCACTTCCGGATTGGTCCACCCGTCACTCAGATTGGATTCATAGGTATAGTAGAGTGCCAGCCGGCCGTCAATGAAGATGCCATAGCCCCGTGGGGCTTTGCCGTCGTGTTCATGGATTTTCGGCAGCCCGTCGGGAAAGTCGAAAAGCTGATGGTAGATGGGGTGGTCAAATGGCAATTCGATTAACTCTTCGTCGGGAAATACACGGCCTATCATCTCCCGGAAATGCTTGTCCAGGCCATAGTCATCATCTACATAGAGGAAACCTCCATTCTGCAGGTAATTTCTCAGATTGGCGGCCTCGGCGCCGTTAACGGTTATGTTGCCGTGTCCCGTCATAAATGCAAAAGGATAGCTGAAGAGGTCGCGGCTACCTATGGAAACATCGTCGTACTCCCGGTCCAGGGTAATGGGTACCCTGCTTTGGGTAAACGAAATAAGATTTCCGAGGGCGGAAGGATTATTGTACCAGTCGCCCCCTCCCCGGTATTCAATGCGGGCAAGGGTGATGCCATCGGACGTTTGAGCACCGGAGGCAAAGGGGGTTAAACATAGCATCAGCCCGGCAAGTAGAGCCATGGCTGAAAGACGTTGAATATTTGTGCCGATAATTGAATAATGGAAGTCCATGGGAATAACATAAGAAAACTTTTGCTATTGCTGTTAGCCGTTAAAAGGTAAAAGGCGGAAGGATTATCCGGGTAAAAGGTGTTGTTAACTTCATAAACGGTTCATCTTAAAATGTAATAGTTGAGATATTTCGGCTACCTGGGGGCGGGAATGGGGAAATATGTTTATTTTTGAAGCCTCATAAACATTACCTACTATTTTAGCCGGTACAATACTACTAACAATCGATTGAAACGATGAGGAAAGGCATTCTTCACTTTTTAAAGCATGTCCGTATCGGATATCTGCTTTTCATGTCGCTGTTGATCCTGGGGCTCTTTTTCGGGGTGTTCGAAATCATCAAGATCGTATTTATGGACGATACATCTCCGCAGGCCCTGCAGATCCTCTATTTTAGCAGAGGGGTTATCGTTTCCCTGTTACTTGTTGTTTGGGCGGCGTGGACCGTTTACAACTACCGGGAGTTGTACCAGGAGCAGCTGGATGTGACGGAACAGCGGTACCGCAATATTATCGAACACTCTGCGGATGCAATCATAACGCTGGATAATAACAAGGTCATAACCTCCTGGAACCAGGGGGCGGAGCAGATTTTCGGATGGAACAGGGATGAAATTATCGGCAAGTCGATCAAGGTGCTGCTGCCCGACGAAATGATTGAGCAGAAAGAGCTGGAATGCATAGACTTCGGTATGCATTACCGGGGTTATGTAACGAATTATGAAACGGAAAGGCTGAACAAGGAGGGCAGCAAAGTGCTGGTCAATCTAACGGAATCCTATATCCGGGACGAGAAAGGAGAGATTGTGGGCCGTTCCCAAATTTTAAGGGATCTGACTGACCTGAAAATTAAAGAGGAGCAGATACAGCATTCCGAACGCCTGGCCACGCTGGGGCATATGGCTGCCGGGGTAGCCCATGAGGTGGGAAATCCGCTAACCGCCATCTCCTCGCTGGTACAGGTATGCCAGCGAAAAAGTGACGAGCCTTTTGTGCAGGATCAGCTTGCCAAGGTACGGGAACATATACAACGCATAAACAAGATTGTAAGGGATCTGGTCGATTTTGCCCGGCCGTCCAGCCTGGAGACGAAGATGACACAGTTGAATGAGGTTATTCGATCGGCTGTGGGCCTGCTGAGGCACGACGCCCGTTGCCGTTCAGTGGATTTTGATCTTAACCTGTCGTCCGGCCTGCCCGAAATAGAGGGGGTTCCGGATCACATACACCAGGTGATCGTCAACTTGCTGATGAATGCCGTGGATGCGATGCAATCGGTTAAAAATCCCCGGGTTACCATTAAAACATGGGAGGAGCAGGGAGAAGTAAAAATTTCTATCCGGGATGTGGGACAGGGAATTCCCGAGAAAGATATTAAACGAATATTTGAGCCTTTTTATACGACCAAGGACGTGGGCAGCGGCACCGGTCTCGGACTGTCGGTGAGCCACGGTATCATTTCCAAGATGGGGGGTGCCATAGAGGTTGATTCCGACTACGGAGAAGGGACCACTTTTGTAATAAGCCTGCCCCTTGAACATAAAGCAACAACCCTATGATAGGAACCATACTTATTGCCGACGATGAAGAGGAAATTCGGAATTCACTGTCCATAGTTTTGCGGGAAGAGGGATTCCAGTGCAAGGCCGTTGCTGACGGGGAAGAGGCCATTGAAGCCTTGAACGAGCACTCCTACGATATCCTGATAACGGACCTTAAGATGCCCAAAGTCGAGGGAATAGAGGTCCTTGAACATGCCCTCAGGCGATCGTCGGATACCCTGACTATTATCATTACCGCCCATGCAACGGTGGAAACAGCCATACAGGCCTTGAGGAAGGGGGCAGCCGACTATATCCTCAAACCCCTCGACTTTGATGAAGTGATTGTACGAATTGAGAATCTGTTGAAACAGAAAAAGCTGGTGCAGGAAAACAAATACCTCCGTGAGCAGATCGACCAGGAGTTCAACTTCAATCACATTATAGGTGAAAGCCCGGCGATGAAGGAGGTCTACCGGATGGTTAAAAGGGTAAGCGACGCCAACAGCAATGTGCTGATTACCGGCCCCAGCGGTACGGGCAAGGAACTGGTAGCCAGGGCCATACACTCCCATAGCAACAGGTCCTCCAAGCCGTTTATTGCGATAAACTGCGGTGCGATTCCCAGGGACCTGATTGAGTCGGAGCTTTTCGGGCATAAAAAGGGTGCGTTTACGGGGGCTATCAATGACAAGGATGGGGTTTTTGTGGCTGCCCACAAGGGAACGGTTTTTCTGGATGAGGTGGGAGAAATACCGCTGAGTCAACAGGTTAACCTGCTTCGGGTCATTCAGGAGCGAGAGGTTAAGCCCATTGGTTCAAACCGGATGGTAAGTTTCGATACGAGGATTGTAGCGGCCACCAACAAAAACCTTGAAGAGGAAGTTGAAAAAGGCAATTTCAGGGAAGATCTCTATTACCGCCTGAATGTTGTGGAGATACCCTTGCCCACCCTTCAGGAACGGCGGGAGGATATCCCCCTGCTGGCTCAACATTTCCTTAAAAAGTACAGCAGGGAGCTGAACCGGCCTGTTCAGGGTATAACCAGCGAGGCTATGGGAGCCCTGATGTCGTTTGAGTGGAAAGGACAGGTGCGGGAGCTGGAAAATATTATTGAAAGGGCCGTACTGCTGGGTAGTGACGAATTTATAACTCTTGACGACCTGCCCAAAAGCATCAGTGAATCCAAAGGGAAGGTAGACTACGATCATGATTCCCTGGAGGAGGCGGTCCAAACCTTTGAAAAACACCATATCATGAGCGTGCTTAAACGTACCGATGGCAATAAGACCGAGGCCGCACGGCTGCTGGGAATTGACCCCTCAACTCTTTACCGCAAGATGGAGCGTATGGGTATTTAGTGAAATCCCCACAGGTGATTCTGCAAGTATTACCGGGAGCGGTTTTCCAAAGCCGGCCCGGCATCGGCTATGTGACGGTATGCAGGTCGGGTTTGACCGTTAGCACCGGCAAATCCAGGTGCTGTGCAACCTTCTCGGCCGTGGAACCCAGCAGCAGGTGAGCCAGTCCGCTGCGCCCGTGCGTAGCCATAATAACCATATCCGCATGGCTGCCGGCATAGCTGGTAATGGCATGATGGGCCGATACACCTTTCTCAATGACGGTTTTCACATTGATGGTTGCACTGGAGGCTCCCTCGGTATACACCAGCTGATTTTCATTGTTATCGCCCCGCCGCAGTTCGGTATTGCTGTTTGGTTGGCTCTCGAGGAATTCCTCCAGCGCTCTGTACAGGGTATTATGTATGTTTTCCTCGACAGTTTTATGCGGATCTCTGGGGGCGCTTTCCGTCATTGATCCATGCAGTTCAAGCACATGGTATAAAGTGATGGAAGCGTTAAAGATTAGGGCCATGGAAACGGCTATGGGCAGGGCTTCAAGCGAGGTCATAGACCCATCGGTGGGTAGCAGCAGGGTCTTGAAACGTTCAGGGTCTGCAATCTGTGTGGTCAGGACGGGGGTATGGGCATACCTTATAACTTTTTCGGTGATGCTTCCCCTCAAAAGGTCCGATTCATGCTGGCCGTTGGTGGCCATTACTATTAGGTCATAACCGTTACCTTCGGCAAAATCTGCAATTTCAATCGCCGGTTTTCTTGCTATGGTTACCACTCCCTTTCCCTTGTTCTGAGGCTGTAAAAAACTGCTCATCAGTTCGTTTATTTTATCAGCAGTTCGCTTCTGAATTTTGGGATAGACATCTTTTTCCATATTCAGCGGGATATTCAGCGTATCCATGCTTTCATGAAAATAGTGCAGCATGGGGATGATATGAATAAAATCAACGGTGGCATCATATCGGGCGGCTATCTCCTGGGCCAGTGGATAGGCTGCAGAAGCGTTGTCGGACAAGTCGGTTGGAACCAAAATCTTTTTGAAAGTATACATGGCGAACAGTTGTTGGTTAGTTGTTAAGTCGCCTTGCGGAAATCATTTCCGCCCGGTTATACCCGGGTTTTGCCGGGTGCCTTTAATTCTGACAGCTACATCAAACTTGACGGTAAGTTCCTTGTTTGCCTTTATCAATCCCAGCAGGGCCGTAGGGGGATCGATATTAAAAGTATCCATGGATATATGTTTACTTCCCTTGACCCTGAACCGGTTGTTATCTGTGATTTTTCCCCTGATGAGGATTTCCGTTGTATCCCTGACGCCGGCAATTTCAAGGATGCCGGTGGTTTTGATGTTCATCCAGGATGGGCCTTCATTGCCGTTTGCAGAAGTACTGTCAACCAGTAAGGCATCCAGAAGCTCATAGTGGATATTGGGGTGGCTGTTTGCTTTTAGGGCTTCATACATATCCCGGTTCATGGGCTTTTTGCCACAATCCAGCGAATGAACAGGGATGCTCACGGTTATGTTTACATCGCCGCTCTCTCGTACGTTTTTCCGGGGCTGCCCCTTGTATTTTATGGTTCCGTTGCCGGACAGTTCTCTGGCCTTGCAGGTGTAGTCGACGATGGTGGCCGAACCGCTGATCCATAGTTTGCCTCCCTCTTCAATTTTTATTTGCCCCTGTGGATTGTTTTGAGCCCCGGCATGAAAGGGGAGGAAAATAAGAAGTATTGCAGACAGCAGTATCTTATTTATCGGAATAGGGGAGCGAATATATTCGGTGAATGTATTCATTTGCCGGGGCCATGGAAGGTGGTTTACAGGTTATTTCTGGTTAATAGAATATCGAACGCAATTTCCACCTCTTCTCCGCTTTTGATTGCTCCGAACATAGCCGAGGGAGGATCAACCTTGTAGTCTTTCATGTTTAATCCGTAGCTGCCTTTGAATCGATAGCCCTTCTCGTTCTCCTTCATGCCGGTTACGGGAAAAGTTACTTCTCGGGTAAATCCGGCAATGGTCAGGTTTCCTTTCAGCTGCAGGGTAAAGGCGTTTTCCTTCATATCGGTAAGTCGGGCGTCTGCGAGTTTAAAGGTGATATTGGGATGCTTCTTCGATTCCAATGCACCGTATATCTTATTGTTCATTCCACCTTTGCCGCTTTCTATGGATGTTACCGGAACGGTTACTGTTAGTGCCGACAATGCTTCGGCTGTACTGTCGCATAGCATCATGTCCGGATTAATATCCACGGTAAGTTGCAGCTCCTCTACATCGGCTTCCCAGTCATGGATGGTGGAGGTCCCCGTGATGATCATGGTGCTTGAGGGTGACATGGTATAGTCGGCCGCCTGTGAAAATACTGCAAAGGGGATGAGCATGAAGGCGAAAATGAGCCAGTTAAGTATCGTTGCTTTTTTCATAATTGAGGGATTAGGGTTGGTGATTGCCTTGTTTACTTATTATAGATGCAATCATCGTTCCAAAACCGTCGGCTCACCTAAAATTTCCAGGGGAAAATAGGTCTATAAGCACTCCGGAACATGGCTGGCTATTTTCGAAACATCGCACAAGCCCAACTCGTTCAGGTGGTTTGCATACTTGCATACCGTCATTTGATTTCCCTTGCAGGAATGCAACAGATGTATGATTGGCAAAGGGAGGCAGGACCAGCCTTTTAAACAATTATTGTCCCTGCCGTTTAGTTAAATCCCGTTTGAAAAGAAAAGAGAGGCCTGACTGCCTGTTTGGTATCACTATTGCATTATCTATTGAGAACGAATAACAGAAAATGTTAACCATCCCTGCCGGTCATGTCGAAAAAATCCATGATAGTAGTTGCAGAACCCGAAGAAGCAATTCGGGAGTCCGTTGCGCTGGTTTTGGAGGATGAGCAGTACGATTGCCTGTCGGTTCCCGACCTTCAATCCCTGCTGGATACTCTCCGGGACTGCAGGCCCGACCTTATATTGGTAGATTTGGATATACTGCATGACGACCTGGATAGTTTTCGTTCGGCATATAGCAGATTTTCGATTTCCCCTCCCTTGCTTGTTATTCGATCTTATGACAATCCGTTTGATCTCGAGGGATTCGAATCGGTAGCCTTTCTTATCAAACCTTTCTTTTTTGATGAGCTTTTGCATCAGGTTGAAAGCCTGTTGTCTCCCCGGCTCTGACCGAATTTAGCTACAACTACACCTTCCATTGCTATACCTGTTAGGCAAATTCCAACGGTAGTTATAGCACCGGCTTGGCCGTTAGCCCAATGGACAGTAAGCATTTGCCATAGCTATTAATCATAGGAGGGAACAGGCAGAAAACAGGAGCATAAAAAAAGCGATGCTGCCTTTTATAGCAGCACCGCTTAGGGGTTGGGGGAGGTGGGCTATGCGTTAGAAACTGATAGCGGCTTCGAGCATGATTCCGTTAAACTCTCCACCCTCGTACTTACTGCCGGTGTATCCGTCACCGTCGTAGCTCTGGGTTACATATTCGAGCTTGGTCAGTACGTTCTTGGTGAGGAACCAGCCGCCGCCGATATTGAGTCGGGAAATTTCGATATCGCCTCCCACGGTCGTTCCCTCCACCAGGTTGTATCGGCCGCCGAGGTAGAAGTCCTCACCGGCTCCGAAACGATACAGCACCTCGGCACCATACTGGTTGAATGTGCGGGTGTCGGTTTCGGTGGCACGTTTGCCGGAAACATTTTCATACAGCCCGAAGAACTCGAGTCCCTGGAACTTCACGAAGGGGTTGATCATGAAGGAGGTCATTTCCCCGGCAATGGGCCCGCCCGGTGCAAAGCCGGATACGGTATAGTCGGGTGCAAAGCGTCCGCTGCGGAAGCCTTCATCCATTACGCTATAGTAGCGGGATCCGGCGCGGTCTCCGGAGTAGAGATACAGGGAGCCGCTTTCACCGGAGGTCAGGAACGAGGCCGTCAGGCGAAATCTCATATCATCATTCATCTGTTTGTCATAGCCCAGTTTCCCGTAAAAATTGGGAGTGGTTTCGGGCTCGGAGGCCACCACGGACTGGTTCAGTTTGCCATTGGACAGGCCAATCATGACCAGGATGCCCTTATTGTAGTCGTAGTAATAGAGCTCTCCCGCTACTTCCGTGGAGAAAGAATCCATGAGGTAGTTTCCTGCAAACGGATTGTAGAGAGCCATGGCGTTATCCGTTCGGCGGAAATGGGCATCGCCGTAGTTGATCTCCATGTGGCCGAGCTTGATGCGAACTTTATCCATCAGGTCCGACATCAGGTCTTCCTGGATGAAATCCAGCCGGTCAACCTGTAAATACCCACTTTTCACCCAGGCTTCGGGGTGGTGCTGGGAGGATAGATAGGTGCGCAGATGCATACGGAGTCCGTTTTCAAGAGCAACATCAAAATCCAGGTTTGCCGTTGCCAGGTTGAAGTTGGATTCGAGTTCGCTTAGCGTACCGGCCGTATTATCCTGAGTGATTCCCTGGAATTGCAGGGTACTTGCACCGCCCAGGCGAACCTGAACGCCGTCAAATTCGACGTCTGTCTGGAAGGGGGCTTCGAACATATTAATCCCGCGCTGATCCGGATAGCGGAAAAATTGCAGATCTCGGGTCTGCTGGGCAAATAAGGTTCCCGTACCAACGAGTAGTGCGATAAGAACCAGGGTAACTTGTTTGTATAGGTGTTTCATGGTATAGCCTCTTTTGTTTGGATTAGTACAACATGTTTTAATCGTTTCGCTTTTAGTTATACAAGATGCGTTCCAAACTGGCGGATTTTGGAAAAAAATGAGAAAATATTCCCTGGATGCCCTCTAAAGCACTAAAATGAAGATTGATATTATTATTTTTTTCCCGTGCCCAAGGGGGAAGATTGATTTTATTGCACTCGTGCAATAGATAAAAACGGGAGATTGCAAATCTGCAATTTACCGTTCAGGCAGATTTAAAAATGAGGGGCAACCCTTGGTTTCCTGCAGGGGAAAGCCGTGAAGCATCTTGTTGAATAAATCTATCCTTATGTGGATTTATTTCATAAGAGCGGGCCCCGGGCCGGCCTTATCTAGTGCGTATGGTTAAACCGTTCTGCTGCTGCCCGTTCCAGTTCTTCACGGTGGTCGGGGTGGGCTATTTCAACCAGTGCCCTGGCACGCTGGCTTAGATTTTTCCCATACAGATTAGCCACCCCGTATTCTGTAACCACATAATGAACGTGGGCCCGGGTAGTAACCACGCCCCCTCCCTGTTTAAGGTAGGGCACGATTTTACTTTCCCCCTTGGCGGTGGTAGAAGGCAGGGCGATAATAGGTTTGCCGCCTTCGCTGAGTGAAGCCCCGCGGATAAAGTCCATCTGTCCGCCTACCCCGGAGTAGTGGTAGGTTCCGATGGAATCGGCGCATACCTGTCCGGTAATATCGACTTCAATGGCACTGTTGATGGCGGTTACCTTTGGGTTTTTACGGATGACGGCCGTATCGTTCACATAGGCTATATCCAGCATGGCAAGCATGGGGTTGTCATCTACAAAGTCGTACAGTTTCCTGCTGCCCATTACAAAACCTGCCACGATTTTTTCAGGGTGAGTGGTTTTATTCTTGCCGTTAACGACCCCTCGCTCTACCAGGTCTATAACCCCGTCGCTAAACATTTCGGTATGGATGCCCAGGTCTTTATGGCCATGAAGAGCCTGCAGAACGGCATTGGGAATGGCCCCTATACCCATCTGCAGGGTAGCCCCGTTTTCAACCAGTCCGGCGCAGTTTCGGCCGATTTTTTGCTCCACCTCGTTCGGCTCGGGTAGGGCAAGCTCATGCAGCGGTTCCTCGCTTTCGACCAAGGCATTAAAACGGCTGGCGTGGAATATGCCGTCTCCGTGTGTTCGTGGCATGTTGGGGTTGACCAGGGCGATGGCTTTCTCGGCACACTGCAGGGCTGCCCGGCTGGCATCTACCGAAACACCCAGAGAGCAATAGCCGTGTTTGTCGGGGGGAGAAACCTGCACCAGGGCCATGTCAACCGGCAGGATATTGCGGCGAAAGAGGCCGGGGACTTCACTAAGAAATATCGGTAGGTAATCGGCACTGCCTTCGTTAACGGCCTTTCGTACATTGGCCCCCACAAAAAGTGCGTTGGTATGAAAGGTGTCGCTGTATTCGGGCTCGGCGTAGGGTGCTTCTCCCTCGGTGTGCAAGTGTACAATTTCAATATCATCAAGTTCCGGGGCCCGATCGGTCATTGCGTTGATCAACGGCTGTGGAGCGGCCGCCACGCTGTGGATAAAGATCCGATCGCCGGAATTGATAAGCTTAACTGCTTCTTCTGCTGTTGTATATTTTGAATCAAATGACATGAAAAATTATTTAATGGGTTTGCTTAATTTTAACTGAGGCTTCTTTGATAGGCTACCACCCGTTTCCAGTGCAGTGAGATAAATAGGGCAACGGCTGCGAGTTCCAATAGCCTTCCGTAAAGCTTTAGGGGAATGTCCGTAGACACCAAGGCATCGACAACAACAAAGGAGATGCCCAGGTTCAAAAAGATGACCATTATGACTGCCAATACCGGTTTTCCCCGCTGGGGACTTTCCAGGAAACGGGGCAAAATCCAGTAGGCTGTTCCCAATGTCAGCTGGATGATCCAGCCAAAGAGCATAATCTCAATATGAATGGGAAGCAGGAACCAGACTGAAGGATGCAGAGGATAGGCTTTGTGGGTCAGCAGGATTCCACCGAGAAGGAAACCAAAAATCAAATAGGCAAAAGAGCAGCGGATCATCCACCGGCTTGGAGCAGGCATGAGTGAATATTTTAGAGGTTATGAATGAATTAACCGGCCGATCGTTTCTTTCTGTTTTTAATCAGTTGTTCTTTGGATTGAATGCGCGGCCACATATCGATGATATAGGTAATTCCCGAAGCACATTGAAATGCAGCCGATAAGACGGCGAGGATATCCCAAAATTCGTGGCCGGATAGGGCGATCAAGGGTTCGGCGATAATTCGCAGTGCCAATCCGGTATTTAACAGTATATAGGTGAGCCAGCTCCAGTAATACACCCGAAATCCCTTGTCGCGTGTTCGGCCCGGAAACATCCAGATAGAAACCCCAAAAATGATTTGGGTTATCCAGCCCACCATAAGCATATGCCAGAAGAGCGGCATCAGGGCGGGAAAACTCCACGAGTCTACTTCGAGTGCAATGCCCGCCAGCAGGGAAGCTAGAAAGAAGAGCAGTCCGGTTTTAATAAATATCCGTGCAATTTTTGGCATGTCAATTCATCTAGTGGGTTTTAATTCTCTTCATATTATTTATTCTTCAAGTTTGCCTTCCCGTTGCAGCTATCTTTTTGCACCTTTTGATAGAAGGTGTGAACCAGTTTACTGATATCCTCTTCATTTCTGATATCACTCATGCGAAGTATCCCCGTATGTTACTTTTAAGGTTATCCATTCATAGGCAAGGGCTAATACCGGCAGCAGGGTAGCGCCCCAAACAAAATAGAAAATCCACATGCCTCTCCAGGAACCGGGCCATAGTGGGCTCAGTGTGACCAGGCTGACCAATAAAATAGCTACAGTCCAGGCAAATAAGGTATAGGGCCTGTCGGGTGCTTCTGAATTATGATGAAGCCATCCTACCATGCCCAATGTGAATGCCCCGAGCAGGAGCAGATGGAGGTACAACACCCGGAACGTAGGTTCCGAAAGCCAGAAGCCGGAGGGCAGGAGGGAGGCACTGAGCTGCATTAGGGCCTTGAGCAGAAGCAATCCGAGAACCCATTTCCAAAGGGATTTTTCCCATGTTGCCGACTTAAACATACCGTAAAGAAGGGTGAGCAAAGCGGTGGCAATAACCAGTCCCCCAAAACGGGCAACAACCAGCAGGAGGGGAGACAAAAGGGTTTCAGAAATACCATAGGGAAATGTCAGGGGTGCACCTATGGCGATCATGCCGATAAGGGTATGCTGGGATAGGGGAAGCGCGCGCTTATCCAGCGGTAGGGCATCAAGCAGCATCGAGAGCAGGGCCAGAACCACCCACCCTTCTGTAAAAGCCGCAAGAAAAAAATGCGTCAGCCCTTTCATCATTAAATGGGCTTCCGGAAACAGTGCCTGTACCAGGGCAACGCCCCATGCCCCAAGTGAACAGATAAAAAGCATGAACATGGAAGCTTCCATCCACGGTTTGGTTCGGTTGCTCAACTTTTTTCTTAGAGTAAGATAACTACCCATGTAGAGGTACCATGAGAGCATGACCATGCCGGACATGATAACCGACAGGGGAAGGGACGAGGAACCGACCGGCACCGGATGATAGCCGTATAGTAGAAAAAATGGGTAGGATATAAGTCCAAAAGCCAGGCAGGCCCAAAGAGATATTTTCATCCATCGAATGGCGGTATCCCGGCTGTTGACCCATCCCTTCATTTTTAGCAGGAATATATAGAGAGGGAGGGGGGCGGCCCAGGAGAAGAACATAAGATGGGAATGTGCATGGCGAATATTGTCGAGGCTCAATTCCCAGGGGAGGGTGCCGATCATGCCGTAGCGGTAGAGGGAGCCCGTTAGGGCTGCCAGCATAAAGCAGGCGAAGGTAACCGACCACAAGGGATCGTGCTTAAGAGAGTTAGTGGATGTTATCCCGCTTGCCATCTTGTGCTCCTTGGCCCTGTTTATATTTTGTGAGGTTGGCAAACCACCTCGAAAATATAGCGATTCCACAGAAGAGATAAATTTCCGGTAATATTCCATGGATGGACGTTCTAGGAATTCAGGGCGCCAATTACAACCTTCGGCTCAAAATGAATAACGGTCTTTACGGACCGGGAGATCAGGCACGCGGCCTCCGCTTTTTCCATGAGGCGTCGTGCCTTATCGGCAAATTTTTCGTCATGAATTTCCAGTACCGGTTTCAGTGTGACTTCACTGACCATAAATTTCCCATCCACTTTATCAAGTTTGCCGATGGCATTAACCTGAAGGTTTTCAAAATCCATTTTCGAATATTCAGCAATAGCAAGGAAAGTAGTCATGAAACAACTGCTGATGGAAGCAACGAAGAGATGTTCCGGCGACCAAATCCCCTCGATACCCCCATTGAATTCGGGGGGTGTGGCAACCCGTATCTCATCGTCGAGTACGGGAGATCGCATCGTTCCCATGCGGTTTTCGTCCCAGCTTATGTCAATTTCATATAGGTGTTCCTGATTACTCATGGTGTTGTCCTCAGTTTTTCAAGGTTCATA
The DNA here is from genome assembly GCA_964423345.1 of uncultured Balneolaceae bacterium. Taxonomy (GTDB): domain Bacteria; phylum Bacteroidota; class Rhodothermia; order Balneolales; family Balneolaceae; genus CAYREV01. Next base: position 40,653 of record CAYREV010000007.1, on the reverse strand, counting down.
TTGAGAGGCTCAAACCGGTAGGGTCGTTGCCATGTGCAGATATTAATTTCAATTGGGTAAGATGATCTTTTCGATGGTTATCGTCCGGGTCAGGTTACTCCTAATCAATACATCTTAAATTAAGATAAAATACTCTTAAATACTAAATAAAGTAGTGCTTTGATTTTTTTAAGCCGGCAATAATTCATTCGGGGAGTGGATAGGCAGTCAGGAGGAGGAAGCGATTTCCCTGTCGAAGCTGCGGTATACCTGTTCCGTACCGGATAAACGCCCTTCCAGATGGGCGGTAATCAAATTTTTGATAAGGTCGCTGTACAGGTTACAACGAAGAGCAGCCATGGCCAATGGATCGTCTCCCCCCGAGGTTTCACCTTCGCCCGCATTGGCATATCGTTCATCGTCACCTTTCACAATGGCCGCGGCTTTTTCCAGGTATGTGGTAGCTTCATCGGCACCTTTATCTTTCCAGGCCAGGTATCCCTGTAAAAAGATGCCTTCCGTGCTTCTGAAATTACTGGAAACAACATCGGCCAGTTTCTGTCGGGCCTCTTTCAGGCGATTGTTGACGAGGTCCATCTTGGCCATCTGCAGCATGGGACCGGTATCCTCGGGGTTAATCTCCATGGCTTTTTTAAAATGGGCAAAGGCTTTTGGAGGGTGGTACAGTTGTTTATTCAATTCTTCACTGCAACTGTAAAGGGTTCCCAGTTGAATATGGGCGCGTGCGCTGGCAGGATTAAGCCTGATCAAACGGTTCCAGTATTTTTCGGCATCGGCATAGTCGCCCAGTACCATCTGCATATTGCCCATATAGTAGAGGGCATTAGAGTGGGTGGAATCAATCTTGAGGGCTTCCCGGTATCTTGCCGTCGCTTGCTGAAACTCTCCTGCGGTTCGCAAGTCGGTTGCCCGGTCGTAGTGGTTCCAGAACTCAATAACTTCAGTGGATTTCTGTTTTCCTTCTCCTGTATCGGATGCATCTGAAGTAGAGGAGGGGGCATATTTGAAGTAGGTGATGACCAGGAACAGCAACCCCAGGATTAAAAATGTGGGAATAAAAATCTTTTTCATATTTAATTGACTGCCATGATGGATGATTCAGTTGATCCTTCTTTTATGATCAGAACCTGATTCGCCTTGATATCCGGGAAGGTATCAATTTTACCCCCGGGCCACCTGATTTCCAGGGTATCCACTTTGCGGTGCTTGCCCAAACCGAAATGTTGTTCCAGGCTGTTGTGCGAGAGATAGGAACTTTGGGAACCCACCTGTTTCACCTGTACTTTTTCTGCCGTGGTGATGCGAATATGAGCACCTATGGCCGAACGATTGCTTTCGGTGCCTTCCAGCCTGATGCTCAGCCAATGGTTTCCGCTATGTTGATTATTTTCGAGCAATACAGCCTTGCCACCGTGGTTGATGATGGCCAAATCGGGATCTCCGTCATGATCAAAGTCGGCATATGCACCGCCGCGCCCGACAAACTCCTTGGCAAAATAGGAGCCGCTTAATTTTGAGACATCGTAAAAACCTCGTTTGGCTCCGGCATTCCAGTATATCTGGTCGGTCATCGGTTTTAGTCTTTCGGGATTGTCCGGATACTGGATGGTGTTGCCGTTGACTATAAAGATATCCGGCCGCGAATCCAGGTCGAAGTCGGTAAAAGCCGTTGCCCAACCCACGAAATCCAGCGAGGATTGTCCCAGGCCATGGTTGGCCGAATCATCTTTGAAACGAAGCCTTCCGGAAGACGACTGCAGGGTATCGCGCAGGCGGTTGGTATAAAGCGCATTTTCCTGGGCGATCCAGTGAGTCACAAAAAGATCCATGTCAAGGTCACCGTCCCAGTCGCCGGTAGCCAGCCCCATGGCCCCCCGGTAGTCGGCCACATGGGCGGTATGGCTAATATCGCTAAATGTACCGTCGCCGTTGTTGAGATATAAGATATTGTCGGAGACGTCATTAGCCACATACAGGTCGGGCCATAAATCGTTATTCACATCCACCCAAGAGGCCGAGAGGCTGCGCCCGGTAGCGTTGATCGTACCTGTCTGGCGGGATATTTCTGTAAAAGTTCCGTTCCCGTTATTTTGATATAACAGGTTGCGTTCGGGAAGAAAGGAGGAGGGATTGATGCTGGGCGGTTCCTCAACCGCAAGTTTCTCGCCCGACAAGTCGAAATCTTCAAATTTGACGTACCCCGTAATATAAAGATCCGGATTTCCGTCGCGGTTGAAGTCCCCCCACGATGCCCCGGCCCAGAAGCCCGGTCCGAAATCGATGCCCGCTTCCTTGCTTACATCTGTAAAGGTTCCGTCTCCGTTGTTTTTCATAAGGCGGTTGGTTCCGTAGGTTGTTATAATGAGGTCGGTCCACCCGTCGTTGTCGTAGTCGGCCGCAGCTACGCCCATTCCCCTGACCGCCAGGTCCAAGCCCGACTGTTTGCTTACATCCGTAAAAGTACCGTCCCCGTTGTTCCTGTACAGTTTGCTTCTGGACGGAGTCTGATCGGGATCTTTATGTTGATCACCCAGGGGAAGAGAGTAATTAAGCAGGAACAGATCGTCCCATCCGTCGTTATCATAGTCGAACCAGGCGAGCCCGGAACCCATGTCCTCGGGAAGCCGGGAACTTCTCCTGTGGTTGAAATGGGTAAAGTCGATACCCGACTTGTCCGTAACATCGCTAAAGGTGAAAGCATTAAAGTCTTTGGGGATCTCCCGGTTCAGGCGAGTGGTTACGCCCTGTACTTCTTCTCCCGGCAGGTAGATTTTCCTTTCATCATCTTCCCAAATGTGCCAGCCGGCCAGCAGAAATATGGCAGTTGAAAAGAGGGAGGTGTAGAGAATTCGTTTTTTTCTTCTGGACATGCTGAATAAACTTCTAATAGGTTGCGTCTGTTTTCAGTACGGTTACATCGGCCCGGTCGCTTGAAATCGTAGTAACAGTGGCGGTGGGGTTGTCGTAGGTATTGCCGAAAACCGCATTCATCAGGTATTGATTTATTTTCCGGTACTGAAGACGGGCACTGATATTCAAAATGGTTTGGTGTTTATCGGTGTTGAGCTTGTCGCCCGGTATGTTCATGGAAACACTGCTTTTCCGGCCCAGTGAATCGGGCAGGGGTATCCGGAAGTCGGCGTTATCGGAATGGCCGGGATAGAGGGCCCGGCTGTATCGTACGCCCACCATTTCCCATAGGTTGTGCCGGTCGATAACATTATTGTACTGGTCTACCGGTTCGGCTTTAAAAATAAAGGAGCCGGGTTCGATAAAATTATTTTCGTCCAGGGTTCCGGAAGTGAATATCTCGTTTCCATCCTGATCTGTCACCACAATCTCCAGCCAGGATTGAATGATATCGAGCGGTCCGGTGGGGAAGTGGTGTCCTGTTTTGTTGTTGCTTATGACAATGCTTATCTCAAGGTCATTGCCTGCGGTTATCTCTCTCGGAGCAACAATGTTGATGGGCACTGCGGGCCCGGTTCGCCATTTGTCGGCGATTTCCGGAATCTCTATTTCACCCCTTAGCCATTTTTCGGTGAGTTTGACGTGCTCTTCGGCTCCCGGCAGGTCCAGCAGGGTGGGTATCAGCTGGTTGGCTCCGAGGAATCGATGGTCCCGGTGCTTCCCGTCGTCCTTGGTACGGTTGTAATCCAAATCGTCCCCGCTGGCAGGATCAAAGGAATCTGTGAGGGGCATATGGCATTCCCGGCACTGAATGGTTTTTGTGGGTTCTTTGGGATGATTCCACCGGCTCTTACGCCAATTGTCGTATTGGTTCTGCAGTTGTACCCATCCGACGTTATTGATCTCTTCGTCTATAAACTGTTTATGACAGGATCCGCAGAATTCCGGAGTTTTCAGCAGTGGCCGCTGGAAGGTGTCGATATGTTTCTGGGGGTAGGCCCTAATCAGAAAATCACTGATCAGTTTGGCCATCTTACCGTCTTTCAGTTCAAAGATATAGCGTTCGGGCGGTGCAATCACATAATCGGCATTTCCTGATACATCCACCTGCTTGATGGCATGGCAGGAGACACAGGAGACCCCTTCGTCCATGCCCATCTTATTGGTCAGGCTGTCGCTGAACAGGTTCTTGGTTCCGGAAAACAGGGAGATGGGATCGTGGCAACCACCGCAATAACGGGTAGACATGGGTCCCTCCTGATTACCCATGGCGGTCTGGACGGCCCGGAAAGCCGGGTCCATAGCCGAGTAGCGGTGAGCGCTGGCCTCCCACTCTTTTCCGATCTGTTCGTGGCATCCCGAACTGCTGCATGTTTCCGATTTTCCCAGCAGCAGGTCATCGATGCCCTCGCCGTTTTCGGTGGTTGCCAGGCTGGGCGCAAAGGGCCGGTCGCCGCTTTCGTCCGTATAGTGGTAATCTTCGGGAAGGCTATTATCGACGGGAGTCGGCTCAAAAGCATATATAAGCAGTAATACCAGCGCAAATTGTGCAAGCACGGCAAAGAGGTTGCTTATGCCGAAATTCTTTTCGGATTCGATCACCGGTTTCATCACCGGATTGTTGCGTGCCTTGTAGTCGCGTATGACAATGAGCACAATATGTGGTAGCAGTGAGGCCAGCAGCACATAAGTAGAGAACAGGTGGATCTTGTCCCATGTATAGCTGATACGGACTTCAAACAGGGCCTGCCATGTAAGGACCAGTCCCGATATGACGGCTGCCAGGGCAGCGAACATGGAGATGTACCCTGTAAGCTTGATTTCACTGAGCGGTCGTTGGCGCTGACTGAGCCAGTGTTGTACCTGGTACACCAGGTAGGGGATACAGAATGCGATCCCAATGCCGGTGTGGACAAGGATCATCATCTGGTTGCTGATACTGAACGGAAGAAAGTATATCAGCAGGCCGGTAATGGTTTCAAACAGCAGAAACGCCGATACGAGGATCACAAGGGGACGGGACCATCGTTTTTCGGGAGCGGAATTTGGGCCATTCATGTCCATATATAATATTTAATACTATTTTATCTTAATTATTAAATAATGTAGAATAATCTAACTTTATTTCAAACTGGAACCTGTTCTATTAACTGTTTTTTTGAAAATGTATGTATGGCATGTCAAATCGGGAGGGTAACGAATGCTAATCCGGGTATCTGAACTTTTATAGATAGGAGGGGGGGCTATAACACCTATTTGCAGGATTGCAAATCTGCCAGATTCCAGATTTCGCGGTATTGCAATTCTGCAATACTCCCGTTTCACATGCTCTTTCCAGCATTTAATGCCCGATCATATTTCCCATCTGAAAGGTGATGAGCAGCTTTTTAAAAAGAATTTTATGCAATACAGGGGTTTGGCATGACTATTGAATTACTATTAGTAGACAAAATTATCTATAGACAATTAAATCTATAATTCGAATAAAACACTCCGATAAGATGGAAAGCAAAAATTATACTTCCGATCAAATCACTGCCGTTAACGACAAGCCTACCCAGTCTCGAAAAAGGTTTCTGAGAAACACGGGCGCGGCCCTGCTCTCAGGCGGGTTCCTGGCCGGCATGGGGTTCCCCAAGGTGGGGCAGGCCAAAGAAGTTGGCAAGGCGGGCGATTTCACCCCGGCTTCCATGCTAAATATTCCCACGGTTCAGCGGGTTGCCGCCGATCCTACCGACATCCCCGGGCCGATCAAGCGCCGAAAGCCCAAAATCCATGAGATCACGCTCGAAAGCCGGGAGGTCATCGCCGAAATCGAAGACGGCGTCAAGTTCAAGTATCTCACATACAACGGGCAGGTACCCGGCCCCATGGTGCGTGTACGCCAGGGCGATACGGTAATATTGACCCATAAGAACCTCTCTGAAAATACCATGATTCACAACGTGGACTTCCACGCGGTTTATGGCCCCGGCGGAGGAGCCGAAGCCACCCTGTGCCCTCCCGGCCAATCCACCAAGCTGAAATTCAAGGCGATGTACCCCGGAGCCTTCATCTATCACTGTGCGGTCCCACGCATGGACTACCACATCAGCAGCGGAATGTTCGGCATGATACTGGTAGAGCCCGAAGAGGGTCTTCCCCCGGTAGATCACGAGTTCTACTTCGGACAGCACGAGGTATATACCAACAGGGAAGCGGGAGAGAAGGGTATGCACCTTTTCAATACGCAGGCCATGATCGATGAAAATCCAAATTATGTACTGCTGAACGGCGAATCCCAGGCCATCACCGACAACCGGTATGGAGCGCTCAATGTCAAAACCGGCGAGACCGCGCGTATCTACCTGGTTACCGGCGGGCCGAATGTGACCAGCAATTTCCACCCCATCGGCAATGTATTCACCAAAGCCTGGAGAGAAGGGGCCATTGCCAGCAAGCCGGAACGATATGTGCAAACCTGCCATGTGGCACCGGGAAGCTGCGGCATCTTTGAAATGGATTTCCCCGTACCCGGACCGGTCAAGCTGGTCGACCACGCCCTCAGCAGGGTTGCCCATAAAGGCATGCTCGGTATCATCAATGTGGAAGGCAAGAAACGCCCGGACATCTTTGATGCCGACATCAAGTAATTAATCGAATACTGAATTTATAATTAAATAATCCAAGAGGAATACAACCATGGAAACGATCAAAAAAATAAAATCACTGTTACTCCTGTTACCGATGCTGTTAATAGCCCAGGTCGGGCTGGCCGATAACCCGGCCGTCAAAGTCATCGAAATGGAGGGAACCAACCAGTTGAAGTTTACGGTCACTAATATCGAAGTCCTGCCGGGCCAGAAGGTCATCGTTAAACTGACTACGGTCAGCGACTTTCCGAAAGTGGCTATGGCCCACAACTTCGTTCTTCTGGAATCCGATGCGGATGCAACTGCTGTGGCTATCGCCTCGGCACGAGCATCCGACAACGAATATATCGCACCGGATATGGAGGACCAGATCCTGGCCTATACCGGCCTGGCCGGAGGAGGGGAAACCGTAGAGGTTACCTTTACGGCTCCCGACAAACCGGGCGAGTACGAATACATCTGTACCTTCCCGGGCCACTATTCGGGCGGTATGAAAGGTATCCTGACTGTAAAAAGGGAGGCAACTTAGTTATCGGAACTAAGGGCTTTCCATCTTAAGAAACCGGGGGAGTTGTTTAAGTACGGCTCCCCCGGTTTTATGTATAGGCATTTCAATTTAAAATCTCTCAAGACATGAATTTTTACAAAGCCGTTAGCCGTTTATTTGTTCTTTGCTGTTTACTGATGGTTTTACCTGCCACCACAAAGGCTCAATTGAGTGTGGAGGGGGAGTTCAGGCCCCGATCTGAATATCGTAACGGGTACAGGATTATGAAAACCGCCGATGTGGAGCCGGCATTTTTTATATCCCAACGGGCGCGCCTGAGCCTCCGGTATCAAACGGAACTGTACAAAATAAAACTGTCCGGCCAGGATGTAAGGGTCTGGGGGGAAGTAGAACAGCTTGGGGACACACCCAATGTGAATGTTCACGAAGCATGGGCAGAGGTAAAGGTAGCCGATGCATCAGCAATCAAAATGGGCCGCCAGGAATTGATCTATGACGACCAGCGCCTCTTGGGAAGTGTCAACTGGACCCAGCAGGGACGCAGCCATGATGCCCTGGTGTTGAAGCTTCGCAAGGGGGATGGCAGGCTTAGCCTGGACCTGGGAGGAGCCTATAACCAGGAGGCACAAAACCTGCTGGGTAATACGTATACGCTTAAAAACTACAAGGTCCTGACATATATATGGCTGCAAAAAAAGTGGGAAAACTTCCAGGCATCCTTTATCGGAATAACCGATGGTTTTGAACGGCCGTCGGGATCGGTCAAGTTTCGCTATACCTACGGGACCCATCTCCAGTACCGGCTTAACGGAATTCATACAACAGGGACCGTTTACCTTCAAAGCGGGGATGATGCCACAAGGGAAAATATAAGGGCCTATATGTATGCGGTAAAAGCCGGATATGAGCTGGATGCATTCCACCTGTCTGCCGGCTACGATTACCTCTCGGGAGGAGGGGCCGACGACCCCAATCCACGCCGCCACGCCTTTAACACCTTGTATGCCACCAACCACAAGTTCTACGGGCATATGGATTATTTCCTGAACGTGCCGGCCGACAGCCGTTTCGGGGGACTTCAGGACCTGTATGTGCAGGCCGTGTACAAAAGGGGATCAGCGTCCAACATATCACTGACCTACCACTATTTTGCACTGGCGGAAGCGGCGGTGAACCCGACGGTGCCCGGCGAAATCCTGGAAAAAGGATTGGGTTCCGAAATTGATTTCAGCCTGGCGCATAGCTTCAGTTCGGATATTTCCCTGAAGGTGGGATATTCCCTGCTTTCGCCTTCCGGATCAATGGAAACGCTTCGCGGTGTGGATGCCGACGGACTTCAGTCCTGGGCTTGGGTGATGCTCTCCATCCATCCGCAGTTTGTGAAGTAAGTAGTTTGGAAAGTCGTCTAACCGCGGACCATTTTCATGGCGTAATACAGGATTGCCAGTCCCAGTAACAGGTTGATGCGGCCCAGCCAGCTGGACAGCTTACGGAATCGGCGAGTCTCCGGTTTGCCGGGGGACCGGTCAATGAGTTCGGCCGCCTTTGGTCCGGCATAGAAATCATGAATGCCACTTATTACCAGTACAACCGCAAACAGATGCAGTTTGACAGCCAGGGCATCTCCGAGCCCGCTCTGCCAGAATGGTGCCGACACAAAGTCCTGCAGGTGAAAGCCGCGGGCCAGCAGGTTGGTTATTCCCGTAATGAATAAAACAGCAAACAAGATCCATGACAGCCTGCTGAATTTGACCCCCACAAGCGTAAAAAAGGCTCCCTTTTTATTTCTCAGGAGCTTATCACGGGAGGCGGGCACCAGTACGGCTGCGGTAAACAGCATGCCCCCAATCCAGAAGATTGCCGATACTATGTGGATAAAGACGGAAAGGTAGTACAGGTTCATGTGAGATGTAGTCCGCTAAAAGAGTTGGTTCAGTCGTTGCCGGGAGTTAAGATAAGTTCGGTTTCCCCGGGGTGGTCTATAACGTCCTGAAGGGTCACGTTTTCGGCCCACCAGTGAAAGGAATCCTTGAGCTGGCTCCAGGTATTGTGCAGGGGGCAGGGATCATCGTTGTTGCACTTTTCCCATCCGAATACACAGCTTTCCGGTTCTATTTCATAATCTACCGTCTCCAGGATCATCCTGAAGGTGATATCCCCGGGCGATTGGGCCAGTTGGAAACCGCCGCCATGTCCTTTTTTTGATGTAACAAGATCTGCTTCAACCATTTTCCGCATGATTTTGGACAGGTAATGACTGGGAATGTTTGTAGCCTCTGCCAGTACCTTCGATGTTACCGGGCGTTCATCTTTTTTCAGGGCGATACATGCCATCGCCCTGAGGGCGTATTCTGCAGTCTGGGGTAAATGCATAGGCTTTTGCTGAAGGATTTAGTGTTCAAACGTAGACGGCAAACGCAGGTGCCGGTACCCAAGATATCGATTTTTTTAAAAGGAACTGTTCCTTGTTCCCATTTCCAAATTCATTCCGGTTGAGGGCCCGTCCATTATAAATGACGGTTAGCCGCCTATTGGCGATCGGGATCAGGCCAGGTGCAACACCCTGCTGCATCCGGTCAACCCGCCTTCAACCGGTAATATTAAGGTTCATTTAAAATATAAAAAAAATTATTAATAGACTTGTAACTCTATTGAAAAATATAGATAATAGACAAAGAGCTCTATTGAAAACAAAGGATGGTGATTGCTATTGTTAGCAGCGGTAAAAAAAATATTAATGTTCCCGGTAGCGTCCTGGGTTGATCATGCCGGGATTGAGTCAAAGACCCTCTCCCGGCTTTGGATTTTCCTGAGTATAGGGACCCTGCTTCTGTCGGGCCTGTTTTCGATAATCATTGTCCTGGCAAGGGCACCTTTCATCAGTGAGCTGATTTCTGACCCTCTTTTTGCCAAGAGGGGACTCGTGGTCCATGTAGACCTGGCCCTGCTGATCTGGATATATGCATTTCTGTGCGGACTCTTTGTATTGGTACCCGCCGCCGGGAAAAGCAACAGGCTGCTCCCGCTGGGATACGCTTTGGCGGTCACGGGAGTGGGCATGGTGGTCAGTTCCATATTTGTATCCGGGGTGGAACCGGTCTTGTCCAATTATATACCGGTCCTCGACCATCCTCTTTTTATCGGGGGTCTCTTAATATTCGGTGCCGGGGTATTGTGTACGGTTTTGAACTCCCGTATTTCAGCCATTCCGAGCGGCCGCCCTATGGAAAGGGCGTTTCCTGATTCCTCTTTGCCCGGTTTTCGATCGGCGGCCATTCTGCTGATTGTCAGCTTTGTAACCTTCTTCGGTTCCTGGCTTGCCACACCCCAAACCCTGTCAGATCAAACCTACTACGAGCTGACCATCTGGGGAGGGGGGCACCTGCTTCAGTTTGTGAATGTGGCAGCCATGCTGTCGGTGTGGATTATCCTGTTGGGCAAATTGCTTAAAAGAAATCCCATACCCTATCGATGGTCGGCCATCCTGTTTGCCCTTTTTACGCTCCCGGTGTTGGCAGCCCCGCTGCTCACGATGAAAGGGACTTCCAACATGCTATACCATTCCGGTTTTACCCGGTATATGCAATGGGGCATATTCCCCGTAGTCACGGTTTTTATGGTTCTGATCATCGTCGTTTTGGTACGGGCCCGCCGCAAGGGCGAGCTGCCCGGCAGATTGTTGAAAAATCCCTATTTCGGCGGATTGGTCACCAGTATGCTGCTTACCTCCATCGGTTTTATTCTCGGGGCGATGATCAACGGTTCCAACACCCTTATTCCGGCCCACTACCATGCAGCCGTGGGAGGGATAACCGTAGCATTTATGGCCGTAACCTACCTGTTGCTGGAGATACACGACATACGGCTGCCCGGGGGGCGGAGCAGGAAGCTTGCCGCTATACAACCCCTGCTGTTTGGATTCGGGCAGGCGCTGTTTGCCGCCGGTTTCGGTTATGCGGGATACCACGGACTGGCCAGAAAATCGTTCGGTTCCGAACAGCAGATCGATTCTATAGAAGTATTTGCGGGCCTGGGGATTATGACTATCGGCGGACTGCTGGCCGTTTCCGGGGGCCTGCTGTTTCTCTGGATCATGGTCAAGGCCTGGAAGAATAAGCGAATGTACCCTCAAACATAAAAACAATAATCGTTATGAAATCAGAAGAAGAAAAACCATTAGGACAGCGGTTCCTGGACAACATCTGGCTGTTGCTAGCCCTGGGCTTGCTGATTCCCATCATCTCCTACACCCTCTGGGGTGTCATCGAATTAATATCAATGGGTGATGCCACGCTACCCTGATCAAATAACTAAAAAACGGATATAACATTATGAGTATTTTTCATCCTGTTGGAAACTGGTTTAAAGCCCCAACCGGCACCGAGCGCCTTTGGGTCGGGCTGGCTTTAGTCTGGTGTCTGGTCATGTCTGTAACCATGCCGTACTGGCACTTCAAAGGGAAGCAAAACAGTACGGGAGAATCCTATAGAGTGGAAGCCGCCGCTTTCCTGGATCGAACCGACCGATTCATTGAAACAAACAAGGTGGGGGAGATGAATGGAATACCTATCGTTGAACCCGCCCCGGGCGGAGATGCCTACCTGGTTGGAAAGATGTGGAACTGGTATCCTGTTCTGAAACTTAAAAAAGATCAGACCTATCGCATACATATCTCTTCACCCGATTTGCAGCATGGTTTCTCCCTGCTGCCGATGAACATGAATTTCCACATCCTTCCGGGTTACGATCATGTGCTGACCATGACTCCCACCACTACGGGGACTTTTGATATCATATGTAACGAATTTTGCGGCATCGGGCACCATATGATGACCGGTAAAATCATTGTCGAATAAATCTAAACCATTTTAATGATATGAAAGCTACACAAGCCTTAGCCAAGTTCAGAACCTGTACTACTACCGGTCTTCGGGTATTTCTAAACGCACAGTATTTCGTGCGGGCGAATGCCGTATTAGCCGTTGTCTTTCTCCTGCTCGGCGCCATAGCCGCTATCGGTTTGGCCCTGACCCGCTGGACGGCCGTCCACCTGCTCGACAGCGTCTGGTACTACCGTATGTTGACCTTCCACGGGATCAATATGCTGGTCTTCTGGATCATCTTCATGGAGATGGGCATCCTCTATTTCGCAAGCACAAGCCTGTTGAACAGTCGCCTGTTTTCTAAAAAGCTGGCACACCTTTCACTGGGGCTGATGACTATTGGGGCGGTATTGACCAATTATATCATCCTTGCCGGACAGGCCGATGTGCTGATGACGTCCTACGTACCGCTGAAAGCGCATCCGCTTTTTTACCTGGGGATCATCCTCTTTGCCGTCGGGGCATTGATTGTCTGTTTTAACTTTTTTGCCACCCTCTATATAGCCAAGCGGGATAAAACCTACGAGGGCTCGATGCCCCTGGTAACTTTCGGTGCGGCCGCCGCGGCTATCATAGCGGTTTTGGCGCTTCTTCACGGTGCGGCTGCCCTGGTACCCGCCTATTTCTGGTCCATGGGGTGGATCGAGTCGTACGATCCCGGACTTTACCGCCTGCTCTGGTGGGGACTCGGACATATGTCACAGCAGATTAATGTTTGTGCCATGGTTGCCGTCTGGTATTTCATGGCTACGATGACAACGGGGGCCAAACCCCTGAATCAAACGGTTTGCCGCGGGGCTTTCGTGCTCTATATTCTTTTTATAAACCTGGCTTCGGCCCACCACCTGCTGGTGGATCCGGGTGTAGGTGCCGGATGGAAAATCTGGAACACCTCCTATGCCATGTATCTTGCGGTATTGGCCTCCATGATTCACGGCTATACGGTTCCCGCATCTCTTGAGGTGGCACAGCGCCGTAAAGGTTTTACCAAGGGTATTTTCGGATGGTTCGCAAAACTTCCATGGAAAGACCCGGGCTTTTCGGCCATTCTGCTATCCATTGTCATCTTCGGATTTATCGGAGGCATTACCGGGGTTACGCTGGGTACCGAACAGATCAATATTATTGCTCATAACACGCTCAGGATCCCCGGACACTTCCATGCAACGGTAGTTGGAGGGACCACTCTCGCTTTCATGGGGCTGGCCTACTACCTGGTGCCGCTCATATTCCAGCGCGAGTTCTATCTTAAGAAGTGGGCGCGCATACAGCCCTACCTTTTCGGAGGAGGTATCGTGATCATGTCGATGGGTATGTCGTTCGCCGGTTCCTATGGAGTTCCGCGCCGTCACTATGATATCGACTTCAGCGGCTCCATCCTTGATTCCGGTTTTGATCCCATTGCCCATGTCATGCTCGGGCTGGTCGGAATTGGAGGGATACTGGCATTCCTCGGCCTGCTGCTCTTTGTCGGGCTGGTGGTTGCAGCGGTGTTCTTCGGACGTTCCAATGAGGGACAGCCGATGAAAAGCTGGCAGGACGAAAATTCCACCCGCCTGAAGGATGAGCTGATTGAGAAGGGCTATGAGGAGGAAGGCGAAGATTACGAACATGTAAAAACGCCCGGAACCATGACGGTCGTAATTATATTCCTGTTGACTTTCGCCATCTACTATTTCGCCAACTGGAAAGCCCTGGCTGACCTTTGGTTCGTTCGTTGACAAAGTAGAGTGCCGTTGAGGGGAATTGCTGAATAATACCCTTACGGTAAGCTAAACGTTGGATTAGTACTAAAATCACCTTCTGGCCGGTAGTACCGGCCGGAGGGGTTTTTAGCTGTATCAGCTTGATTAAAAAAAGTAGGCATTTATTATGAAGAAAGACCCATCTACAGAACAGGCAAAGCATCTCCTATATTCCCTGGAAGCTTTCTTTTCCTCGTGGCGCTTTCCCGTTTTCATGCTTTCGGTACTGTTCTTTTTTGCCGTTCTGGTTCTGGCGGTTTCGATGATCCCGGTTTCCGGTTCCACCCTGGGTGCTTTTGCCGAGGAGTTTAAAACCTGGTGCCTGGGCTATGATCCGGCCACGGGTGAGATCGAGTCTATCTACCTGGCTATGTTTATCGTTCAGCCCGCCATCCTCAGTACGTTTGTAATAATTTTTTGGTATCGCCCTCTCTCGGATTTACTGAAAGAGGGGTGGACGCCTGCCTTGCCGGCTGTCTGCCTGGCATTGGTTTTAGTTTTGGGCGTGGGGTTGACCCTTCCCTCATTTTATTCGTTGAAAAGTGAAGGGGAACTACCGTTTCCGGCCGAGAGCCTGAGGACAGAATTTAGTCCGCCCTCATTTACGCTGGTCAATCAGCACAAGGAATACATTTCGCTGGACGATTACAGGGGAGAGAATGTGATAATGCTTACCGCGGTTTACGCCTCGTGTGCCGAAACATGCCCCCTGATTCTGGAACAGGCCAAACAGGTGCTTGCTGAACTGAACGAGAAGGAGGCCGGGCAGGTACAGCTGATGGCATTGACCATGGATCCGTCGAAAGACACTCCCGACATGCTTAAAATGACGGCCGACCATTATGAGTTGACGGAACCGAATCAGCATCTGTTGACGGGAGAAGCGGGATATATCAATGAGATCCTTGACAAGCTTAACATTCCCCGGATAAGAAGGGAAGACGGGGCAATTGACCACGCGAACCTCTTTATACTCATTGACAAAAATGGCACCATAGCCTACCGGTTTACGCTGGGAGACCGACAGCAGAAATGGCTGCTGAAAGCAACACGCCTGCTTGTTCAAGAGGATGCCCCACCGTTGGAAAAGACATTGAACCACTCTGTAAACCTCAATCTGAAAGATGAATACCCTGACTGAAGAAATTAATCTGGCGGAGCTGGCCGGAGGCGACCACAGCTCATTCAAAAAAAACGGCGACTATAAAAGCCGGGTAAAAGAGCAGTGCCCTGAGTCGACCGTTCGGGCTGAATGGTTTTTTAATATCGGTAACCGGTGGTTTCAACGGCTTGACAAGTGGGTGGAAAAGGTGTTGTCTCCCGCATTCAACCCCTTTACCCAGTCGGGTGCTATCGCCAACCTTACTTTTGTGATTGCCCTGGTCTCCGGATTTGTCCTGCTGTTATGGTATAAGCCGAGTGTGTACCAGGCCTACGATTCCCTGCTGCATATGAATCCGGCAGGGGAGTTTTTCAGGGCCCTCCACCGCTACAGCTCGGATGCATGCATGTTGTTTATACTTTTTCATGCCTTCAAAATGTTTTTTGCCAAGCGCCTGGGTGGAGGCAGGTGGCTCGCCTGGGTTACCGGCATCCTGGCGGTGGCATTACTCTGGTTTGACGGCTGGCTGGGATACTGGCTGGTCTGGGATGAAAGGGCCAACCAGGTAGCGGTGGGGACTGCCCGGATGCTGGACCAGTTGCCGATTTTTGCCGAGCCGCTCAGCCGCTCCTTCCTGACCGACGACAGTTTCAACTCCCTGCTGTTTTTCCTGGTTTTCTTCTTCCATATGCTGATACCGCTGGCTATAGGAATTGCCTTGTGGCTGCATGTGTCGCGGCTTAACAAGGCTAACTTTATTACCAATAAACCGATGACCTGGGCCGTGACCGGTTCACTCTGTATTATGTCGGTTTGGCTGCCTGCCGACCTGACCAAGCCCGCCCGCATGCTGGAAATGCAGGAGGCGATGCCCATCGATTATTTTTATATGATTCCCGTTTACTTCACCGACCGGCTGGAGGGCGGAATGCTCTGGCTGTTACTGTTGGTCGGTTTTATTGGGTTTATCAGCGTACCCTGGCTATTGGTAAAAAAAGAGCCACCGAAACCTGAAGTCGACCCCTCACTGTGCAATGGGTGTGAACAGTGTTATAAAGATTGTCCCTTTAATGCTGTGACCATGTTGCGCAGGGAAGAGGGAGATATCAAAAGAGGTGACTATTATGCCTCCATCGATCCCTCGAAGTGTATGTCCTGCGGCATATGCGTTGGGGCCTGTGACCCCGCGGGCATATCCTTTCCGCAGCTACAGCCCAACGAGGTGCGAAGGGAAGTGGACGGATGGCTGGAAAACAGGCTTGATGAGGAAGGCTCGGCATATGTTGCCTACATTTGTTCGGCTTCGGCCGGGGCAGAGCTCCAAATTGATGAGGAAACCGGCCGTTGCAAAGAGCTGCCGGGATATATCGTCCGCTCCGTTCCCTGTGTGGGATGGGTGCATCCGCTTATGATAGAGCGGGTATTGAGAAAGGGAGCAGAGAGGGTACTGGTTGTCGGCTGCCAGAGCGAACCTGACTTCAGGCTGGGGACGAAGTGGACCGGCATGCGCCTGGAAGGGGCGAGGCATCCGGAGCTGAGAAGTGAAAAGGCAGACCCCTCCCGCATTCGTTATCTGCGTTTTAACCAGGTGGATTCCGCGGCATTTATACGGGAGGCCCGTGCTTTCAGGGAGCATGGGGGGCAACAGGAGCTGCCGAAGGCTCGGGGAAGCAAAGCGGCCCGGTATATAATGGGATTATCGCTGATAGCCGTTCTGGGTTTTCTGACCTACTTCTTTAGCAAGGCTCCCTACAGCTTGCCGGTTCAAAGTGATTCGAGCCTGGTGGTATCCTTTACGCTTCCCGGGCGGCCGGTGGATAATAACGTTGAGGATGCACCTTCCCAGGAGAACCTCTTGCCCCATATGCGGCGGCCGGATAACAGGATTTCCCGGGAGCGGTCGGCCGTACGCCTTCGCATCGTGGTAGACGGGAAAGAGATACTTAACCGCCGGTATGAGCCGCAAGGGCTGTTCGGTGACCGTCCGAGCAGTGCCCTGGTGGAGATACCCCTGAAAGCGGGAGCGTATCCGGTTCAATTGTACCTGGGAGATACCGCGGGCGAAGAGTGGTTATATACCGACCGCAGGGATGTGACCTTTGAAGAGCATCACCGGAGGGTCGTAAAATTTAACCGGGAAGATGGATTCGCCTGGTACCCGGGTGAGTGAGTTTTATGAACCCTTTAAACTTCCCCGAACATCGACCGCATAGGCTCCTTCCCCTTCGGGAAGAACTATGAGAGGATTGATTTCAAGTTCCTTGATACCGGGGATATCCGTTGCCAGCCTGGCAAGGCGGACAAGATAGCGGATTACGGTCTCACGGTCGCCCGCCGGGTGATTTCGCCACCCCCTGAGTTTGGTGCCGGCCCTGGTTTCATCGATCAGTTGTTCGGCCTGCACGCGGTTGAGAGGCGCGAGCGAGGAGGCAACATCGCGAAGCAACTCAACATCCGTTCCGCCCGTCCCGAACAGGATGATGGGCCCAAACTGCTCATCCTGCCTGAGGCCGAGGATGACTTCCTGCCCCCCGGTAACCATCTGTTGAACCAGGGCACCCTCCATGGAGACTCCGGCATCGCCTGCCGACGTTTCCAGCTGCTGCCAGGCCTGTTCCACCTCGTCGGAATTGCAGAGCCGGAGCTTGACTCCGTCCACTTCCGTTTTATGGGTAACAGAACCAGAGACAAGTTTAAGCACGACCGGGTAGCCGATGCTCTCGGCTGTCTGTACGGCTTCCCTGGATGTTTTTGCCATGCATTCTTTGGGAAAGGTGATCCCATAGAGTTGCAGCACTTTCTTCCAGTTCCCGGCGGCAGCCTCTTTTCGGGCGTTTTCTACATTGATATCTTCAAATTTCTGTGGGCCGTTTCCGGAGGATTCCAGCCATTCGCGCCGCTGTACCATGGCAGAAAGAACCGAGGCCACCCGTTCGGGAAAAGAGACATTGGGTATCTTGCGTTTGTGCAGGATAGTCAGGGCTTTTTCCACCGATGCCTTGCCCATAATGGAAGCGATGACCGGTTTGTCGTGTACCCACGCCACTTCTCCGACCACCTCGGCCAGGCTGGCCGGCAAAAACCAATCCTGTGGAGCCTGTATAACGACTACGGCGTCTACCGTTTCGTCCGTCAACAAGGCATCCAGGGCAACGGCATAGGTCCCCGGCCCGGATCCCGCCAATACATCTACCGGATTGGTGATGCTTGCAGCTGCCGGCAGCCGGGAACGAAGGTAGTCCCGGGTCTCGCCGGTAAGTTCTGATAGTTCGAGGCCGCTCTTTTCCAGGGCATCGACAGCCAGGATGGCCGGTCCCCCGGCGTTGGTCAGGACCGCTATGCGTTTTCCCCGCGGCAGCGGTTGCCAGGCCAGGGCGCGGGCCCAGTCAAACATCTCTTCCATGGTTTCGGCCTGCTGCACCCCGCTTCGCCTGAAGGCCGCACTATAGGCTTCGGAACTCCCGGCCAGGGCTCCGGTATGGGAAGCGACGGCGCGTGCCCCGCTTTCTCCCCGTCCCCCTTTAAGGGCAACAAATGGTTTTTCCAGCGCTGCCTTGCCGGCAATGTCAACAAATTCAGATCCATTGGAGACCCCTTCGATGTATGCGGTGATGACTTTGGTCTGCGGATCGGAGCAGAGTACCTCGATCATCTCATTTTCACTTACATCCACCTGGTTGCCCAGGCTGACGATACGGGAAAAACCTACACCGGCTCCCCGGGCCCAGTCAATAACAGATGCCACCATGGCTCCCGACTGCGAACAGAACCCTATCTCTCCCGGCTCGGGCATCCCCGTTACAAAGGTGGTGTTTACCGGGGTATGGGTGTCGATCGTCCCGATGCAGTTGGGACCGATTATATGCATGTCAAATTCACCGGCAACCCTCTTCAGTTCCTCCTCTATCTTTTTACCCTCTTCACCGGTTTCGCTGAAACCACCGCTGACGATGATGGTATGGCTGATACCCCGTTCGCCGCATTCCCGGACCGTATCGGGGACTACCCGTGCCGGTACCACCACTACCGCAAGATCGACGGGGTCGGGTACTTCGCCGATGGACGAATAGCAGGGCTCGCCAAGTATTTCGGAGGCTGATCGGTTAATGGGATAGATGGCACCGCGATAACGGTATTCTTTGAGGTTTCGCACAATACCGTAGCCGAGTTTATGGGGATTTCGGGACGCTCCTATAACGGCTACGCCCCTGGGTCTGAAAAAGGGTTCCAGCATAAAAAATCTATTTAAGAGTATTTTGTCTTATTTATAATTAATTGTAGTATTGTTTTGGTTATTAATCAATCTAAATATCATTATTAACTGTACCGGTCCGACTAAAAAAGAGGGACTGAAAACAAAGCTGATTTGCCATGAATCTGAAACCATTTCATACCGATACCATCATTGAACCTTTTCGCATTCGTTCGGTGGAGCCGATACGATTTACCACTATGGAGGAGAGAAGCCGGTTGCTGAAAGAGGCAGGGTATAACCCATTCCTGCTGAAGGCAGAAGATGTTCTGATAGACCTGTTGACCGACAGCGGCACAGGGGCCATGTCTTCCCGGCAGTGGTCGGGTATGATGGCCAGTGACGAGTCGTATGCGGGATCCTCTTCCTACTACCGGCTCGAAGATGCTGTAGGGGATATAACGGGGCTCAAGCATCTGATTCCCACCCACCAGGGAAGGGCGGCTGAGAATATACTTTTCACCACGGTGGCGGGAGAGGGGGACGTAGTACCCAGCAATACCCATTTCGATACCACGCGCGCCCATGTCGAGCATTCGGGTGCCGAGGCGCGTGACCTTGTTATTAGCGAGGGGAGGGAACCGGGATCAAAACATCCGTTCAAGGGAAATATGGATATTGAAAAGCTTAAGCAAACCATAGAGGAGGTGGGGGCGGACCGGATACCGATAATTATGATAACCGTTACCAACAATTCGGGCGGGGGACAGCCGGTAAGCATGGAAAATATCCGGGGTGTATCGGAGACGGCGCGTGCACATGGCATACCCTTTTTTATTGACGCATGCCGTTTTGCCGAAAATGCCTGGTTTATCAAGACCCGTGAGAAAGAGTTCAGGGATAAAACGCCCATCGAGATAGCCCGCGAAATGTTTAGCTATGCCGACGGCTGTACCATGAGTGCAAAGAAAGACGGCATGTCGAATATCGGGGGTTTTCTGGCCCTGAACAGTGACGAGCTGGCCTCGAAGTGCCGCAATTTGGAGATACTTACGGAGGGGTTCCCCACTTACGGGGGAATGGCCGGATATGATATGGAGGCGGTGGCCCGTGGGCTGTATGAGGCCCTCGACGAGGACTATCTCCGATACCGTATCCGCACTATCTCATATCTGGGTGAGCAGCTTGATGAGGCGGGCGTACCCATTGTACAGCCTCCCGGCGGCCACGCCGTGTATTTGGATGCGGGGGAAATACTTTCCCATATCCCTCCCGAACAGTATCCGGGCTGGGCCCTGAATAATGCGCTCTACCTGTTGGGCGGTATCCGGGGTGTGGAGATCGGAACGGTCATGTTCGGGCGGCAAGCCGACGGATCGGAGAAGCCGGCACCGATGGAACTGGTGCGGCTTGCTTTTCCCCGGCGGGTCTATACCCAGAGCCATGTCGACTATCTTGTTGAAGTGATCCTTGCCGCCTACCGTCAGCGGAAGCAGCTCAACGGCTACGAAATTGTGGAGGCTCCCGATGTGTTGCGTCATTTCTCCGCCAGGCTGCAGCCGGTCGGCGGCTAGCAGGCTCCCGGCTAAACTTTTCTAAAACGGGACTGGAAGAAACGGAGGTGCTCGGGCTCATATTCAAAGGCCAGGCCGGAAATATTCTCCCGGTTCCGGTATACGCCCTGCACCGATTCCGCAACCACATCCATATGGGCCTGTGTGTAGACGCGGCGGGGTATGGTTAGCCTGACCAACTCCAATTCGGGATAGTTGTTTTTTCCTGTTTCCGGGTCCCGGCCGGCCGAAACCACCCCTCGTTCCATGCTCCGCACACCCGAATCGACATAGAGGGCAGCTGTCAGGGATTGGGCCGGCAGCTTGTCCTGGCTGAGGTGTGAAAGTATTTTCCTGGCGTTAAGGAAAACTCCGTGACTGCCGATGGGATGTACAACCGGTACCCCCATGTCAATCAGCTTGTTTCCCAGGTATTGAACCTGTCCCACCCGCGCCCGAATGTGGTCTTCATCCACCGATTCGGAAATTCCGATAGCCAGGGCTTCCATGTCGCGTCCCGCCATCCCTCCATAGGTATGGAGTCCCTCATAGATAACCACCATGTTCTGGGCTTTCCGATAAAGTTCTTCGTCATTGAGAGCGAGAAATCCACCGATGTTAACCAGTGCATCCTTTTTGGCGCTCATGGTGGCCCCGTCGGTTAGCGAGCATATCTCATGGACGATATCCCTTACCGGGGTATCTTCATACCCCTCTTCCCGCTGTTTGATGAAATAGGCGTTTTCGGCCACGCGGGTCATGTCATGGATAATGGGAATGCCGTAATTTTGGCTGATCTCACGAACGGCTTTCAGGTTCTTCAAGGATATTGGCTGCCCGCCCGCCATGTTCACGGAGGTAGCTATGGCGATATAGGGGATGCGTTCGGCCCCATGCTTCTCGATCAGTTTTTCGAGTTTGTCAAGATCGACATCGGCTTTGAAGGGATGCTCATTTTCCGGGTCATGGGCTTCGTCGATCACAATGTCGGCAAAGCGTCCCCCGGCAAGTTCCTGGTGCAGTTTGGTTGTGGTGAAGTACATGTTGCCCGGGATAATATCTCCCTCCTTGATCATCAGCTGGGAGATGATATGTTCCGCCCCGCGCCCCTGGTGGGTGGGGACAAGGTATTGGTAGCCGTAGTATTTTTGAATGGCCTCTTCCAGGTTATAGAAGTTTTTGCTTCCCGCATAGGCTTCGTCACCCATCATCATGCCGGCCCACTGGCGATCGCTCATCGCCGAAGTCCCGCTGTCGGTCAGCAGGTCGATGTATACCTCGCTGGAACGCAACAGGAAGGTGTTATACCCCGCTTTTTTGATGGCCTCTTCTCTTTCCTCCCGGCTGATCATTTTTACCGGTTCAACCATCTTGATCTTATAGGGCTCGGCCCAGGATCTTTTTTGCTCTTCAGGATTCATAAATCACCGTTTTGTTTGATAAAAATAAGTGGGGTTATAGTATCAGCGGACTGTTTACTTTGTCACTGCAAGGTTTTTGTTTTCCAGTTTGCTGTAGATAGAACGCAGCCTGGAACGCTGTTCGGAAACGGTTTCCGGTATGGAGGAGAGATTCTCATCCCTGTAGGAGTCGGATCCGGCAATTTCAAGGCAGTAGTCCATGCCTTCTTCCAGGTTTTTCTTGAAGCGGGATAGTTTTTTGATGGATCCTTCATTTGCTCCCTCCTGCTCTGCCAGTTCCTCGAAATAGTCTACATACATTTGCATCTCTTTTGCGAACATATGAGGACGCTCCGATGGAACCAGGGAGGGGGAGCGGCCATAGATATGGTCCACCATCTCCTTGAGGGTATATTCGCCCTCAAACCAGGCTATATTGGGCCCCGGGCAGATAGCTTGGGGTGCCCGCCGCTCTTCCAGGATGCCCAGGCTGATAAGGGCTCCATTGCCGAGATGGTCGCAAAGGCAGGCTTTTTCGAGTACCTTTTCCCTTTTTCGTTTTTTATCGGCTTCCTCCATATCGCTGCTGTTGATCTGATCGATTTTAAGGAGCTGATACTGGTTTGAAGCCGTACAGATGGGGTTCTCCGTAAACTCGGTATTGGATTCCAGGAACCCCTTGGGGCAGGGAGAGCCGGGTTTTCCCTTTTCAATACGCTCGTTGTGCCACTGTCTTGAACCGGTGTTACGAACGTTGTTGAAGGGGACACCGAGGGGAGAAACTCCACTCAGGTACAGCTCATTCTGTTTGGCCTCGCTAAGCAGGTTGCGGGTGGTCCGGTCGACGGTGGTGGCTTCGGGAACCAGCAGAAAAGGACTTCCCCAGCCGGTGGCGTCCATTCCAAAGTCGTCCAGCAGCCGCCGGGCTTCCCCGCTGGTACCTATACCGCCCTGTACGGTCAGCCTCGGTTCCGTAAAATCCCAGTCGGAGGAAAATCCGTCTTCGTTATCCTCATAGTATTTTTGAATCAACGGACGTATGGAACTGCTAAGAAGGTCTCTCTTTTCCCTGAATTCCTTCAGAAGTGCAGGCAACAGATAGCCGTCGGAGGCGAATGCATGTCCCCCGCAGTTAAGCCCGGATTCAATGCGATATTCAAATACTTCCAGGCCTTTTTTGGCGAGGTATTTGCCCTGGATGAGGGCCGAGCGGAAGTCGCTGACTTTCAATATGATCTTCTTCTTGATTTCACCCCCGGCATCCCGGTAGAAATCCTTAAACTCACTGATATAGTTGTAAAGCCTGGGATTAAAGCCGGCCGACAGGATCAGGCTGGACCTCAGCGAACTTCGGGCGTAGCCCCTGAGGGCTGCGTTGGCATCGCTGTATTCGGCGCTCATCGGAGCCCCGTCCTTTTCATAGTTCAGTCCGTCGACTTTGGCCATGATATTCACGTCGATGGACCCCGGCTGCATCCGGTTGGACAACTCGTAGGCCAGTTTATCCCTCAACTTTCCGGGCTCGGTATTTTTCAGCCTGCCGTACATTTTTTTCAGGGGATTTTCTTTGGGAAGCAGTTCGAAATACCGCGTTTTGTCATTGTCTTCGAAGAAAGGTTGACTTTTAATGCTTTCAAACTTTTGGCGGACAATAGACTGAACCAGGTCCAGGTAGGCGGTTATTCTTCGCGCCCGCCCGTCTTCGGCGTTTCGGGATATATTGGTATAGGGCAGGGATAGGGTTTGACAGTAGTGTTTTCGAATACGTTCAATCAAGAGGTCGTCGACAATGGAAATCACGGAATCGATGCCATAGGGTCCAACACGTATGGGAGAGTCAATAGAATGTCCGGTGCCCATGACAGGAATAGAAAAGCTGTGTTGAGAAGTCATCATTAATTTTCGGTTTAATTGGTATGAAAATTATAATCCGGTGAAGCCGTTTGGGCCGGGTTTAAATAGGAATACAGGGCCACCTTTTGAAAGGCAGCCCTGCATGGTTCAATTAAGTCTTTTTTCCAGGGCCAGGGCCTTCGGAAAAAGAATATTGTTTTCAAGATGTACGTGTTTGTGAAGGTCTTTCTGGAAAGCTTCAAGATTCTGAAACAGTACCCGGTAGGTGGTGCATGCATCCCCGGGAGGAGTGAAGTTGCTGCTCAGCTTCTGAATTTGTTCCATGATGCCGCCTGCTTCTTCATGCTCGGCCTCCATCATGGCCACCGGCTTGGCTGCCGTACCGAAGGAAGGGGACTCCAACAGGGAGGTTGTGGTCTTATCCGCTTCCACCAGTTTTTTCACATAGGGGAAAAGAATATCCTCCTCCTTGCCAAGATGGCTGGTTATCTCGACCTTGAGTTTCGTAAAAAGTTCATAGATGGTCTTGAGCTCGGGGTGCCGTTCACCGTGTACCTTAGCCACCTTGCGGGCATAAAATTCTATTTCGGGCAGTTTCGACCGTACATAGGAGTGATGGTTGTTCACGATATAATCGATCAGGAAATCGAGCGCCCATTCATTAAAGTTATGCTGTCCGCTGTCATCGTTTCCGAGGCTTTCCAGGGCGTTCTGCACCTCGGTGGTATCAACGCCTTTCTTATTGCAGGCTTCTTCGACGGTTTTATTGCCACCGCAGCAGAAATCCAGTCCGAATGAACGGAACACCTGGGCCGTGCGATAGTCGTCAGCTACAATTTGTCCGATGGTTCGTTCTTTTATAAGGTCCATAGTATTAGGTTTTATTCTTTGTTAGGTTAATTATAATCATAATAAAGACTCTTTTGTCTTAAAATAGGGTAAATTTTTTGGGAATGCTGCATACAACTCATGATAAAAAGCCAGCAGGGCCACCCAAAACAGCATGGCTGCTGCCTGGTGCGCCACTCCGAGTCCTATGGGGACGCTATACAGCACGGTACAAATTCCCAGCAAGTACTGAATGCCTATAAGGCCCAGCAGCAGGTGCGCTTTCTTTTTTAACGGGTGGCCGGCCTCAAGGCGGTATGCCTTTACCCACAATCCCATTACCAGAAGGAGAAGGAGGGTGCCTGCCAGGCGGTGTATCCATTGCACCGTTCCGGGATTTTCCAGCAAATTCATAACCACAGGCTGCATGATCCAGGCGTTTTGTGGCTGCCATTCCCCGTTCATAAGGGGGAAGGTATTATAGATATAGCCTGCATTAAGCCCGGCCGTGAAAGCCCCCCAGGTCAATTGGAAAAGAAAGAGAAGCAGCACGAGATGGGCCCATGGTTTTATGCCGGTCGGCATCATTGCATTTTTGTGCTTTGTACTGTTTCGCAAATCCAGGGCAATCCACACACAGTATCCTGCCAGTATGAAAGCAAGGAGCAGGTGAGCGGCCAACCGGTAATGGCTGACATATGGGAGGTCAACCAATCCGCTTTTGACCATGATCCAACCCATGGCGCCCTGCAGGGCCCCGAGCCCAAGCAGGATCAGTAGTTGGCTGAATAGCTTGGCTGTAAAGTAACCCCGCAGCCAGAAAAACAGGAAGGGGACCATAAAAATGATTCCCACCGCGCGCCCGGTCAGGCGGTGCAGGTATTCCCAAAAGAAGATGCCTTTGAATTCCTCGAGCGTCATTCCGCTGTTGATCTGCCGGTATTGCGGAAACTGCTTGTATTGTTCAAAAGCAGCCAACCACTCAGCGTCGTTCATAGGCGGCAGCGCACCCATGATAAGGTTCCAGCCTGACATGGAGAGGCCGGAACCGGTCAGGCGCGTAATACCGCCGATAACCAGCATCAGGAATATCAGGGCGGCACCTGTCCATAGCCAGATTTCTACAGCACGCTGTTTTTGAGAGTTCATTCGGTTTATTGCTATTATCGCATATTACTGTTCCATCGATCCCAGCCTTGCCTGCGCTGCGGCCAGGCGAGCCACCGGTACCCGGTAGGGCGAGCAGGACACGTAGTTCAATCCCAGGTTGTAGCAGAAACGTACACTCGAGGGATCTCCTCCGTGTTCGCCGCAAATGCCCACTTTAAGATTCTTTTGGGCCGCTCGTCCCTTTTCGGTGGCCATTTTCACGAGGGTTCCCACGCCCTCCTCATCCAGTATTTGAAAGGGGTCGTCTTTCAGGATACCCTCTTTCATATATATTTCAAGGAACTTGCCGGCGTCATCCCGGCTGTATCCGTAGGTCATCTGGGTAAGGTCGTTGGTGCCGAAGGAGAAAAATTCCGCCTCTTCGGCAATTTTATCCGCCACAATCGCGGCCCGGGGAATTTCAATCATGGTTCCCACTTTATATTCCACTGAGGTCCCTTCCCGCCGGAACACTTCTTCGGCTGCCTGGTCAACCACCTCGTGTTGGTGGATAAACTCCTCGGAGGTACCCACGAGGGGAATCATTATTTCGGGCAGGACCTTTTTCCCCTCTTTTTTCAGTTGTACGGCTGCTTCGAGTATGGCCTGCGTTTGCATCTCTGTTATGGCGGGATAGGTGATACCCAGCCTGCAGCCCCGGTGGCCCAGCATGGGGTTGAATTCCTTCAGCAGCCTTATTTTACGCTTCAGTTCCTTGACGGTAATACCCAGTTCGTCAGCCAAAACGGTAATCTCCTCTTCCTCATCCGGGAGGAATTCGTGAAGGGGAGGGTCGAGCAGCCGTACGGTTACCGGCAGGCCTTCCATGGCTTCAAATATTTCGATGAAATCCTCTTTCTGGAAGGGAAGCAGGCTCTCAAGGGCATCTCTGCGATCGGTTTCCGTTTCCGATATGATCATCTTCCGCATGGCCTTGATTCTTTGTTCGCCGAAGAACATATGTTCGGTACGGGCAAGGCCTATACCCTGGGCGCCAAATTCCCTGGCCCGTTTGGCGTCATCCGGAGTGTCTGCATTGGTGCGTACATCCATATCCCGAATGTCATCCACCCATTCCATAAACGTATGGAAGTTTTCTCCGAAGGAGGGTTCCTCTACCGGCTTCCTGCCGGATATTACAATTCCCCGGGCTCCATCGATGGAGATCCAATCCCCGGCCTTGACGGTGATATCTCCATTGGTAAATGATTGTGACTCATAGTTGATCACGATGTCGTCGCAGCCGGCCACGCAGGGCTTGCCCCATCCGCGGGCAACCACAGCTGCGTGGCTGGTCATGCCGCCGCGGGAGGTAAGGATGCCTTCGGCTGCCGACATGCCCCCGACATCCTCCGGGCTGGTTTCAATGCGTACAAGGATTACCTCTTCTCCTTTTCCGTGTTCCTCTTCGGCCGTTTCGGAGCTGAATACCACTTTGCCTACTGCAGCCCCGGGAGAGGCGGGCAGCCCCTTCCCGATGATGTCGCTGCCGTCAATATCCGATTGCTTTAACTGGGGATGGAGCAGCTGGTCCAGGTGACCCGGTTCCACCAGGTTTTTGACGGCACCCTCTTTGGTTATAAGCCCTTCTTCAACCATATCCACGGCAATTTTAACGGCGGCTACCCCGGTACGCTTACCGTTGCGGGTCTGCAGGATAAACAACTTTCCCTGCTGGATGGTAAACTCAATATCCTGCATATCCTGGTAATGCTGCTCCAGTTTTTCCGTTACCTCCCGGAGTTCGCGGTAGCTTTCGGGCATATCATTATCCAGCTCACTGATATTTCTGGGGGTACGGATGCCGGCTACCACATCTTCACCCTGGGCATTGACCAGGAACTCCCCGTACAGGCTGTTAGTGCCGTCTGCGGGATTGCGGGTAAAGCATACGCCGGTAGCCGAATCGTCACCCATATTTCCATATACCATACACTGCACGTTGACCGCTGTACCCAGCAGGCCGGTGATACGGTTGATCTTTCGGTAGGTCTTGGCACGCTTGCTGTTCCAGGAACCGAACACCGCGTTTATGGCGTGATGGAGCTGTTCATTCGGATCCTGGGGAAAGTCGTTTCCCGTGTTCTTTTTGTATACGGCCTTGTAGCGGTCTACAAGTTCTTTCATCTCTTTAATACCCAGTTCCGTATCGAGCTTTACCTCCTGTTCATCTTTGAGCTTTTGGAGGACCTCTTCAAATTTTTCATGGTCGATACCCATGACCACACCTCCAAACATATCGATGAAACGGCGATAACAGTCGTAGGCAAAACGTTTGTTATCCGTCTTTTCGGCCAGTCCCTGCACCGAATGATCGTTAAGGCCGAGGTTGAGGACGGTATCCATCATGCCGGGCATGGAGGTGGCAGCACCCGACCGGACGGAAACCAGCAGGGGGTCGGAGGAATCTCCGAATTTTGCCCCCATCAGGCCTTCCAGGAATTGGATGCTTTGCTGGACCTTCCCCTCCAGTCCCTCCGGCCATGATCCGTCATGTTCGTTATAGTACCGGCAAACCTCGGCAGTGATGGAAAAACCCGGGGGGATGGGCAGGCCGATGGAACTCATCTCGGCCAGGTTGGCCCCTTTGCCTCCCAAAAGATTTTTCATGGATTTATCACCTTCTGCTTCACCGCCGCCGAATGTGTAAATATATTTAGTTGAGTCCATAGGTTTACCTCATACCGTTTTTGAAAATGAGCGAACCGAATTATTGGTTTGTATATGGTAATCGAAACACATTGCTATGTTTCTAAGAAACAATCTACCCAACGAAGTAATTTCTATAAAGCGGCTATCCACTTTAACCAGCTGATCTTTTTCGAGGGTTTTAAGCTGTTTAAGGGCTTTTTTGAAATACCGGTCAAATTGAATATCCCATTTCTGTTCAATACCGCTCTTTTCGACTCGCCGCCGGCACATAAGCTGCATGATGACCTCTCGCCTCAGCAGGTCGTCCCTGTTCAGGTGCAGCATCCTGGCAACAGGTGGTTGGCCCTCATCAAGAAGGTGGTAGTAGTCATTGATCTCTTTACTGTTTTGCCAGTAATACTCACCTACATTTGATATTCCCGACATGCCGAAAGCGTAGAGGTCGGCCCCCGAATGGGTGCTGTATCCCTGGAAATTGCGCTGCAGGGTGTCATTATCCATGGCAAGGGTCAGTTCCTCGCCCTCACGGGAGAAGTGGTCCATGCCGATAAAACGATAGCCGCTTTCCGTAAGGTGAGAAATGCTGTATTGAAGCATGCCCAATTTCTCGTCGGTTGAGGGCAGTTCTTCGGTTTTCAACAGTTTCTGGGCCGGCATGATAGTCGGTATATGGGCGTAGCTGTATACGGCCAGTCGGTCCGGCTTCAATTGCAAAATGTCATCAATGGTTTCGCCGAAGGTATCGAGGGTTTGACGGGGAAGGCCGTAAATAAGGTCGAAGTTAATGGAGTCGATGCCCAGGCTGCGCAAGCCCTCCGTAACCTTTCGATTTTGTTCGTGTGGCTGAATGCGGTGAATGGCCTTCTGTACGTCGGGGTTGGTGTCCTGAATCCCCAGGGAGGCACGGTTGCAACCGATCTCACGCAGGGCCTCCAGGTGTTCCATGGTGCAGCGACGCGGGTCTATCTCCACCCCAAACTCGGTCTTGTCGCTCAGTTTAAACCGTTTTTTGATGGCCTTTCCAAGGCGTCTCAACTGCCGGGGTTTAAGGAAGGTCGGGGTACCGCCCCCAAAATGGACCTGGGTAACGTTCGAGTCAGGGTGCAGCCGTTCCGATACCCGGTCCATTTCCTTTTCAAGATAGTCGATATACCCATCCCCGCGGTCCTGCTCCCTGCTAATAACCTTGGTGCATCCGCAATACCAGCAAAGGGAGAAACAGAAAGGTATATGAAAATAGAGCGATACAGGATGCGGCCCGCGGTTGCGCCCGGCCAGGTATTGACGCATGGCTTCCCGCTCATTCGGCGAGGCCGTCTCAAATTGAACGGCCGTGGGGTAGGAGGTATAGCGCGGCCCCTGGACGTTATATTTCTTTATGAGATCGATGTCCATTAAAAATCTTTTTTCTTAAAAATATTCAAGCTGATCCAGGCCGGTATGCCTATCCAGAGGAGAAGGCAGCCGGCAGAAATCATCAGTCCGAGGCCGCTTCCAAAAAAGCGGCTGAATACCGCACCCGTATACCCCATAAGTGCGGATATGTCGAATTCCAGCAGGATACCTATCCGGGCCAGGTCAATGGGGTTGATGACGGAAAGGGCGATGATAGCATTCTCAAGGGGATAGTCTCCGTAGGTGCTTACCACCCAGAGGATCAGTCCGTCGTAGAGCACTGCCAGGAAGAGCCAGGCCAGCAGGGCAAAACCGAACCCTTTTACCCGCTGGTGAAAATATTTAAGCCCTAAAAGGTAGCCTATGGCCAGGAAGACCAGGGAAAGGGCGATGCCCAGTCCGAAGACGATGGATATTGTTTCGAGGCCCGTTTGAAACCATACCCCCGTATATATCAGGGGCAAACCGGCACCGACTACAAATGCCAGGCAAAGGGGAAGGGCGAGTCCCCCGTACAAACCCGTAAACAGGCTTTTCCGGTCCAGGGGCTGAGCCAGCAGCAGTTCAACAAATTCCCTGGATTGGTAGAGATAGATGACGCCGTAGATCAGGCTTACGAGAGGTACAAAAAGCAACATGATGTTGGAGAGGCTCATCAGCGCTTTGGGTCCCCCGCCGCCAAAACGTATCAGGGCGTCGGTCAATATCAGGTAGATAAGGGCGTAGCCGATAAGCCATTTGTCGCGAAACAGGTCTTTCCACTGGTAAGATACGATGGTCAGTGCTTTCATACGGCTGCCTCCTCAAGAATTTTAGCTACAGCTCCTTCCAGACGCTGTTCTTCGTTATTTTTAATGAATTGATGCTGTTTGCCGTGGTATCGCACCTCTCCCTCCACCAGCAGAATCAGGTTGTCGGCCAGCTCCTCTATTTCACTCATGATATGGGTGGTGAGAAGAAGGGTCTTCCCACGATCCTTTTCCCGCTTGATCCATTGTTTGAACCTATAGCTTGACTTGGGATCCAGTCCGGCCGTGGGTTCATCGAGTATCAGCAGGGCGGGATCAAACATCAGGGCAATCAACGCCCCCACTTTCTGTTTGGTACCGCCTGAAAGGGTTCGAAGCGGCTTTTCCATCTCATTGCCTATCTCAAGCAGTTGGGTAAGTTCCTGTCTGAAAACAGGTTCTTCCCCCCGAATATTGATGATAAAATCCACCAGTTCGCCGGCTTTCATATTTTCCGGATACTGAGCCATTTGGGGCATGTAGCCGATATCCCGCCGATATTCATGGGTTCCGTTGAGGGTTGTCCCGTTAATATTTATAGAGCCTTCGTCCGGCTTGACCAGCCCCAGCAGGTGTTTTATCAGGGTGGTCTTGCCCGAGCCGTTCGGCCCGACAATGCCGGTAGCCTGTCCCGAGGGAATCTGCAGGGAGAGGCCGTTGAGAACCCTGAGGTCCCCGAAACTTTTCTTGAGTCCTTGAATTTTGATCATTGTATTTTCGCCATTTGTGGTTTTTTGTCTACCAGTTCTTCGGGAGTCAGCACCGGCATGATGCGTTCGGCGGTATCCAGGATACCTATTAAGAGGCTGCGCATCAGCACCAGCACTTCAGGCTGTTTTTCAATGATAATGGAGAACAGTCGAACCGGCCGGTAGGGGACGTCGCCTACGCCATCCCTGTCCAGATCGTATCCTGAATAGTGACTCCAGTAGTTCTTGTTAAAAATGTTGAAATTATGCCGGCTGTTGGTGGCCACCTCGAAACTGTTTTCTATGAAGTTGTTTTTCATGAATAGATTGTCCATGGAGTTGGCCATGACCTTGACCGCCCAGCCGTTATTGATGAAATCATTTTGCTTGATTCTATTGCGGCTCGACGCCTCCATATAAAGGCCGACCGAATTATTTTTAAAGGTGTTATCGATGACCTTGCTTTCGCGAATCTCTTTCATCAGCAGTCCGTAGGCCGCCGAGCCCCAGTTGTCTTCAAAGGTGTTTCGAGACATGATTACCCGGTCGGTATACATGACCGCCACGCCGGCCCCGTTATTCCGGAAGGTATTTTCCGTAAACACACAACGGTCGGAGAACATAAAGTGCTGTCCGTAACGGATGTTTCCTTCGCTAAGGTTGCCCGTAATACTGACATCCTCTACAAATTCGAAGTAAATACCGTCCCTGTGTCCCCGAATAATGTTGTCTTCGATGGTGATATTTTTGCTGTACCAAAGGTGAATCCCGTTTCCCGACTGGGTTTCCCGTTCGCTCGATGCGGTCAGGATGTTGTTACGGAGTGTCACTTCGCTGCTTTTGGCAAGGTAGATGCCAAAGAAATTATCGGTCAGCCGCACGTTTTCGATGATAACATTCCGAGCGTTTTCGACCAGTATCCCGGCATTGTCGTCCATAAAGCTGATGCCTGCCCTGCTGACTTCCAGGTTGCGGACGGTAACATTGTCGGATCGTATAATGAGTACATGGCCTTCGCCTTCGGCGTCAAGTACCGCCCGGCCCTCACCCACAATGGTAAGGGGTTTGTCAACCATGATATTGCGTTCGGTGTAGCGCCCCTCCAGTAATCGTATGACACTGTTGGAGTCGGCCATTGCAAGAGCCGCTTTGACAGAGTTGACTGCCCCGTCGGGGGATACCGTTATCGTTTGTGCTGCTGCAGTTTGTACAACTGTCAGTGCACAAAGGAACAGGACCTTTTTTAGATTCGCCCACATAATTTTCGTTTTTCGTAATTCGCCGTTTCTACGGTTGTTATTTAACCAGATTATCCCATTGTATATATTCGCCTGAATATTCATTAAGGTGATTTTCAGCCTCCCCGGCCGATTTGAATGCCAGCAGGGAAGCCCCCATCGGGCTGTGTATGCCGGGGTTTCTTATAATTGTGGCATCCCTTAAGGGAATCCAGGTGCCCGGTGCTTCGAAGTTGATGACCCAAAAGGTGGCGCCTTTGAGTTTTGACTTATGGTCGCCTGCATAGTTTGCCATACATTCAATGGCATCAAACTTAATAGCCTTGCCGGTAGCGGTGACTATTTGAGAGGCAAACCGATTGTCGGTAATCATCATTTTGCAGTGTGCGCATTCATCACTTCCGTAATGAATTTCTGCCGGTTGGCTGCTGCAGGCCTGTAGACTCAAAAAAGCCGTAATAAAAAATGATATAGCTACTATTCTGTTCATACTTATTATGCGGCAATAGTTGTTACGGATTCGTCTTTATCCCGGCTTTGCACCTTTGGGGTATCTTTGCCGTTACCGTACCAGGCCCATGCGGCCAATCCCATGGATGCCAGGGCAAAGAGAAAACCGATATGGGGCAGGGAGGTGGTTTTCATATTCAACAGTTGCTTGGTTCCAATGAGAGGCGGCTGGTAACTCATGCCGGGTATTTTGATGGCGGCATCGGGATTAAGGTCATGCCCGTAGTCGTATTCCCACAGATAGAAGTCAACAAGGCCCACAAGTGCCAGCAGCACAAATGAGCAGAGCCAGACCAGTACCCACCGGCGGCTGCCCCGGGCGGCTATGATCAATCCGGAGATGATCAGTATGCCAAAGAGATAGGGCATGATATCCAGTTCGGGAATGGAGTCCGGCTGGATTTTTTTCATACCGATATAATGGTTCAAGCCGTTGATATTTTGCAGATCCTGGGGCTCCTTTCCCTCAATGGTATTCACCCAGATATTCAAGCCGATACCTTCGGGATACTGGGGTGCGTCAAGGCTGATGCTCCAGATGGGAAACAGGTAGACACCTATCAGGATTAAAGCCGCTGCTCCCATTAAACGTTTGTTTTTTTTGTTCATAATTTGGCCTTTTGAGCAATACTTTTTGAAAAATAGGAGGAGGGGACATTTCACCTTCCCCTCCACAGGGATTAGGCCAAGGTTATTGACCTGTTCCGTAGGCGACTTCTACATTGGAACCTTTAGGTGAGACTCTTATATATCCTTGCATCTCTTGATGGAGTGCCGAACAGAAATCGGTGCAGTAAAAAGGAGTTACCCCCACTCGTTTGGGCTCCCAAACCAGGGTGCGTGTTTCGCCCGGCATGATGAGCAGTTCGGAGGTGTTGGCCCCTTTTACGGTAAATCCATGGGGAACATCCCAATCCTGTTCGAGGTTGGTGACGTGGAAATACACTTTGTCACCTACTTTTATACCCTCAATATTGTCGGGAGCGAAGTGAGTCCGAATAGTAGTCATATAGACATGGACTTCATTTCCGTCCCTTTCGACCCGGGTTTCATCCTCGCTTTTGACTGCATGGGGATGATGGTTGTCCTCAAGCTTGTAGAATTTAACCTGGTTTTCCATGACGATATCGGCTGCGATGCCCTGGGCGTAGTGGGGTTCTCCCTCGGTGGGGAAATCAAGCAGCAGCTTCATCTTGTCGCCCGATATATCGATCAGCTGTGCCGAGTGGAACAGCTCGGGCCCGGTGGGCAGATAGCGGTCTTTGGTGATCTTGTTTAGTGCTACGAGGTATTTGCCCCATGGCTTTTTGCTGTCGCCGCCCGGTATCATAAGGTGTCCGGGTGAATAATAGGTTTGAATTCGGTCGAGTACCTCAAAGGTTTCCAGGCTCCACTTGACCACTTCAGAGGAGATGAAGGCCGTGGTATAGGCGTTGCCTTGCCCGTCAAACTCGGTGTGCAGTGGGCCCAGCCCCGGATTTTCAACTTCGCCGGCCAGGATGGAATCGTATTTCAGGACGGGTATGCCGTCAATTTCGCCTTCGTATTCCTCGTTTTCGATAGCCTGGATCATCTTGTCGAATGAGTGAACCGGGATAACGGTCGACAGCTTTCCGCCGGCAACAATCAGCTCGCCATCGGGTGAAACGTCCACGCCGTGTGGAGATTTAGGGGTGGGAAGGTAGTAGATCATTCCCTCCAGCTCCCTCGGGTCGAGCACTCGTACCTCGGTATGGCGCTCGGTTTTGGCGATATGGTCATTCGGGTCGATGTAGTTGCGAAGATATTCACCCGGTATCATCTTGCCCTTGCCCTGGGCGGCATATTCGGCAGCCTTTTTCCAGTTGACGGCAGCAATAAAGTCCTTGTCGTTCCTGGAGGCATTGATCTCCAGCATGGTGTGGGCCTCTTCACTGTTGTAGCTGGTAAAGAAGGACCAGCCGTGGGAGGGGCCTTTGCCGGCGTGGGAAAGGTCATAGTCAAAGCCGGGGACCAGGATCTGGAAGTCCAGCTTCATGCTTCCGTCATCCTCCATCTTTATAAAGCTGAGGGTGCCCTTGAAGTTTTCTGCGTAGGAATCGATAGGCACGTCTCTGTCCTCATCATCACCCATCGGGATACTGAAACGGGTTCCGGCGGAAATATACTCGGTATTCTCCGTTACAAAAGGAGAAGCGTGGTTGCCGCCCGAATTGGGTATTTCAATGATCTCGGTGGTTTGGAAGCTTTTCAGGTCGATCTTTGCCACCCGGGGGGTATTGTTTTCATTAATGAAGATGTACCGTCCGTCGGGTACCCCGTCGGTTTGAGAAAGTTCGGGGTGGTGTGCATCGCCCCAGGGTACAAAACCGTAGGAAGTTTCCAGCATGGCTTTGGTTTCTTCATTATAGCCGTAGCCATTGGTTGCCAGTTGCGAGAAGACGGGAATGGTGAAGATATGGCGCCCCGAGGGTATGCCGTATACACTCAGTTGTCCGCTGTATCCGCCTGACATAAAGCCGTAAAATTCATCGTACTCTCCTGGTGCCACATAGACTTTTTCAGCCGCACTGGCATCGGAGCCCAATTGTTGCTGAGAAGGGCAGCCATACATCAGCAAACTGAGGATGACGATAACGGGGATGCCCCACATTAAAGGTTTTAGTTTTTTCGATTTCATAGGGTGCCTCTGATTTGTATTAGCTGGGTTTGTTTTGGGTTATTTTTGTTCGACGGAAGCAAGGTAGGCTACGATGGCCCGTGCCTGCTCCTGTTCCAGATTCTGGTTCGGCATGGGGGAAAGGTATTCCTGAAGCATCTTTTTGGCTTCGGGATGTTTCTGTACCATTTCATCCGGGTTGAGAATCATATTTAATACATAGGTCGGGGTTCGTTCGTCCAGCACATTGCCCAGAGCGGGACCAACATACCTTTCCCCGATTCTATGGCAGGCCGAGCACTTCATCTTGAAGATTTTTTCACCTTCTTCGGCCTTTGACATATCAATATCTTCCAGGGTTACTTCTTCAGTGATCGGGCCTATACCGTGTTTCATCTCAAATTCTGTAAGGCCGTTCGTTGTTTGAGAGGTAGACTCGGCGGACGATGTGTCTGCCTTGTTATTTGAGTCTCCACTGCTGCAAGCCGCCATTAGGAACCCGGCCACGATTAGGATGGCCGATATTTTGTCAAATCTATGCTTCATAACTGTTTATCCCTTCTTTATTTAGTATTTAAGAGTATGTTATCTTATTTATAGTTAAAATTTTTATCAGCCCCATTCAAAACTGCCGTCGGCTGTTATTCTCAGGTTCATCTTTTTCCCTTTTTTGGCCAGTTCCACCAGGTTGGTGTTTTCGAGCATAACCCGGATGTTATCCCTGGTTTCGGCCCATTTTTCGTGCAGGGGACAGGGTTGTTCGGTCCCGCATCCCGGCAACCCCAGGGCGCATTCAACAAACAGCTCTTCACCGTCGATCGCCTCGACGATTTCAAAAAGGTTTACGTCCTCTCCCGACTTGGTCAGCCGTACGCCGCCCTTGGGCCCCTTGTAAGATTCCATCAGGCCT
This sequence comes from uncultured Balneolaceae bacterium, assembly GCA_964423345.1. Lineage (GTDB taxonomy): Bacteria > Bacteroidota > Rhodothermia > Balneolales > Balneolaceae > CAYREV01. The sequence goes on along the minus strand of CAYREV010000007.1, from coordinate 4,077 downwards.
GCGCCGGTAAGCTGTTGCAATACCTTTGTAAGGAAATGGAAGGAGATATTCAGTTTTTCACTCATCTCCCCGATAGAGATATACTCACCGTTCTGATTGGACGCCAGAAACAGGGAGGCCCTCATCCCATAAACACATGCCTTTGATAACAGCATAAACGTTAGAAAACGTAATTAAGAGTAATTTGTCTTAAATTAAAAACTGTCCGATTAATAACAAAATATTTTTCGCAATTATTTTCCGGGAGCTCATAAATAATTGCCTTCAGGTTGATTCTGAATTAAAAGACTCGTAAAATCTAATATCCATATTAGAATATTGGAATTATATTAAAAAAGGGATTAATTCCGTAGATGAAGTTACTTTCTCAAGGTTCTCAATACGCCATTTCGGCTGTTATCGCACTGGCTAAACAACCCGAAGGGGAAACGGTATCGGCCGCAGAACTTGCCAGGCCGCTAAACTGCCCCGCTGCCTATTTGTCCCAGATACTTTCTAAACTGAAGCCGGCCGGGATCATAAAATCCAGACGCGGCTTGAAGGGCGGCGTCTATCTGGCTCGCCCCCCAAGGGAGATAGCCCTGATGGAAGTGATAGAAGCCATTGACGGCACCGAATTTTTTGAAATGTGTTTTATGGGCATTGAAGGGTGCGGACGCATAGAGCCCTGCCCATTCCATGAATTCTGGTCAACCGAAAGAAATAAAATTCAAAAATGGCTCGAAGATACCACTTTTGATGAGGTGGAGGAGGCGATGACGGATGTTTGGTTTGACCTGAGACTGCAATACTCCAAATAATATACACCGATGAACTTCGATACGCTTACAACCACAGATGCCGTTTGTTACCATTGCGGGGAGTATTGTGACGGGGAGTCGGTAACCCTGGAGGATAAAAATTTCTGTTGCGACGGATGCAGGCTGGTCTACAAAATACTGGATGGCAATGATCTCAATACCTATTACTGCCTGGAGGATCGCCCGGGTGTATCCTTTAAGGAGTATGAACAAAGCCGCCGTTTTGATTTCCTCGATGATAACGAAGTGATAGACAAGCTGGCCGAATTCCGCAGCAGCGGCCTGGTCAATGTAAGCCTCTATATACCTAATATTCACTGTACATCCTGTGTCTGGCTTTTAGAGAACCTCTTTAAGTTGGACCCCGGGATTACAAGGAGCAGTGTCAACTTCCTCAAGCGGTCGTTAAGTATAACCTACGAGGAGAACCAAACCGGCCTCCGGAAGATTGTCGAACTGCTTGCCTCCATCGGCTATGAACCTGAATTTCACCTTGAGGAACTGAAACGGGATAATCCCGCCTCCCCGCAGCGGCGTCTCTGGCTGAAGCTGGGTGTTGCCGGCTTTGCCTTTGGCAATATCATGTTGTTCAGTTTCCCGGAATATCTGTCGGGATCGACCTTGAATGCGGAAGGATCCTTTCACTGGTTTTTCGGCCTTTTGAATATAGCATTGGCGTTGCCGGTACTGCTGTTCAGTGCGACCGATTACTTGAAGTCGGCCTGGGCGGCTGTACGCCAGAAAGGCATAAACCTGGACGTTCCCATAGCCGCCGGTATACTGGCCCTATTTACAAGGAGTGTATATGAAATTGTCACCGGGACCGGTGCGGGGTACATGGATTCATTTTCCGGCCTGGTATTTTTTCTTTTAATCGGACGAATATTACAAAATAAGACCTATCAGCGACTTTCGTTTGACAGGGACTATAAATCCTATCTGCCCATTTCCGTGACCACAGTGGGAAAGGGGGGAGAGGAGCGATCGGTGACCCTGGACAGGCTGAAAAAGCAGATGCGTATGCTGCTTCGCAACCGTGAGCTTGTTCCGGCCGATGCCCGACTGCTTTCGGACATCTGCTATGTGGATTACAGCTTTATAACCGGCGAGGCGGAACCGGTAAAGGTGGAAAGGGGAGAGAAAGTTTTTGCCGGCGGCAGGGTGATGGGCCCTTCGGTAGTCATGAGCGTAGTGAAAGAAGTGTCAGACAGTCATCTTACCAAATTATGGAATAATTCGGCTTTCAAGAATAATGGGGAAGACCATAAGGTGAGTTCGCTGGCCGACCGAATCAGTCCCCATTTTACCCTGGCGGTTATAGGTATGGCCATTACGGCCGGAATTTTTTGGTGGCCGGTAAGCGTGGAGATGTCCTTGACGGTTTTTACGGCGGTGTTGATTATTGCCTGTCCCTGTGCCCTTGCCCTGTCGACTCCTTTTACCCTGGGTTCTGCCATGAATGTGCTTTCCCGCAACGGTTTCTACGTGCGCGGCCTCAAGGTGATTGAAAACCTGGCGGGTGCCACCTCACTGGTATTTGACAAGACGGGTACGCTAACCAGGGCCGACCGGGCAGAGATCCGCTTCCATGGGAAAGGGATGACGGAGGAGGAAAAGCAGATGGTTCAGGCCGTATGCCGCCATTCCCTGCACCCGCTCAGCCAAAAAATACAATCGTCGATTCCGGCCGGCAAAAATATGCAGGTGCGGGATTTTAATGAGGAGCTGAATAAAGGTATCGAGGCTCGGGTCAACGGCATGCTGGTGACGGTGGGTTCGGCATCCTTTGTAGCATCCCGGCTGCCGGAGGAGCCTTCCGTAATGAGCCGGGACGGGGAGACGGCATCGGGTGTGCACGTGGCTTTTGACCGGCTATGGAAAGGCTGGTTCGAAATAGGAAACGCATACCGGCCCGGAATCCGGGAGATACTGGCCACCTTTCGGAACCGATTTGCCACCTACCTTCTGTCCGGCGACAATGCAGCGCAGAAGGCGGAGTTTACCGACTTTTTTAAACCATCGGCACTCTGTTTCAACCGGACCCCCCAGCAAAAGCTGGATTTTGTCCAGGGACTTCAAAAAAAGGGGGACAGGGTCGTTATGATCGGCGACGGACTCAACGACGCAGGTGCCCTTCGGCAAAGCGATTTCGGGATAGTGCTGACTGACAAGGTCAGTTCTTTTACTCCCGCCTGCGATGCGATTATGGAGGGGGAATCGATGCCACGCCTGCCGGATTTCATCGACTTCTCCCGTTCCAGCATATCGGTTATCAAGGCCAGTTTCGGCCTTTCGCTCCTGTACAATGTTGTGGGGCTCGGCTTCGCGGTGACGGGCTATCTATCACCATTGGTGGCGGCCATACTGATGCCGTTGAGCTCTATCAGCATCATGCTGTTTACCACGGCGGCGACGCATCTCATTGCTAAAAAGAGGGGGTTGATTACATGGAAGTGATATTTATGCTCATAGGGTTCAGCCTGCTGGTGGCACTTATCTTCCTGGGACTATTTTTCTGGGCGGTGCACGACGGGCAGTATGACGATCCCTATACCCCTTCTATCAGGATTTTATTCGATCCGCCGGAGGACGAATCAGAGGAACATTCAACAAAAACAACCAATACTAAAAACAGTACGGATTAATGGCAGTAGATACTTTTTATTACGACAATAAGATTGTCCGTAAATTCGGGATTGCCACGGTCTTTTGGGGTATTATCGGTTTTCTTGTAGGACTCACGGTAGCCCTGAAGCTCATCTATCCCGACTTTTTGGGCTTTATACCGGAACTTTCCTACGGGCGGCTTCGTCCCCTGCACACCAATGCGGTGATTTTCGCTTTTGCGGGTAACGCCATCTTTTACGGGGTTTATTACTCCCTGCCGCGATTATGTAAAACACCCATGTGGAGCAATGCCCTCAGCAAATTAAATTTCTGGGGATGGCAGGCAATCATCCTGTCGGCAGTGGTGACGCTTCCCCTTGGATTCAATACCAGTAAGGAATATGCCGAACTGGAATGGCCCATTGATATTGCGATCACCATTATCTGGGTTGTGTTCGGCATCAACATGCTGATGACGGTCTGGAAGCGGCGCGAGAAGCACCTGTATGTAGCTATTTGGTTCTACATCGCCACCTTTGTCACCGTTGCGGTTCTTCATGTAGTTAACTCTGTTGAGATACCGGCCACCTTGCTTAAAAGCTACCCGGTCTATGCCGGGGTGCAGGATGCACTGGTACAGTGGTGGTACGGGCACAATGCGGTGGCCTTC
>CAYREV010000006.1:0-99275 GCA_964423345.1 uncultured Balneolaceae bacterium | reverse complement strand
TCCCTGCTTGGGATCTTCGCTCATCCTGGTTGTCCCCATGTGATGCCAACCCCCGCTTGTCCCGTCCGGCCATCGGATCTCATCAGGATTTCTGAAGGGTTCCCTGAACCGAACTCTTCCGAGCCCCGCCTTCCCCACCTCAAGAGCCATTAGTTCATGCATTTTTCGAAGACTTTTCCAGTCCCGGTCTGATAGGTCCCAATGCAGGTTGGCCCTCGGAACCCCCAAGGCATCCTTCTCCGGTCCGACGGTAACTTTTGAGTCAGGGTTGGGCGACTGTTCTATTCGTGTTTTCAGCTCGTAAGATCGCTTCACAAGATCCTTCATCTTGTCGGCCTTTTTGGAGGCCTCTTCCCAATTGCCAAACATATCCTGCATCGCCTCCCGGGGATCTTCGTCTTGCCATGTGGTCATCGCCGGTTTTTCGAACTGTCCAAAACTTAACGGCAGTAGGGCCATGGTACCGTTTAGCAGGTTTTCCTCTTCCTGCACCGCATCCACAAAGCCGATTTCTGCCGCAGGATTCTCCAGCCCATCTTCGTACTGATTGTAGAGAGCAGAATCAAAAGATTCAAACATCCACAATTCAGAGGGATAAATTTCAATATGCTCCATAAAATAGCGGCCGACCAGGTCATGATCGTTACCCAGTCCATCGGGCGCCTGCGAGTCAGAGGCAAGCAGAAGCCTTGCATTCTGAATGGCACCGCAGGCAAGTATAAATTGATCGGCTTCAACGGTATGAGTTTTCCCGGCATGGTTTTTCACCACTACCTTATTTACGGCCGACACGCTTTCGTTGGCTGAAATATTTACAACATTGGCATAGGTATAAAGCTTTATGTTGTCTGCCCCGGTAATATCTTCCCGGTATAAATTGCCATACCTTGCATCGCTGAACTGCCATATCTTATTTCTGACAACCTCATAATCCAGGGGGAAGGGCTTCATGTTTGACATCTGTTCCTGCCAGTATTCCGTGGAATAATTGTAAGGACCAAGGTTGAGTTTGTCCTGGGCCCTGGCGTAATAGGGGTCCAACTCTTTTTTTGTGAAAGGCCACCCGCTATGAGGTACCCAATCCCTTTTTCTGAAATCAATCTCATCAAAGGGGGTACACAATCCACCCCAATGTCCGGTAGTACCCCCAAAATAGTGTAGGCGGCTGGATTTCAGCGGATAGTAGGTTTGGCCGGTAGTTTCTCCATCATAGAGACTCTGCACTTTTTCGTCATATTCAAAGCCTCCGCCTTCCAGCAGAATCACCTTGTGGGAGGTACCGATCCAGTCGAGCGCCATGCTGATGCCTGCTGCCCCGGCTCCCACAATACAGATGTCTCCCTTGATGCTCGTGTTGTTTTCCAGGTTTCTGGCATCAATATGCATAGCTGTCTCAGTTTGTTTGTTCCAAGGCGAGAAGGGCGCACTGCCGGGCTTCGGTTATCGAAAGCAGCCAGCCATTAATCATTACCGTATTGCCGGTGTTAAAATCCCGTTTTATTTGCTGTTCCATTAGCTGCGGAACCAAGGTAGTATCAGAGGAGGCATCGGTCGTCAAGTGCTCCACCAATGTTCGCTTACTGGCTTCGTTTGGGGCTTTTTCAAGGTAGTCATTTCCTACCTTATGTAGAGTTTTAGAATTTAGAATATTCCGTAGTTGAGCAGGGTTCGATAACGAGTCAGGATATTTGACAGGCTCCCTACAAGCGTTTAGCAGCGAGGGAAAGACAACAGCAATGGCCCCAGTAGTTGACAGTTGGATAAATGTTCCTCTCTTCAAAATACCCTCAATTATTTCGCATCCAGCTTTTAACAGTTAAATCAAATGTGAGCAGGAACCAAAGGTGGCTGGATACCTTTAAGCTTATCTTCACATATACGTATAAGTGTATAAATAATAACTTCTTATATCCATTACAAATTAGAAGGGTGGATCATCTTCAATAAGCTCACGCCCCTTCCCTTGTAAGTTCGGTGAACTTTAGAATACTCCTACCTACAAAAGAGATTTATCAAAATAGCCTTAATAAAAAAAGCCTTCTAACAGCTATATAAGCTATCAGAAGGCTCTATAAGTCGGGACGACAGGATTTGAACCGCGGAGCATTGCTCCGCAACACGAGGGCCATATACCCGTCAATTAGCAAAATATATTTTGGGAATAAAAAAAGCCCCATAACAGCTAATATGCCATTATAGGGCTTGTTCGTGGTCGGGACGACAGGATTTGAACCTGCGACCCCACGACCCCCAGTCGTGTGCGCTACCGGACTGCGCCACGTCCCGAAAAAATTCAATAATTCAAATAATCATGCCCGGAATTCCGAAGGACAAAGATAGGGCAGTACGGGGCAAAACTCAACTCCATATCCGTTAAATATGCACCTTTCGAAGCCGTCTTAGTCACGCGACTGGCACAGCTCCACCAGCACCCCGTGGTTGTCTTTGGGATGCACAAAGGCCACCAGCTTGTTGTCGGCGCCCTCGCGGGGCTCTTCGTTCAGTACGGTAAATCCCTCCTCCCGAAGCCTCTGCATTTCGGCACGGATATCCTCCACTTCAAAAGCCACATGATGCATGCCCTCCCCTTTCTTTTCGATGTAGCCCGCGATGACCGAATCTCCGGAGGTCGCCCCGAGCAGTTCCACTTTCGACTGGCCGGTACGAAAAAATGCGGTGTCTACCTGCTGGCTTTCCACCACTTCCCGCTTATAGCATTCAGTGCCGAGCAGTTTTTCGTAGGTGGCAACCGCTTCTTCAATATTTTCAACCGCTATTCCTATATGATCGATATGCATATCAGTATGATATTTTACGGTTAAGCAGGGCGGCCGACCAGGCGACCGTCCCAACCCACTATTTATTTTCTCTTCGCCCCATCCACCAGGCTAATATAACGAACCGACTTCACCCCGTTGAGGTTGAGGATGGGGTTCAGCTCCTCATCGTCCAGCTCCTTGTCCACCGACACCGCGGTGATGGCATTAGAACCCTTATGGGTCCGCCCCAGGCTGAGCGAGGCGATATTGATATCCTGCTCGGCCAGGGTGCCGCTCACGGCAGCCAGCATACCCGGCTTGTCGGGGTTCTGGTACATCAGGATGTTGCCCTCCAGGCGCAATTCGATGCCGTAGCCGTTGATCTCGACGATGCGGTAGTCGCCCTCGCCAAAAACGGTGGCGGATATGGACTTATACTCCGACTCGCCATTCAGCGTGACGGTAACCAGGTCGGTAAAAGTCTTCGACTCCTTGGCCGTCGTCTCCTTGATCTTGAAACCGCGGTCCTCGGCATACACCCGGGCATTGATAAGGTTGATGGCTTCGCTTACGTGCTGATCCAGCATTCCCTTCAGAAGCGAGTCGGTAAGCACGTCGGCATACTTGGCGCAGGCTCCCGAATATTCAAAAGCAAAATCGCTGGAATGCTCGGGTGCCAGCTGTATGGCCACACTGCCCAGCTTCTCGGCCAGCTGAAGGTAGGGCTGCACCTCCTTGTTGGTGGTCAGGGCGATGGATTTGCCATTCAGGCTGCCCTTGAAGCTTTTCTGCTCCAGGGCATCGGACATCTGGTAGGCGATCTGCTCGGCCACCTTTTCCTGGGCCTCTTCGGTAGACGCGCCCAGGTGGGGCGTACAGATGATCTGCGGGTGCTCCAGCAGCTTGTAGATCTCCTCCGTGGGCGGCTCCTGGGAATAGACATCCACCGCTATGCCGTCCACATACCCCTGCTCAATTAGATCCACAAAATCCTCCTCCCGGTAGATACCCCCGCGGGCACAGTTCACCAACCGGACCCCTTTCTTAAGCTTCTCGGCGTTATCCAGGGAGATAAGGTCTTTGGTCTTTTCGGTCAGCGGCGTATGTACCGATATGAAATCGCTGCTGCCCAGCAGTTCGTCGATTTCAACGAGTTTCACTCCCAGCTCTTCGGCTTTCTCATGAGAGGCAAAAGGATCGTAGGCGATGATATTCATGCCGAACTGCTGCATGCGGCGTGTTACTTCGGAGCCGATCTTGCCCAGCCCTACGATGCCGAGGGTTTTGTTGTCGACCTCGGTGCCCATATATTTTTTCCGGTCCCATCCGCCTGCTTTAACTTTTTCGGTGGACTGGGGAATATTACGCGCCAGTGCCAGGATCATGCCGCAGGTATGCTCGGCGGTGGAGATCGTATTGCCGTCGGGGGTATTCATCACCAGCACCCCTTGGGCGGTGGCCGCAGGGATGTCAATATTGTCGACTCCCACGCCGGCCCGGCCGACCACCTTCAGGTTCTCAGCCGCATTGAGGAGATCCTCATCCACCGTAGTGGCACTGCGAACCACGATGCCGTGATACTCCTTAATTGTATCGTACAGCTCCTGGCCGCTCAACTTGGTATTTCGTACTACTTCAATGCCCCGTTCTTCAAACACCTTCTCGCAGAGAGGGTCGACATTGTCCAGCAATAATACTTTGAAAGACATGATTAAACGATTTATAGATTTATAAATTCATTGGTGATGGCCTTGATATCATCAATTCCCGTTCGTTTCTCGGATGAGGCGATGATAATGGGCACTTCAATATTCATTTCGTCGAGGATGCGCTGCAGCCTGAATTTCGACTGGTTCTGTTTGTTCCTCGTAAGCTTGTCGGCCTTGGTCAACACCACCGCAAACGGCATCCGGTTGACGCCCAGCCAGTAGAAAAAATCTTCGTCGAGCGCAGAAGGCTTGTGGCGGATGTCCACCAAGTGAATCACCAGGCGCAAGGTCTCCCGCTCCAGCAGGTATTCCCGTATGTCCCTGCCCCATCGTTCCCGCTCCTTCTTTGAAACCTTCGCATAGCCGAAACCGGGCAGATCCACAAAATAGGTCTCATCGTCCACCAGGTAATAGTTCATCTGTTGGGTCTTGCCGGGCGTGTTACTGGTACGTGCCAGCCCCCCGTGATTCATGATGGCGTTGATGAGCGACGACTTGCCCACGTTAGACCGGCCGGCAAAGCATACTTCGGGATACTTGGGCGGGGGACACGCTGACAGTGAAGGAGCTCCGGTTACGAATTCAGCCTTTTTAAATTGCATCACAGGGTCTCGTTCTCTTCCTTGGCCACTCCGAAATTCACGGGCACCGGATATTTTTCAGTGAAGCACGCCGTGCAGTAATTCCCGCCTGCGGGGTTGGCCTCCTTGACGGCATCCACCAGGCCCTCAGCTGACAGGTAACGCAGGCTGTCCACCCCGATCTCCTCGGCCATCCGGCCGATGTCGCGATCAAAACGGTTGGCCATCAGCTCCGTGGGATCGGGAAAATCCATGCCGTAGTAGCAGGGACTGATAATCGGGGGCGAGCTGACCAGGAAATGGATCTCACGGGGATTGGCCTTGCGAATCATATCCACCAGGTAGCGCGAGGTGGTGCCCCGCACTATAGAGTCGTCAACAATAATCACGGACCGCCCTTCAAGGACCCCTTTCACCGTGTTGAATTTGGTACGCACCTTTTGCTCCCGGGATTTCTGTCCGGGTGATATAAAGGTCCGTCCCACGTAATGGTTTCGGATCAGCCCGATCTCAAACTTGCATTCAAACCCCATCTTCTGATTTTCATGCACGTATCCCAGTGCAGCCGTGTTGCTGGAATCGGGGACGGAGATGACGATCGGCTTTTTATCGGGGGGAGCGTCCTGTACCACTTCGTTCAGCGGATGCTCTTTGGCCAGGTACTGGCCCAGGTTACGGCGGACCTTATCCACGTTCTCTCCGAAAATCTTGCTGTCGGGTCGGGAAAAATAGACAAATTCAAAGATACACTGGCTGGTATCGGTACCGTACTCCGGATCCAGGTGAAAGGATTTCGGCTCCGAGACCTCGCTTACTTTCTGGTCGATGACCAGCACTTCGCCCGGCTCCACATCCCTGATATATTCGGCATTGATGATGTCGAAGGCACAGGTCTCGCTGGCCACGCAGTAGCTGTCGTCGATCTTGCCGAGAGCCAGGGGACGAAAACCGTTGGGATCGCGGACCGCTATCAGCTTGTCGTCCGTGAGCATGATAAGACTGTAGGCTCCCTCCACCTGCTCGAGCGCCTCCAGCACCTGCTCCAACTGCGTCTCTTTCCGGCTGTGTGAGATCAAATGGAGGATCAGCTCCGTGTCGGATGTGCTCTGAAACAAAACCCCCTCTTCCCTGAAGCGGTCACGGAGCTGCTTGGCATTGGCCAGGTTGCCATTATGCCCGATGGAAAGATTGCCCTCGCGGTAGTGGACAGTAAAAGGCTGGATGTTGGCCGGGTTTTTGGACGCTCCGGTGGTGGAATACCGGTTGTGCCCTATAGCCGACCGGCCCCTCAGCTCCTTGTTAAATATCTCGCGGTCGTCAAAGACGTTCAGCACCAGCCCGAAGTCGCGGTGGGCCGGCATGGTCCATTTCTCCTTCTCCTCATCATACTGGGACGTTACGATTCCGGCCGACTCCTGGCCGCGATGCTGCAGGGAGTGAAGGCCGTAATAGGTAAGCAGCGCGGCATCGGGATGGTCATGGATCCCAAAAATCCCACAATAGTCGCGAGGTTTGTCAATCATTAGCCGTTATCGCATTCTAGATTTTAAGAAGAGTACAAAGTTAAGAAAATAACCGGGTAATTAGTAGCTCAATTAAAGGGGTGGTTCCGGGTGCCGGGTGCTGGTTGGAATGCTACTTACCCAAACAACGCCACCAAGTCTTCCTTAACACCGTGTCCGCCTACCGGCGGGGAAGGTTGAGATTTGAAGGATGTAAGGTGTTCCAAAGGACAGACCGGCAAACAAAAAAAGGGCGGCCACCTTTCGGCATCCGCCCTCCAATGTATCAGCAAACAAGGGGAATTACCTCACAATCCCCTTGTTGTGCGTTATGTCCTGATATAGATCTGGCTATTCTGGAGAGCCGTTACTGTATCCCGTCAGGGCACGGCCCTTGACCCTCCGATAACTACGGTTATAGCTGCTAGTATAATCCCATACATTCTCAGTTAAAAGAATTTCTCCACTCAGACGGGCGTTGTCGTTAGCCCCGGTCAATTGAATGTCGAAGGTAACGTTCGTGCCATAGGGCAGCAGCGTGTCATTGTACTGATAATGGTAGTACCCCTGGTAATAACTTTTCCCGTAATATACCACGTCACGTGCATACCTGTTAAAGTGTATATAAGTACGATTAAACCTGAAGCTGCTGTCATAATCGCAAACCTGAATTATAGAATTATACGGCAGGAAAGCCCGGTAACAGGTATTACTTGAACCGGCGTCAGCACCTGCTATGGATTGATTGATCCACTCGTTATCCCCTGAACTAACCTGCACATTGATATCCATCGGGAAGCCGGTATGCCCATCCTTCCAGCCGTTGATCCAGGTATGCTGGCGCTTACCATACACGACATCGTAATAGGTGGTGTAGTTAAACCAGGAACTTCTGCGTTGGTAACTGTAGTAGTATGAGTAGGGATCGAGATCAATAAGGGTGTATGCAGACCAGTAAAAATTGTTGGTGGAAGGTTCGATCACCTCGATCTGCACCATCTTGCTGTTGTTGCCGTTGTCAAAGTCACCGGGAACAACATTTTCCACGGCAACTGTCACTTCTTTAGTGCCGACCTCGTTAAACAGAGTAGAGAAAGCACATATTACCGCATCGCCTGCATCTACCCAGATACCATTTGCACGATCGGTTTCAACATCATCTACATACATCACGCAGTCGGCGTTGGCGCCCAGGTCGCCCAGCCCTTCGGTGATCTCCGCAACAATGTTAACCGGGTCACCAACATACACCTCGGAGGGTGCATCAATTGACAAAACGGAAAGATCCGGACGGAATTTCACAATTTCCGTTACTCGCACCACAGCGGTGCCGCGGATAATACCGCGTACGTTGGAGTGCACGAAGACCGGCTGACCGTGGGAAAGATTGTCGTAACTGGTGGTAAAATAACCGCCGTCGCGCAGCTTATTATAGTTTTTTTCCCAAACCGGATTATCGATATCCGGATTGTCACTATCCAACGCCTTGACAAGTAGTTTGGTAAGTGTTCCCGGAGCCGTTTCCTCTGAATCAAGTGTTCCGGTGGTCACTTCTAAGTCAGTAACGCCGGCGCTGTTAATGAGGGCGCGAGCAGTAACAACCACTTCTCCGTCCCGGCCGCTGGCGGCGGGCATGCTCGAGTCGTTGTACTTCTGGGAATTGGGTTTCAATCCGTCAGGTATGCTTGAACTGTTGCCTCCCTTCTTATCGTCTACCTCACTTATGGAAAGTTTGGCAGATTGATCTGTTGAAATAAGTGAGGAATCCTGACAGGATACCATAGTTACGCCTACAAAAAGCAGCATTATGGTCCATATCCGAGACCATTTAAGGCCATTAATTATATTTGTATACATAGTCATTGTTTTTTAGACAGGGCTATCCCAAGTAGTAATCTGAATGTTACGCCTTCCTGATTTGCCCTTTTTTGTTTTTGTTAGTCAACAGCTTTGATCTCTTCCTTTTGTACCCCTACAATATTCGGAATTCAAAACCAGGACTACATTACCCCCCTTGAAAGAAACATCCAAAAAATCGGGACTAGTAAAATTACCGATACGCTATTCTGCACCAATACTTAGGCCACAAAAAAATCGCGGAAAAGAGCCAGAAACTGACCGATTTTCATTGCTTTTTATACACGGTCTTTTCCATTAGATAGTTTTAATTTTTGAGGCTTATAAAGCGCTTCGTATAAAGATTTCTGCCTTCGAAATAATCGGTGGGAAAGGAATTCTGCGTAGAGACCAATAATTCGCGCCGACTGTTCTGAAGGCTGGGTTAAAGCTCGTTGTCGCCAGAGGCAATCAACCGTTCAATAAACGCCCGGCTTTTCTGCCGTTTTATAAAAATCTCCCGTTGAATTGCCTCCCTTTTGGTTGAAAAAGCCCGTTTATATACCACCTTCCACGGTATGCCGGCCTTGGTTGAGCGACTCGATCCATCGTTATGCCACGACAGACGCTTCTCTATACCCGATCCGGTATAGCCCGTATAATAGGTATCGGTGGAGGGACTATATATGATGTAGATGTAAAACATGAGATAAAAAAAGGCTCCTGCAGGATATACAGGAGCCTTAAAAGAGCGGGAAACGAGATTCGAACTCGCGACCTTCTCGTTGGCAACGAGATGCTCTACCACTGAGCTATTCCCGCAATTCGGTTTAACAATATGTCAATTACAATGTCGTCAATAGCTTCTCTTGCGGGAAACGTGATTTCCCGAGTCCTCGGGACGACCTTCTCGTTGGCAACGAGATGCTCTACCACTGAGCTATTCCCGCTTAAGAGAGTCCAAATATAAGGCGCTTGGTGGATATATTTCAACAATAATTTAAAGATTTTTGGGTGCGCGAAGCCTTCCTTCATCCCCCAACACCCTCTTTAAATCCGGTTTAACGGCTCGAAACCCCCACAGTTTTCAGCCTCAAACAAAGCCCCCGGTGCGGGATCAGCGCTTGATTTTATCCTTGGCCTCTTTCGAGGTGATCGCCTCCTCCACCTGCCGGTCGCCGGGCAGGGCCGGCTTGTCGCGGTCGCGATCGACCACACAGAGAAACCCCAGGGGCTCCCCGTTGTCGGCATGAAACTGGTGCATGGTATCCGGGGCCACATAGACCACGTCGTGCAGGCCTATTTCATAAACCTCGTTGTCTAGCACCACCGATCCGGAACCGCGAATGACCACCACCGAATGGGGATGCCGGTGATGCTCAAAAGAAGTGTAGCCGGCGGGACTGACCTCAAAGTAGCGGGTTTCAAAATTCAGCTCCTCCTCTTCACCCAACAGGGTATATCGGTGAACCCCCTCGTAACTTCCGGGAGTATCCTTGTATTGCTTGCGGGGGACCGATTCCCACCTAAAATCATCGCTTTTTATAACCTTGGACTGGCTGCTCATAACGCTGGCTTTTAGAATTGATTGACTCCGGCACCGTTCAGGCCTGGCGCAACATGCCGGAAAACTCCTCGGCCGCCGCGCGGGGCCCCTCCGGATGCTCATAGAGGCTCGTGCCCAATAAAAACACGGTATCGGGCCCGTATGTTTCCTTCCAACCGGGAATATCGGATCGACCCATCCCGCCGCCCGGCATCGGAAAGGAAGTCATAAAAGGCAAGTCAACGCTGCGGGCTCCCCGGTTGATCGCATCGCACTCCTCAAGAGTAAAGGAAAAACGCCCGCCCGTGTTCGGGTACACGGCGAAGTCGGCCCCCAGGGCCCTCCACAACTCCCCGTAGAGGAAGTCCGGGGTCAAACCCTGCATGGCATGCGTGGTAAGCCCCCCGGAAAAAGCAGGATGGGCAATGATGGGAAGGGATATATCCATTCGCGCCAGCTGGTGCATGGTTTCCATGCCGGCTATATGGGGACAGATCAACACCCCGTCGGCACCCAGCTCGGCGGCCCGCTCATACCGTTTGACAGCATCGGAAGCCAGGGCGGTAATATGCGGGTAGTAGCGGGCGCGATGTCCCGTCTCATCCGCCGCCCTCTGCACGCTCTCCACGCAGGCCTTGACCCGTTCTTCAAAGGGGGCATAAGGCTGATCGGCTATGCCATGGTCATCTTTCATAAGGTCCATCCCCCCTGCCGCAAATTCATAACATAGGTCGCCGATCCCCTTGCTGTCCGTCCCGAGAGGTTTCAGAGCCGTACCGGCCAGGGGACGGTCCCGGATATCGTACAACTCCCTCAGTTTTTCAATGCCGAAGGCCGGGCCTTTAAACAGGATATCGGCCAGCGAATTCCAGTCGGCCCCGGTAACCCGGATACCGGGCTGTAATGAGATATTTCCGTGGAGGATATTCAGGAACTGCGATATATCATTGCCTACATTTTCAAGAGGCCAGGTGATGGAAACATCGAAGAGGTTGTCGTCGACCTGCCTGCTGGTTGCAGGCTCGCCGACCACCTTGGTTTCAATATCGTCGGAAAGGATCGCACGGGGCAGCTCCACGCTTTGCTCCAGGCAGATGGCGTCTACCTTCTCATCGATACTTTCCTCTTCCAGTACATGTACACGATATGAAATGGTGAAAGTCCCCATGAAATATCCCGGTTATAGCCTTTATCTGCAGTGAGGGCGGTAAATTGAGAGCCCAATTGTGCCTATAGGCCCGTCAGCCCGATCCCTTTGCCTTTAATATCGTATTTTATACCCTAATTGTCTCATTTCTTCCGGGGCCGGTGGATAAAATCTTCAAATCCACCTCAAGGTAATCCTCTATAAACTGAATATAATCCTTCGCCTCGGCGGGCAATTCCCCTATGGAACGGCATGCGTTGACATCCGTCTTCCATCCCGGCATTGTTTTATACACCGGCTTAATGGCGCTGAAGTCGGTCAGATCGGTGGGATACACCCCGGTCCTTTCCCCATTCACCTCATATTCGGTGCAAAGCCTGATCTCCTCGAAGTCGTCCAGTACATCCATCTTGGTCAGGGCCAGCTCATTGACCCCGTTGACCTGCACGGCGTATTTAAGGGCAACCAGGTCTATCCAGCCGCAGCGCCGGGGTCGGCCGGTGGTGGCCCCGAACTCCTGCCCCTTCTCCCGGAGCCGCTCACCGGTCTCATCCTTGAGCTCGGTAGGAAAAGGGCCGTTGCCCACACGGGTGCAATACGCTTTTGATATACCCATCACATAGTCGATGGCGGTTGGCGGAATGGCAGAGCCCGTACAGGCTCCCCCTGATGTGGGCGACGATGAAGTTACAAAAGGATAGGTTCCGTGATCGATGTCCAACAGGCTGCCCTGGGCGCCCTCCAGCAATATTTCTTTATTATCTTTGATAGCCTCGTGCAGCATGGCGCTGGTGTTCGATATATAGGGGCAGAGTTTCTCGGCGGCTTCAAGGGCCTCCTCAAAGATGGGTTTCGGGTCCAGGGGCTCCTCACCGTAGATATGCTTAAGCGCTTCGTTGATATCGGCGAGGTTGTCCTCAATTTTCTTTTCAAGCTGGCCCGGCTCAAACAGGTCGGCCATGCGGATGCCTACCCGCGAGACCTTGCTTACATAGGCCGGCCCTATGCCCCTGCCGGTGGTACCAATGGCGTCATCCCCGCGATGTTTCTCCCTGACCTGGTCGAGCAGCTGGTGGTAGGGAAGAATCACGTGGGCGGAACTGCTGATAAACAGCCGATCCTCAAGATGTACATCCATCGACTCCACTTGGTCGATCTCCTCCAGGAGCGCATGGGGGTCGACCACCACGCCGTTGCCGATGATACAGCTGCCCTTTCCGTTGAAGATACCGGAGGGTATGAGATGCAGCACCACTTTTTTCCCGTCAAACTTAAGCGTGTGGCCGGCGTTGGCCCCACCCTGGTAGCGAACCGTATAATCCGCCTTGCTGCTCAGTATATCCACAATTTTACCTTTGCCCTCATCTCCCCACTGGGCACCTACTACTACTCGGATAGACATAGAATTGACTTCACATAAAAATGGGGTGTAGCTCTCCACACCCCATTTTTACTGGTTAATATTTAACAATGACTATTCACTCTCGGAGTCGCCATCGGCATAAGATTCGATAGCTTCTTCCGTAGATCTGAAATGCTTGAATACGGTCACAAGCTTGGTGATCACCAGCAGGCTCTCGATCTTGTCGCTGGCATTGGCAATCCTCAGGTCGCCCCCCGCCTTGCGCATCGTGGTCAAGCCGCCTATCAGCATCCCGAGTCCCGAAGAGTTCATAAACTTGACCTTGCCGAGGTCGGCAACAATATTGGTCTTGTCCTCTTCAATCAGCTCGTGAAGTTTTTCATTGAGGCTGACCGCGTCGGGCCCGCCCATTACATTACCCTTGAATTCTATTACTACGCAATTGTACCGTTCCGAAACATTAAAGTTCATCTTTTTCCCCGCTTGGTTAACTTAATTAGTATTCATCAGGCATTTTCCCTGCGCTCATGCAGCTCGACAACCATTGCACTGGCTACAAAAAGCGAACTGTAGGTACCGATAATGACCCCCAGCACGAGCGCAAATGAAAATCCTTTCAGAACTTCACCGCCAAAGATAAATAGCACGGTCACCACAAACAAGGTGGTAACCGAAGTAATGACCGTACGGCTGAGCGTATCGTTCAGGCTCTTATTAATCATCTCGGTATACTCCATGGTCTTGTACTGCAGCATATTCTCCCGGATACGGTCGAAAACAACCACCGTATCGTTCAGGGAGTAACCGACGATGGTCAGAAATGCCGCAATGATCGCCTGGTCGATCTGCATGCTGAAGGGTGCGATGTCGCTGAAAATGGTGAACACACCCAGCACGATGAGCACATCGTGAAACAGCGCCGCCACCGCTCCCAGCGAAAAGGTCCAGTTCTTGAACCGGATCAGGATGTATAGAAAGATGACAATCAGGGCAAAAATGATCGCATTCAGCGCCCCCATCTTGAGGTCCTCGGCAAACCGGGGACCGACGATATCGGTCTTGATCACATTGTTGGGGTTGTCCGGATATATCTCGTCCATCGTGGAGGTGATCGCATTCTGAACCTCCGTAATTTCACCGGGGTTGTCGGTCCGGATCAATATCTCCCGGTCGGATCCGAATTTCTTGACTTCCGGCGCGCCGTCAAGCGGACCCGACAGTTCGCTGCGAATTTGCGTGACCTCTACGGTCTCCTGGAATTCGAGCACGAACTCCTTGCCTCCCTTGAAGTCAATACCATACTGCAGCCCCTTGGTGAAGATTCCGAACAGCGCAGCCAGTAGCAGCGCCGCCGAAATCACATAGGCTCTTTTGTGTCCTTTTATAAAATCAAAACTCGGTGTTTCAAACCATCTCATAATATTGTTCCTGTCGTTACTTTAAAATTCTGTGTTGGATTAACCGAAATTCAGTTCGGCGGATTTGTCGCGGGTCAGGTAATCGACTACCACTCTCGTTATCACAATAGCGCTGAAGAGAGAAGATACGATACCGGCCATCAGCGTCACGGCAAAGCCCTTGATCGGCCCCACGCCGAAACTGTAAAGGATCACCCCTACAAAGAAGGTGGTAACGTTGGCGTCGACAATCGCGCTCATGGCGTTGGAATAACCCCCGTCTATTGCAGCCCGCAGGGTTTTGCCCATTCGCTGCTCTTCACGAATTCGGTCGAAGATCAGCACGTTGGCATCCACCGCCATACCGATGGTCAGCACAATACCCGCAATACCCGGCAGGGTCAGCGTGGCCTTGAAGGCCGCCAGAATACCGAGAATAAATATGATATTGAGCATCAGCGCAAGGTCGGCTATAGCTCCGCCGTTGCGGTAGTAGACGATCATAAATATGGCCACGACTACAAGGCCGAAGACCGTGGAATAGAAACCGGCCTCAATGGAAGCCTGACCGAGGGTAGCCCCAACCGTGCGTTCCTCGATAATTTCAAGAGGTGCGGGCAGTGCACCGGAGAGCAGGATATTAACCAGGTCTTCGGCTTCGGCAACATTTTCGAGCCCCGTGATGGATGAGCGTCCACTGGATATCTTCGTTTCCACGTTGGGATAGGAATAGACATAGCCGTCAAGCACAATGGCGATGGGCTTGCCTATATTGGCTCCGGTAATACGTGACCACTTGCGGGCCCCTTCGCTGTTCATGTTCATGGATACCCGCGGCTGGTTGGTCGTCTGGTCAAAGTTGACCCGGGCCTCTACAATCACGTCACCGGTCATCTCGACCTGCGAACGGACTCCAATCAGCTCAAAAAGCTCAACGCCCTGTTCCTGGAGGGTCTGGAAAGGCGTGGCCCCCCACATCAGCTCGGTATTGCGGGGCATCATCTTCTGCACTTCCTCTCTCGACAGCAATTCGTTGACCCTGGCCGTGTCGGTCCCGGCGGCATAGCCGAATACATAGGGACTGCGTCCCCGGCTGTTGAGCACCTGGCTCAACGGGTTGGCACCCGACTGCTGCCCTTCATCCAGGGTGTCGGACGACTGCTGGCTGTAGTAGTTCAAAATCTGTTCCTTGGCCGCATTAAGCTCGTCGGGATCGGCCGCCAGGCGAAACTCCAGGCGTGCCGTACCTTTCAGGAGGCTGCGCACTCGCTCCTTGTTGGCTACACCCGGCAACTCAACCACAATGCGGTTGTTGCCCTGCTTGAGTATAGAGGGCTCGTTGACCCCGTAGCGGTCCACCCGCGTCCGGATCACTTCCATGGCCCGGTCTACCGCACTGTCGCGCTGCTTCTTAAGGTAAGCCATGATCTCCTCGTTGGTCGACCGGCGGCTGATATTTTCGGCATCAGAGCGGTAATAGCGGCTGAGGCGTGCATCAGGATCCCGCTGCTCAAAAGTACGCACCATCTCCTCAATGAAGTCGGTGTCGTTGACGCGCGACTGGCGGGCGGCCTCGCTGATGACATTATTCAACGTGCTGTCGGCATATTCGCCGGCCAGCTCACTGACCAGCTTCGGGGTGCCCACCTCGAGGGTGACATGCATACCGCCCTGGAGGTCAAGCCCCAGGGAGAGCGAGTTTTGCCTCAGCTCCTGAATGCGCCCCCGGTTCTCGTCCATATATTGGACGCGTTCAGCCTGCGGCAGGTCTTCAATATAGTTCTGTTCCAGATAGTAGGCAGCTGTTGGCCACAGGTAGTATAAAGTGATGGCCAGAAAGGCTACTATAAATCCTATTTTAGTTCCATTTCCTTGCATGGGATAATACGTTTGTCAATTAAAGTTGGGTGATAAAAAATCTATGATCAATAGAGTAAGACGAACAGGCATAAAAAGACTCTATGGCGCACCAATGGCTATACCATTGCTCATTGGACTAAGGCTCATGTCCAGGACAGGCGTGGAAAGGACGGTTTGTTTTTGGGCCGGGCACTTCGGATGTTCTCCGGCTTTCTGGGATACCGCCGGGCCGGAGGTGTGATATGTATCCACCTGGTAGGTCACCAGAGGTTTCATCAGCTCCACGGGCGGAAGGGCGGCCATTCCTTTCTCATTCTGGAAATGGTTCCACTGCTGAAGGAGCACATAGTAGATCTGCTGTTTTTTATCGGGCGAAATGAAGTGATTAAAGTGCCCGTTTTCGGCTTTCCCGATAATTTCGGAAGCTTTCAGCATCAGGTGGTGGATGTCCGCCTCAGAACCTTTCAACTGCTCAAAGCCCGATTCCAGGTCTGAAAGCTCATTTTGGTCCATTACCCGACTCAGCCAGTTCGAAAAAGCCTTGCCCGAACGATGGGCCTGTGCGGGACGCACCATACAAAGCCCGATCCCGGTTATAATCACGGGGATCAAAAATATCCTGGTTATATGAGTGCGTAACATCCGCATAAGTTGCAGAAAATAGTCAGAAAGATAGTACTGAACAAACTATAATTGGCCCGCCGTGCCGGCCCCGTCACGGCATAGTCTAGGCCGTCATCTTCTGTTTTTTCTCCCGTTCAAACTCCTCCTTGAGGTAGCGTCCGGTGTAGCTGTCGCCCATCTCCGCCACCTGTTCGGGCGTACCGGTGGCAATAATTTCACCGCCTTCATGGCCTCCCTCCGGGCCGAGATCAATAATCCAGTCGGCCGCCTTGATAAGGTCGAGATTGTGTTCTATGACAATAACCGTATTGCCCTTGTCCACCAGCTGCTGGCAGACATCCACCAGCATGCGCACATCCTGGAAATGCAGTCCGGTGGTAGGTTCGTCCATGATATAGAGGGTGTCGCCGGTACCCACCTTGGATAGTTCACGCGACAGCTTGATTCGCTGGGCTTCGCCCCCCGACAGGGTGGTGCTCGACTGCCCGAGGGTCAGGTATCCCAGCCCCACATCGCAAAGGGTTCCCAGTATACGGTTGATGGCGGGGACGGAATCGAAAAACTCGCCGGCTTCCTTGATTGACATACTCAGCACATCGGCTATGTTCTTGCCCTTGTAGTAAATCTCCAGGGTTTCACGGTTGTAACGACGCCCGTTGCAGGTCTCGCAGTTTACATAGACATCGGGCAAAAAGTTCATCTCAATCTTGCGCACCCCGTCGCCGTTGCACGACTCGCAACGGCCGCCCTTCACGTTGAATGAGAAGCGCCCCTGGTCGTAGCCCCGGATCTTTGATTCGGGGAGCTCGGCAAAGAGCGAACGGATATGATCGAAGACCTTGGTATAGGTGCCCGGGTTGGAGCGCGGGGTGCGGCCAATGGGACTTTGGTCGACCGATATCACCTTATCCAGGTTATCCACTCCCTCCACCTCATCAAAAGGAAGCGGCACCGACTTGGAATTGTAAAAATGGCCGGAGAGGATGGGTTCCAGCGTCTGGTTGATCAGCGAACTCTTGCCGCTGCCGCTGACGCCCGTCACGCAGATAAACTTGCCCAGGGGAATCTCCACATCCTCGCTTTTGAGGTTGTGTCCCCTGGCACCGAACAGTTTCACACTTTTCCCGCTTCCCTCGCGCCTCCGGTCGGGATAGGGAACCACTTCCTTGTCTTTGAGAAACCGGTCGGTCATCGATTCGGGATCCAGCTCTTCAGGCTTGCCCTCGGTGACGATCTCCCCTCCATATTCGCCGGCCCCCGGGCCCAGATCCAGCACATAATCCGCATGCTCGATGGTTTCCCGGTCGTGCTCCACCACAATCACGCTGTTGCCCAGGTCGCGCAGGGTCTCCAGCGACCGGATCAGCTTGATGTTGTCGCGCTGGTGCAGGCCGATGCTGGGCTCGTCCAGAATATAGAGCACGCCGACCAGCTGGGTGCCTATCTGGGTAGCCAGACGGATGCGCTGCGCTTCACCGCCGCTCAGCGTCTGAGCCTCCCGGTCAAGCGTCAGGTAGTTCAGGCCCACATTCAACAGGAAGTCCACCCTGTCGCGCACCTCCTTCAGCACCTGGCTGCCAATCTTCTGCTGCCGCTCGTTAAGCTCCAGGCCGTTGATGGTGTCGCGGAGCATCCTGATATCCATTTGAACCAGGTCGTCTATGGAATAACCGTCAATCTTGTAGGAAAGCGCCTCCCTGTTGAGGCGTCCCCCTTCGCACCGGGGGCAGGTGACTTTGCTCATAAACGCCTTGGCCTTGTCGCGCTGCTTGTTGGACTTGCTCTGCTCATACTGCTCCCGGATCATCCGGCGCAGTCCCTTGAAGGTATGCTTGTAGGTCACATTGTCGTTGCGGAAGTCGTAGCTCACATCATACTTCTCTTCCCCTCCCCCTTCCATCAGCACTACCATGGCCTCTTCCGGAAACTCTTTCAGTGGCGTTTCGAAATCCAGGTCGAAGGTTTCGAGCACGGCCTTAAGCTGCTTGAAGGCAAAAATATCCCGGGGCTCCCCGAGAAAACGGATCCCACCTTCGGCAATACTTTGCTTCCTGTTGGGCATCAGCAGGTCCGGGTCCACATCGTAGGCATACCCCAGTCCGTCACATTTCTGGCACGCCCCGTAGGGTGAGTTGAACGAAAAGATGTTGGGGGCCGGGTCTTCGTATGCCAGTCCGCTTTCGGGATCAAACAGGTTTTGAGAGTAGAGATGGTCCTCATGGCCCTCCTCCCCTTCGGCGGGAACGGACAAAATTACGTTGCCGTCGGCCATCTCGAGGGCAAGCCTCACGCTTTCGGCAATGCGCTTCCGGCTTTTTTCGTTAATCACAAACCGGTCGACCACCACTTCGATGTTATGCGTCTTGTAGCGGTCCACCTTCATATCCTCTTCCAGGTCGACGAACTCACCGTCTACCCTCACCTGCACAAATCCCTGTTTGCGGGTCTGTTCGAACAGTTCCCGGTAGTGGCCCTTGCGTCCCCGCACCACCGGTGCCAGGCAGTACGCCCGGCTTCCTTCGGGCATGTCCATGATGGCACTCACCACCTGGTCGGCCGTCTGCTTCTCCATCTTGTTTCCGCTCTTCCACGAATAGGGAATACCGATGCGCGCATACAGCAGTCGCAGAAAATCATAGATCTCGGTGACCGTTCCCACCGTCGAACGCGGGTTTCGGTTGGTCGTCTTCTGGTCGATGGATATGACGGGCGACAGTCCGTCAATGAAATCCACTTCGGGGCGCTCCATCATCCCCAGAAACTGGCGGGCGTATGCGGAAAGAGACTCCAGGAAACGGCGCTGCCCCTCGGCATAGATCGTATCGAAAGCCAGGGAGGATTTACCGGAACCCGATATGCCGGTTACCACCACCAGCTTTTCTCTTGGAATATTTACATCAATATTTTTAAGATTGTGCTCCCGGGCACCACGTATAACTATGTTTTCTCGCAAGGTGATCCTATTTTCAGGTTCAGAATAAACCCTTTAATTTAATAATTTCTGAGGAGAGTTGAGAACTTTTGAAATGCATTCCCATTTCCTCTCCGGAAGGGGCATACCCATACATTTACCTAAAGGCGATACAGATCACCTGGCGGGTGATTACCACGGAACCGAACGAATAAGCAAAGAGCTATAAAATCAGTTACATGGAACAACGGACCATAGACCTGGGCGATCTATACAGTTACAGCCTCCGACAGTTTAAAAAATACGCTTCTTTCATCATCGGCGTCACCATCACCTATTATGTGCTGGCGGTGGTCCCCCGCGTATATTTTTACCTGACCATGCCGGCCGACCCGGCCTCCCGCTCCCCGATGCTATCTTTACTTCTCACCATGATTCAGCTGTATATTGGCCTGGGCTTCACCCGCATTATGTTTTTGCTGACCGACGACTTCCATACGGAAGTGGGGGATCTGTTCAACGGTTTTAGAATGTTCATCAGCTACTTTGTGGGCAGTTTTATCTACGGCATCGCCGTGGTGGGGGGACTCTTCCTGCTTGTGGCTCCCGGGATTTTTGTGGCCATTCGCCTGCAGTTTTATCCCTATTACATCATTGAAGAGGGCGACAATGCCTTTACGGCACTGCGCAAAAGCTATACCGACAGCGAGCACCTTACCCTCGAACTCTTCCTTTTCGGCATTACCGTAGTGGCGGCCAATATTTTCGGTGTCCTCCTCTTTGGGCTGGGCATCATTTTCACCTATCCCCTGACCACCCTTGCCACCGTAGTCATCTACCGGGGTTTGAGAGAGAAGGCAACCGACCTGCCCGGTGAAAGGTACCGGCCCGGCTCACAGGAACAATTTTAAACACCGGCGGTTGAAGTAAAACGAATAACCATCTACTTCAACACCTGATACGCCATGGCTGAACGTTACCGGGCCGCAACGGCTGTGCTCATCCTTATTTTCCTTGCTGCCGGCTGCAGCACCCTTACAAAATGGGGAAAGGGGGGAGCTCCCCTTCTGCCCTATGTGGAGAACAACCATATAGGGTTTGTCGACAGCACCCTGAACAAACAGATACCCGCCAAATTCAAATTCACACCCAACGAAAACTGGCCCTACCGCTTTTCCGAAGGACTGGCAGCCGTAAATTTTCTCGGTTCCATGGGATATATCTCCCGCGACGGGGAGATAGCCATTAAACCAACATTTGACCGGGCCTATGATTTTTCTGACGGCCTGGCACTGGTCCTGGTCGACGGTTCCTTCGGCTATATCAACCGGAACGGCGACTTTAGCATTGAACCCCAATACAAGAAGGCCGGCTCCTTTCACAACGGACTGGCCCGCGCGCTTGCACAAAACGGGAGATGGGGATTTATCGATACCGACGGCAACTTCAGGATTGGCCCTCAATTTGAGGGGGCGATGGACTTCTCCGAAGGTTTTGCCGCCGTTCAAACTCCACAGCACCTTGAATGGGGATACATCAACCGGGAGGGAGAGATGGTCATCGAAGCCCAATACCGAAAGGTCCGTTCTTTTTCCAACGGTTTGGCCGCCGTGCAGCTTGAGTTTGAGCAGTGGGGATATATAGACACCATGGGGCGCATCCATATTGAATCGCGATTCCTGGATGCCGGCCCTTTCTCGGAAGGGAAAGCCGCCGTATCCCTGCCCGAAGATGAAAACAACCTCGAAGAACGACATTTCGGCTATGTCAACCGCCGGGGCACCTTTATCATCAAACCCCAGTTCGAGGAAGCCTATCCCTTCTCCGACGGCGTGGCACGGATCATGATGAATGGCAGATACACCTACATTGATGAACGCGGAAACCTTATTGCCGACCCGGTATTCGATCGTGCATGGGATTTCCGCGCAGGGCTGGGACTGGTAAAGGTAGGGCAGAAATACGCCTATATTGACAGAAACGGTATTTTTGTGCTGGATCCCCTGAGTTGACCCCTGCCGGCAAAGATATCCTCAAGAGGTAAGTTATGGGCGTTACATCCCTTCACTGAAACAAATGAAGTATTATTGCTTGTCAAATATTTCATTTATCTTTAGCCGTTCATAAAATTAAGAGCTGATTTTTTAGTAATTCATGTTTAAAGACGAAACCGTGGCCCCTGAAGTAGCCAACCCAAAAGACTGGTCTCCGGTCTCCTGGAAAGATTTTCCAATCAAGCAGCTTCCCAGCTACCCCGACAAGGAGGAGCTGGAAGCGGTATATGAGGAGCTGGGCAACTATCCCCCGCTGATCACCTCATGGGAAGTCCAAGCCCTGAAAAAGAAACTTGCGGATGTAGCCGCCGGCAGGAGTTTTCTTCTGCAGGGGGGCGACTGTGCTGAAAGTTTTACCGACTGCAAGTCATCAAAGATTGTAAACCTCCTCAAGGTGCTGCTGCAGATGAGTTTTATCCTGATCCATGAGATGGAGACCTCGGTGGTCCGCGTCGGCCGCATCGCGGGCCAGTATGCCAAACCCCGTTCCAGCGACTACGAGATCGTTGACGGAGAAAAGATACCCAACTACCGGGGCGACCTGATCAACAGCATCAAGCCTGAGAAGGAAGCCCGCACCCCCGACCCCGGACGGCTCATCCAGGGATACAACAAATCGGCACTGACCCTGAATTTCCTCAGGGCGCTGGCTGACGAGGGGTTTGCCGACCTTCACCACCCGGAATACTGGGAGCTCGACTTTATGAAACAGAACCAGTACTACCAGGAGTATGAGGCGATGGTCAACTCCATCCAGAAGGCCGTCAACTTTATGGAAACCATCACCCCCAACGAATTTCGGTCGGTTCAGAAAGTCAACATCTATACCTCCCATGAGGGATTGAACCTGTATTACGACTCTGCCCAGACCCGCAAGGTGCCCAGGCGCGAAGGATGGTATAACCTGAGCTCCCACCTGGTATGGCTCGGCAACCGAACCCGCGACATCGACGGAGCCCACGTGGAATACCTGCGCGGCATCCGGAATCCCATCGGCATCAAGATCGGGCCCGAATATGACATGGAGGAGACCATCAAGCTTATAGAAAAGCTGAATCCCATTCATGAAGCCGGTAAAATTGTTCTTATCACGCGTTTCGGCAAGGACAAGGTGGAAAAGAGACTGCCCGAGCTGATCAAACGTATCAAGCACGAAGGCATGCCGGTAGTCTGGAGTTGTGACCCCATGCACGGCAACACCTTCTCGACCGACAACAATATCAAGACCCGGAACTTCGACGACATTATCGAGGAGATTCGTAAAACCTTTGCCGTCCACCGTGACGAAGGCAGCTATCTGGGCGGGGTCCACCTCGAGCTGACCGGCGACAACGTCACCGAATGTGTGGGAGGGGCCCGGGGGCTGGGTGAGAGTGAGCTTCACCACAACTACGAGACCTTCTGCGACCCCCGCCTTAACTACCAGCAGAGCCTGGAGATGGCCTTCCTCATTGCCAAGGAGTGGAAACAAAGCTACGGGAGAAGTTAGTACGTCTTTTTTACAGCCTACTGACGGATTGTCCAACCCCCGGATGACATTTTTTTCGCCCTTCCCTCTCATCCTGCAAAAAAAGCAGTGCCAACAGGGAGCACTGTCATGACACCCCTGCCTATACTTCCCTGGCATGGCAGTTGCATATCTTAAAAGTGAAATTCTGATGCAATAATAACTTGAACACTAACAACAGCATGAGGTACATATTATGACGTTAATCAGATATAACCGACCCGGAAGGGACCTGATGTCAAGCAATTTTTCAGACCTGATGGACGAGTTTTTCAAGGATGTTGTCGATAGAAACAGGGATTCTTTTGTTCCCGGTATCGATATTTCCGAAACCGACGATCAGTTTCTGATCAATGCTGAACTTCCCGGCATGAACAAGGAAGACATTGATGTTAGCCTGGACAACGGGCGACTCACTATTAGCGGCGAACGCAAGTTCGAAGAGAAAGAGAACGGGACTACCTACCACAGGGTTGAAACCCGCTACGGTTCTTTCAACCGTTCTTTCCAGCTTCCCGACAATGTAGATGAAGAGAGCATCAACGCCACCTACGAAAACGGATTGCTGAAGATCAGCATCGACAAGGCAGAAGACAAGGTTAAGAAGAAAATTGAAATCAGCTAATCCTCTTAGGTATCCCGACAGCTGACTGTCATGCCTTGTGCATGACAACTCACAGCCGGGGGTGCAGTGAAATGCACCTCCGGCTTCATCATACTACTAAGTTTGGAATTACACGCAATAAAAATCCATTTATTGCTGTTTAAAGATCTCGAGTTCATCCAGTTTAACCCAACATTATTCGTAAACAGAGTGTATTATGAAAAAAATTAATTCGACCTATGTACTGCTGGCAGTGTTAGCTGTCCTCCTCGTGGGATTTTACTCGGTTGACATCGATTCCAACCAGGCGAGTATCACCTCCCTCCCCGATATTGCATCTGCCACCGACATCAAGCCCTCCGACGAACAGCCCATCAACAATTTGCAGGACCTGAACAAGGCGATCGTCAATATTGCCGACAAGGCCACACCGGCGGTAGTCACCATACAGGTAACGCAAACGGTTAAACTTCCCCAGAACCCCTTTTCCCGCTTTTTCGGCGATCCCGGGGGCGAACGCCCGGAAAGGCAGCGGCGGGGACTGGGATCGGGGGTGATCGTCTCCAACGACGGCTACATCATCACCAATGCCCATGTGGTTGAAAATGCCGAAGAGATCAATGTAGGGCTGGCCAACGGCGAGGAATATACGGGCGAAGTGGTCGGGACCGACCCGCGCACGGATATCGCCGTTGTGAAGATCGACGGCGAAGACCTGTCGGCCATCAAGTTCGGAGACAGCGACCAGGCGAATGTAGGTGAAATTGTCCTCGCCATCGGCAGCCCCCTCCGCGAAGACCTTGCCCATTCGGTATCGATGGGTATCATCTCGGCCAAGGGGCGAGCCATTGGAATTATCGAACAGGGGGCCGGTTATGAGAACTTCATCCAGACCGACGCCGCCATCAACCCGGGCAACTCGGGCGGAGCCCTGGTGAACATGAACGGGGAACTGATCGGCGTAAACTCGGCCATCGCCTCCCGCTCGGGCGGAAATGAAGGCATCGGCTTTGCCGTGCCCGCCAACCTTGCCAAATCGGTCATGAAATCACTAATTAAAGACGGCAAGGTATCCCGCGGCTACCTGGGCATTTACGGCAACAGCGTAGACCGGACCATGGCCCGGGGACTCGGCCTTGAAGAGTCCCACGGCGTCATCGTCGGCACCGTGGAGGACGGCACCCCGGCCGACCGCGCGGGATTGAAGGAGGGCGACGTAATCACCACTCTTGACGGGAAAAAAGTCCAAACCTATGCCAAGTTCCGCACCGATGTTGCCACCAGGGAACCGGGCACCGAAATCAAGCTCGGCATTTTCCGCGACGGTGAGCGCATGACGCTGAACGTAACCCTCGGGGAGCTGCCCTCTGATGCAGCCGGTTCAGGGCCACAGCAGCCCGACCGCGACCTTGAAGAGCAGATCGGTTTCCGGGTGCAGAACCTTACCCCTCAACTGGCCGAACGCCTCGGACTCGATGCCGGACAGAAAGGCGTGGTTGTAACCGGTATCAACCGCAGCAGCAACGCCTACAGGCAGGGACTGCGCGAAGGCGACGTGATCATAAGCGTCTCCCGCAACCCGGTTGAAAATGTGACTGAATTCAACAACGAACTGAATAAAATCTCAAGCCGGGATAACGCCGTAGCCCTGCTCCGCATCATTCGCAACGGTGTCACACAGTTCCTGGCCTTTGAACTCTAAGGCTGTATCCCACACTGGATCAAAGCCCTCCGGACAATCCGGAGGGCTTTTTTTATGACAAGCTGGCGATTTGCCCACAAAAATATTGACATTTCGTAAGCTTTGGGCAGATGGCATTTAATTTGCATCCCCATATGTACTACATTGCAATAATGTAATTTACTGCAATCTGCCTCTATGGAATACAAAGAGTATTACGACATACTGGGTGTTGGCAAAAACGCCTCTCAGGACGAAATAAAGAAGGCTTACCGGAAAAAAGCCGCCAAATATCACCCCGACAAGAATCCCGACGACCCCTCAGCCGAAAATAAGTTCAAGGAGGTCGGCGAAGCATATGAAGTATTAAGCGACCCGGAAAAAAGGAAGCTCTATGACAAAGTTGGCAAGGACTGGAAAAAATATCAGCGGGCCGGCGGCGACAGCGGCTTCGACTGGTCGAAATATGCCAACCGGGGTGCAGGGGGACAGGGCCGCGGCTTCGGCGGACAACAGTCCTACCGCATCAACATGGAAGACATTTTCGGGGGCGGGGAACAACGGGGCGGCACTCCATTTTCCAGTTTCTTTGAGACGATCTTCGGGGGCGGCGACAGCCCTTTCGGGCAACAACAGCAGCGCACCCGGTCGCGCGCCCGCGGCTTTCAAAGCAATGCCAGCCGGCGCCAGCAGCAAACCGACTCCAAGAAACATATCAAGGCGGAGGTGATCATCCCGCTCAAGCAGGCCTATGAGGGCACCAGCCGTACCGTTCGTGTGGGGGGAGAAAAAATGAAGGTTAAGATTCCGGCCGGTATCGAAGACGGACAACAGCTCCGCCTGAAAGGCAAAGGCGCCGCTTCGGCCCGGGGTGGATCCAAGGGCGACCTGCTTCTGACCCTAAAGATTGACATGCCCGAGGAGTATGAGCGCAAGGGGAACAACCTCTACTACAACCACTCCGTAGATCTCTATACGGCGGTGCTGGGCGGCGAAACCGTTGTTAATACTTTTGCCGGAAAGGCAAAGCTTAAGATACCTGCGGGGACCTCCGGTGGAGAGCTCTTCCGGCTCAAAGGCATGGGCATGCCCGAATTCAAAAACCCCTCACGCAAAGGCGACCTGCTGGTGCGACTGCAGATTGATATACCGAAGAAGCTGTCTGACAAAGAGAAAGAGCTCTTCGAGAAGCTGGCGGGAAATTAATCAGCGCTCCCTGTTAACGTGCCCGGCCAGATTCAGATAGAGCGATACCAGCAGAGCCGCCCCGAAAAGCAGGCCCGTCCACAGGTCAACCGTATAGGCGGTGACATCCAGCCCGGTCAGTTCATTCGCCAGGAACTTTATATAGGAGTTCGGCATGTCGGCGTAGCCCAGCTCCCGGCGAACCATCCAGTGCCAGTCGGTGCAGGGACAGTAGCCGAAGCCGTACCAGATGCCGAGTATGAACCACGAAAAAGCCGTCAACAGGAGCGTCAACAGGTTCAGCCTCCGCGTTTTCCTCCATATCCAACCGAACAGATTGAAAAGAATCAGTACCGTATGGAAGGCCAGAAAGAAATAATTCAGCAGGATATACATCCGGGTATTAATTAATTGCCAGGGATTCGGTACATTCAGATACAGCGAAAAATACAGATAACAGACCTTAATATTATCAACGGTTTTATGAAAATACTCGTTCTGCTATTGCTCTTTCTCTTCAACAGCTTTTCATCCGGGACCTCTGTCTGGGGACCCAACGGCCACCGCGTGGTCGGCGATATCGCCGCCGACTACCTTGAGGAGGACGCCCGCAAAGCGGTAGACCGCATCCTGGGCCCCGAATCCATGGCCATCGCAAGCACGTGGATGGACCAAATCAAATCGGATCCGGCCTACGACCACACCCACGACTGGCACTGGGTCACCATCCCCGAGGGGATGACCTACGCCGAAACGGATAAAAATCCCAACGGCGACCTGATCAAAGCCCTGCGCACGATCATCACCGGCCTCAAAAAGGGAGGCCTCTCCCCGGAGGAGGAGGCCCGGAAACTCAAAATGCTTATTCACCTGGTCGGCGATATCCATATGCCCCTGCATGTGGGCACCGGCGATGACCGGGGCGGCAACGATGTGGAGGTCCGGTGGTTCTGGGAGCCTTCCAACCTGCACCGCGTATGGGACAGCGGCATGATCGAGGAATACAAGTTGAGCTATACCGAACTCTCGACCAGCATCAACCACCCGACCGAACAGGAAATAGCGCGCTGGCAGGATGACGGTGTCCTCGACTGGGCCCGCGAATCCATGATGCTGAGAGATCAGGTCTACGACCTCCCGGAAGATAACGACATCAACTATGAGTATATGTATCACAACTTCGACACTGTAGAAAAACGGCTGCTTCAGGCCGGGGTCCGCCTTGCGGGCGTGCTCAACGATATTTACGGCTGAGGAACACCGGCCAAGGAAGCAGGGTGTTCGCTATTCAAATACCTCTTCCATAACCGTTTCATGAACGCTCATGGCCTCTTCGCCATAGAGTACAAAACGGATCGTCTTCACACTTGAAAGGTCGGCGGACTTGTCGCTAATCGTTTCAAAAGCGACCCGGGCGGCATCCTCCATCGGGTAGCCGAAGGCGCCGGTGGATATGGAGGGGAAGGCCACACTCTCTATCTCCTTCTCCCCGGCACGGTCGAGGGCGTTCCGGTAGCAGTCGGCCAGCAACTTATCTTCCGGCTTGTCCTTCCCGTAGACCGGCCCCAGGCAATGGATCACATAGTCATTCGGCAGCTTGTGTCCCCGGGTTATCACGGCCTGTCCCGGCTGTATAGGGGCCAGGGGTTGTGTTTCTTTCGCCAGTCCGGGACCCGCGGCGCGGTGGATGGCACCGGCCACCCCTCCCCCCGTTCTAAGCTGGGCATTGGCCGCATTCACCACCGCCTCCATATCATTCTGACTGGCGATATCGCCCCGTTTGAGTTCCAATTTGACATTATTTAGCGTCGCCTCATTCATAATTGACAGATTTTTGATTAGAAATCTGCTTAAATACCCCTTTCAGAATCTCTGATGGCATCCAAACTGTAAATACGTCAGTATTTTGACTTCGGTATGGATATTGGTCGTATATAAGTAAAACAAGAAAATATTGATCTTAAATTCCCGGTTCCATGAATCTGAATAAATTTACGCTCAAGGCGCAGGAGGCCATACAGGCCGCCCTGGAAATTGCTTCGGGCAACAACCACCAGGCGGTGACGCCGGCCCATATCCTGCACGCCTTTCTCAATGAAAGCGACAACGTAGTCAATACCGTCCTCAACAAGCTCGGGGTTCGCCTGCCCCGGCTCAAAGAGGACCTGGATGCCCATATCGAGACCCTTCCCGTTGTCAAAGGGGCCTCGGTCTCGGGCCAGTACCTATCCAATGAGTCCAAAGAGGTGTTCGACAAGGCCCAGCAGTCTGCCGACGAGGTCGGCGACGAGTATATAAGCTCGGAGCACGTGTTGATCGGCATGCTGGATACCGGCAGCGAGGCCTCCGCGATGCTGAAAAAGCAGGGCGTGAAGAAAAATGACGTGCTGAAGATACTCCAGGAGGTGCGCGGCTCGCAGAAAGTGGACGATCCCAACGCCGAAAGCCGCTATAACGCCCTGGAAAAATATGGGCGCGACCTCAACGAGATGGCCGAAAAAAACAAGCTGGATCCGGTCATCGGCCGCGACCATGAGATACGGCGCATCATGCAGATCCTCTCGCGCCGCACCAAGAACAACCCGGTTCTCATCGGGGAACCCGGGGTCGGTAAGACCGCTATAGCCGAGGGGCTCGCCCTGCGTATCAACCGGGGGGACGTGCCCGAAAGCCTGAAGACCAAAAGAATTGTAGCCCTGGATATGGGGGCCCTGGTGGCCGGAACAAAATTCAGGGGCGAATTTGAAGAGCGGCTGAAAGCCGTGGTCAAGGAAGTGGTCGACTCCGACGGACAACTCATCCTCTTCATCGACGAGATCCATACCCTTGTAGGCGGCGGTTCGGCCGAGGGGTCTCTCGACGCCGCCAATATCCTGAAACCCTCGCTGGCCCGGGGCGAACTGCACGCCATTGGCGCCACTACCCTCGACGAATATCGAAAACATATCGAAAAAGACCGGGCCCTGGAGCGGCGCATGCAGAAAATCCTTATTAACGAACCGTCCGTGGAAGATACCGTCTCCATCCTCCGGGGGCTGCAGGAGCGGTACGAGTTGCACCACGGGGTAAAGATACGCGATGAGGCGCTGGTGGCCGCCTCCGAACTCTCCCACCGCTACATCACGGACCGGTTTCTGCCCGACAAGGCCATCGACCTGATCGACGAGGCCGCCTCGCGCCTGAGGCTGGAGATCGACTCCATGCCCGAGGAACTGGACCGCATAGAACGGCAGATACGCCAGCTGGAGATCGAACGTGAGGGCTTGAAACGCGACCAGGATGAGGAGAAGGTTGCCAATATAGAGAAGGAACTTGCCGAGCTGGAAGAGCAGCGCAACACCATGCGCAACCAGTGGGATACCGAACGCGACCTGATCAAGAAGACCCGCGACATGAAACAGGCCATTGAAACCGCCCGCAACAAGGCGGATAAAGCCGAACGGGAGGGCGACTACGAAAAGGTGGCCGAACTGCGCTACGGTACCATTAAACAGCTTGAAAAAGATCTCGAGGAAACCAAGCAGCAGCTTGACGAAGTGCAGGAAGGCAGGGCCATGCTCAGCGAGGAGGTCGTCGCCGAAGATATAGCCGACATCGTATCACGGTGGACCGGCATTCCCGTGCGGAAGATGCTGCAGAGCGAGCGACAGAAACTGATCCACCTCGAAGAGGAGCTGCATAAACGGGTGGTGGGACAGGACCCCGCCATCGAAACGGTCTCGGATGCCGTACGGCGTTCCCGAGCCGGATTGCAGGATGCCGAAAGGCCCATAGGCTCTTTCTTCTTCCTCGGATCCACCGGGGTGGGAAAAACGGAGCTGGCCCGTTCGCTGGCCGACTTCCTGTTCAATGACGAGGATGCCATGGTCCGAATCGACATGAGCGAATATATGGAACGGCACAGCGTCAGCCGACTGGTCGGCGCCCCTCCGGGCTATGTGGGCTACGACGAAGGCGGGCAGCTGACCGAAGCTGTACGGCGGCAGCCCTACTCGGTGATCCTGCTCGATGAGATCGAGAAGGCTCATGCCGACGTCTTCAACATGCTGCTGCAGGTGCTGGATGAGGGAAGGCTGACCGACAACAAGGGGGTGACCGTAGACTTTACCAATACCATCATCATTATGACCAGCAACATCGGCTCCCACCTCATACAGGACAAGATTGAGGAGACGGGAGGCGAGTTCACCGACGAGGTACATAACGAGCTGCAGGATAAGCTTATGGATCAGCTCAAAAAGAGCATCCGTCCCGAGTTCCTGAACCGGGTAGACGACATCATCGTCTTCCACCCGCTCAGCCGGGAGCATATCCGGGATATCGTGGATATACAGCTGCAACGGGTACATCGCATGCTGGAGAAGCGGGATGTAAAAGTGAATATCACCGATGCTGTCAAGGACTGGCTGGCCGTCCGCGGCTACGATCCCGTCTACGGTGCCCGGCCGCTCAAGCGTCTCATACAGAAAGAAATTGTCGACAAGCTGGCCAAGGAGCTCATCAAACGCGAGGAAGAGTCCGCCGTTGAATTTGAGGCCACGCTCGGCAAGAAGGGCGAAGAGATTGAGTTCGCCGAAGTGTACGAAGATGCCGAAGCCTGGGCCGAAGAGGCCTGAGGCCTGGGGGGGTCGTTACAGGTTGACGGTTGCTGCGTGGCGGCTGTCCACCCAAGCGGTTCCACCGGTTGCCAACAACCCTGTTATACCAGGTTTTCCGGGTTCAGGGGCTCCAGGTCCTCCTTGATAAAGCGGCGCCCCTCCCGGATCATCTCCCCGTCCAGGTACACATCGGCCCCGATACATACGAGGTCCCAGTGGATATTGCTTTCGTTCCCGTTGGGTGCAATTTCATAATCGTTGCCGAGCGTCAGGTGATTGGAGCCGTAAATTTTTTCGTCAAAGAGAATATCATGCATCGGTTTTTCGATGATGGGGTTCAGCCCGAAGCTGAATTCGCCGAACTGCCGCGCCCCGGCATCGGTCTCCAGTATCTCCTCGAGCTGGTCGTTGTTGGAGGAGTCGAAATCGATGACCACCCCGTCGCGCACCTTCAGCCATACGTAGTCGAAGGGCTTGCCCTGGTATACGCTGGCCGCATAGGTTATCTCCCCGTTGACCGAAGAGAGTATGGGAGAGGAAAAAAGCTCGCCGTCGGGTATGTTGCGCTTGCCGAAACAGGGGATCCAGTTCTGTCCCCTGACTGAAAATTCGATGTCTGTGCCTTCGCCCTCCAGCCGGATCATGTCGGTATTGCGCAAGCGCTCCTCGAGCGGTTTCATCGCCTCCGCCAGGCGGCTGTAATCCAGCAGGCAGGCCTGGTAGTAAAACTCCTTGAAACGCTCGGTGGGCATTCGGGCGTTCATGGCAAAAGCCGGCGACGGGTACCGCAGCACCACCCAGTTGGTGTTGTTCACCCGCTCCTTAAAATGGACCGGCTTTAAAAACTCCTCCGAATAGGCGTTGTTGGACTCCTTGCTCGCCTCCGACTGCTCGTAGATATTCTGGGAGGCACGGATTCCAACGAAAGCGTCCATCTTTTTCATCAGGGGCAGCTGATCCTCCTCCGCCTGCTGCTGCCAAAAATCACGGTCTCCCTTTTCCACCAGCATACGCTGAATTTCGGTATCATTGACCTGTATAAAGGGGTGGGTGTTCATATCCCGGGCCGTCTCGGCCAGTGCCCGAAGAAGGCCGATGCCGTTGAGGCCCACCAGCTGCAACATCACGTTCTGCCCTTCCTCCAGCTCACAGCTGAAAGTTAGAATTTTTTCTGCCAGTTGCTTGTCCTGCTTTGTATACATATGGGTTCAATAGTAAGTAATGAGTGTTATAGTAGTAAGTATCAACCGGTAAATTCGGAGATGCCATAGAAGAAACCGTTCATAACAGCTGCTCTTCGAATCTCCCAACCGGCGTGCCGGATGAATGTATGGAATATTTTATCAGTAATCGTAGTTCCATTTCAGGTCAATGCCCTGCCGGGATTCGTTGCCCTGCGAGAGGATCAGCTTCAGGTTTTCCCTCAGGCTATACTCCAACAGGAAACCGGTGTCGGGCGTTGAACCCGTAATCACATTCTGTATGGCAAAGAACACCTTGGGATTCAAGTACCAGCCCGTCGTAATGGATGTACCCGTATCGCCCCCTACACGGGTGTGGTCGATCTTGACCACGTCTATTCCCAGCCTCCGGGTTGCCAGCGTCTCCACGCGGTCGAGTAGAATCTCCAGGGCCAGGTCGGATGCCGATGCATTGCTGCCCGAAGAAGCCACCACCTGTTTCCATGAGTCGAGCGAATAGAAAGGCTGTCCGAACAGCGTGTAACTTATGATATTCTCCAGCTCCATGGGAGGATCACTTTCATATCTGAATTTAGGGTCTTCCACATTCCCCTCAATCACATACCAAATCCTGATCTTCTCCTTCGGCTGCGGCGGCTCATAAAGCGTGCGGATATTTAACTGCGGATTATCGGGCGAAGCCGAAAAGGATAATACGCCCTCTTCCAGCTCGAACCGCTTGCCCAGGGGTCGTGCATAGCCGCTGACGGCACTCAGCGTCCCGAATACCTGCAGTTCTTCCGCCTCCTTCTTAAGCAGGTCGAGATCTCCCTCCAGCTCAACACTCATCTCCAGGTAGCGCCGATTGCGAATGAAAAACCGGCGGCCGAAGGAGATATCCACATCCAGCGCCAGCGAATCATAAACCGAAAAGTCTTCCAAGCCGGCCCCTTCCTCCGTCTCCAGTTCAATCGTTTCAACCGATTTTTCCCCGAAATTATCCAGCCTGACAAAGCCGTTGCGTATGGAGAGGTCGCCCGTCACATTCGGCCGGCTAAAGGTACCGGTGATATTGGAATCCAGGTTGATTACCGCCTTGTGATCTTCGGTGTCGGCCGCCGTAAAATTCCGGGCCTTGAGTGTGATATCCAGGGTTCCAGGCATCAGCTTCTCAATGGTTATACGCCCCTCGCCGGTAAGGCGGCCGGAACCGCTTGTGGCCTCGAAGGCCGATATGTTCAACGTCCCCGGCTCAAACAGCAGGGTAGCATTAATTTTATCGGCCGTGATACCCGACCTGACGAGATGAACGGCCCCTTTCGACAGCACCATTTTTCCCCGGGCATCCAGGTCGTCTACCCGGCCCATAACATGAATCATCCCGTTTATGGTGCCCTTGACATTTCTCAGTCTCTGCCTGTTTACGAAATCATTCAGGGCCGCAAGGTTAAAGTTGTGGGTCTCAACATCGACGGTTATGCTGTCCCGTTTCCCGGGAAGGGAGAGATCAAAGTTTTTCAAATCTACCCCGAAGGGCACCTCTCCCCGCAGCTCTGCAGCTTTCTGTTTGAGGGAACTGACCGACATGCTAAAGGTCACCTGCGATTTTTCATGCTGATAGTTGAGGCTTCCGTTCACCGAGTCTACCTTCACTCCCGATATGGTCGCTTCATCCAGCTTCATCTCACCGCTCAGCTCCGGATTTCCGGCCGTCCCTTCCAGGATTACATTCATGTTGAGATTCCCCCGGGTGTTTAGAATTCCGGCATCCGACAGCAGCTCGTCAAAACGATGCAGGGCCACCTCGTTGACCGTGAGCGAGCCCCTGAGTTCCTTCTCATAAAAAGCCTCGTCGAAATCTCCAGGGTACCCGGCTTCAATGGGCAGGTGCAGGTTCCCACTCACAAGCTTTTTGCCATTGTCCCGGGCCACCAGTGAGGCGTCAACCAGCTTGTCTTCAACACTAAGGCTCATGCGAAGGCTGTCCAGCCGTGTCTCCCGATATGCGAGGTCGGCCAACAGAAGATTGCCCGACGCTCTCAGTACAGTATCGGCATTATGAACCTGCAGGCGGCCCGACAGCACCCCTTCAAAATAGGAACGGTTGAGCAGGGTATTCTGGATGACCGTCAGGTTCAGGTCTTTGCCCATCAGGTATCCCTGCTGACGTGTGGAATCGGCGTAGGGAACGGCCAGCTCAAGGGCAGCCCCGTCTTCCGAGGCCAGTTTCATGGTATCCATGCGGAAGCTGGATCCCTCAATCCTCACTTCAAAGGGATCGACCAGCGAGAGGGAGCGCTGGGAGCTGTTCAGCATATAGGCATTGGTGGTAATAGTTGTGCTGTCCGGGGAAATGCGGTAGCGGCCCGACTGGATCATCTCCCCATCGGCAGAGCTGGTGAATTTAAGGCTGAAGCTTCCCCGGGCCTGCCGGCCGTCCACGGCCCCGTTCGTCTGCAAGAACACATCCTGAAACCGTACCGACGAAAATACCGGCTCGTTCAGTTCCAGGTCCACTTCGTATTCCGGATCCTCCTCCATAAATATCTCTGTGGAGCCCTTAACTTCTTCCGCCGCAAATGTATCTCCATACCGGAGGTCCCGCAGGTTCAGGCGGCCTGAAAATTTCAGCCTTCCGCCGTTGAGGGGACTGAGCCTGCCCTCAACCGACCCCTCCGCCTGCAACTTCTCAATACCGGCCAGCGGAGCAAGGGATTCCACCTCCTTGATCTCCAGGTCCAGATCCAGCTGGTTATCGGGGTCATACAAGTCCAACAGGTGCAGCCGCGCGCTTATTGAGCCGTCGGCTATGGAGCTGAGCAGGGAGGCCGACCGGATCCGGGCTACCGTATCCTCAACCGTAATGTCGGCGGTAAGCTTTTCGATAAATTCCCTGTTGACCACCGACGAGTCCATCTGGATGCTCGAGGCAAGCTGCAGCGTTTCCAGCGATGCGCCTTTCCCTTCCCCTTCAACAACCAGTGAGATATCCGTTGAGAGCTTCTCCATCCCCCGGAATTCCCGGAGATTCAGGCTGTCGGCCGTCAGCCGGTAACTGAATTCCGGAACCGATTGATAGTTCCCCACTTCAGCCGTGCCTTCAACCGTTCCCTCCCCCGTTCTCAATCGTCCCTTGCCGGTAATTTTATCTTCCCTAAGGGTACCGCTGATATCCAGCCTATGCATGTTCTTGAAAGCCCCCTCCCCTTTTCCTTCAGCCGTTACCTCATAACTCCAGGGGCGTTGGGAGAAGGTGAGCCCCCTGCCGTTAATATTCCCTTCAACCGCCAGCCGGCCCTTCAGGCGGCGGTCCTGAAGCCAGTACGAGGGATCGATGTTCTTTCCCTCGGCCCGCGCTGCGAAGCCGGGCGCGGCAGACCATACATCATTTATATTCACTGTAGCATGGATCTCCTGCGACGCCCGGTAGAGGGCCAGGGTGCCTTCTCCACTCCCTCCGTAGGTCGAGAATGATCCCCGAAGGCGGTCCAGCCGGTAGGGAGGATACTCCACGGTCCCGGCGCTTACCTTCACCTGCATCTCTGCTTCCTCGTACCTCCCCGGACTTATCGCGCCGTCGGCCCGCACATCCAGCTCACGCACCGTCGGGAGCGATTTATCTTCCAGCAGCACCGGCAGGTCAATACGGTTTGCCGTGATACGGGCGCCGGTGAACGTCACCAGTGAATCCCATTCCATCTCGGTTTCGAGATGAAACTGTTCCAGTCCCCCGCCTTCCATATTCAATCCCATATGAAACTTTGAAAAACTTCCCTGCAGGTCCAGGCTCAACGCCAGATCCTTTTTGACCGGCATCCGGTCTGTGACCGATGCTATGTCTTCCCAGGCAACGGGTTCGGCACGGATGTTCAGCGAGGCCGTGGAGTCGTCCATCTTAACACTCCCTGAACTTTGAAGCAGGGTTTGCCCCGTTGCCGCCACAAACTTCTGCAGGGTCACTTTCGAACCGTCAGCGTGGAATCGGCTTTCTACGGTCAGCGGACTGCCCAGCCTGCTATTCAATACCTTGAATGAAAGCTCTCTTATGGTCGCGTCGTAGCTGTCGGGCGTCATTGCCAGGCGGCTGCCCAGTTGCAGGCTGTCGACCGTCAACGCCGAATCCCCGGGCAGCTGCTGTATAACGGCGTCCACCCTTCCCCCTTCCAGGGTAAAATTCTCTATCTCAAAAGGGAAGGGAGCCAGCGACCGGCTCGTATCGGTGGTGTCGTACTTAAGCCACCGCATCACATTCCACTCCCCTCCGCTTTCCCTAAGTTTTACAAAGGGGCGTCGGACCCTTGCGAGCGACACCTGAAGCTGCGGACCAAAGTAGCTCCAAATGTTATAGTGCAGTTCCACCTGCCCGATACTGGCCAGGGTATCCGTCCGGCCGAGCACGATATCTTCAACTATCGCCTCCTTCCAGAGGTCTCCCTTCAGCGCACCCACCCGCAGCTCTACCGTCAGCTGTTCATTGGCGGCCTCGGCCAACCGGTTTTTAACCGCTTCCCTCACATAGTCCGTATTCAGTGACAACCTGGCCCCTATCACAAGGCAGACCGATATCAGCAGGAGGATCCAGGGCCAGATCCTTCTCTTCTCCCTTTTGCTATGTTCACTTATGCTACTCATTAAAATGACTGTCCCAGGCTAAAATGGATTCCTATTTTGTCCCATCTATTGTAATCGCTTCCCTGGTATATTCCCAGGTCCTTGTCGGTCGGGTTCAGTTTGTAGCCCACATCCACACGCAACGGGCCGATGGGCGACCGGTAACGCACCCCCCCTCCCACGCCGAACTGTATGGGACGGTTGCCCGTATTCTGAAGGTCTTTCCAAACCTGACCCCCGTCCAGGAATGCGGTTAGCCCGAATCCCTTGATAAAACTATCCCACTTCTGCCTTAATTCTATATTGAAGCCAAAAAATGCGCGTCCCCCCACCGGCACATAGCCGTCAAAGACGGTCCGCTCTACAACCGAACCGTTTTGCTCAACCTCTTCGGTCCGGAAGCTCGCCTCTTTGGGACCGAGATTCTGCCGGTACCACCCCCTTACCGAGTTCGTGCCTCCCAGGAAAAAGCGGATATTTCGGGGCAGGGAGTCCTCAGCCGCGCTGAACAGCCCCCCCGACTGCAGCCGTGTTGCCAGTATGGTGCCGGAACTCAATTCGGTAAAGCGTCGGACATCCAGCGACAGCTTCCGGAAATTGAAACTTGCCAGTCCCATGAAACCGGAAATCTCGGCATACGGCTGAATCACCCATCCCAGCTGTTCCCTCCCGTATCCCTGGCTGTAGTAACTGGAAAACTGGAGAGAGGACAGGTCGTATTGCAGGGCTGTGTCGGGCAGTGTAACATCCCGCCTGGAGGAGAGCTCCTCGTTTTTTGTGTATTCATAGGCAGCCGATATGGTCCCGTTCTTACCGTAGCGGTAGATAATGCTGTTCGTCAGGCCTGCCCGGAAAAGTTCAAAACTCTTTTCCAGCTGGTGTTCGGCAAATGGAGAAACAATAAAACTGCTACGCGTATTGAAGACATAGGGAAAGAGGTAATCAAAACTCACCAGCTGCTGAATAAATGATGCCCGGCCCGTGGCGGTAAACCGGTGGGCTTTGCCGAACACATTCCGGTGCGTCCAGCTTAGCTGTCCCCTTGCCAGCTCCTCGAAGCCGAATCCCACCGAGGCTTGCAGCGATCTCAAGGGGGCTTCCCGCACCCTGAGCTGCAGGTTCAGGGTGGTATCCTTTTCCTGCTTAGGAATATTGATCGTCACAAAACGATACAGGTGGTGGTTGAACAGCTCCCGCTGAGCCTCCTGCATCTTATCCAGGCCGTACTGCTCGCCGATATTCAGACCCGACTCCCTGATTACATAGGGCTTCGATATCGTTTTGTTGCCTTCGACATTCACTTCAGAAATATTGGTCAGGGGACCGGTATCACATATGATGTTCAGCTCTGCCGAGAGGCGGGAGGTGTCGACCTTTGCTTCAACATTGACTTCGGCATAGGCAAAGCCCAGGTTCCTCAACACATCACGTACCTGACCCACCACTTCGGAAATCAATATTTTCTGGTACCGCTTCCCCTGTTGAAAGGGATGCTTCTGCTGCATCTTCCGGAACGCCTTGTGGTCCGATATATATTGCCGGTAGTTGCTCTTTGCCTCAAATGTGAAATTGACCCGGTCGATAAGGATGGGGGCGTCCTCATCGATATCGAATATCAGCTTTTTTTTCCACGCCTTGTCTTGATCCTCAAGCTCATAGCTTACCTCTGCAGCATGAAAACCGCGGCGGTTATAAAAATTTTTCAGGCGCACCACATCTTTGCGGATCTGAATGTCATCAACCGGGTGTCCCCTATTCTTCCAAAATTTGATTTTTTCCAAAAAGGTGGGACTTTCGGTGGCTATCTGGTTTTTCAGGACTACCGGTGGAAATGTTTCACTGCCCCGAAACTCGATCTTCCAGACCTGTGGATTCATCATATCCTCCGGCAATTCCGGCTGCTGTGCCCGTACCTCCCCGGCGGCCAACGCCGTGCAGGCCCAGAAAATCAAAATAATTATCGATTTATTAATTAATTGCACTTGCACCTTGTTTATTCTTGCGGCCTGCGTAGCCTCAAACAGATTAGCAATAATAATATATAGACTGCGTCCCTCAAAAACAGA
Source organism: uncultured Balneolaceae bacterium (assembly GCA_964423345.1). Taxonomy (GTDB): domain Bacteria; phylum Bacteroidota; class Rhodothermia; order Balneolales; family Balneolaceae; genus CAYREV01. Next base: position 60,553 of record CAYREV010000006.1, on the reverse strand, counting down.
TGATCCCCCATATAACAATTGACATTTCAAATTCAGGCTGAATAAGCCGATATTAGCGTTTAACAAACAATAATCAGGTAGCGTCGGCACCATGCACAGCTTGAACCAATCCCTCTTATTCTTCTTAATCATCCTCTTATCGGGGTCCTGCTCCACTACCGACACCTTCAGCGGCTTTTCCTACGACCCGGAAGGGGCCACCGTTACGACCGACAAGGAGATACAGTCACAGCACAGGCGTACCATCGGTATCTCCGGCGACGGGATATGGCTGACCAATGAGTTTCCCGGCGCCCGCATGAGCGACTTTTACAAGGTAAACGACACCCTGTACCAGGTGGTTATCGAGCCTGAAAACCACCCGGTCAACAACAGTCCCTGGTATGCGTTCAAGATCTGGAGCGACAGCGCCCGGACGGTCGACCTCAAACTGACCTATCACCACGGGGAACACCGGTACTGGCCCGACCTGAGTGCCGACGGCCACGAATGGACCCCCATGGAGGCCGAAGCTTACGAAACCGATACGCTCAACGGCACCGCCACCCTCTCCCTCGACCTTTCGCCCGACACCCTCTGGGTCAGCGCCCAGGAGCTGGTTACGGTCGACGACTACCGTCAATGGCTTGGCAGGATACAACAGAAGCCGTATGTCGAACTGGATACGGTCGGATACTCACACCGCGGGCGGCCACTGGCCAAAATCACCATCGGTGAAGTACCCCCTGGACAGAAAAGAGGGGTGCTTGTCATCACCGGCCGGCTCCATCCACCCGAAGTAACGGGAGCCCTTGCAGCGGAGATTTTCATCGATGAACTGGCATCCGAAACCAAGCTGGCGCGACGTTTTCGCAGCCGGTTTGAGATACTGGCCTATCCGTTGGCCAATCCCGACGGCGTTGAGAACGGCCATTGGCGACACAATGCGGCGGGGGTTGACCTCAACCGCGACTGGATTGCGTTCAATCAGCCCGAATCACGAGCCATTCGGGATGACCTGCTCAACAGCCTGGAGGGCGACAGCCTCAGGAAGGTGTATTACGGCGTGGATTTTCACTCCACCGACGAGCATATCTTCTATCCCATCAACCGCGAAATCAAAACCTTTCCGGAAGAGTTCTCCTACGAATGGATGGATAGCCTGCTGGCCCGTTATCCCGATACGGAAATAGCCGTCGAGCCCTTCGATACCAGCTCCCCCATTGTCAAAAACTGGATCTATCGCACTTTCGGGGCCGATGCCATCACCTATGAGGTTTTTGACCGGGCCGACCGGGCAAAGCTGGAGGAGCTCACACGGAGCTCGGCGCAGATTATCATGCGGCGCCTGATCGACCGTTTCAAACAGGCTCAACAAACCGGCACTCATTAGATTTACCGGCACGCCGACAGCCATCGCACGCTGAACAGACGGCTAATTGCCGCACCAAAACTTATTGATTTAAAAATTATATGGTTATTATTTCACGGAGCCCGATACACGCAGTTTCCATAAGCCATTAATCCCAACTACCGCATTCCGGTATGTCAAACTCCGACTCCCACAGTCACCATCATCACCACGATTACAGCGAACAGACCGAAGGCCGGCTGTGGATCTCCATTATATTAAACCTGGCCATAACGCTGGCCGAGTTTGTGGGCGGTATTATCTCCGGCAGCCTCTCGCTGCTCTCCGATGCCCTTCACAACCTCAGCGACACCGCTTCACTGGGTATCAGCCTGGCCGCCAGGAAGATATCCAAGCGCGACGCCAACCGGCGTAAGACGTTCGGCTACAACCGGGCCGAAATCATCGGGGCCTTTATCAACCTGGTTACCCTGGTGATCATCGGACTTTTCCTTGTCAAGGAGGGCATTGAGCGGTTTTATGACCCTCAGCCCATCGACGGAAAGATCATGTTCATCGTAGCCATCATCGGCCTGCTGGGGAACCTGATTACAGCCGTACTCCTGCATCGCAGCTCGAAAGAAAATATCAATATACGCAGTGCATACGTGCATATACTGTCGGATGCCCTTTCGTCGGTCGGTGTGATCATAGCCGGGTGGATCATCATCGAATACCGGCTTTATGTTGTTGACACCATTCTGACGCTGATTATAGCAGGCTATATCCTCTGGCAAAGCTATTATATGCTGCGCGAGACCATCAACATACTCATGGAAAGCACCCCCGCCGGGATAGAGATCGGGGAGGTGACCCTGGCCATGCAGGAAGTAGAGGGAGTCATGGATGTGCACCACCTGCACGTTTGGAGGCTGGACGAGAATAACATCCTGCTGGAAAGCCATGTGGTGATCGACGAAAGCGATATGAACCGGATGGAACAGATCAAACAGTCTCTGAAGGATCTGCTTTCAACATCCTTCGATATTCACCATTCCACCCTGGAGTTTGAATTCGAACCCTGTGAGGAATACACCTCCAAGCCCTGCCTGTAAGATAGTGGATACTGCCCGTTACAGCCGATCATGTTTTTTACTGCCCCTTTTGGCCATTTTTATAGCCGGTTGCGGGGGGCCCGAAGTGATACATGATCTGAGCGACGACTCTTTTTCGGTCGTCAACCAGGACAGTGCCTCGGTGGATTTTCCCGGCGATTTTGAAGGCGACATCCTGGTGGTAGGCTTTATCTATACCCACTGTCCCAATATTTGTTCGGTCATCACCGCCAACATGAAAAATATCAGCCGCAGCCTGCAGGACACCGAGAGCATCCGGTTTGTTGAAATCAGCTTCGATCCGGCAAGGGACACCCCCTCCGTGCTCCGGGCATACATGGAAAAGTTCAGGCTGGATGAGGATACCTTTACCCTGCTCACCGGCGATTCATCCTCCATATCCCCTCTTTTGGAGAGTATGGATATTAAGACCGAGAAAGCCGATTCCTCCACTGCTGCCATGGATCACGGTAGCCACGGCTATATTATGAACCATTCCGACCGCATACTGATTATCGACCGCAGGGGCAGGGTGCGCTTTACCTATCCCGGCAGCGTGGTGCCTCCCGAAATGGTGACAGAAGACATCAACCGCATCTGGTAGGCCGGGCAATAGGATTGACCCGTTACCGGAAATTATTCCGATTTATATGTCCCCCCGGCATATGGGCACTACTTAAAGAGCAGCGGTTTGGCTCTCGAGCCGTCGGGAAATGAAACGTTCAACAGTGTGGACAGGGTCGGGGCCAGCTGGGTAATCGATGTTTTTCGGTGTGAAACGCCCTGAGGTATGCCCTTTCCATATAGCAGCATCGGAACATGCGTGTCGTAATTATAGGGGGATCCGTGGCTGGTACCCGTACGGTAGGTGCTGTCGAGCCATCCCGGACCGAGCTGTATATACACATCACCGGAACGCTTGTAGAGAAATCCCCGGCGGTACATCCCCTGCAAGCCCCTGTTGTAGTTTTCAGACATAAAGTTGGCAGCCGTATTGGTGGAAAGCACCCCCTCGAAACGAAGCAGGTATTCGGCCGCTTCCCTCTGTACATTTTCCAGGGCTACCCCCTCCCTTTCAATCAGGTCACGGTCCAGGTATACCTGCTGGTTGATATAGGCCTCAATCCATTTCCCTTCTCCGTACCGCTCATTTAAATGGGTTTTCAGCGAGTCGATGGCCGTATCGCTGTCAAAATACCCTCCCGGCAGTCCCCGGTCTTTAAGCTCACGGGGCACATCCACCGCGCCGTGGTCGGACGTCAGGAATAGGAGGTAGTTGCCCTTGCCCACCTGCTTATCCAGGGTATCCAACAGATCGGCCAGTTCCCTATCGAGGCGCAGGTAAGTGTCGGCCACCTCAATGGACCGGGGGCCGTATTTGTGGCCTACATAGTCGGTAGAAGAGAAGCTGACTGCCAGGAAGTCGGTATGTTCGTCTGCTCCCAGCTGTTCATGTTCAATGGCTTTCAACGCCACTTCCTTCACCAGGGTGTTTCCGAAAGGCGAGCTTATAAAGGCAGCATAGGGGTTTTCGGCCCGGGACAGCTCATGGGGAAAAACCGGACGCTCCTCCCAGCTGAAGGTGCCTTCATAGGGGGTGTCGTCGGCATTGCTCCCGGTATACTCCTCCAGGGGAAGGTAGGGCGTCCACTTCTGTTTGCTCAGCCGCTCCGCTACACCCGAGTCGTTAAATATCGTTACCCACTCCGGCAGGCGGTCGACAAACCAGCTGCTGCTGATAAAATGTCCCCTGCTAGCGTCATACCACAGCGACAGGTCACCCAGATGTCCCGCGGGCAGCACCGCTCCGCGGTCCTTTACAGATACCGCAACAATGTTGGAGGCAGGCACTTTCTTTTTCAACTCATCGGTGATGGTGCTGCTCAGCAGGTTGGCGGGCGACATCTGCCCGGCCTCACCTTCAGCTCCCACCGCAGAAACCGTCGGATCTTCCACTACGTACATATTCCGGCCCAGTTCCCGGCTGTACCAGTCGTTGCCCACCACCCCGTTAACCGACGGGGTGGCACCGGTGTAAACGGCCGCATGTCCCGGCCCGGTGTAAGTGGGAAAATAGTTGTAGTGGGTGTTGGCAAAGTTGAATCCGCCCTTGACCAGCCTCTTGAACCCGCCCTCGCCAAAGCGGTCCCAGTATTTGGTCAGGTAGTCGTACCGCATCTGATCCACTACTATGCCGACTACCAGCTTTGGGCGGTCGTCCGGTTCAAAGGATTTGCTGCTTTTCTGGGCCGGGACCGATTCCACCCCCAGGGCCGAAACCAGCACCAAGAGCGTCAAATAGCGAAAGAATCTGTTAGTCATAATTAATATCCTCATTTTCGTTTTTTACAAACCTAATGCTTTCGTGGATAAATTGAATTTTGATCCTGTTAAATTATATAAACGTTTTGACTTCCCCTCCGAACACTACCCCGTTCGAAAAAACTTAATACTTGACAATTAATGCAACTAAATTTAGTTTATCGTAAAATTACGATGAACTAAATTATGCCTCTTACCAAAGCACACAAATTTAGCACCAGGCAGAAACGCACCGCGGAACTCGCTAAAGCCCTCGGGCATCCGGCGCGGGTGGCTATCCTTGAAATACTGCTGGATCAAAACAGCTGTATCTGCGGGGATATCACCGACCGGCTACCCCTGGCGCAATCGACCGTATCCCAGCACCTTAAAGCCCTTAAAGAGGCGGGCATCATAAAGGGGGAAATTGACGGGGTGCGTACCTGCTATTGCATTGACGGGGATGCGGCCGATGAATTAAAAAGCCTGCTGGTGCCATTTCTGCAAACTATGGTCAAATGCAAAAACTGTTGAATAATGCAGGCAGGGAAAACACTTTTTTTAACCGATTGACACCAAATAATGAATAAAGAAAACCTGGAAACCGCCAAGCTCAAAGACACCGTAAAAGAAAAATATGCCCGAATAAGCGAACAGAGCCGTGAGGATAATACGGCCTCCTGTTGTGGCACGGGCTGCGGCTGCGATACCGTTGACTATTCGGTCTTTGCCGACGATTACTCCGAGATGAGTGGATACAATGCCGATGCCGACCTGGGGCTTGGCTGCGGACTCCCTACCGAATATGCCCACATCAATGAGGGCGATACGGTGGTAGACCTGGGTTCGGGAGCCGGTAACGACTGTTTTGTTGCGAGGGAGCTCACCGGCGAAAGTGGCCGGGTCATAGGCCTGGACATGACCGAAGCGATGGTTGAAAAAGCACGTATAAACGCCCGGAAACTGAACCTCGAGAACGTGGAATTTGTCCTCGGTGACATTGAAGAGATGCCGCTGGATGACCATATCGCCGATGTGGTGGTCAGCAACTGCGTGCTGAACCTCGTCCCCGATAAACGCAAGGCCTTTGCCGAAACATACCGTATCACCAAAGCCGGGGGACACTTCAGCATCTCCGACGTAGTGATCCGGGGAACGCTGCCCGCTTCCCTGAAAGAGGATGCGGAGATGTACGCCGGCTGCGTATCCGGGGCTATTGATATTGATGAATACCTCGACATCATCCGGGAGGCGGGATTCGCAGACGTCACCGTCCAGAAACAGAAAGAGATCAACCTTCCTACCGAAATACTGGGAAAATACCTGTCGGAAGATCAAATCGGTGATTTCCGAAATTCAGGCACCGGCATCTTCAGCGTCACGGTGTATGGTGAAAAAGCTGAAAATAACGCAGGGGTATAAACACTATGAAAACCTCCGTACTTGTCTTATGCACCGGCAACTCCTGCCGCAGCCAGATGGCCCACGGCTGGCTGGAGCATATGGATACCGAAAAAAGGCTGGTTGTCTACAGTGCCGGCATTGAAACACACGGGGTCAATCCCCGCGCCGTACAGGTGATGAAGGAAGCCGGGGTGGATATCAGCTCGCACACCTCCAATCACCTGGACGAATACCGGGAGTTCGACTTCGACTATGTCATCACGGTTTGCGACCACGCCCGCGAAAACTGTCCCTGGTTCCCCGCCAAGTCCCGGCGCATTCACCAAAACTTCACGGACCCTGCAGGAGCCGGCGGCACGGAAGAGGAAATACTGGAGGAGTTTCGAAGGGTACGGGACCATATCAGATCTTTTGCAGCAGAATTCCTTAACAGCCTTTAGCCATTAAAAGGCATGTAACAAACAGCTTTCAGTATCCCGGAGCCTGAATCCGGTATGTTGATAGATGGCCTGTTGGCATGAACTGAAAGGTTTTATACTTTCTACTCACTACTTTCTACTCAATACGATTCTAAATGATTTATATCGTGATGGGGGTCAGCAGCTCTGGGAAAACCCTGGTGGGAACCAAGCTGGCACAGGCACTGAATCTCCCTTTTTATGATGCCGACGATTACCACCCGGAATCCAATATCGGGAAGATGAAGGAAGGTCTGCCGCTAAACGATAAAGATCGCCTGCCCTGGCTTCGAAACATGGCACGGGCCATGCAGGATTGGGAAGAACAGGGAGGAGCGGTGCTGGCCTGCTCGGCCCTTAAGAAGTCCTACCGGTCCATCCTCACACCCGACGGGATCCCCGTGCAATTTATATATCTAAAGGGATCCAGGGAACTTATAGCAGGCCGCATGAAAGACCGAAACGGTCATTTCATGCCCCTTTCGCTGCTCGACTCCCAGTTCGAGGCCCTTGAAAAGCCTGAACGGGCCATTACCGTCTCCATCGACCGGTCCCCGGAAAAAATAGTCGGGGAGATCCTTGAGCAGCTGGAGGCCGACTCTCCATAACCTTTTGCATATTTGACAGCTATTCAGTAGCTATATCCACTTAGCCGATATTCTGAAAACAGCCTATGGAAAAAGCACAGATTGGCATTTACGGACTGGGCGTAATGGGAAGCAACCTTGCCCTGAACTTTGAGGACAAGGGCTACCGCGTGGCCCTCTTCAACAAAACCCTGCCCGGAAGCGAGGAAAACCGGCTGGAGGATTTCCTGCAGCAAAACGGGGAGGATAAAAATTTTATCGGCACCTACACGGAAAAGGACTTCCTTGCCGCCCTGGATGCTCCCCGCATCATTCTTCTGATGGTCAAAGCCGGGGAGGTGGTAGACCGCGTTCTGGAAACGCTGACACCCCTGCTCGACGAAGGGGATATTCTCATCGACGGGGGCAACTCCCATTATGAGGATACCGGGCGACGGCTCAAAGAGTTGTCGGCGCAAAAGTTGCACTTTGTCGGCTTGGGCGTTTCCGGCGGAGCCGAAGGCGCCAGAAACGGCCCCTCCCTCATGCCCGGCGGTTCTCTGCAGGCCCGCAGCCGGGTTCTCCCCCTCCTGAACCGGATCGCCGCCAAGGATTCCGAAGGCAGGCCCTGCTGCAGCTGGATTGGGAAGGAGGGAGCCGGCCACTTTGTCAAGATGGTCCACAACGGCATCGAATATGCCGATATGCAGCTGATCGCTGAGTGTTACGACCTGCTTAAAAGGGGCCTGGGAATGGATGCATCCGGGATCGCATCCGTTTTCGAGGAGTGGAACCGGGGAGAACTCAACAGTTACCTGCTGGATATTACCATCGATATATTGGGCGTTAGAGACGGGGACGGCTCTCCCCTGGTCGAGAAAATACTGGATACCGCAGGACAGAAGGGTACCGGACGGTGGACGGCCAAAGCGGCCCTGGATAAGGGAGCACCCCTGCCCGTCATCTCCTCTGCGGTTCACGCCAGGATGTTCTCAAGCCTCAAAAATTTCAGGAATAAACTCTCGGGAGAGCTGGAAGGTCCCGAGCCTACCGTCGATGCCGGCGGCGCTCAACTCCTGGAATCTCTGCCTTCGGCCCTGCTGGCCGCGCGCCTTATCGTCCTCGCGGAAGGCTTCTACCTTATTCAGGAAGCCGGACGGCAGCGGGGATGGGAGATCAACCCGGAGGAGATCTGCCGTATTTGGCAAAACGGCTGCATCATCCGTTCAGAACTGCTCAAAACAGCCCAAAAGGTATTTCAGACGTCCCGCGGACTCCCGCATCTGCTGGCCGACCCCGCCTTTGCCCGAAAACTAAGCGCCCTTCAGCAGCATCTGCGCCGCGTCATCTCCCCCGCCCACGCCTACGGTCTGCCGACCCCGGCCATGAGCAATGCCCTGCTGCAGTACGATATGCTGCGGACGGGACGCCTGCCCGCCAACCTGATCCAGGCCCAGCGGGATTATTTCGGAGCCCACGGCTACGAGCTGGTTGACCGTCCCCGGGGCACCCTGTTTCACAGCGAGTGGAAACCTAAAGCGTAAAACCACCATTATGGAATATCAGTTACTGCTGGCCACGCTTGGCGGTATAGCCATACTTCTATACCTGGTCACCCGCCTCAAGATCAATGCCTTTATCGCATTGCTTATCTCCAGTGTGTTTGTGGGGCTGGCCTCCGGCATGCCGGTTGAGGGAGTGCTCGAAAGTATACAGAACGGCATGGGCGGCACCCTCGGTTTTGTCGCCACGGTGGTGGGACTGGGCGCCATCTTCGGGCAGATCCTGGAACATTCGGGAGGGGCCGAAGCGCTGGCCCGAACCATGCTCAGGAAGTTCGGGCATAAAAATGCTTCCTGGGCCCTGACCTTGACGGGTTTTATTGTCGCCATCCCCGTCTTCTTTGATGTCGGCTTTATTATTCTGGTGCCTATGGTGTATGCCCTGGCCCGTGATACCGGCAAGTCGCTGCTCTACTACGGCATCCCCCTGCTCACGGGGCTGGCGGTAACCCACAGTTTCATACCGCCCACGCCGGGTCCCATAGCGGTAGCTGAAATACTGGGTGCCGACCTCGGCTGGGTGATACTATTCGGTTTTATCATCGGTATTCCTGCTGCCATACTCGCCGGCCCGATCTTCGGCAACTATATCAGCAAGAAAATTGACGCGCGGGTGCCGGAATACATGGAACTGGAACAACGGGAGGAGCAGGAAGAGGGCCTGCCCTCATTCGGAGCGATCTGCGCTATCATCAGCATCCCGCTTATCCTCATCCTGTGCAATACCCTGACAGATGCTCTCGTCGGGGCCGGCCGGATAGAGGAAAGCTGGGTCACCGCCCTCTTCACTTTTATCGGCCATCCCTTTATCGCACTGATCATTGCCGTGCTGATGGCCCTCTACTGGCTTGGCACGCGACGGGGAACCAGCCGCAGCAAGCTCTCCGACCTGAGTATGGAAGCCCTCAAGCCGGCCGGCGTCATCATCCTTATCACGGGTGCGGGAGGCGTATTCAAGCAGGTGCTCATCGACAGCGGGGTCGGCAGGATGCTGGCCGACGGCATGGCCGATTTCGGGCTTCCCGCTATCGTACTGGCCTACCTCATTGCATGTGCCGTTCGCATTACCCAGGGATCGGCCACGGTTTCCATGATCACCGCAGCAGGCATCATGTCGCCCATCATCGAACAGTTTTCCCTTACCGAGCCGCATAAGGCCCTTATTGCCCTGGCCATAGCCTCGGGGGCGACGATCCTCTCGCATGTGAACGACAGCGGCTTCTGGCTGGTCAACCGTTACCTGGGGCTTTCCGAAAAAGAAACCCTGCAATCGTGGACGGTCATGGAAACCATCATCTCCGTCACCGGCTTTGTGCTGGCCCTTACATTAAGCTTCTTTTTCTGAAGGGGTTTCAACAGGTCTGCCAATGCCCTTATCAGGGTTTGGTTTCAAAACCGGCTTCGGCGAGGTCCCGGAATCCGCCAATATTGTACACCTCCTCAAAGCCGTTGCTCTTCATGATCCGGGCCGCCTTGCCGCTTCGGTTGCCCGTTCGGCAATACAGGTAGTAGGTCCGGTCCCGGTCCAGGTCCTTCAGCTGTTTGTTGAATTGCCCTGACATCACATCAAAGTTATGATCGGTTATCTCCAGGTGGCCCGCCGTGTGTTCATTAGCCGTGCGTACATCGATCACGACCCCCGGATTGGATTCCATCAACTCCCTGAACTGCCCGGGAGTGACCATCTCAGCCGATTGTTGTTTGGAAATATAGAATAAGCCGAATGCGACGGCTAGCAGGATAATTACAATTAATGCAGAATTCATGCTCCCCTTGTTATTTTTCTGTTGCAGGTAGTGTGTTACGGTCTTAGATATTCATATAGATAATATAGGTGCCCATCAGGACCAGGAAACAGGCAAATCCCTCTTTCAGTTTCCGGTTCGAAACCCAGGATCCGATGGTTTTGCCCACCAGGCTTCCGACGGCACCGATCAGGCTGAAAACCAGCAGCAATTCCCAGTCCATCGAAAGGCCCAGGTTTTCCAGCACTTCAATATATTTTACAAAGCCGCTGATACTTTTCAGGGCGATGATAGCCAGGCTGGTTCCGATGGCTATCTGCATCGGAAGCCCCACCAATATAACCAGGGATGGAACGATTAGGAAGCCTCCACCCACTCCCACCAGGCCGGTCAGCACCCCTACCGCCAAGCCCTCCAGGGCGATCTTCCACCAGGCGTGTTTCAAATCTTTTTCAACGGCCGCATTCGGTTTTTTTTCATCGAGGAACATCATAACCGCGGCCACCACCATCACGGCTGCAAAAAGGATCAGCTGAAAAGTGCCGGAAACATATCCGGCGACGATGGCCCCTCCGTAGGTGCCGGCCATGCCGGGGATCCCGAACAGCAGTACGCTGCGCCAGTGCACCTGTTTTTTAAGGGCATAGGGGACAAAGCCGGCCAGGGCTATGGCTCCTACTATACCCAGTGATTCAGCAATAGCCACCTTTTCCTCTTCCCCGACCAGATATACCAGTACCGGTACGGTGAGAATGGAACCGCCCGAACCCAGCAGGCCCAGGGACAAACCGACCATTAACGCACCAATCCAGGCTAAAATCATAGGTCCTTATTTTACTGTTGATTAACGTTGATTAACATCCGGAGATTGCTTGTTATGCGATTTCAGCTGCTAGTGACTCTTTCTTTTTCCAGTTCTCAAAACGGTCGTCTATCCAGCGGACCCTAAAGCCGTTTTTGGCCAGCAAACCTGTTGCATAGGAAGCTCGCTGTCCGCTTGCACAATGCACCATCAGCTCCTTATCCCGGGGCAGTTCCTCCAGATGATCGGCCAAACGGGTATGGGCAATATGGATTGCGCCGGGGAGATGGCCCTCCTCGTATTCCGTAGCTTTTCGTACATCCAGCACCAGACGGTTGTCCCGGTCCAGGCCTTCAACCACATCGCTGAAATCCACTGTCCCGATAGACTCGGTCAGGTCGGTCCGCCCTTCAAGATCTTCGGGTACCGCATATCCGCGGATACGGTCGAGTCCCACCCGAAGAAGATCCCGCACCGCCTCTTCCAGGTGCTTTTCTTCTACCAGCAGGTAGATATCGTTTTGCGGATCGATATAGGAACCGGCAATAGTGCTGAAATTATTATCAAGGGTAACGAGAATTGAACCGGGGATATGCCCATTCATATAAGCAAGGGCGCCGCGGGTATCAACTATAACCCCTTCCCTTTTAGGCAGCTCTTCCGCCCCCAACTTTTTGGCTTTGGGCAACCCTTGCAGCAGGGGCGGCCCCTCCCTGTTGACCTTCTTCATGCGGCCGAAATAGAGCGGCGGCTCCGGTTGACCCTCCAGTATGAAGTTCACAAACCCCTCTTTGTCTGCAGCACGGAAAGCCGGGCTGGTGTCAAGTTCATAACCTACCGTCGATTGGGGTATGGCTCCCAGAGATTTCCCGCATGCGCTTCCCGAGCCGTGAGCCGGCCACACCTGCAGGTCATCCGGCAACTTCCTGAATTTTTCCAGGGAACGATAGAGATTTCGGGCCGCCGGCTTCATAGCCCCCTTTTGCCCGGCTGCCGTTTCAAGCAAATCGGGCCGGCCTACATCCCCTACAAACACAAAATCGCCCGTAAGGATACCCATGGGCCGTTCGGTGGCCGCCCCGTCCGTCACCAGCAGGCTGACCGATTCCGGGGTATGACCCGGGGTTTGAACCACCTCAAATTGTATATTTCCTATGGCAAAGGTGTCACCATCATTCATCATTTCGAACTGGTAACTGCTGTTTTTCAGCCACTCATACCTCCAGTCCGGTCCCCCCTCGTCAGAGGCATATACCTTGACTCCCTTATCTGCCATCTCTCTCAATCCCGACACGTAATCGGCATGGATATGGGTATCGGCCGCGGCCGTGATATTGAGGTTTTCCTTTTCCGCCAGCTCAAAATATTGATCCACATCACGCAGAGGATCAATTACCACAGCCTCGCCTGTAGCCTGACAACCGATCAGGTAGGCATACTGCGAGAGTTTTTTATCATAAAGCTGCTTGAAATACATGCGTTTAACTTATTTGTAAATGAATATTTTTGTTTTCGGGAAGACGTCGCCCTGTGCCAATGCCTCAAACTGCCGTTAATGAGGCAATTGGGGACGCAGGCTACCGTATACCCAGGTCCCCAGCAAAGCCCCCGCTATGGGAACCAATATGATGCTGTAACCGGCACCGGCAAGGGTAAATAGCGGTCCGGGGCAGGCCCCCGTCAGAGCCCAACCGATTCCGAAGAAGGTCCCTCCCACCAGGTAGCGAACCACCTGGGAGGAGTCCTTGGGAGGAATGGTGATAGGGTCGCCGTCTGCATCTTTAAGGTTGAATTTTTTTATCAGGTAGATGGATAACATTCCCACGGCCACACCCAGTGCCAGTACACCGTACATATGGAAAGCGTCAAAACGGAACATCTCCTGTATGCGAAACCAGGATATTACTTCCGATTTTACCAGTACAAAACCGAAAAATATTCCGGTCGCCAGATATTGGAGAAACTTCTTCATAATCACTTTTCTGCTGTTCTTTATTAATTTTCTTCACATTGAGATTAAAGCGGCAATGCCTACAGAATCAGAGGATAGATCCAATAGGTGACAATCAGCCCACCGATAAAAAAGCCGATTACCGCCAGCAGGGAAGCCGGCTGCAGGTTTGCCAGTCCGCTGATGGCATGTCCCGAAGTACACCCCCCGGCATAACGGGAACCGAAGCCTACCATGAAACCGCCCAGTACCAGCACGATGATCCCCTGCAGAGAGGCCAGGTTTTCCCAGTTAAACAGGTCGTCCGGCATCATGCCGCCGAAGTCGCTTATGCCCAGCGCCTGCAGTTCCGTGATGGTCTGCCGTGACAGATCAATAGGTTCGGGATTATTGAACATCCAGCCGCCGATGAAACCGCCCAGCACCGCACCGGTGATAAACACCAGGTTCCAGCCTCCCGATTCTTTCCAGTTATATTTAAAAAAGTCGATCTCTCCCGGAAGACAGGCCGCGCAGGCGTGTCGCAGGTTGGAGGATACGCCGAACTGTTTGCCGCCAATCAGCAGCAGTATGGGCACGATTAATCCTATCAACGGTCCCGCTACATACCAGGGCCACGGTTCTCTAAGTATTTCAATCCATTCAAACATCGTTGTCGCCTTTTATTAATCCTTCTTGTTTTCGAGGCACCAAGGTAAAAAACCTTAGTTGTAATAACAAGTATTGACAATTGGGCATATTGCCCTTATAATGGGCATACATGCCTGAAATAAATACACGGTAATTTTTATGGAGCTTAAGGAAAACACTCCGCGGCACCGGCAGATAAGTGACTGGATTCGATCAAAAATCGAGGAGGGCGAGTTTGAAATAGATGAAAAAATTCCCTCGGAAAATACCTTTTGCCGCAAGTTCGGGGTCAGCCGCATCACCGTGCGCAAAGCCTTGCAAACCCTTGAAAACGAACAGCTCATCTACCGCCGGCAGGGATTGGGAAGCTTCGTAAAAGACAACCGGTCGCACCAGACCCTCGGGCGCCTTACCGACTTCATGGAAGATATGAGCCGTGCCGGCATGGAGGCCTCCTCAGAGGTAATACAATTTAAAACCTCTCCGGTGCCCGACCGCATCGCCGGCATTCTGAAAATCGACGAGGGAAGCATGGTTATCCGCCTGGATCGTTTGCGTCTTGGTGACGGACAGCCGATGGCCTTCGATATCACCTGGCTGCCCATGTTCTATGGCCAGCTTATCGACGGTTATGACCTGACCGATGAAACCATATACGGCATTCTTGAAAGGGAATTCGATATCCCCGTCGAAAAGGGCTACTACCGGATAGAGGCGGAAAACGCCTCTCCCTATATTGCCGAAAAGCTGAATACACGGGAGGGCAGGGCCCTGCTGCTGTTGAACAGGCTTTCCTATACCGTAGGCGAGAAACCTATCTACTATCAGCAGCGCTATTACCGCACCGACCGCATCGTCTATGAACTCTCCCTGGAACGCGAGCCGGGTTCCGAGCAGAGCGGGGGGTACCTGCCGCTGAGGGACTTCACCCCGGTATTTTATTAAGGGCCGCCCCCCGTCGCCGCGGCTCATTCTTCGGCAGCTTTCAGCTTGCCCAAAGCAACAGCCAATCCTTTGGGAACAATCCATCCCCTGCTCCGTTGGAAACAGTGATACACACAGGTAAAAAGTATACTGCAAAGGGTAAATAACCATGTATGATTATTTTGAAAGCGGTTTCGTGGGTGCATTGCTGCTGGTAGGGATTATGTACCTGCTCTATTTCTGGGGATACGCGGGGGAGCCCGGATACATCGACGTCTATTATACGGTAACCCGGGAGATATCTCCCATATTCGACCAGATTATGGCCGCTATCCTCTTTGCCCTGGCGGGCGGTGTCTGGGGACTCCTTTTCGGTTTTGCCGGACAACCGACGGTATTCAAGGGTTTTCTGTTCGGACTGCTGCCCACCCTGTGGCTCTGGCTTGTGGTCACTCCCTATATGGGCGGAGAGCCATTCGGCAATTTTGAACGCAATGCCATCCTCTATCCCCTATTCTATAACTGCGTAATCTGGGGATCCTACCTCGGCTGGAAGACCAAGCGGTAGACGGGCAAGCCCGATTAACGTATATTCTTCTTTCGCAGACGCCGGGAATTGGCAATGACATTTACTGAACTGAAAGCCATGGCCGCCTCGGCCAGCAGCGGATGCAGCATGCCGATAATTGCGAGCGGGATCATGACTACATTGTAGAAGAAGGCCCAGAAAAGATTCTGGCGAATTTTGGTGAAGGTGGCACGGCTCAGTTTTACCGAACGAACCACCGCACTTAAATCCCCTTTCACCAGCACGATGTCGCCCGACTCAATGGCCACGTCGGTCCCCGTGCCTATGGCGATACCCACCTGTGCCTGTGTCAGAGCGGGTGCATCGTTGATGCCGTCACCGACCATCGCCACCACTTTTCCCTGCTGTTGCAGACTTTTAATTTCATCCGATTTCTGATCGGGCAATACGCCTGCAATAACCTGCTCAATGCCCACTTCGGACGCTACCGCCCTGGCGGTCTGTTCATTGTCGCCGGTTATCATGATCGGCTGCAAGCCAAAGTTTTTCAGCGTCGCAATAGCCTGTTTACTGTCCTCCTTAATCGGATCCGAAACCGCTATAATACCTGCCATTCGCCCTTCTACTGCCATCAGCATCGCAGTCTTGGCCTGCTGCTCCAGTCCTCTCACAGTCTCCTCGGTGGCTTCGTCAATGCTCACCTCCGACTCCCTCAGTAGCCTGCGGGTTCCCAACAGGATCTCCATATCATCAATTCGTGCCCGAACCCCTTTGCCCGTGACGGCTTCAAAATCCGCTGCCGAGCGAAGTTCCCCGTTTTGCCTTTTGACATATTCGACAATAGCCTCTCCCAGCGGGTGTTCGGAGCCGCTTTCCGCCGAGGCCGCCAGGACCATCATCTCCTCTTCCGTCATGCTGTTCAGGGTTACCACATCCGTGACCTCGGGTTTCCCCTTGGTGATGGTACCCGTTTTGTCCATGACGATGGTATCCACATCTTTCATCATCTGAATAGCTTCGCCTTTTCGGATGAGGATGCCGTTCTCGGCCCCCATGCCGGAACTCACCATCAGTGCGGTAGGCGTGGCCAGTCCCAGTGCACACGGACAGGCAATAACCAATACGGCTATGGCGGCGTAAAAAGCCAGGGCCACCTCTCCCATCTGGGGATTAATCCACGGGATAAAGGTACTGCCCCAGGCTGCGATACTCCCGAAGAAGCCCGGAAAAACCAGCCACAGCAGTAGGGTTAAAAACGCTACAACTAAAACCACCGGTACAAAAACCGCGGTGACTCGGTCGGCAAACTCCTGTATCGGCACCTTGCTCCCCTGTGCCTCCTCCACCATCTTTATGACCTGGCTCAGGAAAGTGTCCTTGCCCACTTTGGTCGCCTTCACCTTAAGCATCCCGTTCTTGTTCAGGGTGGCTCCGATCACTTCGTCACCCTCGCCCTTTTCCACCGGCATGGATTCGCCGGTAGCCATCGACTCGTCTACGCTGCTCTGCCCTTCCACGACCTCCCCGTCGGTGGGGATCTTTTCTCCCGGGCGCACAACCATAATATCACCCGGCTGCAGGTCCTGTATGGGAATCTTAACCTCTTTCCCCTCGCGCACTACCGTCGCCTCCTTGGCCTCGAGGGTCATCAGTTTTTGGATCGCCTCCGAGGCGCGTCCCTTGGCCTTGGTTTCGATATACCGCCCCGTCAGGTGAAAGGCCATAATCATCCCGGCTATACCGGTGAAACTGTGGAAATCCGGCGCCATCCCGAACTGGTGCAGCAATGCCACCCCTCCCGTGGAAAGCGCGGCCAGGGTACCCATGGCAATGAGCACGTCCATATTGGGAGCCAGGTTTCCGGCCGACTTCCAGGCGCTTCTCAGGGTTTGCAGTCCCGGACCAAAGATAACCCCCGTGGAGAGTGTGAGCATCCCGATCTCAAAAAAGAGGTCGCCCAGGATAGTGTCTCCCCAGAACATTTCGGGTATCATCCACAGGATGATGGGAATGGTAAGAGCCCACGACCACCACATGCGCGCATAGGCCTTGTCCAATTTCTTTTCCTGCCGCTCTTTGTGGAGCTCCCCCTTGGTGTGTCCGGAATCGGACTCCTCCCGCAACAGCTTGTAGCCGGCCTCTTCGACGGCCTGTTCAAAATCGTCCGTTGTCAGCTTGCCCGTATAGGAAACCCGGGCGGTTTCGGAGCTCAGGTTCACGGTGACCTCGCGGACGCCCTCCAGCCTTTCCAGCGACTGCCCTACCGTATTCGTGCAGCTGGCACAGTGCATGCCCTCTATCCTGAGGGTGCGGACCTGCTCCTCATCGGCCACCCGGTAACCGGCTTCTTCCACCGCCTTCTCCAAATCCCTGCCGTTCACCTTATTCGGGTCAAAGGTAACCGAAGCCGATTCGGAAGCCAGGTTTACCGAGGCCTCGCGGACGCCTTCCACGCTGCTCAACGATTTTTCAACCGCCGAAACACAGCTGGCGCAATGCATGCCTTCGATGGTCAGCGTTTCCTTTTTCATTTCATTTTGTGCCATAATAGGGTAGCTCCGATAGTTTAATGGGTCCGGTTGATTCTACTGCTTGCTAAATTAACAACGCCCCGGGCCGCTTACCTTACAAAATTGTTGACCTTTGTTACAGAATTTTGCAGGCGAAAGGTTGGGGAAGTGCCTATCAGCCGCAAAACTCCCCGATTTGTAAACTATTTTTTACCTATTGTAACTATTTTTATACTTTTCGTATAGCTTATTGTACATAACCATTCATTCAAAGCCTGAAATCATGTCAAAACAGGAAATTCTTTCCTGGTGCTCCCTCAGCACCTCCCTATCCATCGTCTTTTTTTACCTGCTGATCGTATTCGGGTGGCCGGACACCCTGCCCGACTATTCCGGAACACTGACTAAAGTTTTCTTTAACGTGTTCTGGATCGCCCTGGTAGTTGAAATCATTCTCGAGGTCAATGAAAAGAAAAAAGAAGTGGACAAGGATGAACGCGATTTTATGATTGAGGCAAAGGGGCTGCAACATGCCTACGGCTTTCTCAGTTTCGCCATAGCATTCATCCTGGTCGACATATTGCTTAATAATCTGTTTACAGGCCTGCTCTCCTTAAGTCCGGTAACGGAAGATACAAACACCGCTTTTCACTCGCTCTTCCTGGTACTGTTTTCTTCAAATATTATAAAGAGAGTCACCCAAATCTATCATTACCGGAAGACCATTTAAGATGAAAGAGCATAAAGTCGTCAACAACATACGGGTCCTTCGTTTCCATGCGGGAGAAATGACCCAGCAGCAGCTGGCCGAACGGGTGGAAGTGACCCGGCAGACCATCCATGCCATCGAAGCCGCCAAGTATTCCCCTTCCCTGGAACTGGCTTTCCGCATCGCAAAAGTATTTGACCGCCCCCTCGAAGAGGTCTTTCAATATGTGGAGGAGAATAGCTGAAAAAGCTCGTCAAAATCTGCCGGTCGAAATAAAAAACTAATCCTCAATGCCGTCCAGCGGTTTACGAAAGGAGTCCCTTGCCTTTTTATAATCGGTTACCGACATCCCCGTGACCTTCTTAAACTGGTTGGAAAGGTGGGATACACTGCTGTAATTCAGCTTATAGGCGATCTCACTCAACGTCATGCTGCCGTAGGACAGCAGCTCTTTCACCCTTTCGATTTTCAGGTGAATCAGGTACTTCTCTATGGTAACATCCTCGTTTCCCGAAAAAGCCGAACTGAGTGAAGAGTAATTCTGGTGCAGCCTGCCGGAAAGATACTCGGATACCTTGGGGGCGTCCTCACTCTGCTCCAGTTCCTGCACGTACCGAATCAGGTGTGTTTTAATATCTTCGACCAGCTGCTGGTTCTTCTCCCGAATCAGCTCAAAGCCGTACTGTTTCAGTTCCTCATCGACTTTTTCATCCGTCACGGTGGGGCCTTCTTCAACCACGGCCCTGCCCAGCTCAACTTCAAATACGTTAAAACCCAGCTCTTCCAGCGTTTCCCTCACCACCATGATACACCGGGGGCACACCATGTTTTTTATATGAAGCTCATATTCCCTGGGATCAGCCATAATTTCTCTGATTATTTTCTTTTTCCAATGAAGTAATTTTTCGTAGCTTTAACAACATTTTGAAACCATCTATGGAAATTCGTTCAAACATATACCGCACCTTTTCAGCCCTTGTGCTGATCCTGTTTGTCAGCAGTATTGCCCTGCCCGGAGTCATCTCTGCGGCCGGCCTGCTCTGCCAGATGAATATGGCTGAGATGCATAACCACGCTTCCTCCCGCTCCCACATGCAGCATAAGGATCATATGAGCATCGGCACGCCAGGGGCTCCCTGCAGCGGCCAGGACGTCTGCTTTCACAAGCTCCCGCAGGAAAGGGAAGAGGTCGAAGCCGTGGCCCCTACCCATACCAAAATTTCCAAAGCATCATTCCTTCCCCCTGCCATACCGGGTGGCCTGACCGATGCTTGCGAAATCCCTGTTGAAACGAAAACCATTGATATACGCCCCACCTCCCCACCGCTCTTTCTGTTGAACAGCACCTTTCTGAATTAGCCCTTCCCCTGCAAGTGCCCTGTATAATCCTGTAACAATTAACGGAAATTATACAACGCACCCCTGCGGCAAGCGCCTTAGCTTTTAAATCAAACACTGGACCCTCTCATGTTGGGATCCCGAAGGCGGCAACTCACATTTTTCAACCCAACTATTCCAAATTTTTTAATACCTGCGGCATTCATTATGAAGCATTTATCCTACAACATTATCCGATCTGTCGGGCAGAGCAAATGGGTATGGATGGTAATGGCACTGCTGTTTTCCGTTACCTCTCTGCAAGCCCAGCCGGACAGCACCACCACCCGACTCGACCACTACCTGCAGGAAGCGGCACAGAATAATCCCGGCCTTAAAGCCCAGGTATATGAATACCAGTCCATACTGGAGAAGTCTCCCCAGGTCGGCACCCTGCCCGACCCGGAACTGATGGTTATGTATTTCGCCAATCCCAGAAATTATTCCAGCCCGATTAGCCGTATGACCTTTTCGGCCACCCAGCGCTTTCCCTGGTTCGGGACCCTGAATACCGCAGAAAAAAGAGTGCAAAACCTGGCCCGGGCACAGCTGCAGGAGGTTATCAACACCCGGAACAGGCTTTTCAGGGACATCAAGGAGGTGTGGTTCCGCATGTACCAAATCACCCATCACATCGGGGTTTTCAGGGAAAACCTGGAGCTGCTGAACATGCTGGAATCCACGGCAGAGATTATGTATGAAACGGGCAAGGCCAGCCAGGTTGACATCATCCGCCTGCAGATTGAGAAGGAAAAAATGCTTAGCCGCATTGAACGGATGGAGGATAAACTGGGTCCCCAGCAGATCGAATTCAATACGCTGCTGAACAGGGAGCCCGGGGCCGAAATCGACATGCCCGCCCCCATGGAATCCCATACCCTGGAATTATCTCAAGATGAAATTCTGGCTGCCATACAATCCCAAAACCCCCACCTTTCCGGCCTCGACTATAACAGAAAGGCCGCCGAGTTTGCGCGGGAGGGAGCCCGGATAAGCGGTCTCCCCTCTTTTGGCGTGGGCGTTGAAGCCATGCTCCCCAACTTCATGTACATGGCCATGATGCCGGGAGACCGGACCGCCCTGACGGCCAAGCTTTCCCTGAAAGTGCCCCTGTACCGAAACCGCTACCAGGCCCAACAGCGGGAAGCACAGATGACTGTACGGTCGACCGAGACCCGGATAGCAGAGGCTGAAAACAGGCTCTATTCCGAAGCGGAAAAACACCTGCAGCAGTACCGGGATGCCCGGTACCGCATCGACCTCTATGAAGACCGGCTCATCCCCAAGACCCGGCAGGCCCTGGATATTGCCATTGAGGCCTACTCCACGGAACTGGGAAATTTTGAAGAGCTGATCAAACTGCAAGCACAGATACTGGATTATGAAATGGACCTGAATACGGCCCTGGTCGAACGGAATATTGCGGTTGCCAACCTTGAGTATCTCTATGGCAAATACAATGCGGCCCCGCATGGAATTGAATTAAGCAATTAACCTATCAAAATACTGAGACCGATGAATACCAAACATCTTATACTTTTTATATCCGCCCTTATACTGGTCGCGGCAGGCGGCTACTGGTTCGGACTTCAATCCGGCGATGCCGGTTCCATGCAGCACGACGGCACCTCTGCTTCCCAGGCTGAAAAAAGCACGGAAACACAAAACCGCAAAAAGGGCGACCGCGAGGTGCTGTACTGGAAAGCCCCCATGGATCCGACCGAAATCTACGACAAGCCGGGCAAGTCCAAGATGGGCATGGATCTCGTTCCGGTCTATGCCGACGAAGCCCGGGATGAGGGGGGACAGGTGCGGATCAACCCCGTGACGGTACAAAACATGAACATTCGCATGGCAACCGTCCAGCGTAAAGACCTATCCACTACCGTGAGAACCGTGGGCAAGGTGCACTACGACGAGCAAAAACTCTATCACATAAACTCCAAGATTTCCGGATGGATCGAGAAGCTCCATGTCAATTACACCGGGCAGAAGGTGAAAGAGGGACAGCCCCTCTACAGCATCTACTCCCCCCAGCTGGTAACCACTCAGCGGGAATACCTGCTGGCGCTGAATACGCTGGATAAAATTAACGGTACCGGCTATGAGACCGTTCGAAGCGGAAGCAACAGCCTGCTTCAGGCCGCCCGCAAGCGTCTCGACTACTGGGATATACCGGAAGCTGAAATTGAACGCCTCCGGCAAACGGCTGAAGTTCAGAAAACGCTGACGATGCGGGCCCCCTCATCGGGAGTCGTGGTTATGAAGAGTGCTACTGAAGGCGAACACATCAAAGCCGGCAACAACGTGTATCAGATTGCCGATCTCTCGACCGTGTGGGTACAAACCAGCATCTATGACTACGAAGTGCCCTGGATCCGGGAAGGCCAGCCGGCCGAAATGGAGCTCTCATACCAGCCCGGAAAAGTGTATAAGGGCCGGGTAGCTTATGTCTATCCCGAGGTCGACGAAAAAACACGTACCGTACAGGTGCGCCTGGAGTTTCCCAATCCGCGGGAAGAGCTCAAGCCGGGCATGTATGCCAACGTGCGGATCGAAAGTCGCCCGATATCCGACGCGGTTGTCATCCCCTCCGAAGCGGTCATTCGCACCGGTGAACGCAACATGGTATTTGTAGCCTTAGGCGGGGGACAGTTTGAGCCCCGGGAAGTCACCCTGGGTGTGGAAGGCGGACCCCGGAACGACGAGCTGCAGGTACTGTCAGGCCTGGAACCCGGAGAAAAGGTGGTTACTTCCGCCCAGTTCCTCATTGACAGCGAAAGCAGGCTTCAGGAAGCCATACAGAAGATGTTACGCCAAAAACAGCCGGCCGACACCGCCGATATGGATATGGAAAGCATGGAGATGAAACCGGATAGCGGACCCGCCGACACCGCCGCCCACCGTAACATGGAACAGGTGCACGATCATTGATCGGTTCGAACAAATCATTATCAAGTATTTAAAACCTTTTGGAGTCATAACAGATGTTACAGAAAATTATCGAATGGTCGGTTAACAACCGAGTGATGGTGATCATTGCCAGCCTTATGCTGCTGGCCGGCGGAACCTACGTTTTATATGATACCCCCGTGGATGCTATCCCCGACCTCAGTGACGTACAGGTGATCGTGTTTACCGAATATCCGGGACAAGCACCCCAGGTGGTGGAAGACCAGGTAACCTACCCGCTGACGACCACCATGATGTCGGTCCCCAAAACAAAAACGGTGCGGGGATATTCTTTCTTCGGACTCTCTTTCATCTATATCATTTTTGAGGATGACACCGATATGTACTGGGCCCGCAGCCGGGTATTGGAATACCTGAATA
The DNA here is from genome assembly GCA_964423345.1 of uncultured Balneolaceae bacterium. Taxonomy (GTDB): domain Bacteria; phylum Bacteroidota; class Rhodothermia; order Balneolales; family Balneolaceae; genus CAYREV01. Next base: position 37,307 of record CAYREV010000006.1, on the reverse strand, counting down.
CGGCCGCCAGCACCCTGCCCAAAGGCGTAACCCCCAACCTGGGGCCCGACGCCACCGGCGTGGGATGGGTCTATGAGTACGTGCTGGACGGCGGCGACCAATACGATCTGCAGCAGTTGCGCTCCATACAGGACTGGTTTCTGAAATACGAGTTGCTGAGCGTAGACGGCGTGGCGGAAGTCGCCGGCATGGGCGGCTTCGTGAAACAGTACCAGGTGGATGTAGACCCCGACAAGCTGCTGGCCTACGGCATTCCCCTGAGGAAGGTGAAGATGGCTATTAAAGAAAGCAACAGGGACGTAGGCGGACGACTGGTGGAGATGGGCGAAACCGAATTTATGGTACGTGGCAAAGGCTATCTTCAGTCGGTGGACGACCTGGAGGGTATCCCCATAGGTTATAATGCGGACTCCGGCACCCCTATACAACTGAAAAGCGTTGCCAATGTGCACTTGGGACCCGAACTGCGGAGAGGGGTACTCGACTGGAACGGTGAAGGAGAAACCGTAGGCGGAGTGGTGGTGATGCGGTATGGCGAAAATGCCCTTCAAACCATACAGAACGTCAAAAAGAAATTAAAAGAACTCGAAAGCGGTCTCCCGGAAGGCGTCACCATCAAAACGGCCTATGACCGATCCAGCCTTATTGAACGGGCCATATCCTTTTTGGTGGAGAAGCTGCTGGAAGAGATTCTGATCGTAGCCCTGATCACCATGATTTTCCTGCTGCACTTCCGCAGCTCCATGGTGGCCATCCTCAGTTTGCCCCTGGGTATCCTGGCCGCTTTTGTGGTGATGTACTTTCAGGGTATAAACGCCAATATCATGTCGCTGAGCGGTATCGCCATAGCTATCGGGGCCATGGTGGATGCCGCCATCGTGATGGTGGAAAACGCCCACAAGCACCTGGAACGGGACGCGGGCAAAAAAGAACACTGGCGCATTATTATCGATGCTTCCAAGGAGGTGGGGCCGGCCCTCTTTTTCTCGCTGCTCATTATCACCGTCTCCTTCCTGCCCATCTTTGCCCTGCAGGGACAAGAGGGACGGCTGTTTGCACCCCTGGCTTTTACCAAGACCTATGCCATGGCCGCAGCCGCCCTGCTTTCGGTTACCCTGGTCCCGGTACTGATGGGCTACTGGATCCGCGGTAAGATCAGGCCGGAACACAAGAACCCGGTCAACCGATTTCTGATCTGGGTGTACCGGCCGGTCATTAATTTTGCCCTGCGGTTCAAATGGTCTACGATCACCGCTGCGGCCCTTATATTGGTGATCTCCATATTCCCCCTGCAACGGCTCGGCTCGGAATTCATGCCTCCCATCAACGAGGGAGACATCCTCTATATGCCGACGACCGACCCGGGACTGAGTATCACCAAGGCCAAAGAACTGCTGCAGCAGACCGACAAAATCATTAAAACCTTTCCCGAGGTGGAAACGGTTCTCGGCAAAGCCGGACGCGCGCAAACGTCGACCGACCCCGCTCCCCTCTCCATGTTTGAAACCATTATTCAGCTTAAACCGGAGAAAGAGTGGCGCGAAGGGATGACCATGAAAAAGCTGCAGGAAGAAATGGATCAGGCCATAAAAATACCCGGTCTGACCAATGCGTGGACGATGCCGATCAAGACCCGCATCGATATGCTGGCTACGGGGATCAAAACGCCCGTCGGTGTAAAAATAACCGGTCCGGAGCTGCAGCAGCTGGCCGATCTCAGTGGAGATGTGGCCTCGGTGGTTCGCAACCTTCCGGGCACGCTGACCGCCTTCGCTGACAAAACCACCGGGGGCAACTACCTCGACTTTAACATCAAGAGGGATGAAGCCGCGCGGTACGGACTTGCGGTAGGCGACGTACAGGATGTGATACAGTCGGCCATCGGCGGCATGAACATCACCGAAACGGTAGAGGGACTGGAACGCTACCCGGTCAACCTGCGCTATGCGCGGGAGGTCCGCGATAACATGACCGACCTCAGGCGGGTGTTGATACCTACCCCTTCGGGTGCGCAAATCCCCCTGAGTTATGTGGCCGACCTGGAGTTCAAAAAGGGCGCCCCGGTCATAAAAACCGAAAACGCCCGGTACTCGAGCTGGGTTTATGTGGACCTGAACACCTCCGATATCGGTTCCTATGTAGCCGATGCCCAAAAAGCGGTGAACGAACAGATCGATCTTCCCCAGGGCTACAGCATTACCTGGAGCGGACAGTATGAATATATGCAGCGTGCCAAGCAGCGGCTGCAGATCGTAGTGCCCATCACCCTGTTGATCATCTTCCTCCTGCTCTATTTCAACTTCAGAAGTCTGCAGGAAAGCCTGATCGTCATCCTGACCCTGCCCTTTTCCCTGGTCGGTTCGTTCTGGCTGCTCTGGCTGCTGGATTACAATCTCAGTGTGGCGGTCGGCGTGGGCGCCATCGCCCTGGCCGGGGTGGCGGCGGAAATCGGGGTCATCATGATGACCTACCTCGACAACGCCTACAACGATCGCAAGTACCACAACCGGATAAATTCAATGGACGATCTGAAACAGGCTATCCTCGAGGGGTCGGCCCAGCGGATTCGCCCGATATTTATGACGGTTTGCGCAATTATCGGCGGTTTGCTGCCCATCATGTGGGGCATGGGCACCGGGGCTACGGTAATGAAACGTATTGCCGCCCCGATGGTCGGCGGTATGATTTCCGCCACCCTGTTGAGTCTCGTCGTCTTGCCTGTTATTTATTACCTGTGGAAAAAACCTGAAGTTAAGCGACTGATCGCCGCTCACGGCAAAACCCAAAATCCGGGCCGGGACAGGTCTGATAATCAATAGAAGGAGGATTTTACTATGAAAGAAATCAAAGCCTTTATCAGAAAACGCAAATGCGAGGAAGTGGTCGACGCCCTGGAAGAGATCGGTATAAACAGGATGACCCTGATCGATGTTATGGGAATCGGCTGCATTGATCCCGGACAGTCCCGCCTGTCGGTGCATCTGGCCGAACGCTATGCAGAGATTGCCAAGCTGGTGCTCGTCTGCAAAGATGAGGATGCAGACCGGATAACGGATATCATCCGTCGGAAAGCGCATACCGGCCTAAGGGGCGATGGCATCATCTATGAAACTCCCGTAGAACGGGCCGTCCACATCCGGACCGGCATGAGCGGACCGGATGTGCTTCAGGCCTAAAAAGGAGATGCATAAACCGGCGCCGGAAAAATTCTGCAATAAATAGCCGTAATTCTGTAAGGCTACATCCTTAGGGGCTTCGTACCTTTTTATCTGATATAATAGCAAACACACCTAACCCTAAGGAGGTACTGTTTATGAAACCGATATTACCATTCCTGATTGCGATCCTTTCACTTGCTTTTCTTTCCGGCCCCGTCGCCGCTCAACAGCATATGGGCGACATGCCTCAGAAAAAACAGCAGATGATGGAAATGATGAAAGACTCGACCATGCAAGCCATGATGATGGAGCACATAAGCCGGCATCCCGAAATGCGCAAGAAGATGATGAAACATATGATGCATTCAATGGAGGCGGGCCACATGAAGAGCATGCACGATAAGATGATGGGCCAGGAAAACATGAAGAACCACATGCAGAAGATGAAATCCATGATGGAAAGTATGGATGACTCGACCATGATGAATCTTCACATGAAGTGCATGCACCTCATGAAACAACACATGAATAACCGGGATGACATGATGAAAAAACATCGTATGAACAAGAACGGTCAATAACCTCCTGCCGTTATTACATAGTATCATGCATACTTCCATTTCATCACGGATGATTGCAAGACATCTTAAATAAATAAAAACAGTAGAAAATATGAGTTATTACATATCAAAACCTGTCGACTATAATTTTGACGAAGCCATTGAAAAAGTTACTGCACGGCTAAAAGAGGAAGGATTCGGCGTACTCACGGAGATCGACGTAAAGGACACCCTGAAGAAAAAACTGGACGTCGATTTCAAAAAATACCGCATACTCGGCGCCTGCAATCCTGAATTTGCCTATCAGGCCCTACAAAAAGAGGATAAGATCGGCACCATGCTTCCCTGCAATGTCATCGTTGAGGAAGAGAATGAAGGCCGGGTCGTAATATCGGCCGTCAACCCCATTGCTTCCATGCAGGCCGTCGGCAATGAAGGCCTTGCCGATATTGCAGGTGAAGTCAAGTCCAGGCTGGAGAAAGTTATTGCCGCTCTTTAACAATTCCCGATACGAAGCAATCCATGCTTCAATACAGTCTCGACCTCCTTCGATCCGTGCTGACAGATGCCCGTTTCCTTTGGGTGTGGGGCTCCCTCGTGCTTTCGCTGACCCTGGGTCTTCTTGCCGCCTATCCCGTTAACGTGTTGCTTATAAATTGGGAGGTCAAGGAAGGTATGATGAACCCCAAAGAGATGGCATAACCCCACCGCAAATGCCTTTCCCCGAAAATATTTAGATACCGCCTGAGGCAACGTTTTCCCCTCATCTGCTGTATAGGCTAATAAGGAAGGTCACGATCAGCTGCATTGAGTTCCAATGGAAAATTAAACCTCAGTAGGTGACATACATTATGGATACGCAATCAACTCGACTCATCAGTTGCCTTATCTCCCTGGCCATTCTGTCTCCCTTGATCACGGGGTGCAGTTCAAGCGGTACCGGTACAGGATCGGGATCAGGATCAGGAGTACAATTCGACAGCGGCAGCTTAGGACAGAATGAAACCTTCAGCTTTACCTTCAATGAAGAAGGGACGGTGGATTATTACTGTGAATTTCACTCCCCCGACATGCAAGGAGAGGTCATTGTATCCAGCAGCGCTTCGACGAGCGGGCAGGATACGGTGGAGATGATCAATTTACAGTTCCAGCCAGGCCAGCTCACCGTACCCCCCAACACCGAAGTGGTCTGGATCAACCGCGACAGTGACGCCCACACCGTATCAAGCGGCAATCCACAGACGAATGGAGGAGGCGGCTACTAACACACGGAAGAGCCACTTTCCACCCCATTCGATCATTCGTATAAACCCTTCAAAGGGTATGCCATATACTTATCGTCCCCAACGGGAATACTTCTCTTCGATTTTTGGTTGATATAACCTAATTTGCCGGGCCTCTGCGCTTTCCTCCTGCCAAACGGGAGGATGCAATGATATATTTTCAGTAACATTGGGTCCGAAATCCCCCAACAGCAGCAGACGACCTGTACCCTGAATGACAACCTCATAACAACCAACCTGCGATTATGATCCTCATACCCGAATGGGCTCCCAACCTCCATCCCATGATCGTACATTTTCCCATAGCAATTTTACTGCTGGCGGCCGCATTGGACCTTGCCAATTTTTTTATGCCTGAAAAGTGGTGGGACTCCTTCAAAACGACCTTATTATACGGTATTGGCACTATTACCGCTGTCATCACCTACTATACGGGGACCCTTGCAGCCGACAGTGTGTTTATCTCTTCGGAAGTACAAAGTATACTTACCCGGCATGCCGACTGGGCATGGTGGACCTCCTGGTTTTTTGGAGTCTACCTGCTGCTTAGGATACTGTTTCACCGACTGAACCTGATGAGGCGCCGGCCGCTTCGCATCGTCGCTTTCGTTGCCGTCCTTCCCGGTCTCTTCCTGCTCTATAACACGGGGGACTTCGGAGCCCGGATGGTCTTCGGCCACGGGGTGGGAACGGGACAGCTCATTAAGCAGGATGCCAAACAGCAAACGGGAACCGAAAGCAAGGCTGCAGAATCTTCCTCCACCTTCACCCTCAGGGAAAACGGCGATTGGACCTGGCCCATGGGCCCCCGGGCGGACGAAACTCTCCTAAACCGGTTCCAGTGGCTGGAAGGGAATGCAGAAGCCCTGCAGCTTGAACCTGTCAAAAAGGAGGAAAACTATCTTTTGCAGCTATCCGGCAGCTCCCTGACTCAATTTATCACGGGCAAAAACGACTATAAAAACGTGCAGGTCGACTACCACCTGGACCTGTCGGGTTTTAAGGGCAGGATTGAACTGGTGAACCATCTCCACGATACCGAAAACTACGACTTCGTCTCCATCACCTCCGGGGGCAGGATCATACAGGGCAGGGTCGCTGATGGGGAAAAAACCGTCTTCGCCGAAGAACACCGCTCCCTATCGGGAATGCTTTTTGTACGCACCGTCGTCAACGGCACCCACTACCGGGGGTATATCAACAGGGATATGGCGGTCCACGGACACGGCGATGCGCCCCGGGCCGGAAAAGTGGGGCTTCGCCTTGAGGGAGAGGGAACGATACTCATAGATAAAATTGAACTCACACAACTCAACTAACCATACACAGCCATGAAAAAATTAACACTGACCCTATTGCTTTTACCACTGCTGAGCTTACCGGCTCTTGCCCAGGAGATGAATCAGAAGTCGGGCTCGGACCAGCTGAACAGGGCCGATTCGGAAAAGGTACTTCAGGTGCTGGAAGATTTCCGGGAGGCCATTATTTCCAACAACAGCGATAAAGCCTCCCGGCTGCTCACCGACGACGCCCGTATCCTGGAAAGCGGCGGAGTGGAGACCAAGGAGGAATATCTTTCCCATCACTTCCACTCCGACGGCAAATTCCTGAGTGCAATGGAGAGCGAACAGCTTTCAAGGCATACCAATACCAAAGGTAATACCGCCTGGGTGTCTACGCTTAGCCGCATGAGCGGAACATATAACCAAAGCGATATCCGTATTAATTCGGCTGAGCTGGCCGTACTGGTCAAGACGGAGGAAGGATGGAAAATATCGGCCCTGCACTGGTCGTCCCGTTCAAAGAACTAGGCCGCCCACTTACCGCCTTCCCACATGAAGAGTGGTGACCAAAGGACAAAACCTGCCTCAGGACGGTTAATCGGCCCTTGACTCACGACCATGGTACAGGCCTTATATTAAATATGAGCTGCAATCGTTAACCAAATGAAGGTGTATATTATGCCATTAAAAAAAGGAGAAGTTTACCAATGTCCCGACGATAGCTGTGGTTGCGAAGTTACTGTAACCAAAGGAGCCCCAAGCGACTGCTCCGGAACGCAGAACCCCACATGTTGTTGTGGTAAAACCATGGTCAAAAAAGAAGGTTAATATACTATGACAGATGCCATCGGTTGCGATGGCATCTGTTAATAACCGGATGTTATGAAAACAGACATGAAGGAAAAATACAAGGGCATCACCACCTACAAGATCGGTGAGGTTGCCCGGCAGGCCGGGGTCAACAAGGAAACGGTACGCTATTACGAGAAACGCGACCTGATTCCCGAGCCGGACCGGAGGCGGTCGGGGTACCGCATCTTCACACGGCGACATATTGACCAGATCAAGTTCATCAAAAGGGCACAGGAGCTGGGCTTTACCCTCAGCGAAATAAAGGAACTGCTGGAACTGCGAATGGAAGAGAATACCAGCTGCTCCGAAATAAGAAAAGAAGCAGAGGACAAATACCGGGATGTGAGCCGAAAGATAGAGGACTTGCAACGTATCAAGTCTACACTGACCGACCTTATTGACTCCTGTTCGGGTGACGGCCCCAGGGGAGACTGCCCCATACTGGAAGCCCTGGAGGGTGAAAGCGAAGAGGGCAGGAAATTGAGAAAATAGATGACTACCATGCATTGAGCACCGTGCCCGGCCTTCTTATATTACATCAAACCTGTTTAAAATAACCTGCATTATGCCTGCATCCGTCAAAACCGAATCGACCGTCACCTGCCCGAACTGCGGCAAGGAAACGACAGAGGAGATGCCCGTCGATTCCTGTATGTATTTCTGGGAATGTCCAAATTGCGGGGAAATGGTAAAACCCCATAAAGGTGACTGCTGCGTATTCTGCTCATACGGGGACCTGCCCTGTCCCCCGGTTCAACAATCTGAAAATTGCTGTTGATATGGCTGACAACACCATGGATATAACGGTCAAAGGAATGGACTGCGCCGGTTGCGTCAGGAGCGTAAAACAGGCCCTGGAAAAGATCGAGGGCGTGGAATCGGCCGACGTGCTGCTCTCTTCCGAAAAAGCGCGCATATCCCTTAAGGGCCGGCAGCCGGACCGGGACGAATTTAAAAAAGCCGTCAGGGAGATTGGCTATCGGGTCCCGGAAGAGACGAACGCTTCCGGGCACGTAGAGGGGGTGACGGAAGACCTGGCCCAAAAATCGTTCCGCCTGTTCGGGCTGGTATTCGGAGCCATTCTGCTCATTGTAGTAGCGGGCGAATGGCTGGAGCTGTTCGAAGCGGTCACCGACTGGATCCCCTTTTGGCTGGGCACCCTTTTTGTAGGGGCCATGGGCTATCCGGTGTTTCGACAGGTGGCCGTGGCCGCCACCAAAGGCATGGTGACTCCCCACGCGCTGATGGCCCTTGGGGCTGTTACCGCCCTCGTCGCCGGGCAATGGGTGACGGCCGCCATTGTGGTGTTCTTCATGCGCACCGGAGACTACATTGAAAGCTATACCGCCGACAAGGCCCGGCAATCGGTGCGATCGCTGACGGAGCTGGCCCCTCAAATGGCCACCGTAATACGTGACGGGCAGGAAGAGGAAGTGGCAATCGATGAGGTAAGCCGGGGCGACCGGGTACTCGTTCGGCCTGGCGGAAAGATCCCCGTAGACGGGACCGTGCTGGAAGGCCATGCGACGGTGGACCAGTCGCCCATCACCGGCGAATCGATGCCGGTGGACGTCTCCGAAGGGTCCGGCGTATATGCTTCTACCATCGCCCAGGGCGGACGACTGCTGCTCCGGGCCGATGCCATAGGACGCGATACCACCTTCGGTAAAATTATCAGCATGGTCGAAGAGGCCGAAGCGCATAAGGGAGAGGTTCAGCGTTTCGCGGACAGGTTTTCGGCTTACTACCTGCCCGTGGTAGCCGGTATTGCACTGCTGACCTATATCCTGAGCGGCGACGTGATGGCCACGGTAGCGGTGATGGTGGTTGCCTGTGCCTGCGCTTTTGCCCTGGCCACTCCGGTGGCCCTGCTGGCTACCGTGGGATCCAATGCCAAAAGAGGGGTCCTCATCAAGGGTGGAAAATATATTGAGGCGCTGACCCGGGCTGATGTGCTATTGATTGACAAGACCGGTACGCTCACCCTGGGCAAGCCGGAGATTTCCAAGATCATCCCCCTGAACGGCTGTACAACGGGTGAACTCCTTGCGGTCGCGGCCAGCGCAGAACAGTTTTCCGAGCACCCCTTGGGCAAGGCGGTAACGGAAGCGGCCCGGAAGCGCTTTCTGACCCTGCAAAAACCCGATCATTTTGAAGAGCTGACCGGCAACGGAGTAAAAGCGGAGATCAACGGACATACGGTAACGGTCGGAAATGAACGCCTTATTGAAGCAGACCAATCAACCGGGGAAAAAATTGAAGCTATTAAAAAAGAGGGTCAAACCGTGATAACCGTCCAGCGTGACGGTATTCTACTGGGCCTTCTGGCAGCCGGAGACAGCGAACGAAGCGAAGTGGGGGAAGCCCTGAACCGCATCCGCTCACTCGGTATGGATCGCATGGAACTGTTGACCGGCGATAACACCGAAACCGCGCACAGCCTGGCCGGGAAGCTGGGTATTGAGTACCGGGCGGAGCTGCTGCCCGAAGACAAGATTGCTATTGTGAAAGAATACCAGTCCCAGGGCCATACGGTGGTGATGGTGGGCGACGGCATCAATGACGCACCGGCCCTCGCACAGGCTGATGTGGGCATAGCCATGGGTACCACCGGAACGGATGTAGCCATTGAAACAGCCGACATCACGCTGATGCGCGACGACTGGAACCTCGTGCCCGAACTATTTGAGTCCGCCCAAAATTCGATGAAAGTCATTAAATGGAACTTCGGATTTACCACGGTCTATAACATTGCCGGCTTATCCCTGGCCGCTTTCGGATACCTGCCTCCCGTCATTGCTGCTGCGGCCCAGTCCCTGCCCGATCTGGGCATCATGGCCAACTCCTCGCGCCTTCTTAAATCAAGATGATCCATGTCTGAAGTCACCATCAAACGCTACAACAAAAAAGCGGTGTCATATGAACAAAAATGGAAAAGCTACCTGCATCATACCCACCGGCAGTTCCTCCGGCATATTGAAACCGAGGCAGACGACCGGCTGCTCGACGTCAGCGGCGGCACCGGCCTTCTTGCCCGCGAATTGGTTGACGGGGGATATCCTTTCCGTACCCTTACCGTCAACGACCCCTCGGAAAACATGCTCTCCATTGCAAAAAGCCGGCTGGGAGATGGGCGGCCTATCCGCTTCACCAATCAAACAGCCGAACAGCTTGATTTCCCGGAAAACAGCTTCGACCGCATATTCTGCCTCAGCTCATTTCATTTCTTTAACCGGCAGCAGGAAACCCTCGACCGGTTCCATACAATTCTCAAACCGGGAGGAAGGCTTTATATCCTCGACTGGAACCGGTCGGGGCTTTTTAGGTTGGTAAATCACTTTATACGATGGAGCACTTCCGAACGTATTAATACCAGGAACCTTGAGGAACTGCATAAGTTGCTGCATGAAAGCGGGCTCCGCGTAGAGGAAAAAGAACAATGGAACTGGCGCTACTGGAAATTCCTTTATCTCGAAGGCCGGAAGTACGCCGGGAAACCGGGGAGGTGACAATCGGCAACAACATTTATTTTAGTCCTCAAAACCCATTATCTTTACACTCAATTTTAACTCATTTTCAACGAAGCCATGTCCCATTTATTCAAGCTGTCGCTGGCCCTGCTGTTAAGCATAACCTTCGCCGCGGCCTGTTCACAAGAGAAAACAAAAAACAGCAACACCAATGCCGAGAAAGTTAGCGTTACCATGTACAAAAACCCGGGCTGCGAGTGCTGCACCGCCTGGGCAGAACACATGGAGCGAAACGGTTTTGAAGTAGAGGAAAAGCCGGTAGACAACCTCTATGCCCTTAAATTCAACTATAAAGTGCCGAATGACATGGGAGCGTGCCATACGGCCCTCATCGGCGACTATGTGGTTGAGGGGCACGTACCCGCCGAGGATGTCAACCGCCTGCTGAAGGAACAGCCCGATGCCAAAGGCCTGGCCGTGCCGGGCATGCCTACGGGATCGCCGGGTATGGAGATTCCGGGAAGAAAGGCGGAACCGTTTGACGTCATGCTGTTTAGTGAAGACGGCTCTCGCAGCGTTTATGCCAGCCATTAAGCGTACCATGCTGTTTGGGCCGGCTGGTGAAACTCATTCGGAACGATAAAAGATGAGCATATGACCTCTAAAAATAAGCTCAAATATATATTTGTTGCCTTGGTGATCGCAGCGGCGGGATTTGCAACGCTTGACGCTCTTGGCTTTTTCAATCCCAAACCCTATACCGCGGTCTCCCACGGCTCACACTTTCATTATGTGCCGGAAGACCGCGACCCCGATGTCGGTATCGACAAGTTCCCACAGGAGGAACCGGGACCCGGAGAGATTATTACACCCACCGGACAGATCGTCAAAAAATCGGAATGGGAAAAGCAGAAGCAGGACAACTAGATGACAAATACCATAAGATATCCTTTTATCACCCCCGGGGGCGGCAGACTGTTAACCATCATGCTTCTCCTCTTTCTCCTGGCAGGGTGCTCGTCCGACGAACAGAAGAAAGATACCGGTCCCCGGCTGGCATCCGAACCGCTGGAACGTGTTGACCCCTACTCTGCTCCGCTCTATCCCGCCAAACAGCAGGCGAAAGCAAAAGATTTCACTGCCGACCTGCTTGGTGGCGGAACCTTTACCCTTTCCGGCCACCGGGACGAGGTTATTATCATGAATATATGGGCTACCTGGTGCGCGCCCTGCCATGACGAGACCCCCGACTTTGTAGACCTCTATGAGAAATATAAGGAGCGGGGACTCCTTGTGCTGGGAGTCTCCATTGACGAGCAGGGCCCCTCGGTCGTAAAACCGTTTATGGAGAAGTATGAAGTGACCTATCCCATGATTATTGATGACGGTACGGTAATGGATAAATACGGTCCCACGATGGGAATCCCTACCAGCTATATCATTGACAAAAAGGGACATCTCCGTTATTTCGCTGTCGGGGCCCTCACCAAGAAAGAGCTCGAACCCAAGCTGGTAAAACTTCTTAACGAATAGGAGATTTTATTTCGCCGAACAAGACGCACACCGGTATCCTTGCCCGTTTTAACGCCTGGTTGATGAGCCACGGAACCGGGCGCTACAACAAGCTGACCGGCCACTACAAAGAGGAGCTGTTTTCTTCCCTCTCCGGAACGGTGTTGGAGATCGGTGCGGGCACCGGTGCTAACCTGCCCTATTATCCCGACGATATTAACCTTATCGTCTTGGAGCCCAACCCTTTTATGCAGGCCTATCTCAGGGAGAAAACCGAAAAACTCCATAAGGATATGGAAATTAAAACCGGTGTCGCCGAAGAGATTCCCTATCCCGACCATACGTTTGATTATGTAGTCAGCACCCTGGTATTATGCTCTGTAGATGACTTGACTTCCACCCTCTCTGAAATCAAGCGCGTGCTTAAACCGGGGGGCACATTTTACTTCATCGAACATGTGGCAGCCCCGGACAACACCCTTCTTCGAACCATACAAAATGCAATTGCACCCGGCTGGAGATACCTGGCCGAAGGCTGCCACCCGAACAGGGAAACAGGGAAAGAGCTGCAAAAAGCCGGATTTGACCACCTGGAGATGAACCATACACGTCTTCCGCTTCCGGTTGTGGGTCCCCATATTATCGGCAGTGCCGCCAAGGCCCCTTCCCATTAGCATTTTGATGATTGCAGAATAAATAGTAGGATTGTTTTCAACAATCGGGCCCCGCATATGATATAAATGCCATCAGCCTGTTGAACCCTGAACCGAAGGTATAAATTTAAGCCCAATGGACTGGATCGTACTGCTTCCTCCCGTACTGGCTATCGCCCTGGCCGTCTGGAGAAAAGAGGTGATCATTGCGTTGATTCTGGCGCTGTTCTTTTCCGAAGTAATCATTGCCGGCTGGAACCCGGGAGGCGGTTTCTCCGGCACTCTTGACCGCATCGTATCGGTATTTGAGAGTCCCGGGAACACCCGTATACTGCTGTTCAGCCTGATCGTAGGGGCCCTGATCGAGTACATACAGGTGTCGGGCGGAGTCAGCGCCTGTGTTCGCAAGTTAACCCGCATGGGGCTGACCAAAACACCCCGGCAGGTGGGGCTCCTTACCACCTTTACGGGATTGATTATCTTTATCGAAACAAACCTGAGCATCCTTACCGCCGGCATTCTATCCCGGGGTCTTTTTGACAAGTTCAAGATGAGCAGGGAGCGGCTGGCATATATCATCGACTCCACCTGCGCCCCGGTAGCTGTACTGATACTGCTCAACGGCTGGGGGGCCTACCTGCTGGGGCTCATCTCAAATTACGAACTGTCCGACCCGGTCTATGTGCTCGCCATGACCATCCCCCTAAACTTTTATGCCCTATTGACGATACTGCTTGTCTTTTATACCGTGCTTACCGGGAACATACACGGGCCGATGAAAACAGCCGAAACATTCCAGACAGAATCAGACCTCGACGACCCCGAACCTCCCACCAAAGCACGCTATATGCTGGTGCCACTGGGCGTTATGACCTTCGGGATTGTATTTTTCCTTTGGCTTACCGGCGACGGCAACATCATGCAGGGTTCGGGATCTACATCCGTACTCTGGGCCACTTCGCTGGCCGTAGCTGTAGCGTACCTCATGCTCCTGGCTGAAAAAGTTTTTACCCACCGGGAGCTGGTGGATATCTCTTTTGAGGGAATGAGCAACCTGCTGCCTTTGGTGACGATCGTCCTGCTCTCCCTGGCCCTGGGATCCAGCCTCCAGGCCCTTGGAACCGGAACATTTGTCGCATCCATGATCGGCCGTTTCCTGCCGGTAATCACCATCGCCCCACTCATATTTATTGCCGCCGGCATTATCGCTTTTACAACCGGTACATCCTGGGGGACCTTTGCAATCATGGTACCTATCGGTTTGCCGCTGGCCCTGGGACTGGATATCAGCCCGGCCCTGCTGCTCTCGGCACTGATTGGCGGCGGCATTTTCGGGGATCACTGCTCCCCCATATCCGACACGACCATCATCTCCTCCCTGGCGGCGGGCTGCGACCATTACGATCACGTGCGCACGCAACTGCCCTACGCACTGGTAACGGGCTCGGCAGCCGTTCTCCTCTATTTCCTGGCGGGATTCTGGATATAGGCGATCACTCCCGAATTTCCGCAATATAGATATGCTCGGCCACTTCACGGCCGATAACCTGCTCGTTCTCCTCTACATCGAGGGTTATGGGCCCCTTGAACGGCCCCTTTTCCTTGACTCTAAGTTTTGTGCCGGGAAGCATCCCTATCTTCTCCAGGTATCTCAACAATTCCGGATCCTGGTTTTTCACCCGGCTCACCAGGTAGTGGTGTCCCTCTTCCGCATCCACCAGCGACCCGTCTTTCATTTCCGGCATGATGCCGTCTTTGCTGGGAATGGGATCCCCGTGGGGATCGTGCGTTGGATTGTCCAGCAACTCTGCAATCTTATCCTCAAACTGCTCCGAGATATGATGCTCCAGCTTCTCCGCCTCGTCATGCACCTCGTCCCATGAATAGCCCATCACCTCCAGCAGGTACAACTCCAGCAGCCGGTGGTGGCGTATAATTTCAAGGGCGATCTTGCGTCCCGCTTCGGTCAGGTTAGCCCCTTTATACGACTGGTAGTCAACCAGTCCCATCTTGGCCAGCCTCTTGATCATATTGGTTGCAGAGGCCGAAGATACATCCAGCGAGTCAGCCACACGCGTAGTGGATGCGCCCTTCTCTTCACTTTCCAGCTTGTATATAGTCTTGAGGTAATCTTCTACCGCCTGGCTTAAAATCATGAATACTGTTTAAAAAGGATGTAAACCATTCAGAGCAGAATGGTTTCGGTTATTATGAGATCGCATGATTCGGTTACAGGCACCTGCTGTGTGCCCTTCTACTTTACATACAGGAATAATCGGGATAATGGCCCGGTGAACCCAATAGTCACCCAAATATATTAAAAGCTGGAAACGATTACACCTTGCCGGCTAATTTTCGTCCTCCTTTACATAATCGTCGAATTTCACGCGGTTATAGGCATCCGATCCCACATAGGTAAGCAGTTTTTCAAACACGTCGGGGGGAAGATAGCCGGGCTGGGCACCCAGTATTTCTCCCTCTTTATCGATAAAGAAGAAGGTGGGCGTCCCGCTGACCCGGTGCCTGCGGGCAAATTGGCTGCCGGTCATTTCGGAGCCGTTAAAAACAAGTTTTTCACTGGATTCTATATCCAATTTCACCGGTAAAAAGAATTTGTCCATGGCTTGAACAACCTCCTCCCTGGGAAACACCTCTTTCTCCATTTTCTTGCAATATCCGCACCAGCTTGCTTCGGCATACACCAGTACTTTTTTATCCTGCTCTTCGGCCAGCTGCTGGGCTTCTTCCATCGAGTACCACTCTATTTCTTCTGCCGGGGGAAGCGGTGCCGCACCCCACATAAAAAGTGCCAAAGATACAGCTGCCGCCCTTATGCTCTTGTTCATAATGCTCATTTTCTTTACTGGTTAGTTTACCTGCTATTAGATGCGGGCGCCCAAAGGCTTCTTACCATTAGTGCTTATTCAATTTAATCACCATGATCGTCATATCATCATGCTGTTTGGCCGTGCCTATAAAATCAACAACATCATCGGAAAGTTTCGTCAATATTTCTTTCGAAGTCCGATGCCTGTGCTCCTTCAATACAGCCGTTAGTCGATCACTGCCGTAAAATTGGCGGTTTGAGCTAAGCGCCTCTACGATACCGTCGGTATAAAGCATCAGGATGTCACCGGACGATAATGGCAATTTAACCTCTTTAATGTTATTGTCGAAATAAGCCTCCCGGGTTAATCCAATGCCAAGTCCACCGGGCTGCAGTTCGGTTACTTCTTCACGGCGGGCATCAAAATGGATGACGGGATTGTGTCCTGCCCTGGAAAAGGTAAACGTCATTTCCTTCATATCTATTATCCCGTATACCAGCGATATGAAGGTGCCTTTACGGGCGTTATCCACAAAAAGCCGGTTTGCTTTCTTCAGCAGCTCGGCCGGCGAGTCGGTCTCCCGGCACAGGGAGTGCAAAATGCCTTTGGTAAAAGTCATATAAAAAGCGGCGGGCACCCCCTTGCCGCTTACATCGCCAACGGCCAGTGCGATACGATGATCATCCAACGGTATAAAATCGTAGTAATCGCCTCCCGTCTCAAAAGCCGGCTGGCATAAAGCGGCTATATCCAGTCCTTTAAGCTCCGGGGTGCGGACCGGCAGAAATGACTGCTGCACCTGCCTGGCAATCTGCAGTTCCTGTTTAATACGTTCCTCCTGGGCCAGCTCCTCCACATATTCGGGTACATAAGCCGGGAGCGCATGCTGCTCCCTGCCCATGCCGATAAACATGGCTCCCGCCCCCATGAGAGCCAGAATAAAAAAGCAGAAGATGCCGAAAACGTATACATCCGGCGAACCCTCCACGATCCAGCCGCCGGATGTTTGAAGAAAACCGAGAAACAGGAAATGAGTCAACAGCAAGGTCAGGAAATCCCATTTCAGGAATATATAGGAGAGGCCCGCTCCCAACAGGGAGAAGAGCACAAATTCCGGCCCTGCGGGGCCGAACTCCTGCATGGCCGGCTTCATCAGCCCGGCCGCCAAAACCATACCAACCGCGGCAAGCCAGCGGTTATCGGTACGGGCGTAAATCTGCGAACCTATGACCAGAAATATCAAGACAACCATCAACAGGCTGAACCAGGCATTATCCAATAACAGGTACAGGGGCGTCCAGGTAGCCTTGTAGTGCAAAAAAGGATCGCTTATTTCGAAGAAAAGATTCGGAAAGAAAAAGAGCGTAATGCTCCACAATCCACAGAGAATACCGGCCAGGATACCGGACCGTACAAGCGTCTCGCCCACAGGCTTGTTGAAAAACATCCCCTGCCTCAGGTAATCATAGGCATTAAGCTTCTCCGGCCAGTGCTGCCGGGTTATGGAGTCGCCCAGCGCAAAAGCGATAAAGAAACCCACCGAAGAGAACGCCCCGGTGAAGCCCATCCGAAGGGCAAGCTGAAGAAAATGTATCCCGCCGGGATTTCCGGTGAAAAAGGTGGTATTTCCCACCTCCTCCAGGAAGATGGTAGCGGGCACAATCAAGCCGGCAATAATGCTGACAACCAGGGCGGGCCGTGTGTCTATGACCCTGGCCCGCATCCTTAAATAGAAAAGAACCATAGCGCCTATACCGATCAGGAAGATGGCAAAAATATGTGCCAGCTCAAGGGTGCCCGGCAGGCCTTCCCGTTCTTTAATGCGGGTATAATCGGCTTCCATCGATATCAGCGATCCCTCCGGTAGAAGCATCATGTTCAGCGTTACCGGCTGGCCAAAAACCTGTTGTTTTCTCGTATATTTCAATTCGGCAGCGATCCTGGAGCGTACGGGCTTTACCTGTATATCCTGCAACTGCATCATATCTGCCCTCCATCCCGACTTCTCCAGGTAGTAATGCCCCAGGCGGCGGAGCTCCTCCCCGGAATATTCATGGGGCGGCATCGGCTTGCCTGCCGCCCGGTCCGCATCATCCATATTTTCCGCCTCATACCCCGAGTCCATATTAAAGCTTAAAATCTGGTTCCAGGTGGTGTCAGAAACCGACTTCCACAGTTGCAGGGTGCTGTCGGACCTGAATGCATAGATCAAAGCGGCGCGGTTGACATTATTGGATGGAAACACCTGATCTTTGTTGACCAGCTCTATCCACCGGCCTTTTCCATCGAGGCGAAGGGCGATTTCCCGTTTCCCGCTCAACGCCTCTTCCAATTCGCTGTCCGCTCTATCTGCGGATCCCCCCTCTTTGACAAAACGGCTTTCCCAGTAGTAGGGATGAATATCCGGATAGGTCGAATCGGAGATGCTTTTGATGAGGTTGCGCCTCCCCAGCCGGTGCTGCAGGGTGTCAAGCAACCTGCGATTGGATCTGAATTCCGATACGGAGGCATAGTCGCCGGCCTCATACCCGAGCGAATCAAGCACCTGTATGGATACGCTCAAGTCCGATTCCAAATCCATGGTCGTATCAATAGCACTCCTTGGATCATGAGATCCATAGGTCAAAAAAAACAGGAGAAATCCTGCTATGCCCAGCGATAAAAATAGGAAGTCCGAGGTTTTAAAAGCCCCACCCTGTTTAAGTAATGACATTCAATTCTTTCATTATTCTATTTAGCCTTGGAAACAACACGTACAAGAGGGCTTTGAAAAACCAGGGGGTTTGCCCAAGGTCAAAGCCTGAGCGAATTTGAAACCGGAGTTTATTTGCTATAAATGAGGATTTCAAATTCGCGAAAATACCGAGATTGGGCAAAACAACGGTTTTGCAAAGCCCTCTGCAAATATGCTAAAATGTTACGACAATATCTCACCCCACAGAATGATTCAACAAGCCGTCATGTTTTATTGCCCGGGTACAAACAACCTAATATTTATGATACCTTGCCCAATATTGATAAACATACCGCTGTATATTGCAATCAACACCCCATTTCCCGGGTCCCGAATTTCACTTTTAAGCCGAATTATCTATAAAAACATATGTGCCTGATCGTCTTCTCCTACAAACAGCATCCCCGCTACCCTTTCATATTTGCCGCAAACAGGGATGAGTTTTATCAGCGGCCTACCCGTCCCGCACAGTTTTGGGAGGACCGGCCCCATATACTGGCCGGCAAGGATTTCAAGGCCGGAGGGACCTGGATGGGTATTACAAAAAACGGCTACTTTTCCGCCCTGACCAATTATCGCGATCCGGACATGCAGAAGGAAGACCCGCCCAGCCGGGGGCACCTGGTGCTCGACTACCTCAAGGAGGAGTCGGATCCGGTATCCTACCTGGAAGAAGTTGATGAAAAGGGTGGCCGCTACAATGGGTTTAATATTGTGGCAGGGACGCTGAACAGGCTGGGGTACTATTCGAACCGGGATCCGCGGATAAGGGTACTGGAACCGGGGGTTTACGGTTTGAGCAATCATCTGCTCGATACCCCCTGGCCGAAGGTCCGGCAGGCCAAATCTGATTTCAGGAAGATTCAGCAGAAAGAAAATCCGTCAAAAGAAGCCCTTTTTGACCTGTTAAAAAACGACCGCCCGGCCCCGGAAGAGGAGTTGCCTGACACGGGCATTTCCAAAGAGCTGGAGCGTGCGGTCAGCCCCATTTTTATCAAGACGGACAACTACGGCACCCGCAGCTCCAGCGTAGTGCTTATTGACAAGGGGGGACAGGTATTTTTTGAGGAACGCCGCTATGAAGCGGGGACACAGCAAGTGGACGAAGCCAACCGGTACGAATTTGACCTGGAAACAGAAACCGGCAGCCGGTAGTAAGTAGTACCTGCCCACCGGAGTTTTAGTGCAGGCTATCCCTCTTCCAAGCCGGTTTGAGCCGGCTCCCTGCCTTCGGGCGTGTATTCGGCGGGATCAGGAATCTTTCCAAACTTGAAGATGATGGCTACGATTACCGCCACTCCCGCGGGATAGACGATCCACCAGGGGATGCCTGCTACCAGTACGGCCGCTATGCCAAAAATACTGATAATACCCACAATCATGGCATATGGCAGCTGGGTGTTAACATGCTCCACATGATCGCACTGGGTGGCTATGGAACTGAGAATAGTGGTATCCGATATGGGCGAGCAGTGATCTCCCCACACTGAACCGGCCAGTACAGAGCTGACACTGGCGTAGATAATTTCATAGGTCATCTCCATCGGGATGCTGCTGCTTTGGCCAATCTCCCAGGCCAACGGAACCACCAGCGGCATCAGAATACCCATGGTACCCCAGCTTGATCCCGTAGCGAAAGCCGTAAGAGCCGAAAGGACAAAGATAAGGGCCGGCAGCCAGTAGGGATTGAGCGTTTCACCGAATACCGACATCAGGTAGTCGGCCGTACCCAACTCCACCGTCACCGCACTCAACGCCCAGGCCAGGACCAGGATCAACAGTCCGTCAAACATGGTGTGCATCCCTTCCAGCATGCCCTCCAGGGTATCCTTGACGTTCAAAAGTTTTTGGGTGAGGGTCATAACTACTGCCGCAACCATCGACAGGAGTCCGCCCCAGAGCAGGGCTTTGTAGGAATTGGCCGACTCTATAATTTCCTGTACGGACGAGCCTTCCCCGGTTACAAACAAACCGCCTATGGTTCCGAACACCAGGGTGGCTATGGGTATGGCTGCATTAATCCAGTGCGAGGTCTTTTTCTTCTCTTCATCTTCATGGATCTTCTCCTTCCACAAATTGTAAGTATCCAGCCTGGGGTCATGCTTGGCCTTGTACAGCTTGATACGGGACTTGAGCATGGTACTGAAATCACGTCCCGACCAGGCGATAAGGATCACAAACAGGATGGTAAAGAATGCATAAAAATTGTAGGGCAGGGAGTTGATAAATACGGCATAGGCCGCTTCGTTAAACTCCGGCATCTTGGCCTGTGCATCGGCGATGAAACCAACCATGGCCCCTATCCAGGTACTCACCAGGGCGATGGTGGCCACCGGGGCGGCGGTAGCGTCGACCAGGTAGGCCAGCTTGGCTCGTGAGATGCGCAGCTTGTCGGTAAGCGGGCGCATGGTGTTACCCACCACCATGGTGTTGGCATAATCATCGAAGAAGACAATAAATCCCATCAGGGAGGTAACCAGCTGGCCCTGCACTTTGGTCTTGATAAAACCTGTGATCGCCTTGATGACCCCCCGGGTTCCGCCGTTATCCGTTATGATGCCCACCATACCCCCTATAAGCAGCGTGAAAATGATAATGCTCATATGGCTTTCGTCGGCTGCGGCAATAACTATATAGTCGCTAAGTGTGGTAAAAAAGCTGGTGAATATTTCCGTGAAGGTGCCGCCGGAAGCCAGGAAGGCGCCGCACCAGATGCCCAGAAAAAGGGCAAACAGCACCTGCCGGAAGATGAGGGCGATACCTATGGCAACAAGGGGAGGCAAAATACTGGTCCAGGAAACGGCGCCCTCCCCGGTGGCAGCCTGGATCATTTCAGCCGCATCCGGGGAGGCATATCCCGACTGAAACCACAGGAAGAGAAGTCCTATAATTGAGGCAAGGAAATATATTTTACGTTTCATAAATCATCGTTGGTTAATAATCTTATCGCCCGACCAACAATACATAAATGATTTAAGAAAATACAACAGGGATCGCAGATTTATCGGAGGAGAAACCGGCATTTTATTCGAATATTAACCCAGCTTATCTATAGCTGTCCTGATGCGGCGGATGGTTGCCTCTTTCCCAATGAGTTCCAGCGAGGGGAAAAGGTCCGGCCCGTGGCCCATGCCGGTGGTGGCAACCCGGAGGGGCATCATCAGCTTGCCAAAGCCCACATCGAAATCGGCGATCACTTCCTTGAGGTTCGATTTCAGGGTATCGGCCTTGAACTCCTTAACGTCGATTTGCTCCAGTTTTTCAAGGTAGGCCTCCAGCAGTTCGGCGCTGTTGTCTTTCCACTTCTTTTTGGCCTTCTCTTCGTATTCTTCCGGGTCCTCAAAAAAGAATTTTCCCTGCGTGATGAAGTCCTCCACCTTGCTTACCCGTTCTTTCATCAGGGGGATGATTTCCTTCATATATCCCTCGTCCAGCGTCATGCCGTGCTCCTCCTCGGCAATGGTGCGAACGCGGGGATACAATTCATCGGCCGTTTTCTCCCTCAGGTAATGCTCGTTGTACCAGGTCAGCTTGTCATAGTCGAATACCGCACCGCTCTTGCTCACCCGGTCGAGCGAAAACAGCTCGATCAGTTCCTCCAGCGAATGTATTTCCGTATCGTCCCCCGGACTCCATCCCAGGTAGGCCAGGAAATTAACCAGCGCTTCGGGCTCAAACTTCTGCTCAATATAGTCCCTGGTATTAATGGGGATGCCTTCGCTTTCGGCCTTCCGCTTGGAGAGCTTGCCTCCGCTGGGCGACATGATAAGGGGCAGGTGGGCCATCTTCGGGGGTTCCCAGCCGAAATAGTTGTACATCAGAATATGCTTGGGAGCACTGCTGAGCCACTCCTCGCCCCGGATGACATGGGTGATCTTCATCAGGTGATCGTCCACCACATTTGCCAGGTGATAGGTCGGCATACCGTCGGATTTCAACAGTACCTGGTCGTCCAGCCCCTTGCTCTCAAAAGATACGAAACCCCGTATCTCATCTTCAAAGCGGATGGTCTCCCGCCGCGGCACTTTCAAGCGAATCACATACTCCTCTCCCTCCTCCAGCCGCCGTTCAACCTCCTCCTCCGGCAGGGTCAGGGAGTTCTTCATCGACATGCGGGTAATGGAATCGTACTTGGGCGAAGGATTGCCCGATTTTTTCAGCCGCTCTCTCATCTCGTCAAGCTCTTCGGTGGTATCGAAGGCGTAGTAGGCATGATCCTGCTCCACCAGCTGCTCGGCATATTCCCTGTACATATCCTTTCGCTCGCTCTGCCGGTAGGGCCCGAACTCGCCCGGTTTGCCGGGCCCCTCGTCAATCTCCATCCCCGCCCAGACCAGCGACTTAATGATATCCTCCTCGGCCCCTTCTACATAGCGGCTTTGGTCGGTGTCTTCTATCCTGAGTATAAACTGCCCTCCCGGCTGCCCCTTGGCAAACAAATAGTTGTATAGAGCTGTCCTGAGTCCACCGATATGAAGCATGCCCGTCGGCGACGGAGCAAAACGTACACGAACCGAACCTTCCATAAATAATTTATTTAATAAATTCTGAATATTTTTTTGAAGTGATCAAAAATAAGGGTTCTGCCGCACAGGTGCTAATAAGAGAATAGCAGTGAGCCTTGCACAAGAACGGCCCCTTCAACCGTTTCATCTCATTTTATTATCCGGTATACTCCCTACCTATTACTTTCTTCATACTTCCAGCCTATGACACTCGGCCTGCTTTTTCCTCAATTAGCCCCCAACCTCTACGACCTGGCCGTCATGATACAGGCCGACCGGCTTATCCTTCAGGATCTGGAGCCCTGGTCGCGTAAAAGCCGGGTGCACCGGGCTAAAATACGCACCCCCCAGGGTACGCAATGGATTAATATTCCCATCCGCACCGACGACCGCGACAAGGCGATACGGGAGGTACGAATCGACCACGAACAGGATTGGATTATCCCCCTGCTCAGAAGCATCGAGTATAACTACCGCAACAGCATCTACTACGATTTTTACGAGCCGGAGATAACCGCCGATTTCAAATCAGCTGCCGGCTATGAATACCTGATGCCTTTTGTGCTCTATATCCAAAAACGCCTGCTGCGCTTCATGGATCTGGCTGTCGATTACCAACTGGCAAGTTCATTGGACACCTATACCTCCGACCCCGACAAGCTGGGCCGTCTGATGGGTGCCGACAGGCTTCTGCAGGAATACGACAGCCGCCATTACCAGCGGCAGGCCGAAAGCTACGATAACAAGCCGGGCTTTGAACACCCCCGCTACCATCAGCATTTCGATGGCTTCGAGCCGTGGTGCAGCATGCTGGATGTGCTATTCCAGTTCGGCCCCGAAAGCTTCAGGATTGTCGATAAACTTGACAACTCATAACTTTTCCGGCTGTGCACCCCTTCAAATTGGTATTTGAACGGCAAGTCCTATATAATCAAGGAAATCAGACTGCATATAAACCGTACCGAAACCGGCATGAATGAGAAGAAATCCAACAAATCCGTTTCCTCCCGTACCTACTGGATAGTCTTTGCGCTCGGCTTCCTGTATATCATTTTGCTGGGTCTGTTCACCTACCTGTTTAACAACCCCATCTGACCGATATGCATTGGATAGACTGGCTGGTTTTAATTGCTTTTCTGGGTTATACCATTTGGGATGGAACCCGGCACGGAAGGGAATCGGACAACATCAGCGGCTATTTCCTGGCCAACCGGTCCATGCCCTGGTGGGCCATGGGACTTTCGGTGATGGCCACCCAGGCCTCCGCCATTACGTTCATCGGCACCACCGGTCAGGCCTATGTGGAAGACATGCGGTTTGTACAAATATACCTGGCCGTACCCTTTGCCATGATCATCCTCTGCCTGACGCTCGTACCCTATTTCAACAGGCTTCAGAATTTCAGCGCCTATGAAGTCCTCGAAGAACGCTTCGGGCTTTCCACACGGCTTTTTACCAGCCTGCTGTTTCTCTTTTCACGGGGATTGGGACTGGGGATCATCATTGCCGCTCCCTCCTATGTGCTCGCGCTGCTGCTCAACTTCCCGCTTACCCCCACCATCCTGATCATCGGGGTAACGGCCACCGCCTATACCATGGTCGGTGGCATCGCCGGCGTGATACGGACCGACGTAAAGCAGATGGCCGTCATGCTCTTCGGACTGATATTCAGCTTTTACTGGATACTCCACAGCCTTCCGGCCGATGTAAGTATCTCGGACTCCCTCTACCTGGCCGGCACCCTGGGCAAGCTACAGGCACTCGACCTGAGTTTCGATATCAGTGAAAAATACAATATCTGGACGGGCGTCATTGCCGCCCTGTTTTTGATGCTCTCCTACTTCGGAACCGACCAGAGCCAGGTGCAGCGGTACCTGACGGCCAGATCCCTTAATGATGCCCGCCAGTCCCTTCTGCTCAGTGCCTATGCCAAGATACCGATGCAGTTTTTTATCCTGCTGCTGGGGGTGATGCTCTATGTATTCTATATTTTCGGCCCGGCACCGCTGACCTTCCGTCCGGCGGAACCTGAAGCCCCGAAGACACACGAAGTTATAGCCGGGGAAAAACTGGAGCAGGAGTATCAGGCCTCCTACCTGGAGCGAAAAGAGGCGGCCAGGAAACTGCTGGCTACCAAAAACCCCGAACATGCCCGGGCATTTGTAGAAGCCGACAACTACCTGAACGAGATACGGGAAAGTGAACTGGAGCGGCAGGAGGAGATCACGGGTGCCAGCCTGAATGAAACCAACTACATATTCCCCTATTTCATCCTCAACGAGATTCCCGTAGGTGTCATAGGGCTCATCGTCGCCGGTATCTTTGCTGCGGCGCTCTCCAGCATTGACAGCGAGCTGAACGCCCTCTCCACCGTCTTTATCGTCGACTGGTACAAACGCCTGGACAAGAAGGACCGCAGCGAGGCCTGGTATCTCAGATCTTCCAGGATGGTCACGCTCTTCTGGGGGTTGCTGGCAACCCTGGCCGCACTGGCCCTGGGCGAAACGCGCTCTATCATTGAGCTGGTGAACAAGGTGGGCAGTTATTTCTACGGGTCCATACTCGGAATTTTTATTCTTTTGCTCTGGGTTAAAAAAGCCAACGGCTTCGGGGCCTTCAGCGGCTTGCTGTGCGGCATGAGTACCGTTTTTGTATTCGACCGCCTGTTCAGCCATTCCGAAACGGGTAATCTGCTTCTGATCTTGCCGTGGGACACCATCCCCCGCGGTTACGAAAAAACGGTTGAGTATCTCTGGCTGAATCCCCTGGGGGCCGCCGTAGTGGTAGGGACGGGTATACTGCTGAGCCTGCTTTGGAATAAGGTGAACAGTAGTAAGTAATACCTGTCCACCGAAGTTTTAACGTAGGTAGGAGTAATAAGTAGTAAGTATGAAGTTTAAAGTGTGAAGTGACGTACTTAATACTTACTACTCACTACTTTCTAATATATCATAATCGTCGAACTTGGCCCCTTTCGGGGGACGGTATTCCTGGAAAGGTATTTTAAGCAGGTTTCCAAGGCTTTCGTTTTCCTCAGGGTCCATATGCGTGTCTATGCCATAAGTCAGCTCCCCGGTATCCTTCACCGTAGCAAAAGTGCCGAACATGCGATCCCAAACCGCAAATATATTACCGTAATTGGTATCGGTAAGCGGTTGCGTATAGTGGTGGTGCACTTTATGCATCAGGGGCGTCACGAAAACATAGGAAAGGGCCCGGTCAACCTTTACCGGCATGGTAATATTGGCGTGCGTCAGGTGGGCAAAAAGCACCGACAGGCTCTGGTACAGCATCACAATACCGATGGGAGCACCGATCACGAAGACCCCCAGGATGGTAAAAGATACGCGGAATACGATCTCTCCCGGATGATGCCTTAATCCCGTGGTCACGTCCACATTGGTATCGCTGTGGTGTATCAGGTGAAACTTCCACATCCACTTGATCTGGTGCTCCAGCCAGTGAATAAAATAGGCGCCAATAAGGTCAAGCAGCATAACACCCACTATCACCTTGGCCCAGAGGGGCAGCTCCATAATATACAGCAGGCCGAATTCATTGGCCGCCGTCCATTCCGACACCCAGAACAGCACCCCGGCAAAACCAAAGCCAATGATGGTAGCCAGCGCGGTAAACACAAGGTTCAGGCCCGCATGCCTGTATTTGTTGTAGGCAAACTGAAAAAGGGGAATCACCCCTTCAAGCACCCAGAAAAAGAAGATGCCCCCGATTAGAATACCTGCCCTGAAAGTGGTGGGGACGTCATTAAAAAATTCGATGATGGTTTCCATGGTGCACCGTTATTTGCAATTACAGCTATTAATATAACTACACCATGATCAAATGAAAATAAGCCGCCGGGATCAACCCTGCGGCTTATCTTCTGATTAATAGGCTTCCTGCGTTCAGAACTCCACTTTCTCGAAAGATCTGAAGGGGCTGAGGCTGGCCTCTTCCATGGTTTTAACATATTCAGGCCACTCCGTTTCAAAGAAGCCGTTTATTTTGGCGACCGCTTCCCCGGTTTTGGAACGGGCCGCCTCCATCAGCTTCTTCTCGGTAGCCCCGGGTGCTCCCAGGGAGGAACCGATATACCGGAAAGGTTCATAAAGGTAGGTCGTCACGGTGCGCTTGGGACTGCGGACGATTCCCTGTTTGTCACTCTCCTCGCCGAATACGTAATCCAGCAGGGCGTTGACGGAATCCTTGACCGTTTTGGTGGTTTCCTTCAATGCTTTTATCTGCTCCTCGCTGCCCCCATTCTTGTGCGCTTTCAGCATGGTTTCGGCCGTCCCGATCATCTCTTTGGCCTCTACCAGCTGTGTGGTAGCCTCGGCCATCGTACCCATCAGCTTTTGCAGCTCCTCCTGCATGCTCTTCCTGGCTTGCAGCCCCTCCATGGTATAGTCAATCCTCGGGTCGTAATGCACCCTGACCACGGTAGAGTCGGACACGCCCCCGTAGGTCATCTTCACCTTGTACGTGCCCGGCAGCACATCGGCTCCCGAGGGCTCGGGTGCATCTTCTTTCGGCTTGCTGCGGCTGGGTCCCCGCACGCCTTTCTGATTCAGTCCCCAGCTCATCCGGTTAATCCCCTCTTGGCCGGGAGTATCTTCAAGTGTGCGAATTTTATTTCCTTCGCTGTCATATATCTCAATGGTTACTTTTTCCTTTTTATCGGAATCCGCATCATTTTCTTCCTTTTTTTTGACAGAATAGGTCAGCCGTGCACCAAAGGGTCGGTTTTCACCGATAAACATGCCGTCACCGGCAAAACGCGTGCCGGCCGCCTGGCGGATAGAAGCCAGGTATGCGTCGGGGGCCGGATATACCTTTATGGTTTTCTCCAGTTCATCCATCCCCTCGGCGGCAAGGGCTCTCAAGGGGCGGATGTCGTCAAGCACCCACGCCGAACGCCCGAAGGTACCGATAACCAGGTCGTGTTCCCTGGGATGGATAACCATATCGTAGGTGGAAGCCGTCGGATAGCCGTTGGTCCACTTCGTCCAGGTATCCCCCTTGTCAATGGAAACATACAGCCCCAGTTCCGTACCCAGGAACATCAGGCTCGGCTCCACCGGGTCCTGCACGAAAGAGAGGGCATACCCTTCAATACCTTTGTCTTCGGCTATATTATTCCACCGCTTGCCGTAATTGGTCGTATGCATTAGGTAGGGCGCCCAGTCGCCTCGGCGGTAATTGTTGATCACCGCAAACGCCTCCCCGTCCCTGTACCTTGAAGGATTCACCTGGGTGACCCAGCTTCCCTCCGGTACGCCATTCAGCTTGCCGGCCACATTCTCCCAGCTGGCTCCTCCATCGCGGGTGAGCTGGATGTTGCCGTCGTCGGTACCCACCCATAATACCTCTTTATTCCTGAGGCTGGGAGATATTGCTGTTATGGTGGTAAAGTTTTCGGCACCCGTGGCGTCGATGGTCAGCCCCCCGCTCTGGTGCTGCTTCTGTTTTTCGGGGTCGTCGGTAGTGAGGTCGGACGATATCGTCTCCCAGCTGTCCCCGCGGTCGGTGCTTTTATGTACAAACTGGCTGCCGAAATAGACCGTCTTGCCATCAAAGGGACTGATGGCTATGGCGGCATTCCAGTTAAACCGTAGCCGTTCGCCGTTGGGATTGGAAGGCTGTACAAAGCTGGAGTGCCCGGTCTGCAGGTCCACGCGCCCTACGTTGCCCTGCTGCGACATGGCGTAGGCATAGCGGGAGTTGCTCGAATCGATAACAACGTCGAAACCGTCTCCGAAATACAGTTCTTCAAAATAGCCGTTGCGGATGCCTCCCCTTCTCCATACATATGCCGGTCCCTGCCAGGAGCCGTTGTCCTGCATGCCGCCATACACGTTATAGGGGTACTGCTGGTCCACATTGATATGGTAATACTGGGCCACCGGTATGTTGGGCACAAAACGCCAGGTCTCGCCCCGGTCGTGGGAGATATTCATCCCCCCGTCATTGCCGTCAATCAGAAAAGAGGGATCGTCGGGGTGAATATAGAAAGCGTGATGGTCGGGATGGATATAGTTGTAATAGGGATAGATGCTTTCAAAAGATTTCGCCCCGTCCACGCTTACTGAAAGGTAGGAATACAAACTGTACACCCTGTTTTCATTTTTAGGATCCACATAGATATCGGCGTAATAAAAGGGGCGGTTCCCAGCCTCCGAATCGTCATCGACCTTTACCGTACGCTCCCACTTGTAGCCGCCGTCGTCGCTTCGATATACGGCATTTTCCTTTGACTCCACCCAGGCGTACACCCGGTCGGTGTTGCTTGGGGCTATTGCCAGGCCTATGCGCCCCAGTTCTCCCTTGGGCAGGCCGTCTTCCGAGGTCAGTTCTGTCCAGTTTTCGCCGCCGTCCAGCGTCATATAGAGACCCGAACCTTCGCCGCCTGAATCGAAGAACCAGGGCCAGCGGCGGAATTCCCACATGGCCGCAAACAGTTTGTTGGGATTATCCGGATCCATTACCAGATCGGCAATGCCGCTCCTTTCGTTGTTATAGAGTATCTTGTCCCAGGTCTTCCCGCCATCGGTCGTCTTGTACAGTCCGCGGTCCTCGGTATCGTCCCATGCCGTGCCCTGGGCTCCCACATAGACGATATTGGGTTTGTCCGGATGGATGATCACCCGATGAATGTTCCGGGTCTCCCTGAGGCCCATATAGGTCCAGCTTTTGCCGCCGTCGATGCTTTTGTATACGCCTGCTCCGCTGCTTTGGCTGTTCCGGGGATTGCCTTCACCGGTGCCCGCCCAGATGATACTCGGATTTTTTTGATAGATATCAAGGGCTCCTATAGAGTGCGCGCCGTAGTCATCAAAAACGGGTTCCCAGTCCACCCCGCCGCTGGCCGACTTCCAAATGCCGCCCGATGCCGTACCTACAAACATCACATCCGGGTTATCGCGTATCACATCTATGGCCGTGACCCGGCCGCTCATTCCCGCCGGCCCGATATTGCGCGGCTCCATGGCTTTAAATGTATCCATATCCAGCTGCTGGGCCGTCGATTCAGAGAGAAAGCCGACGCCAAACAGTAGCATGCACAAAAGAAACTTGTCAAATATCCTGAACAAAGAAGTGGTCTTCATATTAAAAAATTGGGTTACAGTAAATGGAATTTGGAAAGATTAGCTTATCGAAAGGCCATCCTTTTATCAACTGTCAGTTGTAAAAATATGTTTGGCAACAGACGTCCGGGGTACAGAAGATACCCTGTTTCGGCCTACTCCCTTAATTCGCGGATTCGAAGCTCCAGGTCCATGGGATCTTCCGCACTACCGACAATAACCTCAAGGGCGTCGGTAAGGGTTACCAGGCCGATGGTTTTACCCATCCTGGTAACCAGGGCCAGCTCCTGGTACTCTTCCTGGAACCGGTCGATCAACCGGCTGACGGGCAGGTCATGGCCGACGGTCATATCGGCCCTGCTCAATTCCTGCAGGCTCTTCTCCCCCGACTGGAGCTCTTCAATATGGGCGAGCATTTCAGAGGCATAGATCAATCCCTTGAAGTCATCAAGCGATTCCCCCACCAGCGGATACCGCGACTGCATCCTGTGCCGTATGATCCCAAGGTTTTCCTCCAGCGGTTTATCATCCCAGAGGCAGACAATTTCCTCACGGGGCACCATGATATCACTTACCGGAATCTCGTCTATCTCCATCGCTTTAACCACTTCGTCGCGCCGGTCCTGAGGCAGTCCCTCACTTTTGAGCAGGTCGACCAGCTGGGAACGAACATCGACATGCGTCGGCTCCTCTTCTTCAGTCCACGAACGCCTCATGGTGATACCAAACAGGCCCAGGGTGGCCTTCGTTATCTTGTCCCCTACGAAAATGAATGGGTAAGCCATTTGTGTCCAGTAATAATGCGGCGGTGCGCAATAACGGGCAACCAGCTTAGCCTCCTCTATACCCAGGTAGGTAGGGGTCTGTTCCGCCCAGACCGTATGCATTAGATTTATTACGAAAACACTCAGTACTACGGAAAATCCCAAGGCCACCTCCGGTGTGGCTCCCAGGTAGACCACCAGGGGGTGAAATAATTCGGTGACTGCAGGTTCGGCCACGATACCCAGCAATACGCTTGAAAAAGTAATCCCCACCTGGCATCCGGTCAGATATATCTCAAGCCGCTCGGTCATCTCCCAGGCTGTTCGAAGTCCCGCATCGTCTTCAAACTCATCTTTATTAAACTGCCTGAGTCTTGTCAGGGCAAATTCCGTCGCCACGAAGAAAGCGTTTGAGAGCAATAGTATAAAGCCGCCTATTAATCTTAAGCCTATCTCGAGGGTCATCAGGGAGTTTTTACGTTTGAATTGAAACCCCTTAACAAGATCCGCATCAAAAACGATCTGTACGATTCCTGTAATAAAAAAGCCACCGGAATTGCTTTAGCACGCTTTATCAAAGCGTATCGATATTATTTTATTAAATGCTGTGTATTAGCCAAATTGGTTCATCTTTGTTACATTCATCCTTTCGTTGGTTAATAAATCGAAGTCATTTTTGGAACACTTTCTACATTTCCTGAAAGATCTGAAACAAGTGGGGGCTGTAGCACCCAGCTCGAAGTTTTTAGCTAAAGATCTGGTCAAACAGCTGAAAGCAGACCTGCGAAGGACAGACTGCACCTCGCTTAATATCCTGGAAATAGGTCCCGGTACCGGCCCTCTCACCAAAGAGATTACTTCGCTGGTTCGGCCGAAAGACCACGTGGATGTGGTTGAAATACATGACCATTTTTTTGAAGTCATTGACCGGAAGTTTTCCGGTTCCAACGTAAGGGTTCATCACGAGGATATTCTACAGTTCAATACCGGGCGGTCGTACGACTATATCTTTTCCAGCCTGCCCTACGAGGCGATGCCGGAGGAGCTGATTCGGCAAATATGGAAAAAAAAGCTGGATCTATGCAGCAAGAATGCCTATATCTGCTATTTCAAATATGTTAGCTTTCGAAAGTTCAAATGCAATTTCGAGGAGCTTCTGGTTCGCAAATATCAAAGCAACAAGAAGATCGTTCTCCTCAACCTCCCTCCCGCCAAGCTTTTTACCCTGGAAATCAACCATGAAGAGTTAGGCGATGCCATAACCGGCCATGTGGCCTGATATTGAACCGGCCGTTTAGAAGATCCAGAACAACAGGGCATTAAGCAGCGAAAGTACAATACCGAATAGTACCGCCCACCCAAAGCTGCGCACACTGAAATCGTCCATTAAAGCGTCAATCAGCATGACCATAAAGGCGTTGATAACCAGGATGAACAGTCCCAGGGTCAGAATGGTCAGCGGTATGGTTAAAAATACGATGACCGGCTTAATCACCGTGTTCACGATGGCCAGTCCTATAGCGACAAAAACAGCCGTGAAAAAATTTTTGATTTCGACTCCTGCAAGCAGGCGGGCAGTAATATAGACGGCAACACTGTTAATAAGAATGGTATAAATCATCTGGAATACATTGGTTTGGATTCAACCATTCTATACGAGATTCAAATAAAAATGTTCAACCCTCTTTCAAACCTTTCAGTTCACTGTTCAATTCACCGGCGGCCTGTTCATATATTTTCTCGAGCTCATCCAGTTTTTCACGGATAGATTCCAGATCCTCTTCTTTGTCGGCGTGGTGTTCGATTTGCTGCAACAGTTCTTTACCGGACTCTATACCCATGTAGGCAAAGTTGGGTTTTAGCTTATGGGCTTCCGCCTTCAGCTCCAACCATTGTTCATCCTCATACAGGGACCGTAGCTCAGAAAGGGATTGGGGGACCAAATCCAGGAACATCTCGATCATCTCCTCGATCATGGACTTGTCGCCCATTGAAACGTCCTCAAGATAAGACAGGTCGA
The DNA here is from genome assembly GCA_964423345.1 of uncultured Balneolaceae bacterium. Lineage (GTDB taxonomy): Bacteria > Bacteroidota > Rhodothermia > Balneolales > Balneolaceae > CAYREV01. The sequence continues at coordinate 4,600 of CAYREV010000006.1, read as the reverse complement.
TATATTTTTTATTGGTCAATCGTCCACCCTGCTTTGAATGTAATTTGCTATGCACACCAATTCATACATAGCAATAGTAGCCGATCGGGTGGACAACATCAATAGGAATTTAAATCCATGTTGTAGATAGAAAGATATGAATGCAGCAGATCAAGTGTCCCCTTTCACATGCCGGGGACCTAAGATGTAATGATCAACCTGTCAAGACTACAATTCCCACCAATACCAAGAGCGTAATTTTAAAAATAAGCGACTTCCATTTCCTCATCGTAACTAACCCGTTGTAACCGTTGATATTTATCCCAAGAGAGAAATTTTATCTAAGAAAAACTGATGTAAATATCAAGTTTTCCACATCGATAAATTGAGAGCTTGTTCTGTTATTGCTCCCAATATGTAGTTACATGATGAATAAGAGGGGAAATTGTTACAAATTAAACAATTTTTCGTATTAGCAGGCAGTTATCCACACACTTATCAACACTTGTTGTGGATATTGTTAATAACCGGGGCGGCTGACTATTCCACCGTGACGCTTTTTGCAAGGTTTCTCGGCTGATCCACATCGCAACCGCGGTTTACAGCTATGTAATAGGAAAGCAGCTGCAGGGGTATAACCGTTAACAGCGGCGAGAGACAGTCTTCCGTTTCAGGGATGGAGATGCTGAATTCCGAAAGGTTGATCACCTCTTCATTTTCCTTGCCGGTTACCGATATGATGCGCCCTTTTCTGGCTTTAACCTCTTCTATATTACTGATCATTTTCTCGTTGGTGTGATCGGTTGCGGCAATGACCACCACCGGCATCATCTCATCAATAAGGGCGATGGGGCCGTGCTTCATCTCCGCGGCGGGATATCCTTCCGCATGGATATAGGAGATCTCCTTTAGCTTCAATGCGCCTTCCAGGGCCACCGGGAAGTTATAGGTCCTTCCCAGGTATAGGAAGTTGGGTGCATAAGTAAACAGTTCCGCCAGCCGTTTGATATGTTCACTTTCTTTAAGAATCTTCTCCACTTTTCGGGGAATCCTATTTAATTCCTCTATCAGCTTGGCTGCATACTTCTCGTCCAGTGTTCCCTTGCGCTGGCCCAGCATAATCGCCATCATTGCCAAAACGGATACCTGGGCGGTAAAGGCCTTGGTGGAGGCCACTCCGATTTCGGGCCCGGCATGGATATAGACTCCCGCATCGGTTTCCCGTGCTATGGTCGAGCCCACCACGTTGCAAACTCCCAGCACCATGGCCCCTCGCTTCTTTGCTTCCCGGGCAGCTGCCAGCGTATCGGCCGTTTCCCCGCTCTGCGAAATCACCAGCATGATATCGTCCTCGTCAATAAGAGGCTCCCGGTATCTGAACTCCGAGGCGTACTCCACCTCTACCGATAGTTTGGACAGGTGTTCAAAAAGATATTCTCCAACCAGCCCGGCGTGCCAGCTCGTCCCGCAGGCGGCAATGATCAACCGCTTGGCATTTACCAGCTTGTCCATCACGTCCACCAGTCCCCCAAGCTGAATGTTATGGTCGTCCAACACCAGCCTGCCACGCAGGCAGTTGGCAATGGAATCGGGCTGTTCAAAAATCTCCTTCAGCATGAAATGCGGATACCCGCTCTTCTCAATCTCCTCTACACTCATGGCCAGTTCATGAACCTCCTTGGTCATGGTTACATCATCAATGGTTTTTACCTCGTACCCCTCTTTGGTCACAACGGCAATCTCCCCGTCCTCGAGGTAGACCACCTTCTTGGTATGCTCTATAATCGGAGAAGCATCGGAAGCGATAAACATCTCCTCCTCTCCTATACCCAAAAGCAGCGGAGATCCCTTTCGAGCGATGATGATGCGGTTGGGCTCCTCGCTGTTAACAATTGCCACCCCATAGGTACCGACAAGCTGTTTGAGGGCCATGCGCACGGCCTGTTCGAAATCCACTTCAGCCCCGTCGTGGTAAATCTCCTCGATCAACTGGGCGATCACTTCGGTATCGGTGTCGGTATGAAAGGTATAGCCCTTGTTTTTTAGCTCTTTTTTCAGGGAGGTGTAGTTTTCTATGATGCCGTTATGCACTACGGCTATCTTCCCCGATTCACTCGTGTGCGGATGGGCGTTTATGTCGTTCGGGGGACCGTGTGTGGCCCATCGGGTATGTCCGATGCCCACGGTACCGTCCATCGGGTTGTCCTTAACCATCTTTTTAAGATTGGCCACCTTTCCCTTGCCCTTCTTGATCTCGAGCCGGCCGTTCATCATTGCTATACCCGCCGAATCATATCCGCGGTACTCCAGCCTTTCAAGACCCTTGATGATTATCTCACTCGCTTTTCTATTTCCTATATATCCTACAATGCCACACATAAATAATTCTCGTAACGGGGTTGATTATTAACGTAAAAACTCTCTGTTTGACGAGTATCAAATGTATGATTATGAAACGAGGAATAAAACTCGGTTTATTAATTTTTAAACGGGAGCACCCATGCAGATTTGTTTTTTCGAAGATTCCCTTTTCAGTCATTTTCATCCGCTGACTCTGACCCGTCCGGCTGACGACCTTCGGGTGGGAGTGCTCACCATCGCCGAAAAATGGGAGACAGCCCTTTCTGCCGACAAAACGGCCCGTGTGCTTCGGGAGGAACTGAAGCAGGTCTTTGGGCAGGGCTCCCTGGAGCCTGCCAAACCCTGCATCTGGATCAACAGCCGCTATCTCCCCACTCCCGGAGCGGTGCAGCAGATACGCCGGCTGGATACCGGCAGCTGCCTGAAGGCGGGATCGACGGTAATAGCCGCAAACGTAGAGGGAGCACAGTCAGTCGAGTGGCTTGCATCGAATCAACCCGACTTTAATTCCCTATTTGTCCTTGAAACCGAGGATTTTACCTCTATTGAATACCTCTGGGACCTCTTCCAGATGAACGGGCTGCAGATCAAACGGGACCTGGAGTGGCTGGACCTGGACACCTTCTACGGAGAGGGGATATCGGGCCATGCCGTCCTCGAAAACGAAACGGAGATCTATGTGGAGGAGGGTGCCGTTGTAGAAGCCGGGTGTATCCTGGATGCCCGCAAGGGCCCTGTATATATCGGCGAAGATGCCACCGTTATGGCCGGTTCCATCCTGCGCGGGCCGGTAGCCATATGTAAAGGGGCGACCGTCAAGGCGGGGGCCAAAATCTATGAGGACACCACCATCGGGCCGGTCTGCAAGGTGGGCGGCGAAGTAAACAACTGTATCTTCCACTCCTACTCCAACAAGGCGCACGACGGCTTTACCGGCAATTCGGTATTCGGACAGTGGTGCAACCTGGGGGCAGACACCAACACCTCCAACCTGAAGAACAACTACAGCACTGTCCGCATTACCGACTGGGTCAACCAGGAGGAGACGGAAACCAACCAGCAGTTTTTCGGCACGGTAATGGGCGACCACTCCAAGACCGCTATCAATACCCAGCTGAATACCGGCACCGTCTGCGGGGTCAGCTGCAATATCTTTTCGGGCGACTTCCCTCCCAAGTTCATCCCCTCCTTCAGTTGGGTGGGCTCCAACGTCATACAGACCTATCACCTCGACAAGGCCCTGGAAACCATGGAAGCTATGATGGCCCGCAGAAATATCGAACTGACCGAAGGATATAAAAAGATGATGAAATCCATCTTTGAGCAGGAGCACAACTAACAGCAAAGGAACAAGCAGAAAATGAATTAAAATAGCTGTTGAATTTACGGGCGATTCCTGCCTATATTTGCACTCCTTTAAAACGGCATGCCCAAGTGGCGGAATTGGTAGACGCGCATGCTTCAGGAGCATGTGAGCTTCGGCTCGTGGAGGTTCGAGTCCTCTCTTGGGCACATAATCCTTAAAGCTGCATCATTCAGATGCGGCTTTTTTTATTTCAGGTCTCCTCACTAAAGTCGAGAAGTCAGCTGCACGGAAGCTAATGTAGGACTACCGAATGCTTCGACAGCTATATGGCTAGCGGGGCTCTGTAACCAAGGATTCCTTTTCCTGCTTAGAGTATTGTTTGATCTCATACTCACGTTTGCAGGCCTGGGAGCGATTAGGATGCTCCTCGACAAACACAACAGCTTTCGGCTCATGCGTCTGCAGGTATTTGGCCCCCTTACCTTCCTTATGTTTATGCCAACGGCGGATAACATGATTTGTACTACCCGTATACAGACTGCCGTCTGTGCAGCGGATCATATATACAAACCAGGGGTTCATAAAATTTAGACTAATTGCCAGTGGGCTTAAAAAAATATACCTGAGTTTAACCGGATTTGCACATAACCCATCCACCAGGATTTTTGGTGAGTAACAGGCCCCAAAATACCTGCCAAATGCAACAAAACGCAATGGCGAAGATAGATCCTGTAACAGCCCTGACTACTGTTGCCGCGTCAGCCTGTAGATCAACAGCGCTGCCCGCTTGGTAAGCTCTTTAAAGGTCTTCAGATTAATGGTTTCATCCGGGCTGTGGGCCCCGCTGCCCATTGCGCCCAGGCCATCCAGCCCGTCTACATATTTGGCCACAAAGGAGATGTCGGCGGCCCCGCGCTTGGCCGGATCGTAGGGCTTGACCTCGCCCAGGTCCAT
>CAYREV010000005.1:0-108693 GCA_964423345.1 uncultured Balneolaceae bacterium | reverse complement strand
TCGGCAATACGCTGCATGCGCACCTCGGTATACCGCATCGCCGCAGCCGAGTCGCCGTCGATGGAACCGAAGTTGCCCTGTCCGTCCACCAGCGGGTACCGCAGGGAGAAATCCTGCACCATGCGGACGATGGAATCGTATACCGCCGAGTCGCCGTGCGGGTGATATTTACCCAGCACTTCACCGACAATACGGGCGCTTTTCTTATAGTTTCTGTTGTGAAGCATGCCGAGATCGCTCATGCCGTACAGCACCCGCCGGTGCACCGGCTTGAGTCCGTCACGAACATCCGGCAGTGCGCGGGAAACTATCACCGACATCGAATAGTCGATGTAGGACGACTGCATCTCATCTTCTATAGTAACAGGTATAATCTTTTCTCTAGCCATGTATCAGCGTTAAATCTGTGGATTTATGTTAAACTATTAAATAACAGGGCTTTATCGGCGCCCGATCTGTCCGTATCACTCCCGTGTTAAACATCAAGAGAGGCGTATTTGGCATTTCGTTCGATGAACTCCCGCCGGGGCTGCACGTCGCCGCCCATCAGGGTGGAGAACAGCTTGTCGGCTCCCGCCGCGCTTTCCACTGTCACCTGCTGCAGGGTTCGGGTTTCGGGATCCATTGTGGTTTCCCAAAGCTGCTCGGGATTCATCTCGCCAAGCCCCTTGTACCGGGACACGTCAAACTTCTTATTCTTTTTCTTGAGGTCCTTGATAATCTTGTCGCGGGTCTCGTCATCCCAGGCATATTCAATATTATCCCTGGTATAGGAGATGCGGTAAAGCGGCGGTGTGGCGATATACACATGCCCGCCCTCAATAAGAGGTTTCATATAGCGGTAGAAAAACGTAAGTAGCAGCGTCCGTATGTGGGATCCGTCCACATCCGCATCGGTCATGATGATGATCTTGTGGTAGCGCAGGTTCTCCATCTCGAAATCCTCCTCCGCATGTCCCACGCCTGCTCCCAGGGCCGTAATCATGGCCTGTATCTCATTGTTCTCCAGGATGCGGTTGATCTTCGCCTTCTCCACATTCAGGATCTTTCCGCGGAGCGGCAGGATGGCCTGAAAGCTACGGTTGCGCCCCATCTTGGCCGATCCTCCGGCGGAGTCGCCCTCCACCAGGTAGATCTCACAGTGCTCGGGGTCGCTGATGGAACAGTCGGCCAGCTTGCCGGGGAGCCCCCCTCCGCTCATGGCGCTTTTGCGCTTGATGAGCTGGCGCGCCTTGCGGGCTGCCTCCCTCGCTTCGGCGGCGAGGATCACTTTTTCCAATATTTTCTTGGCCGTCTTGGGGTTCTGCTCCAGGTATTCGTTCAGCCGTTCGTATACAATCACTTCGACGGCGCTCTGTACTTCGGAGTTGCCCAGCTTGGTCTTGGTCTGTCCCTCAAACTGCGGCTCGGGCACCTTGACGTTGAGTACGGCGGTCATCCCCTCGCGGAAGTCCTCGCCGGAAATGCTGACGTTGGTTTTGAGCAGGCGGTTCTTTTCCGCGTAGGTTTTAAGCGAGCGGGTAAGGGCACGCCGGAAACCGGTGATATGGGTACCTCCCTCGCGCGTATTAATATTGTTAACGTAGGAGTGGACGTTTTCCGAGTAGCTCCTGTTGTAGCTGATGGCCAGCTCCACCGGGACCATGTCCACCTCTCCCTCTATATATATGGGTTCGTTCGTCAGCGACTCGCGGCTTTCGTCGAGGTAGGTTACAAAATCCTTTACACCGCCCTCGTAATGAAATACCTCCTTGTTCAGCTCATCATCCTCTTCCCGCTTGTCTTTCAGCGTAATGGTGATTTCCGGGTTCAGGAAGGCGAGCTCGCGCATCCTTTCGGCAATGATATCAAATTTGAACTCCGTGGTCTGTGTAAATATGGTGGGGTCGGGCTTGAACGTAATCAGCGTACCCGTCTTGTCGGTTTTGCCTTTTTCCTTAAGGGGTTGAACGGTCTTGCCCTCTTCAAATTCCATCACGTAGATCTTGCCGTCGCGGTGCACCTCGGCATAAAAATGGGCCGACAGGCCGTTCACACAACTCACACCCACGCCGTGCAGCCCCCCGGATACCTTATAGGTGTTTTTGTCGAACTTACCCCCGGCGTGCAACTTCGTCAGCACCACTTCCACAGCAGGCAGTTTGATCTTGGGATGCTCGTCGACCGGGATGCCGCGACCGTTGTCGTAGATGGTCATCGATCCATCTTCATTAATGGTAACTTCAATCTCGTCGCAATACCCAGCGAGCGCCTCGTCAATGGAGTTGTCAACGACCTCGTTTATTAAGTGGTGAAGACCGCGCTGACCAACGTCGCCGATATACATGGCGGGACGCTTTCTAACTGCCTCAAGACCCTCTAAAACCTGAATGTTCTCCGCCTTGTAATCAGAACCTGATTTTTTCGCCATAAATGTAGATGTGAATAGGGGTTAAAATGAATATTAAGACGCCTGAAAATAGCGTATAAAATCGCAAAATCAAAGTAAGCAATGGTATTGGTCGGCAAAAGCCGAGATGTGCCCGCACGCCCGATATATGATATTTTTGCCTGGTCACTTTTCCCTGTAAATGCCGTCCGTTTAGTCGCCACAATATGTTAAATTTTTTCCCTTAAAAGAAACGTTGATATTATTCCCAAATACCGCTATTTTTCTCGTCTATCCAGGAACCAATTTAAACTGATTTTTGAGTAATTATCATGGCGCGCAAAGACGACATTACGGGAAAGGGAGCTCTTAACGGCTACCGCTCCTCAAAATCCAATAACAAGACGAAGCACAAGTTCCAGCAGAACCTGCAGAAAAAGAAATTTTATGTGCCTGAAGAGGACAAGTGGGTGGAGCTTAAAGTTTCTGCCAAGACGCTTCGCACCATCAACAAGAAAGGCATCAGCGCCGTGTTGAAAGAGGCCAGGAAGAAAGGAACCCTCATTAAAGACGTATAGAAAACAAGTGATCTGTTGACGGCCGACCCGCCGACCGTCAACCAATTTTCAAAGAGTAACAGTTATGGCTAAAGGAAACAGAGTTCAAGTAATTCTCGAATGCACGGAGAAACCGGGATCGTCCCGCTACGTGACAACCAAGAACCGCCGCAATACGCCGGACCGCCTGGAGCTGAGAAAGTACAACCCGGTTCTTCGCAAACACACAATACATAAAGAAATTAAATAGTTTAGGTTATGGCTAAGAAGCAAACATTCGGTGAAGAAGCCCAGAAGCGCAAGGGTACCCACCGCAAAATGGCGAAAGTAATTATCTCAACGAAATCCACCCGCGAGAAATACGCCTTCAAGGAAGCGATGGTGGACCAGGACAAAGTCCGCGAGTTTATCAACGAAAATAAATAACCGGCTTTTATCCCTGTTGAAAAGGTTGCATTCGTCTGTTGCGGATGGAACCTTTTTTTTTGAATATATTCTTTCGGGATAAAGATGTCGCCCATCGGCAAACGGCATCCCTAACCCTTAACAGTCAAAATCACCATGGCACTCAAGGAACAGATAATGGCCGACCTCAAAACGGCCATGAAGGAAAAAGAGCAGGACAGGCTGCGCGTGCTGCGCTCGCTGAAGGCCAAGCTGCTGGAAAAGGAGATTAGTGAGCGAAAGGGCGGAGAGGCCACCCTCAGCGACGAGCAGACTATTGAAGTACTGATGAAAGCCGCCAAGCAGCGCAAGGAATCAATCGAGCAGTTTACCGAAGGGGGACGTACAGACCTGGTCGAGTCGGAGGAGAAGGAGCTGGACATTATCGAGTCGTACCTGCCACGCATGCTTTCCGAAGAGGAGGTCCGCGATATCGCACAGCAGAAAATTGATGAGCTCGGCGCCGAAACCATGGCAGACATGGGGCAGGTGATGGGGGTGCTGATGCAGGAGCTGAAAGGCAAGGCCGAAGGGTCTGTGGTCAGCAAGGTTGTCAAGGAAGAGTTGTCATAACAGGCCCATGAACCTTCTCGATTTTATTATCCTGATCCCCATCTGCTACTTCTGTTACCGGGGTTTTGTCAACGGGCTGATAAAAGAGGTGCTCAGCATCGTGGGCATCATTCTGGCCGTCTTCCTTGCATTCCAGTATATGGAGCCGGTGGGATCGCTTATCAGCCCCCTGTTCCCCGAAAAAGCGGGATACATTCCCTTCCTGTCGGGCGCCCTCATATTCATCGGCACCGTAGCACTGGTACAGCTGGGAGCCTTCCTGATGAAGAAATTCCTGGAAACCATCAAGCTGAATTTTGTAAACCGGCTGGGCGGCCTGGCCTTCGGCTTTCTTAAAAGCGGCATCCTGATCAGCGCGATACTGCTGATACTTGCAGGGTTCAACCTTCCCTCCCGGGAAGCCCGTGAGCAGTCGCTTACTTATTCCTATATTATCTACCTGGCGCCGTGGACCTACGACGCTGTTGCCTCCGTATACCCGGGGGCCGAATATTTTACGGAAACGATCCAAAATACCCTCGAGGAGTATAACCCCGTCGATAATTTTCCAACGCTAGACCCATAACAGCAAAACCACCTATGTCCTTTCTGCCTATTGAAGAACAACTTGAAGTTATTCGCCGCGGAACCGTCGAAATCGTTCCCGAAGAGGAACTGGTAGAGAAGCTTAAAAAATCGCGGAAAACGGCTACACCCCTAAAAATCAAGCTGGGATGCGATCCCACGCGCCCCGACCTGCACCTGGGGCACTCGGTGATCCTCCGCAAGCTTCGCCAGTTTCAGGACCTGGGCCACGAGGCCATCCTTATTATCGGCTCGTTCACCGCCCTGATCGGCGACCCCAGCGGTCAGAATAAAACAAGGCCCCCTCTCACCAAAGAGGAGGTTAAGGAGAACGCCGCCACCTACCTCGAGCAGGCCACCAAGATACTGAACGAGGAGAAGACCACCATCCTCTATAATTACGACTGGCTGGGCTCGATGCGATTTGAGGATGTGGTCCAGCTGGCCTCAAAGATTACCGTGGCCCGCATGATCGAGCGGGACGACTTTTCCAAACGGTATAACAACAACGAACCCATCTCCCTGCATGAGTTTCTGTACCCGCTTGCACAGGGACAGGATTCCGTGCATCTGCAATCGGACGTGGAGCTGGGGGGCACCGACCAGAAGTTCAACCTGCTGGTGGGGCGCGACCTGCAAAAGAATGATGGACAGGAACCGCAGATTGCACTGATGATGCCCCTGCTGGTGGGTACCGACGGCACCATGAAAATGTCAAAGTCGTACGACAACTATATCGGCATCGACGAGTCGCCCAACGACATGTATGGCAAGGTGCTCTCTATCCCCGACGATCTGATCTATTCCTGGTTCGAGCTCCTTACCGACGTACCGGTTGATGAACTGCCCGACTACCAAGAAAGAGCGGGGGAGGATCCCCGCAACACCAAGCATGAGCTGGCGCTGGCCATAACCCGCATGTATCACGGAGAGGAGAAAGCCAGGGCGGCACGCGAGCATTTCGAGAAGACGGTCATAGGTGATGAGATCCCCGAAGACGCACCCACCCTCACCTACGAAGCGGGGTCGACCGTCCGCCTGCTTGATATCATCTCCGATACCGGCTTTACCCAGAGTAACGGACAAACCAAGCGCCTTATGAAGCAGGGGGGTGTAAGCATAGATGATGATAAGATTACCGACAAGGGATATGAGGTGGTTTTTGATGAAGACACCGAACTTACCCTCAAGGTGGGCAAGCGCAACTACGCCATTGTGAAGAGCAAGTAAGAAGTGCCATTTATTCATGCTCAAGATATCTTCATTTAATGTCAACGGCATTCGCGCCGCCCACCGCAAGGGTTTTACCGACTGGGTGCGGCAGTCCGATCCCGATATCATCTGCATACAGGAGCTGAGGGCCGAAGAGCAGCAGGTCCCCGGAGCCGTACGGGACCTCGGATATTACGAATCTTACCATACGGCTCGAAAGAAAGGGTATTCCGGAGTAGCCATCTATTCCAAAGAAAAGCCCCTGCATACCGAGGCCGGTATGGGCCTGGACTGGGTGGACCGCGAGGGGCGTGTGCTAAAGGCCGAATTTGATAAGCTTACGGTATTTTCGGTCTATGCTCCCAGCGGCACGACGGGACAGGAGCGGCAGGAGCTGAAGATGGAATTTCTGGATCATTTTCTGCCCTTTGCACAAAAACACCTGGGCGGGGAGAAGGCGGTGGCTTTTTGCGGGGACTTCAACATTTGTCACACGGAAATCGATATCCACAACCCGAAGCGAAATGCCAACACCTCGGGTTTCCTTCCGGAGGAGCGGGAGTGGGTATCGAGCTTGCTGGAGGCGGGGTTTGAAGACGTATACCGACGCCTGCACGAGGGGGAGACCGACCTCTACAGCTGGTGGAGCTATCGCGCGGCTTCAAAGGAGCGTAACAAGGGCTGGAGGATTGACTATCATATGGCCGGGCCGGCTCTGTCAGAGGTCGCCCAAGAGGCCGTCATCGAAAAAGAGTGGGATCTCTCCGACCATGCCCCGGTAAGCGTTATCTACGATATCTGAATCCTTTCTTTTCTTTGTCCCAATCCCAATAATTTTTATATATATAATTGCATACATAACAAAAGAGAGACAATGGGGACACACTACGAGGGAAACAAGGACGATCAGCGCACGCTTGATGCCTTCATAAAACTGATGCGTGCCACCGAAACCATAAACAACCGCCTGAACAGGCACCTGGCCGAAGCAGATCTTACGGTTAGCCAGTTCGGGGTAATGGAAGCCCTGTATCACCTCGGGGAACTGAACCAGAAAGAGCTGGGGGATAAGCTCCTGAAGAGCGGCGGCAACATTACCATGGTGATCGGAAATCTGGAAAAATGCGGCTACATAAGCCGCAGGCGCGACCCCCATGACGGACGGGCGATTCTCATTACCCTAACTGAAACGGGAGAAGAGCTGATCTCCTCTTTATTTCCCAGGCATCTCAATCAGATCAAGGAGGAGTTCGATGTATTAACCGGGAAGGAAAAAGAGGAGCTCTCCCGTATATGCAAAAAGCTGGGGCTGAAAGAAGGATAGACAATATTTGCCGGAGGGAACCGTTCTGTAAGCGGTAACAAGTCTAATAATACGTATCCCCGTTGTTAGACTCCATAAATCCCTCCGGGAATGGGCATGACCGCCCATTCCCGATTTTTTTCCTGCCCTCCTACTCGTAGCGTACCGCATCGGCCGGTTCCACCGTTGAGGCCCTCCGTGCGGGATACCAGCTGGCACCCAGGCACAGCAGCAGGCTTCCCAGCAACACGATACTGACATCCAGGGCTTCAATGCTTACGGGATAGGCTTCAATGATAAAAGCCGACGAGAGCTTGATCAGCCCATAGGCCTGTTGCAGCCAGCTGACCAGCAGTCCCAGTCCCCCGCCCAGCACACAACCGATAAGTCCGATATAGAGCCCCTGTTTTACAAAGATCCGCTTGATATCAGCCGGCGTATACCCCATCGTCAGCAGCACCCCTATATCCCTGTTTTTCTGTATGACGATCATCGTCAGCGAGCCGATAATATTCAGAACGGCCACCAGCACGATAATCATCAGTATAATATAGGACCCCCACTTTTCAAGGTACATCACGTCGTACAGGGGCTGTTGCAGCTCATACCATGTTGATATCCTATACCCGTCGTTAATCTTTCCCGCGATGGTTTCTTTAACGGCGGGAGCCCGGTCGCTGTCGTTCAGGCGGATATCGATGCCCGAAACGGTATTCCTGAAATCGAATAGCCGCTGGGCCGCCTCCAGGTGAATGTATACGGAGGCATCTTCCACGATCTGTGTCAGCCGGTAACTGCCCCGTATCTCAAATTCGTAGGTGCGGGGCAGGGAAAACTGGGTAAGCGACTTGCGCATCCCGTCGGCACTCAGCAGCACCACGCGGTCCCCCACATGAAGTCCCAGTTCGGACATAAAGGGTTGGCTCATCAGCATGCCCGGCGTCCGGTTGCGCACCCCCAGATCGAGGACGCCCCCACTTATATGCTTATTCAGGTTGTTGATAGACTGGTATTCGTCGGGGCGGATCCCCTTTACGTTGACCACCCGGTCGCGCCGGTCGCGATAGGCCAGCAGGGCCTTGTTCTTAATGTAGGGGGCGGCAAGATTCACTTCGGGGATCTCTTCCAGCTCCTCGAGCATCACGCGGTTATAGGCGATGGCGTTCCCCTCGGCCGATTCGATGCGGATGTCGGGGTCGTTATTCAGGAGTATGCCCTTGATCACCTCAAAAAAGCCGTTAAAGACCGATAAAACAACAATGAGCAGGGCTGTACCGATGGTCACACCCGTAATGCTGATGACCGTCAGGGTGGAGATAAGAGAGATATGCTTCTTGGAAAAGAGGTATCGCCTGGCTATAAATCCGGTTGTCTTCATGGGACTGGAAGATAGAAATTAATACGCTTTTTCCATCATACAAAAAAAGGGGCGCCGCCTCATATTGAAGCGGCGCCCAATATTTATTGGCATATATTCTGCTGTTTAACCTTTTTACACTTTTTTAATTCATTGTATTTAATGTTAATCCAGAATGCTGTTTATTGAACTATTCTCAACAGCAATTCAACACGGGGTTACTTATGCCAGGAAGACTCACATCCGGATTTTTAACTGTTTTTTTAACGGTACTGATGGCAGGCCTCTGTCCGGGCCAAGCCGAGGCGCAGGTATTCGGCCATGAAGCCTCGACGGCCGATCCTGTTTTTGACCACTCGCTGCTCGGTGAGCTGAGCTATCGCAACATCGGCCCCTTCCGGGGCGGGCGCTCGGTTGCCGTCGCCGGCCATGACGACCGGCCCAACACCTATTATATGGGGGCCACCGGGGGAGGAGTATACAAGACCGAAGACGGGGGGAGGACCTGGATCAATGTATCGGACGGCTTTTTCAAAACCGGCTCGGTCGGCGCCCTGGCAGTTGCCCCTTCAGATCCCAATGTGGTCTACGCCGGGATGGGCGAGACCTGCATCCGCGGCAACATGTCGGCCGGTGACGGCGTCTACCGTTCCACCGACGGGGGCGACAGCTGGAACCATATTGGCCTCGGCAACACCCATTTTACCGGTGAGATCGTCGTACACCCCCACAACCCCGACATCGTCTGGGTGGCATCGATGGGACACGCTTTCGGCACCGAGGGCAATGAAGAGCGCGGCGTATTCAAGAGTACCGATGGCGGGGAAAGCTGGGAAAAAGTGCTCTACCATAGCCGCCACGCCGGTGCGGTTGACATCGAAATAGACCCCACCAACCCCAGAATTCTCTATGCCTCTTTGTGGGAGGCCTATCGCAACCCCTGGGAAATGTCCAGCGGCGGCGAGGGCAGCGGGCTCTACAAAAGCACCGATGGCGGGGAAAGCTGGGAAAATATTTCGCAGCGTCCGGGCCTGCCCAAGGGGCTGCTCGGAAAGATAGGCGTAGCCATTTCGCCGGCCAAGCCGGACCGCATCTGGGCTATCATTGAAAACAAAAACGGGGGCGTCTTCCGCTCCGACGACAGCGGGAAAACATGGAAACGCATCAACTCCGACCGCAGCCTTCGCCAGCGGGCCTGGTACTATACCCATATCGTAGCCGACCCCAAAAATGAAAATACCGTCTACGTACTCAATGTAAGTTTTCACAAATCAACCGACGGGGGGAAAACCTACGAGCGTATTGGTACGCCCCACGGCGACCACCACGATCTTTGGATCGCACCAAACAACCCCGAACGGATGGTGGTGGCCGACGACGGCGGGGGGCAGGTTACGTTCAACGGCGGGGAGAGCTGGTCGTCCTACCATAAATATGCCACCGCCCAGTTCTACCAGGTTATTCTCGACAACCGGTTCCCCTACTGGATATACGGGGCGCAACAGGACAACAGCACGGTTGCCATCAAAAGCCGGACGGCCGGTTACGGTATAGGCGAGAAAGACTGGCACGCGGTTGCCGGAGGCGAAAGCGGCTATATCGCGCCCGACCCCGAAAACCCGAATGTGACCTTCGGGGGCAGCTACGGAGGGTATCTCAACAAATTCAACGAGCTTACCATGCAGAGCGACCGCATCGACGTGTGGCCCGACAATCCGATGGGGGCCGGTGCGTCGGAACTCAAATACCGGTTCCAGTGGACCTTCCCGATCTATATCTCTCCGCACGATCCCGATCTTCTTTATGCCACCTCCCAGTTTGTACACCGCTCAACCGACGAGGGGATGAGCTGGACGGAAATCAGCGGCGACTTGACGCGCAATGAAAAATCCAAGCAGCAGGAGTCGGGCGGGCCCATCACCAAAGACGACACCTCCGTTGAATATTATAACACCATCTTCACCTTTACCGAATCACCGGTGAAGAAGGGTGTGCTCTGGGCCGGAGCCGACGACGGACTGATACATGTCAGCCGCGACAACGGCAAGACCTGGGCCGAGGTGACGCCCCGGGGAATGCCCGAAGCCATGGCCAGCATCATCGACGCCTCCCATTTTGATGCAGGCACCGCCTACCTTGCGGCCACCCGGTACAAGTTTGACGATTTCAGCCCCATGCTGTACAAGACCGACAACTACGGAAAGAGCTGGGAAAAAATTACCGACGGCATTCCGGCGATGGATTTCACCCGCGTTATCCGCGAAGACCCAAACAAGAAAGGGCTGCTTTACGCCGGCACCGAGACGGGGGTCTATGTCTCCTTCAATGACGGCGACAGCTGGCAACCGCTGCAGCTGAACCTTCCGGCCGTACCCGTCACCGACCTCAGGGTACACAAGCGCGACAAGGACCTGGTCGTCGCCACACAGGGGCGGTCTTTCTGGGTACTTGACGACCTGGGCGTGCTTCATCAGCTAAGCGAAGAGGTCAGCAATGCCGACCATCACCTTTACCGGCCCGAAGACACCTATCTTTTCGGGCGGGGCAGCTATACGCAGCCCGGAGCAACCGTGGGTCAGAACCCCGAGGCGGGTGTGGTGGTACATTATAATCTCAGTGAGCAAACAGATAGCGAGGTTAAGCTTCAGTTTCTTGAAAACGACGGCACGGTGATACGCACCTATTCCAGCAAGGAAACGCCTGAAGGAAAGCCCGTCAAAAAATCTGAGAAGTTTTACGAAGAGGAGCATAAAACACGGCCCGAAGTGGTGTCGACCAAGAGGGGGCTCAACGAGTTTGTCTGGAACATGCGCTATGAGGGGGCGGCCGATCTCGAAGGGAGGCAGATACTCTGGGCCGGTTCCACCCGGGGTTCCTCGGCCGTTCCGGGCACCTACAAGGTTCGCCTCATTGTAGACGACCGGACGGTCATGGAGCAACCCTTCACCATAAAGAAGGATCCCCGCATTGAAACGACACAAGAGGATTTCCAGGCCCAGTTTGACCTTCACCAGACCATTATTTCGAAGCTGGATACCACACATAAGGCTATAAACCGCATTCGCGAGGTCCGCAAACAGGTCAACGAACTGGTAGCCGACAGCAAGTCCGACAAGGTAAAAGAGCGGGGGAAGGCCATTCTCGACAGGCTCTCGGAAATTGAGTCTACCCTTATGCAGACCAAGGCCGAATCGTACCAAGACGTGTTGAACTATCCCATTAAGCTGAATAACAAGCTGGCGGCGCTGGCAAGTACGGTGTCTACCGGCGACAACCGGCCTACCGAGCAGCAGCATGCCGTGTATAAACAGCTGGCCGGACAGGTTGATACCCAGCTGGAAGAGCTGGACAAAGTGTTGACCGGACAGCTCACGGATCTCACGCAGGAGATCGATACCCCGGCCGTGCCCATTGAAAATTAATGCGGGATAGGTATGTCAGCCGGACGCCGGCGGGAAACACCGGCTATGATTTCTCTTCCGTGGGCGGGGGCGACCCCGGAATGGGAACGGAGCTACGTACATGCAGGTCCCGCTGCGGATAGGGAATTTCTATTTCGTACTCTCTGAATTTGCGTACGATGGCCTGGTTGAGCTCGTTCCTGATCTCTGGGTATTTTTTAACATCTCCGACCCACGCCCTCAGCTCCATTTTCCATGAGGAATCTCCGAAGCCGGAAAGGTGGGCCTCCGGCTTGGGGTCGTCCAGCACGCGCTCGCTCTCTTCGGCGACCTCATGCAACGCGCGAAGTACCTTCTCCAGGTCGGAACGGTAGGAAACACCCACGCTGATGTCCAGGCGGTAGGTGGGGTCCCCGTGGGAATAGTTGACGACGTCCTTGGATACAAACTCAGAGTTGGGCACAATGATGGAGATATTGTTGACGGTGCGCACCATGGTAGACCGGATGTTAATCTCGATGATATCTCCTTCAATATCACTGACCACCACCCGGTCGCCCACCGATATGGGCCTCTCAAACAGGATGATAAGACCCGAAATAAAGTTCGAGGTTATATTCTGAAGCCCAAAACCTATCCCCACCGAAAGGAGTCCGAATACGACCGCGAGTCCGCTCAGGTCAACGCCTACAAACTGAAAGGAAATCAGGACGCCGATGATAATAATGGAGTACTGGGTAATGCGGGAAAGGGTGTAGCTGGTACCCGCGTCAATGTTAAAACGCTTCAGTATCCGGCGGGTCAAGGCCTTGCGCATCCACACGCCGATGATAATCGAAATCGTGATGAAGAACAGGAAGATGACCACCGACATCAGGGTGACGGGCGTTTCCTTGATCTGGAAAAGCGTGTAGTTCAGTATATCACTGATATGGGTAAGTAGTTCCTGCCAGGTCATAGGGACTTAATATTTGATTGCTTTAGGTTACGCAATTTATCGCCGGTTGACAAAAACGGGGCGCCCTCCTGCGATGCCCGGCCTGCCCGTCCGATATTTCCGCCTAGTTTTTTAGTTCCTTCTCGCCGATGGTGTGTTCCCAGAGCTTTTCGCCCTCCGGGCTGTAGGCTTGCAGGGTAAGGGTGCGCTCCCCGCGGCTTCCTCCCACCCTGATCACACCGAAGTTTCTCTGTTCATATACCAGCGTGCCCTCTACGCGCTGCGGGTTGTTGAACTCTTCCGCTTCGTCGAGGGTGCCGTAGTTACCCGCCGACAAGGGTGAGGATGTAAACTCATAAATGGGATAGTGGCCTCCCCGTTCGGTCTTGAGCAGCTCCGTGAAATGTCGGTCGCCACTGACAAACAAGACTCCTTCCACACCCTCCTTGTGCAGAAATTTCTTCAACGCCTGGTATTCCTCTTTAAACTGCACCATCGCCTCATGCCGGTTCATCCGGTTGGTTACCTGGTTACCCACCACCACAATTTTAAAGGTGGCTTGGCTTGATACCAGCCCGTCCATCAGCCACTGAAGCTGTTCTCTGCCGAAAAAGTCCTTCGCGGGATCGTTCAGCCGGTTCGGGGCCCGGTGAAAACGGTCGTCCATCAGGAAAAACTCCACGTCGTTATACAGGTAGCGGGTAAAAATTCCGTCGGTATCCCCGGTGCCGTAGCCCGGGTTTGCCCAGTATCTTTTGAATATCTTCAGGGCCTCTTCACGCATTCGGTAGCTTCGGTCGGAGTTATTGGGCCCGTAATCGTGGTCGTCCCAGGTAGCCAGGTTGACGGCCGTAGCCAACAGCTCCTGCATCTCCGGCGTGTCGCGGGCATCGCGATACCGCGCGTCCATTTGCAGCGGATCATAAAAGTCGGGTTCGCGGTAATAGACGTTGTCACCCAGCCAGAGCATGATATCCGGATTCATCTCCGCAATGGTTTCCAGTATCGCGGGATCCCCGCCATACGGCTTGCCGGGGCGATCATCTTCCGGGTCATTAATATAAAGGCACGAGCCCAGGGCCACCGTAAAGTTGGAGGGCTCTTTTCTCCACTGCCACAAGGGTTGAGTGTTGAACTCAAGGGAGTAGGGGGTCTCCACCTTCCTTCCATTGACCATTATTTCATAGCTGTATTGGGTGCCATAGTCCAGCCCCGACAAGGTTATATGAAGGGTGTTCGATGCCTCCTTCCGGGACCGCCCCTTAAATTGGGCTTGGGCCGGTTTCTTTTCGCCTTTCTTCCAATAGCGAAGGGTTACATTTGCCGGGCGCATGGTTTGCAGCCATATATTGGCTTCCTGCATTTCAACATGCCCAACCATCGGTCCCGCCCGGAGCGGTGATTCCTGGGCAAAACCCTTTAGGGTGAAGATGAATGCCATCACCAGAAGCAGATGTGTTTTTTTAATCATATTAATCATAATAGTGTCCTGTATTCATGAATTACAAGGTTAAGGTAGCAGATAAACCTTTCATTTTCACCGGAAAATAAAAACCTCAACCTGTATCCATAACGCTGTAGTGACAGCCCGGATAGCCCTCCGGTCCTCCGACAGTGCGGTTCATCTAAAGCACGGGGATTCAGCTGCTCCTTTTGTTGATTTTTTATTCCTTATTTCCCGTTGAATCTACTCTGGTTTTGCCCTATTTTCGATGCCCGATTAATGAAACCGCCAAAACAAATTATATATGAGAATTATCATTTTCGGCCCTCCGGGGGCCGGCAAGGGAACCCAGGCTAAACTCATCAGTGAAGAGTATAATATACCCCATCTTTCAACCGGTGAAATATTCCGTAATGCCATTAAGAACGAAACCGAACATGGCAAGAAGGTTCAATCCAACCTGGAAGCCGGTGAGCTGGTACCCGACGTAACGGTCGTTGCCCTTGTTGAGGAGGAGCTGAAAAAACAGAGATATGCTTCCGGCTACATCCTCGACGGCTTTCCACGTACCGTAACACAGGCAGAAGCCTATGATGATTTCCTTGCAGAACAGGATTTCACCCTCGACCACTTTCTATTGCTCAGGGTTCCGCAGGAGGAGCTTATTGACCGTATATTGAGCCGCGGTGAAGGCCGGTCCGACGATACCGAAGAGAAAATAAAGACCCGCCTCCAAGTCTATTACAACGAAACCCGGCCTGTTTTAAAGTATTATAAGAAACAGGGCCTGGTCAATAAAATTGACGGCGTCGGTACGGTGAAAGAAATTTTCGTCCGCATCAAGGATGTACTTGGTTAGGTAAACAAACCTATGTACCCCCGTCATTCAGCACGTCTAAAATGGACGGGGTTATATCGATAATGCTTTCCGCCTCCCTAAAATATTCCGTTCCCGGTCCGGCTACAAAAAGCGGAACCGGATTGCGGGTATGGGTCTTCGTAGAGAGATCCTCCACGTTACCGTGATCGCTGCTAAGCACCAGGGTGATATCATCTTCCCTCTTCTCCAATAGAATATCAAGAAACCGGTTGTAGCGCGACACTACAGCGGCGGCCTTCCCATGGTCACGGCCGTGCCCGGCCTTGTCGGTCAGGTAATATTCGTGCAGCACAAGGTCATATTCCCGGGCTTTGGACAAAAGCCTTAACGCCGCTTCTCCCGGCGAAACCGTGGGAACCTCAATATTAAGCTTCTCTCTCCACGCCTGTTGTGTTATACCCGCCGTAATAGCCTCCCCTTCCCGGACGTTCTCCAGCCGGTTAAGGGGCAGGCCCGCACCCCGGGTCATCAGCGTGGTACAGCTCCATCGGTTGCGCTTGCGGGACTTTTCAAAAAATATCCGCGGATACGCATTAATAAAATGACAGCTTTTCCCCAGGCGCTGTGCCTTAATAAACAGGCTCTGTTCGCGCAGCAAATGTTTGATTCCCGAATGGGGAAAGGGGCCGAAATGCTTGTTTATTTCACGGGCGGCATTGACGCCGGTAAAAAGGGTGGTTTGCCCCGTCCCGCTTTGGGGCAATCCTTCTATATCAAGATTGGCATCCACAGCCTTAAACAGGTGTTCTTTACTGTCAACCTCTTCCGCCTCACGCGTAAAAGACTGTTCGCCCGCTATTTTTCTAAAAGCGGAATATGATCCTTTCCAAAAAGGGTTTTCGTCCCCCCTGTTTCCAAGTCCCACTCCGTCTATAAAAAGAAATACTACAGCCATCCGGTTCAATATACGTTGCTTTTACAGCCGTTACTTTTCCAGGATGATGGTTACGGGTCCGTCATTAATCATCTCTACATCCATATAAGCCCCGAATTTACCGGTTTCCACCTTTAGGTCTGAATGGGCCTTCAGGTACTTAATCATCTCGTCGTACATCTCCCGGGCCTTGTCCGGACCGGCCGCCTCTGTGAAACTGGGCCGGTTTCCCTTGCTTGCGTCACCAAAAAGCGTAAACTGTGAAACCACCAGCAGGGCCCCGTCTACATCTTGTACCGACAGGTTCATCTTCCCGTCTTCGTCATCAAATATTCTCATTTTCAGTACTTTGTCACATATCCACTGCAGATCCTCTTCGGTATCGCTTTCATGAATGCCTGCCAACAGGCACAGGCCCTTCCCAATGGATCCGGATTCTTCATCCCCCACCGCAACAGACGCTTTTTTTACTCTTTGAAGCACAATTTTCATATCACCAGCTGTTAATAACTATGTGGATTACTATGTTAATTACTGTGGATTGAAACGGAAACTAAAAAACCAATGAAAATTCTCCACACCGATCAACATTTTTCAAGGGTTCTCAACAAGTTATCAAGGTGGTTTTCGGTGTATATATTTTGAGACTATTCAATAACTATTCTCTTTATGTGTGGATAACTATTTTTTTATATCCATAAGTCCATAAAAAACAGGGGATGGTTATTCACAATCTTATCAACATCCCATTCACAGTCCCGGCCAGGATGTTGACCTTATTTTTATCAACATATCCACAGCCCCTACTACATACTACAAATTAAATAATCTAATTGTTTTTACCTCTTTCCGGTGGATAATGTGGAGAAATAATCCTTAAAAAGAGTTCCAATATTTCTATATTTAAATTCCACTTTTGGACAAAAATCGACTCAGTTGGCAATGGGAGACCCAAGGTATCCAATAGGGAAATTTACGTATGGTGAATCTGCCGGACCCAAGCAGCTTGACGGGTGGATAACGGGCATGTTTGCCTGGCATGGAAATCATCACCCGGCCCATATTACTACGCTAAAGGATCAAAAAAACTGGTGGGATGCCCGATAAAGAGAAGAAGGATAACAGTAAAAAAAGCTTCACCTACAAGGATGCCGGGGTGGATATTCAGGCCGGTGAGGAGATGGTGGATTCGATCAAGGGGATAGTGAAAGAAACCCATAACGAAGCGGTATTAAGTAATATTGGGGGGTTTGGAGGGTTCTTCCGGCCCGATCTGTCAAGGTGGGAGGATCCCGTTTTGGTGAGCAGCGTAGACGGGGTGGGAACCAAGCTTATTGTTGCCTTCAAGGCAGGAGTCTACGATACGGTGGGACAGGATCTCGTCAATCACTGTGTGAATGATATCGCGGTCTGCGGTGCCGAACCGCTGTTCTTTCTGGATTATTTTTCAACCGGTAAACTGCAGCAGAAGGTCGGCTACCAGGTGGTAAAGGGATTTGCCACAGCCTGCAAGCAAAACGGGGTGGCCTTGGTGGGAGGAGAAACCGCCGAGATGCCCGATATTTACAGTGAAGGGGAATTCGACCTGGCCGGCACTATTGTCGGTTTGGTAGATCGCAATAAGGTAATAAACGGGGATGATATACGGTCAGGTGATCTACTGCTTGGTTTTAAAAGCACCGGCCTGCATACCAACGGTTATTCCCTGGCCCGCAAGGTGCTGTTTAGTAAATATGAAGTGGACGACCGGGTGGAAGAATTGGGGGAGACGGTGGGTGAAGCGATGCTTAAGGTTCATAAATCGTACCTTCCCCTAATCCGGGAGCTCAGGGAGCTTGAGGGAATCCATGGTTTTTCCCATATCACGGGTGGAGGCATTGAGGGGAATACCCGGCGTATACTTCCCAACGGATTGAGGTTGGAGGTTGACTGGGACGCTTGGGAGCGGCCGCCCCTGTTTGGGCTGATACAGGATCTGGGTAACGTTCCCGAAGAGGATATGCGCGCCACCTTCAACCTGGGTATTGGCTTGATTGCAGTGGTGGATTCCTCCCAAAAAGAGGATATTCGGGAGCGTGCCCGGAAAATCGGAGAAGAAGCCATTGAGATCGGGCATGTTGCCTGAGCCGGGGCACCGGTATTAAGGGAATGGGTTCAGGTTTATGGATGCCCGCGGTGGAGAGGTAATGTATTTTTTTTAAGCATAAAAAAAGCCTGCCGGAAAAGCAGGCTTTATAGTTGAGAGAATTATATAACTTAATAAACGATCATAATAGGAGCCGAGTTGCCTACCACCCAGGATGAATCTTTATAGGCGTACACGGCATAGATCAATTCCCCTTTAGGAGCATCCTTTTTTAGCGTTACTTTTAATTGTTTGTTGGCTTCAACAACTTGGGAATTTCCATCCTGAAAAGTGTATTTATCGTAGGTAAAATACTTCTCCACATTATCGGAGAAAATGAAAAGCATTTTTGAACCGTTGGCGAGCCAATTTACCTGAGTCTCTCTTTTAACTTTAAGGGTTCCCCTGTTTTTTCCTTCATTGTCCATCACTCTCCATATGTCATCTTTATCCTGCTTTATCCTGAGGTTTTCCACAGCAATAGCATCCTTTTCATTAGAGATGTAATAGATACTCCCCGCAGATATTGCAAAGAAACAAAGCAGTAATGTTATTATAATTGGTTTTGATTTCATAGCTATCTCCTTTTTAGGTTAAGTAAAATTATTCCCGGGACTCCGGGCTTGGTAATTATTCAGTTTGATCAGCAAAACGCTCTTTCAATTTTTTATACCGGCTATCCCGGACCAGGTCATCAAATTCCGGGTTGGTTTCTATATGATTTATTATGTGTTTGTCTATCAAACTCAAGGCTTTTTCCCTCATACCCAGATGTTCAAAAATAAAAACAGCCCGTCTTCGAACCCAGATATCATCACCGCCCATGCTGAGACTCCGGTTGATAAAGTTGAGTGCCCGGCTTGTATCCTGAATATCGGCATAATAGGAGCCGATGTGGGCCAGTAGCGTAGCGTTATTGGGATTCATCTCCAGCTGTCTCTTTGCCTTCTCTATAGCGGTTTTATAGGTTTCAACAGCCTTGTCTTTCTTTCCACCCAACTCATAGGCTGCAGCCAGGTTACCCCACATATCATAGCGGTCGGGTAGAGCATCGAGGGCAATTTCATACATATTTGCAGCTTGGTCGTAGTTTTCTTCGTAGTAGTAGATCGTTGCCAGGTTGCTTGCCGCACTGGGATTTTTATCCAGAGCCAGTGATTTTTCAAACATTTGGCGAGCCTTGTCAATATTTTCGTTGTAATAATAGGCAGCTCCGAGATTTGAGTAGGCAGTACTGCTTTTAGGAAGCAGAGCTACTGCTTTTTGTAACTGGTTTATAGCCGATTTGTAGTTTCCCTTATTCAGATAATGAATACCCAGATCTTTATATCCCTGCCAGTATTCGGGTTTGAGTTTAATAGCCTGTTTAAACGTATGTACGGCTTTTTCCGACTTTCCCTGGCTGTCATAAGCTTTGGCCAGTCCCCGGAAAGCCGGATTATATTTAGGATCTATATCAAGGGCTCTCTGAAAATGATTGATCGCCTGTTCATAGTTCCCGGAAGCAGTGTTCATAATTCCCATCAGGTTTTGAACGGGAGCAAGGTTTTCATTGATTTCCAGAGCTTTCATAAGGGCAGTATTGGTCTTCTCAACCAGGTTGGGGGTTTTGTATTTTTCATACTTTTCCCAATATGTTTCGCCCAGCCCGGCATGACCGAGAGCAAAATTAGGGTCCACCTCCAGAGATTTAAGGAAAAGTTTTTCGGCTTCATCCAGGTTTTCCGTGCTGCCCGATTGCTGCAGGGCGGCCACCCCTTTCAGGTAATATTCATAGGCTTCGGGATTCCGGGGGGATCCTTCGGCCATGGTTTTATTCATCTCGGAACTGCTTTCAATCTCCAGCATATTCAACATGGCTTTTATCCCCTTTTGTTCAAGCAACGCCAGGTTGCGGGAGGGGACAGTGATTTGCTGGTTGTCCAGGCTGCGTATTTTTTCGGTATCTACCAGCTCCAGGGTAAGGCGGGTGGAATCGTCAAAAGCCTGGATGCTGGAAACGATAGCGAGGTTTACGCCAAACAGATTACGTGCCTGGGTGGCACTTTTAATATTTTCCCTTCGCATCTCTCCCGCAGGCGTGACCCAATAGAAATTCTGGTATTTTTCCAGGGAGGACAAACGGTAGGAAAAAGTCTCTGCCAGTCCGTCGCAAATGGATTGCATGCCCGGATCGTTGCTGATATTTTCTATGGGCAGAACGGCCAGGTGTTTCTTTAAGGGTATGTTGCTGCCGAATCCGGGCAGGCTGTTTTGAAAAAAGAGGGCACCGACTACCAGGAAGAATATTAGGGAGAGGCCTGCAACTATAGTTTTTTTGTGTGTGAAGGAAAAGAAAGAAGGACCGGAAGAGATTGAAGAAGCACGGTTGATGCCGTCCAGCTTTTCGACGATATGACTGAAATCCCGGTAACGCTCTTCGGGATTTTTGATAAGGCACCGTTCAATTACCTCTTCAATACGGGCGGGTACTGTTTTAACCACTTGCGCGATGGGCGTGGGTTCCTCTTCGGTAATGGAATACATGACGGCCGGCTCATAAACTCCTTCAAAAGGCTTTGCTCCGGAAAAAAGCTCATACAACACGACGCCGTATGACCAGATATCGGATTGGTGGTCGGCTTCCTTTCCTCTCAGCTGTTCGGGGGCCATATAAGAGGTGGTACCCAGGGTGGTTCCCTCCTTTGTAATGTGTTCCGACCCCGAAATACGGGCCAGCCCGAAATCCATGATTTTTACGTTGCCCTGCTCGTCAATCATGATATTTCCGGGCTTAATGTCACGATGGATGATATCTTTTTCATGGGCGGCCATAATTCCCCGGGCAATCTGTTCGGCTATCATCCATTTCTGCTCCCCGGTTAAGTGTCCCCCCTCAATGACATCCTTAAGCTCTCTTCCCTTCACATATTCCATGACAATAAAAAGCTTTCCATCCACCTCTTCGATGGCATAAACCTGGGCAATATGGGGGTGGTTAAGGGCGGCTGCAGCCCGGGCCTCCTGTTCAAACCGTTTTTTTTCTACGGGGTCGGAAGCCACGCGAGAGGGTAAAAACTTAAGTGCCACTTTCCGGTCCAGCCTGGTATCGCGGGCCAGGTATACCAGTCCCATACCGCCTTCACCCAACTTCTCCAGAATGGTATAATGAAGAAATGATGATTGCATCGCCCGGCCTGTTTAATGAAAATTGAGGGAAGCAACCTATTCGCGTCTTTTATCCCGTTAATAGTACATATTAGAATAAATTATACTCAAATTCGAAAAAATCAGATATTTATAATTAAATTTATTTTTTAAGGCATAAAAATCAATCATATCAATACCTAAAAAGCCCAGAAAGGGTATATAATGAAGGAAAGGGAACAACTGGCCAGGGAAAACGAGAGGCTGCAGCTTGCTATAAACGAGTTAAAGGTGCTGAATGACATTGCCACGGCCATCTCTTCAATGGATTCTGTAGATGACATCATCGACCAGATTGTGATGAAATGCATCAAACACCTGGGGGTGGAAGAGGGAACCGTCAGCCTGCTGGAGCGGGAGCAGGAGGAGGATCAGTTTCATACCATGGTTCGTCGCATGGATGTAACCACCGACAAGGTCCCCATTAAAATGGACAGCCGGCTTAAGGGATGGATGTTAAAAAACCGCTCCATGCTGATGAGCAACAATATAGCGGAGGATGGGCGGTTCAACTATCTGAAAGAAGAGGAGTTAAATTTCACCTCTATATTGTGTGCCCCCCTTATAATGAAGGGCACCCTGATAGGCTACCTGGCTGTTTTTAATAAAAAAGACGGATCCCCCTTTACCGACGAAGACCGCCGGGTATTGTCAATTATCGGGTCGCAATCTGCACAGGTCATTGAAAATGCCCGGCTCCATGAAGAGGAAAAGGCCTTGATCAGCCTGCAGGAAGAGCTGAAAATGGCCCGGGATATACAGCTCAGGCTGCTCCCGGAAAAGGTTCCGGATATCCCGGGATACCAGGTCTCGGCCATTAATAAACCGGCAAAGTCTGTCGGGGGCGACTATTATGATTTCCTGACGCATGAGGACGGAAAAACCGGTTTTTGCCTGGGCGATATTACAGGAAAAGGCATGCCGGCGGCTATGCTGATGTCGAATCTTCAGGCAACCATACGAAGCCAGGCGGCCATTTTTGAAGACTGTTCCAAATGTATGGAGGGGACCAATAAGCTGTTGTTCAAAAGCACAGAGCCATCTAAGTTTGCAACGGTGTTTTATGGGATCCTGGAATGGGAAAAGGGCCTGCTGGAATACACCAACGGCGGACACGATGAACCCCTGCTTTTTAAATCCGGAAAAGATCCCATAAAGCTGAAATCGACGGGGCTTCTGGCGGGGGTGGTAGAAGACACCTCTTACGGCAAGGAGACGGTACGGCTGGAGGAGAAAGACCTCCTGTTGGTATATACCGACGGCATCACCGAAGCGATGAACAGCAAGAAGGAGGAGTTCGGGCTGGAACGTCTCGTGAAAACGGTACAGGAGAACAGGGAGAAAACGACAGACCAGCTTGTGGAAACGATTCTTGAAAATATTAAGAGACATGCCGGGGAGGCTATTCAGAGCGACGACATCACCCTGATGATAATTAAAAGGGAGGAAGCCTCATAAAAGGCGCCCCTTTCTTTTTGGGTACTTCGTCCATAATGCTGATATTTGAGACCGTAAAAACGTAAACAGGAAATGAAGAAACCATGCCCCGAGTAAAGCTTATTGAGATAGCCCATGGCCGCAGCGGAGACAAGGGCGACGGGAGCAATGTAGGTATTATTGCCCGCCATCCCGATATCTACCCCTTTCTCCGGGAAAATCTCACCGCTGATGTCGTTAAAGAACAGATGAAACATATATGCAAGGGGGAGGTAGAGCGGTACGAAATGCCCAATATCCATGCCCTTAATTTTGTACTGCACCAAAGCCTGGGGGGTGGCGGGACAGTCTCATTGAAACTTGATGCCCAGGGCAAAACCCATGCATCCACCCTGTTGAGAATGGAAATGGAGGTTCCGGACGAACTGCTTGAAAAGGTTGGATCCAGGTAGTTTTCGGCAGCTAGGGATGGGAAGGCGATACGGGCCCGGAATCTGTAAATCGTATGGGTATCTCCACCCTTGTTGAATCCCAGCTCATCACAAGAGCGGTTTCGTTGCCTTCAATTTCGGCAAACCGGATGGTAAAAACTTCGGCAAGCTGCTGTGTCTTGTAGGAGGAGACTTCTGTTCTCAACACATCCTTTGTTGATTCATATTCAAAAGCCCCCCACTGGCCGAGCTCACTATTAAGTATGACGGTCCACCGCTCCCGCCCGGGGATAGTAAACAGGGCATAGGTACCGGCTTCAATTTTCCGGCCGTTGAAAAGGAGGTCTCCGGTAGTCGTTAATTCAGTTGCTTCATTGGCCCCTGTTCTCCACACCTCTCCGTAAGGTACCAGTTCGCCAAAAATATCCCTCCCCTGCTTGTAGGGCTGTCCATACACAATTTTGATATAGGTATTGCCGTGAGAGGCCGAAGCGATGGCTGTCGGGCTTTTGCGCCGCATGGGGTCGGGCTCTTCGGCTTCTCCCCCGCTACAGCCGGCCCCTGTAAGCAGGAGCAATAGTAAAAGTCCGGGGATGGTGAATGTAAATTTCACAATGTGGTATTAATGCAGGTTTCTGTAAAAGGAATATTTCAATGTATAAATAAACGCTAAAAATTCCCGATAAAGAAATTGGAGTTGTTTCTGGCAGGCTCGTAGCCGAAACCTATACCGATGTCAATAGCCAGGTTAGACAACCGGAAACGCGTCCTGATGCCGCCCCCGATAACGGTCCTGGAAATTTCAAAAGGGTTGCCGGCGGTGTAGTTGCTCACCGTACCGGAAAAACCGACCAGGTATACGCTGCTGAGGTAAAAAGGCAGCAGCAGTCCGCCATTCCCGGGATAAAATAGAGGAATGGTATAACGCAGGCTAAATGAGGCCAAGTCATTGGCGAGCGGGAAAACCGGCTCGGAAAAACCGTTGGAGACGAGAAACTGGTTGTCGAATACCCTGTCGGATCTTTTCAGAAAAAGCAGCCCCAGGCGCATCGATTGATTTAGGCTGCGGTCTGGGGAGAGGAAGGAATATATTCCTCCTTCCAGCCGATAGGGAAGATTGTTAAAAAGAAGGGGGTCTCGAAGCCCCTGAAGGAACATCTGCCCGGAAGCAAGATACTGTTCGTAATCCCCAAAAAGATAGAGCCCGGAATTGGGTTGAAGGTCTCTGATATTCTGCTGCAGCCGGTAGCTGAAAGAGGAGAAAAGTCCCGCGAGCGGCAGGGTGACCCTGTTGGATACCGAGGCTCCCCCCAGGCCCAGGGCGTGAAAGCGGCGTATACTGATCTTCGGCTCAACAGCCAAGGAGGTATTAAACACATTTCTTTCAAGATCGATCTGCAGGGGCGTGCTAAGGGTAGCCCCCGTACGCTCCAGCAGAAAGGTTTCCCGGCGCAGCAGGCCGCTACGGGAGATATCGGCCGAAAAAAAGGAAGGCCGGCGAAAAGCCCGCAGCTTGAAGCCCGGATAGAAGGTTTTGTTCCGGTATTGCAGGTCGAACCAGGGTTGATTTTGAACAACGGTGGTTTCCAGTTTATACGACTGGTTCTGCAGCAGGCTGCCGGACTGTATACTTAGCCCGACTTCGTAAACATCGCGGTTGGAGACTTCTTCAAAGACCGGAAACACGGTCCGGGGACGAAGCCAGGAGAGGCCGGTTCGATAGTCAGAGATACCCCAGCCGCCCTGGGGCGTGTCTATAGAAGAGCCGGACACCGGCCGCTGGATGATGCGTTCTTTTTGGATGGAGGGTTTCCAAAGGGAGGGGGAAACCTCTTCCCCGGAGAAATGATTTCGCAACCTGACGACGGGGAGCTGGCGATTGAGGTGCTGGCGAACATAGGCAATTTTTTCCCCGTCCGGACTGTAGGATGCCTCAAAAACATTGTAAACTGACCGGCTAAGGCGCTTTACGGTACCCGCCGAAAGGTCATACTCGTAAATGTTCATGGCCCGCCCTACGTCGGCGGTAAAGAGCAGGCGCTCTCCTCCCGGGTGCCAGGAGGGATCAAAAACCGAACCGCCGATAAATGAAATGGCGGGGGGCTTGTTGAGACTCTCCGGCAGGCGTTCAAGGTTTGCCAGCCAAAGCCCCTGCAACCCCCGCTTGTTGATGATGAGAGCCACGCTGTCGGGCCTGGAGGGGTGTACGGCCAGATCGACGATCCGCCCCGGGAGACGGGCCAGCTCCCGGATCTCACCGGTTTCGGCCCGGTATTCGACCAGCCTGCTTGACATGCCCGTTGACTGCAGGGCCAGCAGGCGGCCATCGCTGTAGGTAGGGGCATAGAGGCGGGCGCCACGGGAAAGCTTTTCGGTTGATTGGCCCCCCAGGCTTATTTCAACCAACTCTGCCGTAAACGCATCGTCATACAGGGGGTCGGCGCGGTAATAGGCGTAGGCCAGCCGGTTGTCGCCCGACAGGCCATAGTGGTAATCCCGTACCGTGCCGGTGGCCTTTAACAGCTTTATGGTGTGATCGGATAGCCGGTAGGTATAAAAGCCCGGGCGGGCATTATAGAAGGAACCGTAAAAAACCAGCGTAGAATCATCGAGCCACCCCGGCTTTCGTATGGAAGCCCCTTCATGGGGAAGGGGCAGCGTTCCGCCCTCGGCCCTGGGAACCGGGGTGCCGCCGAGCGCCTCGGCCTTGTCGCTGCGAAACTGTTTATACAGTTGGGAGGGCCACTTGCCCGTCACGTGTTTCAGGGCTGCGCCATAGCCCAGAAAAGGCAGGTCAATGTAGAAATCAAGGGCATCCCGCGTCGTCCGGCTGCCGTAGGTGCGGTGCAGCCACGAAGTGAATTCATACCCCCCTATATAGTGCCGGTCGAAAGGCCTGGAGTACCGGGGGAAATGAACCATCTGCCCCAGGGTCCACCGCCTCTCGCTGTTGAACATCGTATTAAAGCGATTGTAAAAAAACGGGTAGTCCCCCCTTCCTCCTCCATCCATTACATCTTCTGTTTCGTGGTGCACGGCCAGCCCCTCGGTGATACCGGCCGGAATAGCGCCATGCAGAGAGCGGGCAAGGTCGGGCGATAAGAGCCGCACCAGCCACCCTATACCGAAGTCGCCGGTCTGGTTAAAGTGCATGGCGTGGACCAGCTCGTGGGGGACTACGGTCTCCAGCCAGTTGCCCGACCGGGGGTTCATGGATTTACCTTTGATGGGAGCCGTTTTTATTTCGGACCGGAAATGCAGGGAGGTGACCATTCCATTGGAAAGGTCGCTGTAGTTATTCAGGATGACCGGGAAGTCATGAAGCTCCCCGCCGGTCAGCTTCTGCACCTTGCCATACTGCTGTTCAAGTATGCGCCCGCTCTGCCAGGCCAGGGAATCTTCGCCTGCCGGAAAGACAATGCGAAAATGGGGCGTCTTCAGCTGTTGCCAGTTGAGGCCGGACGGACGGTACTGGGTGGGGTACAGCTGGGAAAAGGCCTGGGTATAGGCCAATAAAAAAAGACAGCATCCCAAAAGCCGTTTCATAGCGTAGAAATATTTGGATTATAACCGGCAAAGGAATCCACAATATAGAACAACAGCCCCAACAGGCAAAACCCGGAGCGCGGGTTTCGATGTTGCGGCAAGCAGGCGGGGGCGTCAGGACAGGCCGTAGCCGGAAAGGTAGCCGTAAAAAGCCCAGAAATGGGAAAAGGTGCCTCCCATCACAAAAAGATGCCAAATTTCGTGGTGTCCGAACCATTCGGGGATGGGGTTGGGTTTCTTCAGCCCATATATGACGGCACCCAGCGAATAGAAGATTCCGCCGATGATGATCCAGGCGAGAAAGGCCAGGGGAAGCTTTTCATAGAGCGTGGGGAACAGCAACACCCCCATCCACCCCATGCCCAGGTACAGCAGGGTGGATACCCATCGCGGGGTCTTCATGGAAACAAGCTTTTTGATAATTCCCAGCAGGGCCAGTGCCCAGACGGTCACAAGGATTCCCCACTTCCAGCTGCCCTCCAATACGAGCAGGCAGATGGGCGTGTAGGAACCGGCGATAAGAGCGTAAATCATGCTGTGGTCGAGTTTCCTGAACAGGGAGAGCGTCTTCTTACCGGCGGGAAGGGAATGATATAGCGAACTGGCTGTGAACAGCAGAACCATGCTGCTGCCGAAGATGGAAAAGGCTATGATGTGGGGAACGGACCGGTGGATCACCGCCTCATAGAGCAGAAGGATCAAGCCTGCAACCGACAGGAGGGCCCCGATACCGTGGGTGAGCCCGTTGACCGGCTCCCGGATATATTTTTTAATAGTCGTCAGTTGTTTTTTCATGGAGGAAAGATAATACATGTACGTTAAAGTTGTTGGGGCAAAGAGGAAGGAACCAGGCCCCGTAACATTTTCCGAAGGTCAGCCATTTTTATCTTGCGATGACCGCCGACGTTGATTCCTCGCAGGAGTGCTATGGGCGTTTTCATATTCAGGGGTTAGCCAAATTGCAGTTGCCAATAAATGTATAGCAGCGCAAAGCCGGTAAGGAAGACCATCCCGCTCCAGCTCAACCACTTCATCCATGGACGCGGCACACAGTGGTCGGGCATGTGGTCGGCCGTTACCAGGCGGTAGTTGATGTAGGCAAGGACCGGAGCGGTCAGAAACGAGAGCGTGGTGGCCAGGTCAACCATCAGCGTAAACTGGTCTCCCAGAAAATAGAGAACACCCAGCGACAGCAGTGAAATGACGATCAGCAATCGTCGATAGAGCCGGAGATCATCTTTCCCGGTGAAGGTGTGGGGGACCAGCACCTCCAGCATGCGTCGCGAAACGCGGGGGTAGGCATCGGTTACCGTAAGCGTAGTACTGAACATCGTCGTGAATGCGCAGATGATGATGACGGTATAGGCCCAGTTGCCCAGGCTCTCGGTATAGAGGCTGATAAGCTGGCTGGCAAAAATAGTGCCGCTGGTGGCATATTCTTCTCCGCTTCCGTACATGACCAGGGCGCCGAGGGCCAGAAAACCGAGAGCCAATACAGCGGCGCCTATATAGCCGATATTGAAATCAAGCAGAGACTCCCTCAGCCTTGGGGTGTATTTGGTTTGCTTAACCCTCTCAAGCGACCAGAGAGAGTGCCAGGCAGCTGCATCAATAGGGATGGGCATCCATCCCATGAGCGCGATAAGAAATGAGATACCGGCAACATTCCAGATGGAGGGAGTGAGGTTGGCGGGCATGGTATGCTGCTCGCCCTGCAGGAGGGCACCGCCTACGGCGATTATGGTGGAGACAGCCAGGACCACCATGATAAGCTTGATGGCTCCGTCAAGGGCAGAGTATTCGCCCGACAGCAACAGGAGGATGCAGATAACCAGAATGATAGCACTCCAGGCCAGGGGGGAAAGGGCGATTCCGGTCAGTTCGGCCGCAAGGCTGGCCGTTACAATTGTGACGGCTGCCTGTACGGCAAACATGGTACCGATAGTGAAGAGCACAAAAATTCCTATCGCCCAGTTGCCCAGGCGCTTGTAGCCGTCAATCATGCTTTCTCCCGTTGCAATGGCGTATCGGGGACCGTATTCCAGGAAGGGGTATTTAAATATATTGGCCAGTACTACCGCCCAAACCAGTGCGAATCCATACGTGGCACCTGCCCGGGTCGACTGGACAAGGTGGGACACCCCGATGGCGGCTGCGGCCATCAGGAGTCCTGGACCCAGGCATTGCTTTATTCCCTCCCATGAAATACCGTCTGAAGACTCCTGTCGCTGTGTATCCATAACCCTCTTTTTGTTAAATATTACCCCCCGCCGGTTGAACTATATAGTAATTTTAAAAATGAAATTAAAAAGGTGCGCCGCAAAACACATTCGGCCGACAAACAGGTAGTTATGTGGGATGGGGCCATTATGTCCATTTTAAAAACGGTTCTCAATATCGAATCTTCCATGTCTCATTGTTGTTAAAAGATATTCCCAATGGGATGTTAACAAAATTATTTGGAGGACTATATGATTACTCGCGACACCATTCTTGGCCTTATTGATAAAGCGGACAACCCCAGCGTTTCCATATTTATGCCCACCCACAAAAAAGGCGAGGAAGTCCAGCAGGACCCGATACGTTTTAAAAACCTGTTGAAACAGGCGGAACAGAAACTAGAGAACCATGAGGTGCGCCCCCCTCAAATTGATTCCCTGCTTGAGGAGCCGCGCAAATTGTTGGACCAACCCATATTCTGGCAGCACGCAGACCGGGGGCTGGCTGTTTTTATAACCGAAGGCGTTTTTGAATACTACCGGGTGCCCCTCGATTTTGATGAACAGGTGATGGTTGAAGACCACTTTCTAATTACTCCCCTTATACCCATGACCACCCTTGAGGGCACCTACTCAGTTCTCTGCCTGAGCCAGAAAAATGTGCGGCTGTTGCGCTGTACCAGGGAACGGATCAGCGGAATTGAACTGGAGGAGGCGGCGACCAGCATGGAAGAGTTTCAGCAGTTTGACGTTTACGAGAAAAGCCTCTCTTCCGCTTCCGGCTCCGGGGGAAGCAAGTCCATGTTTCACGGATGGGGCGATGCCGGAATTGACAACAAGGTGTTGGAAAATTACCTGAAGACCATCGAGAAGGAGGTGACCGCCAGCATGAAGAGAAGGAACGACCCCCTCATTCTTGCCGGTGTTGATGAAGTCGTAGCCAAGTACAGAAGCTACAACCAGTACAACCGCCTGATGGATGATGCCGTTATGACCAACCCCGACCCCCTGAGTGACGAGGAGATCCGGGACAGGGGATGGGAGATTATCCAAACGTATTTTCTGAAGGATATGTACAGTGATATGGATCGCTATTCTGACCTTATAGGCAGCGACAAGCAGTCGGATAACCTGTCCCAGATCGTAGAGGCGGCCTATTACGGAAAGATTGACTCTCTTTTTGTGCCTATAGGGGAGCAGAGCTGGGGGCGGTTTGACAGCGAGCGGGATACCGTGCACCACAGTGCGGAGCAGCAAAACGGCGAGCACGACCTTATCAATGCCGCCGCTATCAAGACCCTGACCCAGGGAGGCGACGTCTATGCGCTTAACAAGGAAGAAATGCCGCAGAAGTCTTCCATTGCTGCTATTTTCAGGTATTGAGCGTTTGTTGACTCCTAAGGCCGGGCGGGTTCGTGGGCCCGGCTTTTCTTTTTAAAAACATTTTGCAATACAGATCTTTACAATTTGGCAATTGATTGTCTTATTACCGTACTGCCGAACAACCAACCACTAACCGGAGCTCTATGTCACTTAAAAAAATTATTTTAACAGGGACCCTGTTCTTTCTGACGATGACGGGATTCAGCCAGAACCCGGCTGATGCCGTTGCCGAAATGGATTATTACCTTCCCCAAAATGTAAATTATAATTCTGAGATACCCACGCCGGAAGAAGTTATAGGGATGGTGCCGGGCGAATGGCATGTGCGGCACGACCAGCTGGTAAAATATATGAGAACGCTGGCGGAGGCTTCCGACCGCATCACGCTTACCGAGTTCGGTGAGACCTATGAAGACAGAACACTCCTCTACCTGACAATCACCTCTCCATCAAACCAGTCTGATATTGAGCAGATTCGCCGGGACCACCTGGCGCTGACCGATCCCGCCCGGTCGGACCAGCTGGACACCTCCAAAATGCCTATTGTGCTCTATCTGGGATACAGCATCCACGGGAACGAGCCCAGCGGCTCCAACGCCTCCATGCTGGTGGCCTATCACCTGGCAGCGGCCCAGGGAGCTGAAATTGAAGAGACCCTGAGCAATGCGGTGATTCTCCTGGATCCCAGCCTGAACCCCGACGGACTAAACCGTTTTGCCGGTTGGGCCAACACCCACAAAAGCGAAAACCTGGTGTCGGATCCCAACAGCATGGAACTTAACGAACGTTGGCCCAGTGGAAGGACGAACCACTACTGGTTTGATCTTAACAGGGACTGGATGCTCGTACAGCATCCCACCAGCCAGGGACGCATTGACAATTTCCACAAGTGGAAACCCAATATCCTGACCGATCACCACGAGATGGGCAGCAACTCCACCTTCTTTTTCCAGCCGGGCATACAGTCGCGCACCCATCCTCTCACTCCTCAGAAAAATCAGCAGCTGACAAAGACTATTGCAGAATTTCATGCCGACATACTGGATCGCGAACAGCGGCTCTACTATTCTAAGGAAAGCTTTGACGATTTCTACTACGGAAAAGGATCCACCTATCCCGACATCAACGGCGGGATCGGCATCCTTTTTGAGCAGGCCAGTTCCCGGGGCCACGCTCAGGAAACCATACACGGCGTTCTCAAGTTTCCCTATACGGTCAAGAACCAGTTTTTGACTTCTTTGTCTACCCTTGATGCAGCACGCAACAAGCGCGTGGACATTCTGAACTACCAGCGGCAGTTTTTCAAGGATGCCGCCCAGCAGGCTTCGGATGCGTCCATCAAGGCCTATGTGTACGGAACCGCTCATGACCGGGGACGGACACACGCGCTGACGGAGTTGTTGCGGCGCCACAACATTAAGGTATATGAGCTTGCCCGGGATCTTGAAGCTGATGGCGAGCGCTTTACCGGCGGGCGGGCCTTCGTCGTACCTTCCGACCAAAAGCAGTACCGTTTTGTTGAGGCCCTGTTCGAACGACGAACGACATTTACCGACAGTCTTTTCTATGACGTATCGACCTGGACGATGCCCTACGCGTTTAACTTGCCATTTGCCGAGCTGGACCGCCGCGAGTTTGACAGCGGCTTGCTTGGTGCAGAGGTTGAAGGTATTCCCGAACTGCCGGAGGGAACCGTTGCGGGTGGTAAAAGCGACTACGCCTATATCTTTGAGTGGGATGAGTATTTTGCTCCAAGGGCGTTGAACCGCCTCCTGAAAGAGGGCGTTCGCGCCAAAGTGGCTTCCAAGCCCTTCACGGCGACGGTGCAGGGAGGCAACCGCGAGTTTGACTACGGAACGGTACTGGTTCCCGTTGGCCCCCAGAAAGCAGATAGTGAACGTATCCACAAACTGATGCAACAAGCCGCCGGCAAAGACGGGCTAACGGTGTACGGGGTTTCTACGGGACTGACACCCGGAGGCATAGATCTTGGCAGCGGCAGTTTTGAAGACCTTGAAAAACCGAACATAGCCATAATTGCCGGCGACGGGATCAGCAGCTACGAGGTCGGCGAAGCATGGCATCTGCTGGATCAGCGCTACCACATGACCCCCACGCTTCTAACCAAAGACCGGCTGCGGAGGGGAGATATATCCCGCTATAATGTGATGGTTATGGTCAGCGGCAGTTACGGCGACCTGTCCGAAAACACGGTAGAGAAAATTAAAAACTGGGTAAGCGGCGGCGGCACACTGGTTGCCACCAAATATGCTATCCGATGGGCCGAAAGTAACGGGCTGGCCAATATTGAGTTTGCCGGTGAGCAGGGTGAAAAAGAGGAGAAGAAAGAGGTTATACCAAAAGCCTATGCCGACATGGGGGCTGCGCGTGGAGCCCAATACATTGGTGGCAGCATATTTCACACCAGGCTGGATCTGACCCATCCCCTGGGCTATGGGTTCAACGACGATGAACTGCCGGTGTTCAGGAACAGTACGCTATTTATGAAAAAGGCCGACAACCCCTACGCCACTCCTCTATACTACACGGATAACCCTCTTGCCAGCGGGTATGTCTCGGATTCCAACCTCGAAAAACTGAAGGGTACTGCGGCAATTGTTGTCAGCCGGCAGGGGAGCGGAAAAGTTATTACCATGACCGACAATCCAAACTTCCGGGCCTTCTGGTATGGAACAAACAAGCTGTTTATGAACGCCCTGTTTTTCGGGCAAACCATAAGCGGCAGCTCGGCAAACTAGCAGTTTTTTAGATGGACGAGGAAGCGTGCAGTATAACCATAAATACTGCACGCTTTTTTATATCAGGGAAACCATAGCGCCGGGGCTGCCCGCGGTTTAATAATGTAGGGAATGGGCCTTTTAAAAAGGATTGATTAATGGAAACCTGCCGCTAAGGGTTTGAAATTGTTAAACATTGCGTATAGATTTAAAATGACTTACGGGAGTACAAGATTAAAATCTAAAAAAAGAGGGAGTTAAGTATGGAACATTCATTTGAAGGGAAGACTGCGGTTATTACGGGAGGAACCAGCGGCATTGGTAAAGCGGTAGCCCAGCAACTGGCAAGAGCATCCGCAAGGGTCGTTGTCGTTGGGCAGGATGAAGAAAAAGGGAGAAGGGTTGAAGAGAGCCTCCTGGAAATAAATGAGGCATCGAAATTTGTCAGGGCCAATATCTCAAATGAGTCGGAGGTAGAATCTCTTTTTGAGACGACAAGAGAGCTTTTTGGGAACGCAGATCTCCTTTTTAACAATGCGGGGAGGGAGGGGATAATGGCCCCGGTTACGGACTTTCCATCGGAAGTGTGTGAGGAGCTGACCCAGGTAAATATTAAGGGCACATTTCTATGTGTCAAGTATGCACTGCCCCAGATGCTGGATAAGGGAGAGGGTGCTATTGTGAATACCGCTTCATTTGTGGGGACCACCGTCCCCTTTCCCACGGGGATGATTTACGGGGCAACAAAAGCGGCGGTGCTCAGTATGACGGCAACGTTGGCCGAGGGTTATTCCGATAAGGGTATCCGCGTTTTTGCCGTTTGCCCGTGGATGACCGAAACCCCGATGCTCGACCGCCTGACGGGAGGCCAGCAGGAGGTAAGGGATCAGCTGCAGCAGGTAAATCCCAGCGGCACCTTTGCCTCTCCGGAAGATATTGCCGGCGTGGTGAACCGGATGTTTGCCGAAGACGCGGCCTTTGTGCCGGGTGGAGCCTATCTGGTAGATGCGGGGCCGGAGGTCCAGCAGGTAGAGATACCATACCGGGTCGCAGGCTGAAACCGGTCGCCAACCACCCCGGCAATCTACAGGGCGTTCTGTATCTTGTCGGTGTAGTCCAGCTTCTCCCAGGGAAACTCTTCCCTCCCGAAATGGCCGTAGGCTGCCGTTTTCAGGTAGATGGGTTGCTTCAGGCTAAAGCGGTCGATGATACCCGCGGGAGTGCAGTCAAAAGTTTGCTGGATGGCCTTTGCCAGCTTTACGTCTTCAACCGTGCCGGTTCCGAAGGTGTTTACGTTGATGGATACCGGCTGGGCAATACCGATAGCATAGGCAAGCTGCACCATACACTCGTCGGCCAGCTCGCCTGCGACTATATTTTTGGCAATGTGGCGGGAGGCATAGGCAGCGCTTCGGTCTACCTTTGACGGGTCTTTGCCCGAGAAGGCTCCTCCGCCATGCGCTCCACGACCCCCATAGGTATCCACAATAATTTTACGTCCCGTCAGGCCGGTATCTCCATGGGGCCCGCCGATAACAAATTTGCCGGTGGGATTGACGTGCAGAATGGTTTCCGGATCCATCAGGCGCTCCGGTATAATCTCCGGGATGAGGTGCTTCTTAAGGTCTTCCTTGATCTGGGGCTGGTCTACCTCTTCATCGTGCTGGGTAGAGATGACGATAGTATCTACGCGCTTGGGAGATCCTTTGTCGTCGTATTCAACCGTGACCTGGCTTTTGCTGTCCGGCGCGAGGTAGGGCATAAGAGCGGTGTTTTTACGAATATGCGCCAGCTTCCTCAACAGGTCGTGTGCATACTGCAGGGTCATTGGCATATATGTGTCGGTTTCCCGGCAGGCATAGCCGAACATCATTCCCTGGTCGCCCGCACCCATCTCTTTATCTTCATCGGCATCCACACCCTGCGCAATATCCGGGCTCTGCTGGTGTATGGAGGTCAGCACGCCGCACGACTCGGAATCGAAACGATAGCTGTTTTTGGTGTAGCCAATATCGCGGATCACCTTGCGGGCTATCTCCTGTACGTCTACGTAGGCTTCAGTGTTAACCTCTCCGGAGATGACAGCAAGCCCGGTAGTAACCAGCGTTTCCACGGCCACCCGCGAATCGGGGTCCTGCTCCAGCATGGCATCCAGGATAGCGTCGGATATTTGGTCGGATATTTTGTCGGGATGTCCTTCAGAGACAGATTCCGAGGTAAAGAGATGTTTCATACGGATGTTAGATTCTAAAAAGGATGAAAATTAACGGAGCGTGAATTTACAAAATAATGAGCTTTATAACAGGGCTGAGTTGAAGCATTTAACGGATAAACCAAACGGAAGTACAAGCGTATTTCAGTTCTAGTCGGGGTCGTACTCCACACCCAGGTAGTCGTAGGCTTTCCTGGTAACCATCCGCCCCTTGGGAGTGCGCTGCAGGAACCCCTCTTTGATCAGAAAGGGTTCGTAGACCTCCTCGATGGTACCCTTGTCCTCTCCCACGGCAACACCCAGGGTCCCAAGGCCCACCGGGCCTCCCGAATAGTTTTCGATGATAGATCGAAGTATCCGGATATCCATCTCATCGAAGCCGTTCTGGTCGACATCAAGGGCATTTAGGGCCTTGTCTGCTATGCCGTCGGTAATGGTGTCCATGTTTTCCACCTGGGCAAAATCACGCGTGCGCCTGAGCAGCTTGTTTACAATACGGGGGGTACCCCTGCTCCGGCGCGCAATTTCGTGGGCTCCGGTATCGGTGATGCCCATATCCAGTATGGCGGCTGTCCTGAGCGCAATGCGCTGAAGCAGCTCCACATCGTAATAGTCCAGGCGCATGTCGATGCCAAATCGGGCGCGCAGCGGAGCGGTCAGCAGTCCCTTGCGGGTAGTGGCTCCAACCAGGGTAAAGTTGTTTAACTCAATCTGGATGCTGCGGGCATTGGGGCCGGAATCGATAACAATATCCAGCGTATAGTCTTCCATGGCCGAATACAGATACTCTTCGATGACGGGATTGAGGCGGTGAATCTCGTCGATGAAAATAACGTCACCCTCCTCCAGGTTGGTGAGCATGCCTGCCAGGTCGCCCGCCTTTTCCAGTACGGGTCCGGTGGTAGGCTTGATTTTAACGCCCATTTCATGGGCTATAATGTGAGCCAGGGTGGTTTTTCCCAAGCCGGGCGGGCCGGATAGGATCACGTGGTCGAGTGCTTCTTCCCTCTTTTTGGCGGCCTCAATAAAGACAGACAGGTTGCTGATAACCTTGTGCTGACCGATAAACTCTTCGATGCTTCGGGGGCGTACGGTCTGCTCGAAAGCCTGGTCGTTGTCGGAGGCGTCTAACAAAGGGTTCTGCACGGATTAGGACACATGAGTTGATTGAGGTTTGCTCAAAACTAACTCATTATTTCAAAGAATCGAAGAGCTTTATTCGCGGATGATGAAGGCGCCGGCAGAATCCGGAACCTAATTATTATTATTGTCGTTTTTCAGCTTTTCGCTTAGCCTGTTCAACAACCGCTGTGCCGGGTTATGGTAGATGCCGTCCATAGAATAGGCTTTTTGAACCGCCTCATGCGCATCGGCAAACCTGCCCAGGTTGACATAGGCATTGGAGAGGTACCAATAGGCTTTTTCCTCCAGTATGGCATCATTTCGGACACCCCCGGCTGCACGGCTGAAGGCCCCGGCCGCCTCCTCATACCGCCCGTTATTATATTGAATAATTCCCAGATTAAGGTGAGCTTTGGCCGCTGCGGGAGTGTCTCCGTACCCCCGGATTATATCATTGTAAATGCCTACGGCCCGTTTTATATCACCCGATATGGCTGCCTTGTATCCCACGTTGAGCAGGGAGTCTGCCCGCCGGACATTATTTTTCTGAGAGCGGAAAACAGGGGTTGAAGACAGGTTTTCCACCATATTGATTTCCGGGAGGGTCATATTCTGCAGGGCAGGCTGTTTATCCGTGGTGAACAAGCTGAGGGAAATTACCAAAATAGCAATGCTTGCGGCAACAGCCACCCATTTCCAGGAGGCCCTGACAGGTTTCCCGAACAGATAGGTCGTTTTGGTGTCTTCGGCCCGGCCCGCCAGCTCCTCTTCAATGATAGCCTTGACGACCAGCTCGGTTTCGAGAAGATCTATGTAATCCGGCCGCTTGAGCAGCTGAACCCAAAGGGTTTCCGCTTCCTGCCCGCTTAGCTGCCCCTTGACGTAGGCGTCAATCCGTTTTTCCAATTGTGGATCCCTGGACTGTTCGGTCATATTCTCAATAAATTTGGGTAATAGTCGCGTTCACAAAGTTTATATGTATAGGTAAGACCGACAAGTGACCCAATCCTTACAATTAAAGTTCACTTTTTTCGGAATAGCACTTATTAAGCCTGTTGATGATGCGGTGCTTGCGGGTCCAGGTATTGCTAACGCTCAGGCCAAAGTGGTCGGCAACTTTTTCCGCTTCCTCGCCGGGATGTTGAAACCAATACTCCATAAACCGCCGGTATTCCTTCTTCAGCTGTTTTAAACACCATCTCAATATGCGGAAGCGTTCTTCGTCAAGCAGTTGGGAAAGCTGACCGGCGGACATGTTATGGTCGGCCGGGGGATCTTCAAAATGCTTCTCTTTCCGTTTCTCTTTCATTTTAAGATAGTTGTTTCTGCAGGAGGTCAGCAT
Organism: uncultured Balneolaceae bacterium; assembly: GCA_964423345.1. Classification (GTDB taxonomy): domain Bacteria; phylum Bacteroidota; class Rhodothermia; order Balneolales; family Balneolaceae; genus CAYREV01. The sequence goes on along the minus strand of CAYREV010000005.1, from coordinate 71,038 downwards.
GTATGAGAGGATCCGGTCGGGGTTTCGAATCCTATCCTGCTTGATCGCTTCAATACAGGCGAGTACCGTATCCTGTGCACAATCTTCGGCATCGGCTTTGGATGCGTTCATGTGTATTTTTAAAAAACGCTTCAGCCTGGGGACGAGATCTTTCATCAGCTCATTTACCCGGCGTGTATTATTCTCCTTGATGGCAACAGCCAAATCAGCATATTCCATGGTAGATGATATTAGCCTAAACGTATAATTTTCAGATACAACCAACGTATTATGAATAATAATATAAACGGAAAACTATCATATTCACTATTAAAACAGTAATTTATTTCTTTTTTTAGTGGTGTGAGGTATCATACTGCGGCACTTAACCTTATTTCAGGTATTCGATGTATCGAGTTCAGTTAAAGAATTTCGAGGGGCCCCTTGACCTGCTTCTCTTTTTTATTAAGAGAGATGAGCTTGATATCTACAATATCCCCATCTCCTACATCACCAACCAATTCCTGGAATATATACGCCTTATGGAAGAGCTGGACCTCGATGTAGCCAGTGAATTCATACTGATGGCGAGTATGCTCATGTCTATCAAGGCAAGGATGATGCTGCCCCAGGAGGATTCTGATGAAGACCAATTGGACGAAAACGATCCCCGATATGCCCTGGTTCGGCGGCTGCTGGAGTACAAGCGGTACAAGGAGATGGCCGAAAAGATGTCGACCGTCGAAGAGGAAGTCCAGAAAAAATACTATCGCCGCTATTATAAGGCAGACCAGGTGGAGAAACAGGCCAGTGGAGAAGCCCTGAAAGATGTAACGATGTTCGACCTGATGGCTGCATTTAAAAAGGTGTTGACGGACATCAAAAGGCAGAATGCCGTTCACCGGGTTGAAAAAATCCAGGTATCTGTTGAGGAACAGACTGAATATGTACTTAAGAAGCTTCACAAAAGCGGCCGCACCTCCTTTTATGCTATCTGCATGGAGCTGGGGACCAAGACAAAAATTGTGGTAACCTTCCTGGCGGTTCTTGAGATGCTCAAGGAACAGCAGATCAACCTGTATGTTGAAGATGAGAACCCGACGGATTTTTATTTAGACCTGAAACCGGTCGACGAAATCATCGGTCAGCCGGACGGCTCTGTGACCGATACCCAATCCTGATATTTAATCCTACTACCTATCCTTATGAAAACGAAAATACTTCTTGTCATTTCACTCCTGCTTGCAGGTTGCGGAGGAAGCAGAACCCCGGCGGCCGTTCAGCCCAACACCGACACCGATGCTCTGCTGGAGTTCCAAAATGAAATAACGGTTTCATACCTGCGCAACCATTTGTCGGCACTGGCGGCCGACTCCATGGAGGGTCGGGAGACCGGCACCCGGGGTCAAAAGATGGCTGCCGGGTACCTGGCCGAGGAGTACAGGCGGCTGGGCCTGAAGCCGGCCGGAGAGGGCGGTTCCTATTACCAGAATTTTGAACTGGCTGCAAACCGACGCGACAGCACGGTTTTTACCACACACGAACTTGTAGATGGAGAGCAACAGCTAAGGGAGAGGTCGGTTGCCAGTGCCGAGAAGACCGCAAATTATATTCGACTGTTCGGAGGAGCCGACACCCTGAGCGGCGAAATAGTGTTTGCCGGTTTCGGTATTAACGACACGACCAACGGAGTAGCCCACCTCGAGGGGGTTGACCTAAAAGACAAGTGGGTCCTTGTTTTCCAGGACATACCCCATGTGGTGGGGGGAGATACCCTGATCAACCCGTCTTTCGATTCCCGGTACCGGTTCGGGCAGGTTATCAGCAGAATGGGTGCCGAAGGGTTGCTGATTATTCCTTCAACAAGCATTGATGAATTTCAGGAAGAGGCAAAACAGGCCCGGTATTCTTACGGAAAGGCTGCCGGGATGCGTTTGAAGTATCGTCCCGGGAACAGTGGGTTTCCCCAGGGATACAGCCTGATCAATCCGGCCCTTGCCGCCCAGATCCTGGGATTGAAAAAAGGGGCGGAGGAGTTGAGTCAGATAAGGGCAGGGCTGGTTGAAAATATTACCGACTTCAAACCGGAGCCTACCGGCGCGACCCTTACGCAGATTCCATACAGCACGGAAGTGGAGGTGGAAACCGAGAACGTACTTGCCCTTTATGAGGGGGCGGACCCCGAATTGAAAGATGAGTTCATTGTTATTACCTCCCATTACGACCATGTGGGCATAGGGCGTCCCGACAGTACCGGCGACAGAATTTACAACGGGGCTGACGATGACGGGAGCGGGACGGTGGGCCTGCTGAATATTGCCAGGGCCCTGGCCAAAGCCAGGGATAACGGTGTTGCCACCCGGCGAAGCGTACTGTTTTTAAATGTATCCGGCGAAGAGAAGGGGCTGCTGGGCTCACGATACTATTCCGATCACCCGGTCGTACCCATTGAAAAGACAGTGGCAAATATCAACGTGGATATGATCGGGCGTATAGACAAGACTCACAAGGAAAAGGGCCAGGAGGAGTATGCCTACATCATCGGCGGAAAAATTATCTCCTCCCAGCTCGACAGCCTCCTTCGGGTGGCCAACCGTAAGGCGGCTAACATTGACCTTGACGACCGCTATAATGACCTGGCGGACCCCAACCAGTTTTACCGGCGCAGCGACCACTGGAATTTCGGAAGGTTAGGCATTCCTTTTGTGTTCTTCTTTACGGGAGTCCACGAAGATTATCACCGGCCGTCTGACGAGGTGGAGAAAATCCGTTTTGACAAGCTGGCTAAAATTACCCGCACGATGTATGCTACCACGGTAATGGTGGCCAACACAGACAACCCGCCGGAGGTTGACAACCAGGAATTTATAGAAATTACGAAGAATAACTGAGGTCTGGTCCGCCCCCTACTTCCCGGCCCGGTTCTACCGGCCTACGAGGATGAAAGGTGCCCAATAGACCGGGTGGTTAAAAACGGGGTGGTTGATCAGTTTAAGTTTGGCCTCTCTCATGGCCAGGGCCTTATTCCCATAGGGAATGGAGGTGTCCCATCCGGCCCACCGGACCAGCGAATGGATCAGTGAAGATCCGCCTCCCCCCCTCTCTTTAATAAGTGCCTTATAAAACTCATTCATCAGAAAAGCGGTAGAGCGGTCGTATACGTTCCACAGGCTAACCACCACCGAAGAGCTGCCGGCATAGAAAAAAGCGCGCTGAAGCCCGAGAATGCCCTCTCCTCCCACCACTTTGCCCATTCCGGTATTGCAGGCACTAAGCACCACCATCTCCGTGTCGAGGTTCAACCGGTAGATCTCAAAACTTTTCAGAAGGCCGTCTTCGGCAGATGAGGCACTCAGGTCCTGGGACGACGACAGGGCCAGCCCGCTTTGTCCGGGATAGTCTTCGTCAATATATCCATGGGTAGCCAAGTGGATATAGCGGAATTTTGCGTTAAGCAGTTTTTTAAGGGCCTCTTCACTAACCTGCCTGTGTTTGAGGGTGAGAACATCCGAAAAATGGGAGGCTACAGAGTCGACTTCGATCAGAGTGCTGGGCAGGGATGAGTAGGCCCTTCTTCGCACGGGATTGTTGCCGGAGTAAGCCGTGAAGTCCGACCCCGCCACGGCCAGCAGCTCCTTATGGTGGGTTGCTCCCGGGGTCCTGATCAGGGGCAGGGTTGTCAGAGAGGGAACATATTTGATATTAAAACGCTCAATGAGATAACGCCCGTCGATCCTAAGGGCCTCGTAAGGAAGGTACGCCAGCGGCCCGTCGGGCACAATAATCAGCTTGTTAACCGAAGAAAGGGTTTCTTCGAAGGGGGCCAGGAGATGATCATAAAGGGGCGCGGAATGTTTTTCCAGTATGGACGGGGCGGCATTGGACAGGATGGCGTCCTTGAAAGCCTGTACCTGTCCCGTAATGTTTTGGGGAGCGTCCTCTTCGTTGTTGAGAGTATAGCTTTCAGCCAACACTTGTTCGGATGAAATCAAAAACACCAGCAATCGGTTTTCCGTTATGGAATATTCCAGGATGGCTGTTCCGGGAGCGCTTATAGCCTGCGCCTTTTCCAGGGAGATGGGCTCCCTCACCTCCAGTTTCTTGTAGTTTGGATATTTTCGCCGGAGGTTGTTTTCAAAGGCCGAATAGCTTAATTCCGCTTGCCGAATTTTTATCTTGAGCTTCTCCTCTTCATCTTCAGCTGCGGCTTCCCGGAGCGAGGTGTAGAGTGCTTCAATTCTTTTAAGTTTTTTATTGCGCTCGAAACGGGCGGCTTCCGGCAATACTTCGTCGACCCGTTGTGAAGCCTGAACCAGCTCATCGGCAAGAGCCCGGGCTTTGGCCAGCTCTACATATCGAAAGGCCATTTCCATATCATTTCGGTACTTCAGGGACCAGTGGGCCATGGAGGTATAAAAATTGGAGTGTTGCTCCAAAAAACGTGTTCTTATCTCCGCGCTGGCCCCTGCCCTTTCCCTACCTTTCTCAATCAGGTTAATGGCGCGTGTGCCATACACCAGGGCACTGTCGGAATCCAGGCGGTCGCAGTGGTAGGCCAGCTGTTTCAGGGGTAGCAGCTGATCCGTTTCACCAATGAAACGGCTGTAGGCCAGCGACTTTCTGAAGCTGGACAGGGCTTTTGCAGGCTTGCCCTGATGGCGGTAGATGGTTCCCAGGTGTATATGTGCTTCCGTGAGCAGTTCATAGTCTTTCAATGAATCGGCAATTGCCAAGGACCTGCGAATATATTGCAGGGCCCCGGGATAATCCCGGTTTTTGCTTTTCACCATGGAGATATTGAGGAACGAATCGGCCAGCAGCCGGGGATTCCCAATCTCCTTGCGAAAAGCCAGGGCTTTTTTAAAAGTGGCTTCAGCTTCCTCGTAGTGTCCGAGCGCCCAAAGCCGGTTTGCCAGGTTTGAATAGTTGTAGTCCAGGGTTTTGTCCGGCAAAAGCCCCTGGCCGTAGCGGATACTCTCACGATAATATTCAAGTGCCTTTTGGGATCTGCCCAGCGTGCTGTAAAGCGTTCCGATGTTGCTAAGGGTTGTGCTGGTTGTTTGCGGCTTACCGGCCTTTTTACGGTATTTCAAGCTTTTTTCCAGGGAGATGAGCGCCAGCTCATAGTTGCCCAGCTTCTTCTGCAGAATTCCCAGGTTGTTATAAATAGTAGCAAGGTAGTTGACGTTGCCCAGCTCCTTTCGTACTTCCAGGCTCCGGGTATAATACTCAAGAGCCCGGTCGTATAATAGCAGCTGCTCATACACCTGGGCAATGTTATTCAGGGATATGGCAATGCTCTGTTTGTTTTCCAGTTCATAAAAGAGGGGGAGGGCTTTTTTGCGGATCTCAAGGGATTTGCGGTAATCCCCCAGCTCTTTATAGCTATAACCCATGTTGTCGTAGATAATGGCAGTCAGCAGTGTAAACTCCGCTTCCCTGGAGAGAGGCAGGGCTTTTTTAAAATATTCGAGGGCTTTCCGGTGGTTGGAAATCTTGTTGTGCGTCCACCCTACGCTGTTGAGCAGGTCTCCCCTCAGCCTTTTGTCGTTATCCGGATGGTCGGTATCCAATAATTTCCTGTAGAGGGCGAGAGCCCGGTCGTATTTAGCCCGATGAACCAGGGTGCTGGCATAGAGCTGCCCGGTTTTCAGCCACGCCGAAGTGTCACGCTCCTGCCCGTAGATGTTCAGGGCCGCACCGAGATATTGTTCGGCCTGGGAATAGTTCCCCCTGTTTTTAAAATGCTCTCCATTCTCGCGCAGGGAGTCAGCCCGTTGCAGTTCCTGGGGATAGGCGTTGGGCAGACAGGTAAATACACTCAGTACAAGCAGAAGTAAACTCCGTGAATAGCTCATAACAACACCGATCTCCAAGTAAGGCGCCCCGCTTAGCGTAAGCCGTTGCCAACAGTTCGCTTTTAATAGATATTTTTTAGATCATATAATTACTACGTATACAAAGAGAGTACAAAATTATATCTAATAATTAAATAACAGGGGTCGATATGGAAGAGTTATATGCCATAAATTCAGCTGCCAGACGAATGCTTGCAGCACTACCGGATCAGGAAGACGATACTTCCAATGAGGACGACGATACCACGCCTCCGGGATCATAGGGCCCTGCTTGCGGGCGTTACCTTCCGATCAAAATAAAAGGAGCCCAGTATTTGGGGTGAGCAAATTTCATCTTTTCAATCATAGCCTGTTTCGCTTTTTGAAGCGATGAGGCACGAGGTGTATTCGTTTGATGGTGCTTATAGAAATCGATCATCAGTTGTGCGGTCGAACGGTCATTGACATTCCACAGGGAGACCAGCAGGTTTTGGGCTCCTGCATATTGGAATGCACGGCTCAGACTCATCATCCCCTCTCCTTCAACCAGCTTGCCGAAGCCGGTCTTGCAGGCACTCAGGGTAACCAGTTCGGAATCAAGCCGGAGGTTATAGATCTCGGAAGTATATAGCACTCCGTCCTCCGTTTCCGATTCCGGGCGGGCAAAAAGGATTCCGGACGCCCGGGGATGCTTATCCGAAACAAATGCGTGTGTGGCCAGGTGGAGATAGCGATATTTATGGAGGGGCAGGGCCTTAAAACGGCTCTCCGTCGCTTTATTTTGTAAAAAGAGCGCACTTTCATCTTTCTTCCCGGCGAACACCGACCACAAGCCGGGGCCTGTAATCAGCGAGCCTATTTCCCGCACCTCTCTTTGGCTTGAGGGCAGGACGCTGAAGGTATTTGAGGTATCCGGTATGCCGGGCAGGGAACGAATAGAGGTGTCGGGGTCTACAGAAGGGGCAAACCCCAGAAAGGGCCGCTGTTGAGAATCCTTGGTTTCGGGACCGGTTGCCAGCGACAGGTAAGAGGCGGATGGAGAATAGCTGATGGAATATTTATCTAACACATACGGCAACTTCCCGAAATTAACCGGTCCGTCCGAAGGGGGTTCGGTAATCAGGCTTTCAAAAGGAATATAATGAAGGGGGCCGTCCGGGATGATAAACAGGCGGTCTCCGGAGAGATATGGCTCAACCGGGCGGAATAATTTCTTATAGAGGAGATGACCCAACTCGGCAATATTTGCAGTGGAAAAATTGCCCGACAGGGATTTTCTATATTCCACAAGCTGTTGCGACAAGAGGGTATCGCGCCTCCAGCGTTTAAGATGAAACGACCCGGGATTGAGGACAAAGGCATACAGGTGTTCCTCTCCCCAAAAGTATTCGACATAAGACTCACCCCCTGCCAGTTGTTTCCTTTGAATATCAGAAGCCGATATGGATACGGGCTGGTACTTAAGCTGGTAATAAGAGGGGTATTTATTTTCAATCCGCCTGATATGTTGTTGCAATGCCCGCCGAGAAGCGAACAAAGAGTCTCGAAGCCGGTACCTTGAGGTTGAGTCGGCAGACCGGATCAGTCCCTCCAACCTTTGTTGAAGGCCGGTAATGCGGGAGGTTATTTGACTCTCACGAGCGATGACAGAATCGGGTATGCCTGCAAATTTACGGGCGTTGATTTTTTGAAGGTGTTGAAGAAGAATTTGATTCCTGCTCTTTTCGGAGAGGTATAATGCGTATTCCTTATAGCGGCGGGCGTTATCCATTTTCCAAAGCCGGTAAGCGGTATCCAGGGCCTTTTCGTAAAGGGGGCGGGTCCGTTCCCGGAGCAACATTTTGGAACCCTGCCGGGAGAAAGATTTTTGCATTTTATCAATAAGGCCTACGGCCTGAAGATAATCCTGAAGGGATCGTTGCAGGTGGCGGGTATTTTCGGAGGATTCGTAATATTTTTTTAAGGTGTTTGCCCGGAGGGTAAGGGCTTCAAGCAAATGGTTCGGGTAGGTTACATCCTCCAGGGTTTCTACCCGCATTTCGCTTTCGCGGGGGGCATTGCGGACAAAAATGGAAAGGGCTTTTGAAAAGTTGTTCAGGGAACGCTCATAATGTTCAATCCGCCCGTATAATTCGCCCATCTTCGTATAGCTATCTCCGATGAGCGGGTGTTCCGGGCCCAGGCGGTCTTTATTAATTGACAGGTCTTTCTCAAAATATTGCAATGCTTTCCGGTAGTTCTCCAGGCGGGTGTAGGCCTCTCCCAGGTTTGCGTATACATTGGCAAGTTCCGGATGCCCTTCGGGAAACAGCTCCAGGTGCAAATCCTCCGATTTTTTATAATAGTCAATCGCCTTCCGGTATTGTTTCATATCAAAGTAAACAGCTCCAATATTCATATAGCCGATTGCCACATCCGGATGTACGGCCCCCAATAGCTCCTCCTTGATGGCGAGGGCCTTTTCCAGGTAGCCTGTAGCCTTCTCAAGCTCGCCCATCTCCGAATAAACGATGCCGATATTATTATACCCCGCTGCTACAAGCTTATGGGTTCTTCCGTGGTATCGGGAAAGGATTTCGGTGGCCTTTCTGAAGTGATCCAGTGTTCGGCTGTAGTCTCCCGTATAATAGTGGATGATCCCGATGTTATTATAGATTCTGGCAATATCGGGATGGTCGCTGTGTAGCTGATTCCTGTGCAGGGTAAGGGCCCTCCTGAAATAGCGCAATGCTTTTTCATCTTTTGCCTGGTCCTGGTAAACAATACCATATCTGTTATACAGCTCTCCCAGCAACAGTTTGTCGTTGATCTGCCAGCGATGGTATAGATCTTCAGCTCGTGACAGGTAGGTAAGAGACTGCTCCAGCTGCCCCTGTTCATGGCGAAGATTACCCATGGCCAACAACAATCGTACGGCTACCGGCTCCTTGCTTTCGGAGGCCTGTAGTTTTGCCATGCCCTCGCGGTACCATTTCATGGCCTCGTCGTATTTGGCACGGGCGGCAAGGGTCCTCCCCCGGCTCAGCCTGGAGAAGGCCAGCCGGTCGGGACGTTTGGGAAACAGGCTGTCGGCCAGTACTACGCCCTTCCCGGCGTATTTGTCTGCCTGCTGGAAACGATTCATAGCAAGATTGGTTGAGCAGAGCCCGAAAAGGGAGTCCAACACCTTTTCATGATTGCCGCGGCGGCTGTAATAGTCCTGTGCCTTCTTATAAAAACCGAGGGCTTTCTCGTATTGGGCAGCTTTTGACAGGGAGTCCGCTTTCACAAGTAGGCGGGCAGGGTCCGACAGGGGTTGTGCTGCAGGGGCGTTGGTTAATGAAATAAGAAAAGAAAGGAGAAGAATCGGTATAAACAGTAGAGATTTGGCAGAATGGTTGTTTGCCCCTCTCCAATAAACCATAGATGACTACCCCGTACCCTTTTGCACCACATTGTACTTATGCTTTCAAAAACAGATAAATCAAAAGGAGTTAATTAAAGTTCCTATTCTCTAAACAGGGAATTAACAAACAGCTCCCGGTCAAAAACCTGAAGGTCTTCGACCTGTTCGCCCACCCCGATATATTTTACGGGGACATCCAGCTCGTTGGAGACGCCTATGACGATACCTCCCTTGGCGGTCCCGTCGAGCTTGGTCAGGGCCAGGCCCGTGATATCGACGAAGGAGGCGAAGGCCCTGGCCTGCTCCATGGCATTCTGCCCGGTCGAAGCATCGAGTACCAGAAGCACCTCATGGGGAGCATTCTCGACTACTTTGCCCATTACGCGCTTAATTTTGGCAAGCTCGTCCATGAGTGACTTCTTGTTATGCAGCCGGCCGGCGGTATCCACAAGGGCCACGTCGGCACCCCGGGCCTTGGCCGCCTCCACCGTATCGTATGCCACGGCTGCGGGGTCTGCATTTTGTCCCTGCTGTATGATGGGGACGCCCGCCCGCTCGCTCCAGATCTTAAGCTGGTCGACGGCCGCGGCCCTAAAGGTGTCGGCCGCACCGAGCACTACTTTTTTATCGGCTTGCTTATAGTGGTGGGCCAGCTTGCCGATTGTAGTGGTCTTGCCAACCCCGTTGACCCCGACAACCATAATGATATGGGGCTTTTGGGGGAAGTCGGCATCAAACTCCGCGGGTTTATCCGGTGCGTGATCTTTAAGCAGGCCGATGATCTCTTCCCTGAGCAGGGCATTCAGCTCGTCGCTGCCGAGGTATTTGTCGCGAGCCACCCGCGCCTCGATGCGGTCGATGATCTCAAGGGTTGTCTTAACCCCAACATCGGAGGTTATCAGCACTTCCTCCAAGTTGTCGAGCACTTCGGCATCGACCGTATCCTTGCCGGCGATGGCCTTGCCCAGCTTTTCCATAAGTCCGCTGCGGCTTTTTTCCACGCCCTTTTCAACTTTTTCCTTCTTCTTAAGACCTATTTTTTCAAGTAAACCCATTGTATAAACTATATTGCGAAGCTGCTAACCAACCGGAATGTGAGTGGTTGCCACCCGGCTTCGTACAACTATGATTTATGAGAGCGTTAGTTAAATTCCAATCCTTTGTATATAAGTGTGAACCGGTGAAAATAATCAATGAGGGATAAAAACATAAGAGCCAGGGCAATACCCATGAAAAAGGATTGCAGCCCGGCCATTTGGGGGAAGAAAAATGCCGACATCCAGTACCCTGCCAGGGCATTGACACTCCATTTTCCGGACATCGTAGCCATGGCAACCTTGCCCCGCCGGTTTTGGATGAAAGCAGAGCCGGAGAGAATCAACAGGTCGCGTGCAACTTCAAGGGCAAAAAACCATAGGGGGATGAGCCCGATATAGACGGTATACAGAAACAGAAAGAAAGCTGAAACCTTGTCCGCCACCGGATCCATGACCTTGCCCCATTCGGTTACCTCGTTCAGTTTCCGGGCCAGGTAGCCATCCAGGTAATCAGATACCATGCCGTATAATACCAGCAGCACAACAGCGGCATTTACCGTCTGCCCGTTGGTATAATGCAGGTAAATAATGGGGGCGGCGACAAAAACCCTGCTTAGGGAGATCAGGTTCGACCAGGTAAAGAGTTTTTGTTTTACCGTGATTTTGCTGCCGTCAATGTTTTCGCTCGTCTGCATGATGCAGGGAAAATACTTTTATTTAGTTTGCCAACAGGGAAAATACGCAAATTATTAGTTAGGATGAATGAGGATGTAAAGTTGATTGAGCGCAGGGTCAAACCGGAAAAAGTATTTTAAGGGAAACTGGATCAGGCATATTCGGATGTAGTCGAACCGCTTGAGGGACGCACATATGCAAGGGAGAGGATTCGCACCCGGGAGTTGCGCGAAGGCCCAAGACGGCACGCTATGTAATGATCTCCTCTCTGACGGCGAGATCGTAGATAGACTGGTGGAGGTCCGAGTCGGTGATGTCTCCCCTGTTTATTAGCTCTTCCACCTCATCTCCCCGGAGCAGCAGGATGCACCCCTGCCGGTTCAGGGCCTCGTCAAAGTTACGGGGGTCGGCAGAGGCCAGTTTTTCCAGGTCAATACCGTCGGGGCTTTTCCGGAGGTTGACCAGGCAGAAAAAATTGTCGTCCTCCTCATCGCCGAAGCCGAAAATTTCGAGCTTGGTGTCGTCTTTTGTAAGCATGTAGATTAAGGTAAATCTGATTAAGGTTTTACTGCGTAATGTATGGCGGATGCCTGAATTATTCAGGCGATCCTACAATAGTTAAGATGAGTGACTCCGGGGTCTCCGGCCTAATAGCCGGGGACCTTTTTTATGTGTGGCGGTCCAGGAAGTCCCTTGCCTTAACCAGTTCGATCACTTCTCCGGTCTGCTTGTCAATTATGGCGACCTGGAACAGGCTGACAATGGCCTGGTTTTGAATACACTCAACCGCCTCCTCCATGGTGTCGCACTCTTCCTGCTCGCTGACCAAGTCGTTGACGCCCTTGATTACGTAGCGATAACCCGCTTTTCTTTGGGAGTCATTGCCCGTGCTTACTGAAGGCTCGTTAAAATAGTCCCTGAGGGCCTCTTCTGTGACATACCATTTAACGCCAAGCTTGCGGGCCCGGATCTTGCCTTCCCTGAGATAGGTACGTATAGTCATTTTACTCAAGCCCAGTTTCCGGTGGAGGTCGTCGACCGAGTAAAGCGTAAGATTTCCTACATTTTTAGGCATAGAGGCACAGGGCCTGTTTTTGGGCGTTAATTCCGTCTCAATTCAAGAGGTTTAAATATATTAAATAGTTATCGTTATTTAAATATTAATTACTGTTAGTTATATATTAGTTATGGAATAATTCGTGGTTTGTAGTTTTTCTTGTTCCGTATGGGATAAAAGCCGTATGTTATAAACAGTTGATTGAAAGAAAGCTCTGCGGCGGCAGGGCTTTTGCTATTTATACCCCTCTTTAAAAGCCGTCATTTAAAGCTTTTCACCATGGAAAACCGTCAACAGTTACGACAGCTTCTTCTGGAGCAGCTTGAGGGCCGCCAAGCCCACGTTGATTTTAGAACGGCGGTCAAGGGACTTAAACTGAAAGATGTCGGCACCCGCCCTTCCGGCTTCGACCACAATTCCTATCATATCGGACAGATAGTGCAGCTTAGGAAGGTTATGGGCCTTTGGCAGCCGTTATAGCTCGAAACAACACCTGTTCACCCTCCCCCTTTAGAGGTAAACGATTTCACCTTTAAAGTAGTTATATGCATGTTAACATTTAGCATTAAAGGGTTATTTGTACAGTATTTATATCTAAACCACAATTAAAAAAGGGGGTTCTTATGGACAACAATCTATTAGGTAAAATCGGACGTTTCTTGTTTGCACTGCCATTCGTGGCTTTTGGCGTGATGCATTTCACGAATGCCAGTGCCATGACGGGGATGGTACCCATACCGGGTGGAGCATTCTGGGTTTATCTGACCGGAGCTGCGTTCCTGGCGGCAAGCGCCAGTTTTTTAATTGAGAAAAAAGCCCGGTTGGCAGGCCTCCTGCTGGGAGTTATGCTGCTGATCTTTGTGTTTTCCATTCGCCTTCCGGCTGTTATAGCTGCAGAAAGTGCACAGGCTATGCAGGGTTCCATGGGTATCCTATTGAAAGAGTTGGCCCTGGCAGGTGGTGCTTGGATCCTGGCGGGCATGTATGAAGGTGAGGCATCGTCCGCATCCAGTCCCGGGTCTTCCGAAGAGTTTTAAACTCTTGGAAATCAACAGCTCCCCGGTTAGCGGGGAGCTGTTTTTTTATATACTATGCTTTCCTTTGGGCCTTATGCCAAGGACCCGTTATCGCCAGGGTCAATCCCGAATGCTGAATATTCATGAAGAGGGTCGACCCGTCAGGTGAGAAGGTGGCTCCGTATCCGGAGGTCGTCGTCCAGCCTTTCGATATCCTCAAGGTCTATCCATCTACAGGGAAAAGGGGCTCCTTCTTCAATAAGCGGGGGATCCCGATTCCGTATATCTTTGCCATCCTCCCCTTCAACGGCAAGGGCCTGCAGCCGTCCCCCGCCATGTAGTAAAAGGTTCGCGTAGAGCGACCCTATTTTAATAAAGTTTTACTTAAAAGGAGCAATGATAATCGCCCAAAGATAGTTCAAAAATGGTAGATTAATCCCCAATTTGAAAACAGGAGTCTTTAAAAGTACCCACATTGCCTAAACTATTAGTTAAAACGATACCGCTATTATTCATCATCGGGATGGCCCTAAACCTGCGAGCCGGAGCCCAGGATAGTGGCTCGGAATCCCGTAAAAACATCAGTGCTACTCCCATACAAACTTCCGATATAAAACTGGACGGAAGCCTGGATGAGGAAGTCTGGGGAAAAGCCCGTTTTGCTTCGGGTTTTATTCAGCGGGAACCTGATGAGGGGGCTGAAGCCACGCAGAAGACGAGGGTGGCTTTTACCTATGATGATGATGCGCTCTATGTAGGTGCCCGGATGTACAGCCCGAACCCATCACAGATACAGCGGCAACTGGGACGGCGGGACAACCAGGGCAATGCCGAACGGCTCGTGATTTCTTTGGATACCTATCTGGACCGCCGCACGGCACGAAGTTTTTCCGTTTCTGTTTCCGGAGTCCGGGCCGACTATTTTCAACCCGAAGATGAAATGGGTTACCGCTCGCGGGATTACTCTTACGACCCGGTATGGTCGGCTGCCACACAGGTAGACTCCCTTGGATGGACCCTGGAGATGCGGATCCCCTTTTCACAGCTTCGGTTCAGTAATGCCGAAGAGCAAACCTGGGGACTGAATATCAACCGTTATGTGCCGTCGGAAAATGAAGATGCCTTCTGGGTGATGATACCCAAGGACCAGACGGGCTGGGCGTCGCGATTTGGGCTGCTGACAGGCATCGAGAATGTGGTGCCATCCAGCCGGCTTGAGTTTTTGCCCTATGTTGCCGGAGAGACCCTGTATCGGGGAGCCCCGAACCCCGACAACCCTTTCGAGGAAAAGGTGTCGCTAAATACACGTATCGGCGGTGATGTCAAAGTAGGGCTGGGCCCGAACCTGACCCTTGACGGTACTATAAACCCGGACTTCGGACAGGTTGAGGCGGACCCCGCCCAGGTAAACCTTACCGCCTTTGAAACCTTTTTTGAAGAGAAGCGGCCCTTCTTTACCGAAGGACAGCAACTCTTCCGGGTATTGGGAGGCGGAAACGGTGGCGGCGGAGGGGGACGCTCCGACAGTTATTTTTATTCCCGCCGAATAGGGGCTGCCCCCTCACTCAGGCCGGAAGCAGATTATTCGGAAGACATATCCAATACCTCTATCCTCGGTGCGGCAAAGATTACCGGGCGGAGTCCCAACGGCTTGTCGCTGGGTGGGCTCACGGCCGTTACGGGAAAGGAGCGTGCCCGCGTATTCAATACACAAACAAACCAGTTTGACGACGTCCCCGTCGAGCCCCTGACCTCCTATAATGTGCTGAGGCTTCAGCAGGAGTTCGGCCCCTACAGTTCCACGGCGGGTTTCATACTGACGGGCGTTTACCGTGGGCTTGGAGAGAATACCCCCCTTTCCCGGCTGTTGAATAAAACAGCTGTTACGGGGGGTGGGGACTGGAATCTTCGTTTTATGGAAGGGAAATACCAATTGAGCGGAGACGTCGGATTCAGCTATGTCAGCGGGAGCCGGGAGTCAGTTTTGAACGACCAGTATTCCAGCGCCCGCTATTACCAGCGTCCTGATGCCGAATACTTGTCGGTAGATTCAAGCAGTACCTCCATGTCGGGGATGCGCGGAAGTATCGAACTCTCAAAAAATTCGGGAGAGCACTGGCTATGGGAAGTGCAGGGTAGTACCAAGTCGCCCGGCTTCGAACTGAACGATACGGGAATACTGTTTCGATCGGATGATATCAGTACCCGTGCCGAGCTGACCTACCGGGAAAACGACCCTGGAAGCTGGTACCAATCCTACCGGTTTGAAGTCAGCTCAAGTGCTTCGTGGAACTATGGGGGCACCAGGCGTGAAAACTCCATTGAGTTCGGCCCCCGACTGGAGCTGAAAAATTTCTGGACCTTTTTTGCCGATGTGGAATTTACTCCACGGGCCCTGGACGACCGGTTGACCCGTGGAGGCCCGCTTATGGGTTCTCCGAGACAATGGGAGTTCCAGGGAGGCCTGTTTACCGACCGCGCTGCGAATGTATTCGGCAGGGTGTTTATGAACTACCAATCGGATGAGTTCGGAGGGTGGAGTTTCCGGGCCAACCCTTCGGTGGAAATACGAACCGGCGGCCGCTGGGAATTTCAGCTGCAGCCTACCCTATCCCGACGTACACAAAAGAGGCAATATATTACGACCCTTTCCGGCGGACCGCCCGAAACATTTGGAGGGCGGTATGTTTTCTCCAGTATCGACCGGTCCCAGCTGTCCCTACAGACGCGCGTGAACTATGCGTTCTCTCCCGACTTTACGCTTGAGCTCTATGCCGAACCCTTCGTGGCCAGCGGCAATTACTACCGTCCCGGACAGCTGCCGGCAGCAGGAAGCCATAGGCTGGATCGCTATGAGGTGCTGAACAACACGCAGGGGGAAGCGTTTGATGTACGCCACAACGGGGAGGTCTTTACGATTGCGGACCCCGACTTTTTGGTCAAGTCGTTTCGGAGCAGTCTCGTTCTGCGTTACCAGTGGAAGCCGGGCAGCACGTTCTTTCTGGTTTGGCAGCAAAACAGGGCCGCCAGGCACAACGGGAACAGGTTTGCCAGGCCGGGCGACCTGGTGAACGCCCTGGGCCAGACCGGCGACAACCTTTTTGCCATTAAGTTTACCTATTGGTTTGCGGCCGACTGAGCAGGGGGCGTAAGGAATTAATTCGCCAAGGTTTTATCTGTTCAAAGAATACCCCATCTTTCTTTCGGAATTCCGGGCGGTCCGGAAATAACAATACAGCTGTAGTTAAAGATCATATACCCTTGGACACCATTACACAAATAACACTTGGCGCGGCCGTTGGCGAAGCCTGTCTGGGCAGGGAAATCGGCAACAAGGCCGCTGGCTGGGGAGCGGTGCTTGGAGTGGTTCCGGACCTCGATGTATTTGCCAACCCTTTTGTAACGGAAGTGCAGGAGCTGGCTATTCACCGGGGGATAACCCACTCCCTGTTTTTCAGTGTTGTGGCCGCCCCCCTTCTGGGATGGCTGCTGTACCGGTATTACAGGGGGGATAATGTATCATGGAGAAGGTGGAGCCTGCTCGTGTTCCTGGTTCTGTTTACCCACGTGTTCATTGATGCCTGTACCAGCTACGGCACCCAGGTTTTGCAGCCTTTCAGCAACTACACCTTCAGCTTTAACACCATTTTTATTATTGACCCCTTTTACAGCCTGCCCCTGATGGCCGGGGTGCTGATATCCCTGTTCATGCGCAGGCATACTCCGGCCCGGAGATGGGCTAACTACCTGGGCCTTGGATTTAGCAGTCTTTATTTGGCAGCGGGATTCGCGATCAAGGGCCATGTAAACGGTGTTTTTGAGGAAAACTTTAATACAAAGGATATTCCCGCCGAACGGTATATGACGACGCCCATGCCTTTTACGGAGTTTTTATGGGTGGGGTATGCCCGGTCGGATGAGGCCATATATGCAGGGCTCTATTCCATTTTTGACGATGACCGTGAAATTGAATTCAGGCAGGTGGATATAAATGATCAGCTGATTGCCCCCTACCGGGGACAACTGCCGGTGGAACGGATACGGTGGTTTTCCCAGGGTTATTATTCCGTCACCGAAGAGGGCGGCGGGCTGTATATGCATGATATCCGCTTCGGCCGATGGGACCTCTGGCTACGGGAGGAGCCCTCTCCTCTGATATGGAGTTACCGGCTCGAATTTAATGACGATTCCACCAGGGTTGTCGGCTTCGACCACCTGGATCCGGGGGTGGACCTGAACCGCAAGCGGATAGCCGCTCTTTGGGGCCGCATACTGGGAGAATAAGCAAGGGTCACACCCCTTCCGATAAAACCACGGCAACAGGCTTAACAGTTGACCCAGGCGTCGGCGGCGCTGCTCCGTTTTATAGCGTCTATGACCCTCATGTTGGCCAGCGCATCCTCCAGCTTCAGGGGAACCTCTTCCTGAAGACGAATGGCCCCGGAGAAAAGATCGCCCTGGAGGGTATATTGGTTGCATGACGGGATACTGATATCCCGGCTGCCTTCGCCGGTATGCAGGTGAATAGTAGTTGGCCGGTCGGTAGGCGGATTAAAAGGCCAGGGAAGCTCTATATAACCTTCCGTCCCAGAAATGGTTACGCTTTGTTGCAGGGCCAGCTGCGTGGCACAGGTAAAGGAGGCACGCCCGCCGGGAAAGTCAAGGACTCCGGACGTTAGCCTGTCAATCTGGAATTCAGGATCCTGCTCCATGAAGCCAAAGGCTCTGACGGGCTCGGCGCCAAAAATAAAACGGGGCACAGAGATACAATAGCAACCCACATCCAACAGGCTCCCCCCTCCCATTTCAGGATTGTTGCGAATATCGTCGGGATTGTCGTTGTAGTAGGAAAAAAACGACTGGACAGAGCGGACTTTTCCTATAGCTCCTTCGCCGATAAGGGATTGCACCTTTTTCCAACGCGGGTGATGGCGGTACATAAAGGCTTCCATGACTTTAAGTTCGGGGTATTTCTTCGCCTCCTCGGCCAGCCGGCGGGCATCTGCCAGGTTTTGCCCCAGTGGTTTTTCACATAACACATGCTTGCCGGCCTTCAGGGCCTTGGCAGACCATTCGACATGCAGGTGATTGGGCAAGGGGTTGTATACGGCTTCCACACCGGGGTGTGCAAGCAGTTCTTCGTAAGATCCCACGGCCGTTTCTATTCCCAGCCTGTCGGCAGCCCGGGAGGCCTTCTCCCGGCTTCGGGAAGCAATTGCCGCCACCTTGCAGCCGGATCCCTGCTGCAGGGCCGGGATCACCTCTTCGACCGCAATATCAGCGGTGCTTAATATGCCCCATCTGACTTTTTCCATCTAAGTTCCGGTAAAAATTTTTGTAATCGCAGATTAATTGAATTTGACCTAAACGGCCGATATACTCATCCGGTAGTACCGTTCTTTGGATGAGCGGAGGGTGGCTTCCGTATTGATTAGGTATAAAACATTTTTAATGGACCGGACATCTCTCATGCGGCCTGTTGTATTGAGGTCGTCTGACAGAACCATCGAGTCGGGGATGACGGCATGGAGGTCTTCAAAGACGGTTTCCATGGCGTCTGTCCAGAGGTTCGCTTCCCCCGGGGCAAGGTAGAAATCACCTTTATCAAAACTGCAGTATCCGACCAGGATGAGCAGGAAAAGAAATATAAGGGGGCCGCAGCATCCACCGGAGGATTGCTCTTCTTCAATTTGTGAGGCAGGCCCGCCGGGCTGTTGCTGTTCATGTTGCATTCAAGACGATACGGCCTCTGCCGGAAAAATGCCAGAACAAGTACGCCGGGGGAGATAAGGTTTGCCCGGCCTGTAGTACAAATTGACTGGTGCCAACGCTGCCCGCGAGGGCATCAGTGCTTTTATAACAAAAATATCGATCCCCAAAGACACCGGTAGAGAGATGGGGGTTTATTTAGTAAGGTTGTCCCGGCACCTCCCCACCGGCCGTTGTACCCGGGATCCGGCCATAGCGATCCAATTGAAAGGGGTCCGAAGGAGTGGCTGACCTCCACCGAAAATAAAGTCAAATAAACCTAATTGTCGCCTTCTGTACGCGTCACCTCCCAGGCCTGTTTGGTGTCGGTATACTGCTGAAACCGGGTGACCTTCCCATCTTCGAGCCACCAGAGGTGAGCATGTTGTGCATCCAGGGAATTCCCGGTCTTTTTATAGGTTCCGGTATATCTCCCGGTAGCCAATACCATATGGTCCCCCACAGGATAAATGGACTGGTCTGTTATTTGGAAGGACTCCCATTCATCACCCAGGCGGGCAAAGACCCCATTCAGAACGGCATCCGGGCCGATGTATGGATTTCCATCAGCGTAGGGGAAATGTTCAGCCTCATTCCAGACAATATCATTAGCCATCTTATCCAACACTGCAGGGATATCCCCGGTTTTAAAGGAGTCATACATCCCCGAAATGATTGCCACATTTTTTTCTGCACGGCTTTCTGCCTCCCCCTTTTCTTGTTTACAGGCACTAAATGAGGCTAAACAAAAGGCCAAAAGTATTGACAGGGTTGCCAAATAGTGATTGTGCATATTCATACCGGTGTTTAATTGTTTGTTAATGGTTGATTTTAAAGAGCTTGTAGATAAACCAGTTTTAAATATAAGAAAATTGGAATGATTTCAACCTTTCCGGGAAAAAGGGGCTGCCGGAGGTAAGATTGTACGAATCGGCAGGCTGCTTGAGGGGCTATCGGTTGCTGCCATTGATGGTTTTAAGGTTCCGATCCATAAACTCAAGAAGTTTTTGAACTCCCAGGGCCCTAAATTCGGGATACCTTTCAAAATTGTGTCCTCCCCCCTCAATAATAAGGGTTTCTGCTTCAACCCCCAGGTGATTAAGCTTGGCGGCCATATCTTCCATCTCCCGGGCAAGTCCCAGATGATCTTTGGCGCCATGAATAAATAAGAAGCTGGACGAAGTTTTGGATATATGAGATATGGGAGAGGCTTCTAGGTAGGCCTTCCTGTTTGATTCGGGGGACCCTCCAAAAAGAGCTGCCGGCGAAAAGGGATCCCGCGGGTAGAGGGAGAGCATGTCTACCACTCCACTAAACGTTGCAGCGGCCTTAATAGCGGAACTATACTCCCGGCGACCGATAAATTGGCCTATAAAGTTTTTTTCATTTGTCACCCCGAGCAGTGCCGCCAGGTGTCCCCCGGCCGACTGTCCGGCGGCTCCGATTCTTTCGGGATCAATTTCCAGGGTATCCGCCACAGATTTTACCCAGCGGACGGCCGCTTTTGCATCGTCAAAGGCTGCCGGATAGAGGGCTTCGCGGGCCAGCCGGTATTCAACAGTAATGGCGGCGTATCCGTTGCGGGCGAGATCAACGGCATATTGTGTCATATCCTCCTTTCGGCCCCACATCCATCCTCCCCCGTGGAAGAGCAGTACGGCTGGCAACTTCCCCCTATAGGTTTTGGGTTTCATAATATCCGCCTTCAGTGTTTTTTCTCCTGCGGCTGCGTAGGGAAGGTCCTTCAACCATTCTATACTGTCCGGTATGTTTATCATAGCCCCGGAGAAAAAGTTCAGGATAGTTGTACCGGTAGCGGCAATATTGCTGTCGGCCATAAAATAGCCGTTCTTCCCTCCTTCAGCTTGGATCAGGCGGACCCTTCCAAGACGTTGCGTTAAAATCCGTTTCATTTCAAGCGACTGGCTAACAGGGACCCGCCGGTCGTCGGTACCGTGCAACAGTAATAAGGGGGGACTGCTCTTCTCTGCATGGGAAACCGGAGAAAGGGACTCCCAGATTTTCCTGTCTGCCTTGAGAGGCTGTCCTGCCAAAACGTGGTAGCGGTAGGGATACCCCCATGGAGGTATATAAGTGGTCAGATCCATGGGGCTGTGCATTGCAACAACGGCCTGTATTTCAGCTTTTCTTGTGAGCCCGACCATGGAGGCCAGATATCCTCCGAAGTTCTGGCCTATCAGTCCGACAGCCTGAATATCAAGGTTGAACCTGTTTTGGTTGGCTTTCAGCCAGGCAATGGCGTCTATTATATCATTGGACGGAGCGGGGTGGGAGAAGTCGGGAGGCTGTCGGTAGTCGATGATCATAGAGGTATAGCCGGAGTCGGCAAGCAGGGTGGCCAGGGATTCATATGCTTCATGTCCCTCAAGGGTCTCATCAGGCAGGATGACCAACAGTCTGTTTAGCGCCTTTGACGTATCCGGAATAAACAGAGAGGCGGGCAGGCTGAGGGAATCAACGGACTTATAAACCAGGTTTTTCTTAACAATGAGAGGCCGTTCCGGGGAAAAATTCTGGCCGAAGAGCAGGCCCGCCTGAAAAAATAAAAATAGCAGGCATGTGAGCATGTAATGCCTTTTCAAATGCATGTTCCGGCAGGATATATTTATGTATTTGAAATCTGACGGTTGCCAGAAACAAACTCTGGAAAAAAAATGCAGCAATCCTTAGGTATTTTTACCTGCGCCGGGAAACATGCATCCGGGCGGATGTACGTTCTTTGTTTTTGGCAGGACGCCGGCCTTCTTCCCGCTTAATAGATTATATAAACAGCATTCCGGAGGTCAACGGGCGTTCTGTTTCTGAAAACTTCAAGGAGTATGTTCAGAAGCGGTTATTCGTTTCCTCCCTCCTTGGCAGGTTTGATGCCCCGGCTTTCAAGGGAGCGAAATCCTTCAAGGAAGTCCATGGGCAGTGGCAGAAGCACGAAGCTGGCGTTCTCTTCGGCTACCTCGTTCATAGTTTGCAGGAAACGCAGCTGCAGTGCGGCCGGTGCCTTTTCGATCATCTTTGCCGCATCCACCAGCCGTTCGGCAGCCTGGTATTCCCCTTCGGCATTAATAATTTTGGCTCGACGGTCTCTTTCGGTTTCGGCCTGTCGGGCCATGGCACGCTTCATGTTTTCGGGCAGTACCACGTCGCGGACTTCAACCGAAACAACCTTGATACCCCACGGGTCGGTCTGCCGGTCTATTATCTCCTGGATATTTTTGTTCACCTTTTCCCGTTCGGCCAGCAGCTCATCGAGCTCCACCTGACCCACAATGCTTCGGAGCGTGGTTTGTGCCAGCATGGAGGTGGCATGGATATATTGCTCCACCTGTATAACCGCTTCTTCGGCGTCAACCACCCTGAAGAAGGTGATGGCATCTACGTTGACGGTAACGTTATCCTTGGTGATCACTTCCTGCTTGTCCACATTAATGGTAAGCACCCGCATGTCTACCCTTTCAATACGATCGATGAAGGGGATCAGGAAGACAAGGCCGGGCCCCTTGGCACGAAGCAGCTTCCCGAGGCGAAAGACTACGGCCCGTTCATATTCCCTTAGAATCTTGAACATCTGCGGCAGCAGGATGGCAGCCAGCACTGCGATGGTAATAATCCAGGTTATTTCATTGACGAATCCTTCGTTTTCCATAATCGTGGTATTAAGGGTCAGTATTTAGTAAGCAGTATAATAAAATGAAGCACTATAACATAGGGAAGGTGAACGATCTTTTGTAAGGGAGGCACGTTGTCTCCCCTCCTGGCTAGGCGTTATCGGCCCGGGCGGGGTTGCCGCTCTTTTTGACCTTGAGGGTGAGCCCTTCCACACCGGTTATTTCGCAGTACTCGCCCTCCCCTATGGGGTCTTCGCTTTCGGCATTCCAATACTCCCCGCTTACGAAAACGCGTCCACTGCCCCCGTTAATAGGGTCGGTTACTTCGGCCTTCTTACCAACCATGTACTCTTTGCCGGTACGGTGACTGGAGAATTGGATGCGGACACCCTCGGTGACGATCCAGACAAAAAAGAGAGTGGTTAGTATGGTTGCGGGAACCAGCCACGCCCAGGAGATCGCCATCGATTCGGGCAGGTCCTGAAACAGCATGAGGGCTCCAAGGAAAAAAGATACGGCCCCACCCGCTATAAGGACACCGAAGGTGGGGGTGAAGGCTTCCGCTACAAAAAGTACAATTGCCAGCCCTATCAGGGCAAATCCCGCAATATTGATGGGCATTGCCGCTGAGGCATACAGTACCAGTATTAGGGCGATTACACCGGCCACCCCCGGAACGATGGCTCCCGGGTTGGTTACCTCTCCAATGATGCCGTAGATGGCAATCATGGTCAGTATGAGCATCACCTCGGGACGAAGGATAAAACCGAATATCTGTTCGGCAAGGTTGGTGGGAATCTCCCGTATCGTAGCATTGCGGGTGTCAAGCGGTTCTCCCGAAACCGTACGACCGTCTATCTTCTCAAGGAGTTCTTTTCGGTCTGCGGCTATCAGGTCTATGACATTCTTTTCAAGGGCTTCGTCCGATGTAATCGATTCCCCGTCCCTTACCGCCGATATGGCCCAATCGGCATTGCGTCCCCGGCGTTCGGCAATGCTTTTAATATAGCTTTCCGAGTAGTTGAATATCTTTTTTTGCATTACGGTATCCTGTTGTCCGCCGCCACCCGGACCCATTTGAACCGGTGAAGCCGCCCCTATGTTGGTAGCCGGTGCCATAGCGGCTATATGGGCGGCCATGGTTATAAAGGTCCCGGCACTGGCTGCGGAAGCTCCTTCGGGCGACACATAGACGATGATAGGCAGCTCTTCCGAATCCAGGAAGGCCTGTACAATGTTTTTGGTGGATTCCAGCAACCCTCCGGGGGTGTCCATCTCCACTATAAGGGCTTCCGCATCCATTTCGCCCGCCTCCTGTATGCCACGGCTTATATAATTGGTGGTAGTGGGGGAGATAGGCCCATCCACCCGTATCAGGGCAATGGTCTCACCCCGGGGGGTGTCCGAAGATGCGGTATCGGTGTCCGCTTGTACAAATGCGGTAAGAAACAGTATAGTTGCCAAGAAGGTTTTCATACCTTCAATTTATAAAAAACCCGCTGGGAAGCAATATAAAAGGGGAAGGTTTAGTTATTTATACTCTAACTAACTAATTAGTTAAAAAATTGCATTTGTATTCTTCTTCCGGCTGTTTATATTTAATTAACTAATTAGTTAAAACGTTGTTATGGCAGAAAGGAAGAAGGACCGCAGGAAGGAAATTTTATCGGCCGCTTTGCAGGAATTTACCGAAAAAGGGTACGACGGCGCGCGCCTGCAGGCTATTGCAGATAATATCGGGGTCACCAAAGCGATGATTCATTATTATTTTAACACCAAGGAGGGACTATTCAGGGCGGTATTCAGCGAAGCTTGCGAGAAGGTGTTGGGGGGGCTTCCCAAGATACTGGAAAGTGGAGACGATCTGTTCCCGAAAATTGAGCTTTTTATTTCGGAAACCATTGACCGGTTGCGGGAAGAGCCGTCTCTTGCTGGGTTTCTGGTCTGTGAGCTGAATAGAAACAGGGAGACGGTAATCGAGATGTTAAGGAAAGAGCTGGAGTTTGATTCCGGTAGACTAAACCGCCAGTTGGAGGAGGCGGCCTCCAATTATGAAATAGCTGCGGTGAGCAGCAGGCAATTGCTGATGAATATATGGTCGCTCTGCATGTTTCCCTATGCCGGCCGGGTATTTACAGAGGAAGTGGCAGGAGGGGGAGAAACACCGTACGAGGAGCTGTTAAAAAGTCAAAAGGGGGTGGTTACCGATACTATTTTTAACTGGTTGTCGTCCTAAGCCTCTTTTTTAATGCCTCACGCCACGAATCATTGCCCTTCATGCTGTTTTTAGCCTGCCTATTTTCTCCTTTAATATTTCCAGGGTCTGTTCTATGTGTTGCAGGTGGGTCCGGAAGCTGAGCACAGCCAACCGGATAAAGACGGTGCCTTCAATATTGGTGGACGACAGGAAAACACGGCCGTCTTCATGAATCGATTCAACAAGCCTTTTATTAAAATGGTTGGCCTCTCCCTTATCCGGAACATAGCGGAAAAGCATCACCGACAGTTCCGGTTCGGGCCCTACTTCTATTCCCTCAATTTGTTGAACTTTTTGGTAAAAGAGGCGGGTTAATTCCAGCTTTTCATTCAAAGCCGCACGAAAAGGTTTTAGCCCGAAAAGCTTTAGTGGAAGCCACATGCGGAGTCCCCGGAAATGTTTGGACAGCTCGGGGGAGAGATCGGCAGGAGATAGCTCGTCCGTGGCAGAATGGGTGTCCTGCAGGTAGCTGGCAGTCATATGTTGTGAGTTGTATAGTTTTTCAACATCCCTGACGAGCAATGCTCCCGAACCGTAGGGGAGGAAGAGCCCCTTATGGGGATCGATGGTGACCGAATCGGAGCGTTCAATGCCTTTTAACAGCTTTTTTCCGTAGTCAGTCAACATAAAGAAGCCACCGTAGGCAGCATCGACATGCAGCCATACATTGTGTTTTTCGGCCACTTCAGCCACCTCATCCAGGGGGTCGACGGCTCCGGTGTCGGTGGTCCCCGCCGAGGCAATAACGGACAGCGGAATTCTACCGTCTCGCGCGTCATTTTTTATCTGTTTGTCCAGAGCGCCAGGGTTCATGCGAAACCGTTCATCCATCGGTATGGTTCGTACCTCGGCCTCTTCCATGCCGGCAAATTTAATCGCCTTGATTACGCAATGATGTACCTGCCTGGTTGTGTAAAAGACGGCCCGGTGATACTCTTTACCTTTAATGCCGGCTTTATCCCTGGCTACCACAAGCCCGATCAGATTGGCCAGGGATCCACCGGAAGTAAGATTTCCACCGGAGCCTTCGGGATAGCCGATAAGGTCACACATCCACCGTATGCAGCTGTTTTCAATACGTACAGCTCCCGGGGAGGAGAAAAATACCCCGGCGTAACGATTGCTGACGGCTGCCAGGAAATCAGCCAGGGCCGAAGGATAGAGTCCCCCGCCCGGAATATACCCCAGGTGTCCGCCGGAGGCGGGATTGAGTCCTTCCCGGTCCACTTCCGAACGCAACAGATCCAAAAGCTCATCCATCTCCTGTGCGTCGTCGGTGATGGGGTGGTCCAGCAGCCTCCTGGCCTTATCGGCGGTCTTTACAAAGGCCTTTTTGTCATCAAGCTGATCGAGGAAAGACTGTCCGTAACGCATTATTTTGGCTGTCATACGGATGCGATCCTCAAAGGGAGGTTCCAGCTTACGGGCTTCCTGTTCCAGTTTTTTAAGACGGTTTTTCATAGATGCCGAAGGTACTGTTGCAGTAATAGATGACCATGGAAATACACTGTTAATAAGGGAGAAGTCAAGAGGATTCCGGAATTAGTAAGAGGGGGGTATACTGACGCCATCGGGCGAGGCCCTCTTCAAAATCCCAAACGCGGGCATATCCCATATTCATAAGCTTTTCCGCCAGATTGGGTAAGGCATCGCACGCTTCATTTGTCACAGTAAACTACAATTCCTGCTCCTTAAAAAGCTATTCAGAGGTATTTAATTGGGCCACAGGGCTGAATTTAACGACGCGGTGGCTGTTGGGTTCGAGCGACATCAAGTAGGCATATATGGCTTTGATATCCTGCTCGGTCATACCGGAATACATTTTCCACGGCATAACGCTGTTAAAACCCTCCCGGGGCGTGTCGGCCAGGGAGTCGTTGGGTACGTCATACTGCTTGAACCGGCTGACAAACTGTTTCTCGGACCAGTTCCCGATTCCGTTTTTCTTATGCGGGGTGATATTGGCCGACCGAACGGTTCCGCCCGGCATATGAAATTCAAATCCGCCCGCCATAAAAAGTTCCTCGACCCGAGTGCCTTCCACTTCCGGGGTGTGGCAGGAGGAACAGCCGGCAATGGTGGTCATATATTTTCCGTATTCGATTATGTCGTCTATCGAGGGCCGTTCGGTGGGCTCGGGGGCCTGTGGAACGGTCCGAATAATCAGGTTCACGGGGAAGTTAACTTCCGACTCGGGAACTTCATGATCAATGGGTTCAAGGGTACGCAAATAGGCGATGATGGCCTTAACGTCATCCGGATCCATATACCGGTACTGGCGGTAGGGCATAAGCGGGAATATCGGTTCGCCCTCTTTATCCACACCGGTAGTTATGACCCGGTATATCTCCCCGTCGGTCCAGTCACCGAGGTTGGCCGGTGTAATATTTTTCGCATACAGGGTTCCGGGCAAGCCCATGCTTTCATCAAAGACATCTCCCCCCATGCCCAATGTGCCCCCTGTTATGGGGCCTGAAAATTTGGACCAGTCGCGTTCTGAATGACAGTCGATGCAGAGGGATACGTGATTGGCCAGGTAACGTCCCCGTTCAACCTGTGCTGCAGTACCCTCCACCTCAATACCGGGGGCGGGCCCGGCGTTGGGAAGTGCTGTGAACAGGTATAGAAGTCCGACGCCGATTACTGTGAGCAATACTCCGCCTATGGAATACAGTGATTTTTTTAACATGGATTTCCCCTATTATTTAATCCCCTATTTCTTTTGTCGTCCTACAGACAGGTAGTGGAAACAGCTGGCAATCCACTTTCTCTATCTTATTGATATTACTACGGCTAAATTAAATAAAAGTCAACAGGCCCGGCGTTGGGAAGTTTTAAGAGTCCTCTTTGTACTGTTCCCGAAAGGCGTTTTTGATTCGTTGGTTCATATGGCGCTTATAATTTTTGTATTCATACCTATTAATCGTGAACTCGGATCGAAAAGTACCGTCGTTACATAGCACTCTAAGTTTTTTGGGCTGGTCGGTTTCCTCGATGGTTACCTGTATATCACTGAGCTTATAGGATTCAATTATTGCTGCCATAATTAAACGTAAGTTGAGGGAGTCGGCGGCAAGATAAGGAAGAATAACCGGAAAATGGCAGTTTAATAGCCCCTTCCCGGGCTTCCGTCATTTATTTTAAGTGTGAGGGCACTTCTACCTCTTGCTCCAAGTCTTCTACCGCCTTGTTGATGGTCAGGTAAAAGTTGTCTTCTCCAACGATATCTACAATGCCCGAACGGCGGAAAATGTCGCGAACCGGCCCCTTGACATTTGCAAAGATCACTTCAATGTCCCGGCTGTAGTATTCATCAATGACCTGCTTGAGAGCGTGCAAACCGCTGGAGTCTACAATATTGATACCGTTTGCGTCAATAATGACCTGTTCCAGGGTTTTACCGCTCACTATTTCCAGCTCCTCCAGCCGCTCTTTCATATACTCGATATTGGCAAAATAGAGCGAGGAGTCAATACGGACAATAATGGTGTTGGACTGTGTTTTGGCTTCGGGATATCGTTCCAGGTCCCGGTATTTGTCGGTTCCGGGGATGCGTCCGAGCATGACGATATTCGGATAGCTGCTTCGGTGTATGACAATCGCAAGGGAAAGAATAACGCCGACCCCTATTCCCTGTAAAATGCCGAGCGCCAGTGTGCCGGCAAAGGTTACCAGCAACAGGGCCAGTTCCCGTTTTCGAACCTTCAAAAGGAAAGTAACCTCCCCCCAGTCGACCAGTCCGGGGACAGCGGTAATAATGATAGCGGCAAGGACTACTTTGGGGAGGTAGTAAATGAGGGGGGTGAGAAACAGAACCGTAAGGGTGATCAGCAGGGCGCTGAATAAGAGGGAGAGACTGGTTTTTGCTTTGTTTTCATCGTTTACCACGGTGCGGGAAAAACTGCCCGCAACGGGATAAGCCTTGAAGACGGAGCCGATCATGTTGGCCAGTCCCAGGCTGTAAAGTTCCTGGTTGGAGTCGATCTTATAGTCGGGATTGCGCTTTACCATGGTCTTGGCCAGTGCAATAGACTGGGTAAAGCTGAGAAAGGCCACCGCCAGTATGGTAGGAAGGAGTGTCCGCAGGGGAAATCCAGACACCGGGGGAAGAGAGGGGGAGGGGAATCCCCGGGAGACTTCGCCCACTATATCGACCCCCATTTGATGCAGGCCAAACAGCCAGGTTCCCCCAATACCGCACAAAACGGTTATGAGTTCAATGGGGAGGCTCGGCCGTTTTTTCTTTACTCCCCAGATCAGCAGGATAGAAAATACACCAATCATGAGAGTAGGCAGGTGAACATTCTGTAATTGTTCGCCGGCAGCCAGGATTATTTCATGCACATATTTGCTCTGTGGCAGATCCACGCCCAGCAGGTTTTCTAGCTGGCTGAAGCCGATAATAAAGGCGGCGGCAGAGGTGAATCCGCTGAGTACCGGGCTGGAGATAAAATTCATCAGGAAACCCAGCCTGAAGACCCCCATGATCAGCTGGGTTAATCCTGCAAAGAAAGCTACAGCTATCGCCAGCTGTATATACCTGGTGGATCCGGCTTCAGCTATCGAACCGACTCCGGCGGCAATAAGAATGGAAATTATGGCCACGGGCCCGATAGCAAGCTGACGGGAAGTGCCGAACACGGCATAAACGGCCAAAGGTACGATCGAGGCATACAGGCCATAGATGGCGGGCAGTCCGGCAATAATGGCGTAAGCCATGCTTTGGGGTATCAGCAGGACGCCAACGGTCAGCCCTGCACGGGCATCTTTTTTTATGTCGGGAAGATGGTAGTCCGGCAGCCAGTCGGAGATCGGAACAAAACGCTCCATAAGCGTTTTAGAGTTGTTAGATGGATGCCCCCTGTACTTTTGCTTTTTTCCGCCCATGACAGTAGACAAATGCCTGGTTTTTCAATAGTACAACTGCCCAACCGTATTTGATGGGCTCATTAATAAGCATAATTATAAAAATTCTAATTAATAAATCATTCAAATATTGGGGTTCCGCTCCGATTTTATATTTGTAGGTTTTATTCCGGCTATGGTATTTTAGGCAGCAGAAACAAATTGGAACGAACATAGGGTAACCCATAAATATGCAGAAACCTATTACAGCGGAGGAGGCCCTGAACCTCCTAAAGGAAGGAAACAAAAGATTTGTAAGCGGCAATTTGAAAAACAAGTATTTTTCCGAGCGGCGGAAGGAAACAAAGGATGCTCAATATCCCCATTCGGTTGTATTAAGTTGCATCGACTCGCGATCGGCGGCCGAGCAATTTTTTGATACCACTATTGGAGAGATATTCAATATCCGAGTGGCCGGCAATGTGCTTAACCAGGATGTATTGGGTAGCATGGAGTTTGCAACTCGTATAGCAGGATCAAAGCTGATTGCCGTGATCGGCCATTCCAACTGCGGAGGAGTGAAAGGTGCGATTGGCAATGTCGATATAGGCCATGTTGCTACCCTTGTGGAGGATATAAAACCGGCAATGAGCCAGGTTTCCGAGGAAGCAGGCGAGCCTTCTGCATCCAACAAAAAATATGTAAAGGCAGTTACAGATCGCCATATTGCCAACGTCGTTGAACGCATACCCAATGAAAGCGATATTATCCGGAAACAGGTGGAGGCCGGGGAAGTCAAAATTGTAGGGGGTATTCACGATCTTGAATCAGGCCGGGTTACATTTTTTGAATAAAACGGAAAAGCCTTTTTTGCCCGCCCCTTTCCTTATTGCCTTCCGAAGGAGCTCAAGACAATCTTTCTATGGACAGTCCGGCTTTTTTGATCGGTTTAAAGAAAATAAAGGGAGGTGCTGAGAGCAACGGTACCGATGGAGAGATGGAGGAAAGGGATAAATACGACAGGTGGCTTGATTTAGAGCGATTTTAATTGGATATATATCCCTTGCGGGTTTATGATCAAAACTGCCAAAAAACACAAGGGAAATAAAACCATGGAAGATTACTCGCGCCGTCGTTTTTTGAGATCTGCCGCGGCTGTTTTAGGGACGCCGCTTTTCAGTTCTTTTTTAAAACCTGGGGACGCCAGGCCTCCGTCAGATGCCCCCAATATTGTTTTTCTTTTTTCGGACGACCACAGCGTTCCCGACCTGGGATGTTATGGAAATCCGGTTGTACACACCCCTAATCTTGACCGGATGGCAGCCGAGGGGGTGCGCTTTAACCGCGCATATGTGAGCAGCTCGCAGTGCAGTCCCAGCCGCGCTTCCGTGCTTACCGGCCGGCCTGCACACCAGGTAAATGCCTCCCGGTTGCACGCCGATGTGCCCGTTCCCGAGGCTAACATCGTGCGCCTGTTGAACAACAGGGGATATTATACCGGCGGGTATAGGAAAATACACCAAAGCAATATCAAGGATGAGCTGCAGTTTTATGCCGACGACCCGGAGCCACTTGCCACCTTTTTCGAGGATCGGCCCAAAGATCGGCCCTTTTTCCTCTGGTTCGGCTGTCGCGACCCCCACCGTAAATATGGGCCGGGGGCATTCGATCCACCCCACAAGCCCAAAAATGTTATCGTGCCGGACTATCTGCCCGATACCCCGGAAGTACGGCAGGATCTGGCGTATTATTATGATGAGATTGCCCGCTTTGACCGTGAGTGCGGAGAGATTATGGAGTTCCTGGAGCAGCAGGGTGTGTCGGATGAAACCATGGTGGTGATGGCCGGCGATAACGGACTGCCCTTTCCGCGGGCGAAAGCGACGCTATATGAACCCGGTATTCACGTTCCCCTGCTTGTCAAATATCCGGACCGGGTAGGAAAAGGACGGGTATCCGATGCGCTTGTATCTGTAACCGACCTTGCCGCCACATGGCTGGAAGCCGCAGGTATTGACGTTCCTGAAAGCATGACTTCCCGTTCTCTGATGCCGCTGTTAACCGGCGAAACGGAAAAGGTTCGCGACTTTGTTTTTGCCGAGCGTAACTGGCATGACAACTGGGACCCGATGCGGTGTGTTGTGGGAAAACGGTATAAGCTGATTCAAAACTACCGGCCCGAAGTGCCCTATTACCCCAGCCTGGACCTGGCCGAATCTCCCACCTATGGAAAGATTAAGGAGCTCAAAAAGGAGGGTGGCCTGAGCGGCCCTCTTAAGTGGTACCAACACTCCTCGCGACCCCAGGTTGAATTCTACGATCTCGATAATGATCCGGGTGAGTGGACGAACCTGTCCGGACAGGCTGCCCAAGAAGGCCGTATAACAAAATACCAGGAGCAGCTGGACAGGTGGATGATTCAGACCAATGATTTTCTGCCTCCTCCAAAATCCGCTTTTCCCAGTGAAGAGCTGAATGAGACTATTAATCCTCTGGATGGCAAGCCTTACTGAAGCGGATTAACTAAAAGCAGTGTTCCCCTTGTTGTCAAAATTACAAGCGCAGGTTTGTCAAAATGAAAGAAACACCTTAAAAATGACAAATTAAAAGGGGTGAAATATCCCTTGGTGGCGGGCAGGAACGCTCTTTGCTTGTTTTAATAACGAAGTTGATGTAACGAATAAATCTTCAACTAAAGAACTTGGAGGTATTCGTTATGCTAATACGCAGAAATAATTTTCCGACGCTTTCACAAACAGGAACCTCAACACCGAGACGCTTCTCCGATTGGATGGATGAGTTTTTTGACGAGGCGTTTAACCTGAGCGGCGGTACTTTCACTCCGGGACTGAATGTGTATGAAACCGACGAAGCCTTTGAGCTTACCGTTGAACTTCCCGGTATGAAGAAAGAGGATATTGACATCAGCATGGAAGGCCATACGCTGACCATCAGCGGTGAACGCAAGGCCACCCGCGAGGAAGACGGCCGGACCTATCATCGCGTGGAAAGCAGCTTCGGCACTTTTAGCCGCAGTTTGCCGCTCCCCGACAATATTGACGAAGAACGTATAGAGGCAAACTATGAGAATGGCGTGCTGACGGTCAATATTCCCAAGACCAAGCAAAGTACCGGTCAGAAAATTGAAGTCCAATAATCGGGAAGCATCATAATAGAGCTGCGGGGATGGGCCCCGCAGCTTTTTTTATTACAGGAGTTTTATTTTTGTATGCCTATTTCTTCGGCCTCGATCTCACTGTCGGGGCGCTGCCTTTCTCCCTTCAGATACTGGTCAAACCAGCGCATCATGCGCAGGGTGTAATCCAGCTTTGCCGCCGAGCGGTCGTTGCCGTGTCCCTCGCCGGGATAGAGAACCAGGCGGACCGGGGTGTCGGTTCTCGTCTTAATGTGACGGTAAAGCTCATAAGACTGTCCCGGATCTACCCGCGTATCCTCTTTTCCGGCCATGATCAACAGGGGCGTTTTGGCCTGTCCGGCATAGTAGATGGGACTTCTTTCCAGGAAAAACAGGTAGTCATCCCAGATACGTTCACGGCTGTGAACCAGGTAGAGTTCCTCGGGGATATCGCTGGTGCCCCACTTGGAGATATTGTCGCTGACACCTACAAACATCACGCCCGCGGCAAAGCGGTCGGTATAGCGGGTGGACATCCACCCCGTCGCATAGCCGCCGTAGGAACCGCCGGTGATGCCGACCTTGTCGGGGTTTATGTAACCTTTCTCAATGAGGTGATCCACCCCATCCACAATATCGTCGAATTCGGCGCCCGCCGGTTCGCCCTGGCTGCTTTTTAGAAACGCCTCGCCCCGTCCGGTGCTTCCCCGGTAGTTGGGATAGAAAACAAAATAGCCCTTACCGGCTCCAAGGTGGCCGGGTTGTGTATAGTCGGTAAGCCACCCGTGGTCGTAATGGCTTTCGGGTCCCCCGTGAATTTCGGCGATCAGCGGATAGGTTTTCCCTTTCTCATAACCGGTGGGATAGACCAACAATCCTTCCAGCATTTTACCGTCGCGAGCTTCCCAGCGTACTATCTGCTGCTTGCCCATCGCGATATTTTTCAACCAGGGGTTGCTTTGAGTTACCCGGTTGAGGGAACGCCCGTTATTTTTCATGACAAAAAGTTCGTCGGGATGGGTGGGGGCCTCCCCGATAAAAGCGACGACCCCGTTGCCGGATCGGGAAAATTCGGTCAGGATGGGCAGTTCATTGGCGATGATTGTTTCCATATTTGAGCCGTTCTTGCTGATCTTTCCGAAGGAGGACCAAACCCCTTCACTGGCAATATAGTTGAGGGTATTGTTGTCTACCCATTGAAATTGTTCAAACATGCCCTTGAAATCGGGTTTTAGGTTGTTGGGCGTCCCCCCGCTTGCCGAGACCACAAAGAGTCTTCCGGCAATGGGATCATGGATGTCGCCCCCCGCAATCATGGCCAGGAACTTTCCGTCGGGGCTCCAGTCGAACTGCCCCAGCTTGCCGCGGTGTTCCACCTCGCCCAGTACCTTTTTTCCTTCATGGCCGACAATTTTAACCTGCTGGTGCATATAGTAATCGTCGATCAGGGGAGTGGGGGCCACGGCAATGGCCAGCCGCCTGCCGTCGGGCGCCCAACGCATCTGGTAGACAGACCCCTCGACCTGAACGCGATGAAGGGAATGGGGTTTGCCGTCCACATTTGTGATGTATCCTCTTCGTTGCCTTAGGTTTTCCTCATAGATTTCGGGCTCATAGGGAAGGGGCGACACCGAATCTTTCTGTTTGGGTTCCTTGGCCATAAAAGCCAGGTGTTTGCCGTCCGGGGACCAGTCATAATCTGCTATGGAAGTGCTAAACTGAATTAGTTTTTGGGCTTCTCCACCTTGAAGGGGGATTTCATATAGGGCTTTGGGCTCGTTGGAAGAGCGACGCCCCGTAAAGGTGATGGTATTGTGGCGTGGACGAAATCGAACGTCTCCCACACTCATAGTAGAGACATAGGGGGTCGAGCTGCCCGTAAGCAGGTCGTACAGGTGCAACTCATACCGGTCGCCCTTGTTTTCCTCCAGCGGGTCGGCCTGAACACGGAGCGTGTAGGCTATATGGTTGCCATTCGGGGCTGTTGCTACAGAGCTCACACGGTTAATTCTGGAAATATCCAGAGCTGTCATCCCCGCATTTTTCTGAGCCGTTGCATGATGGGTCGGCAGAAAAACAAGGAGTAGAAGAGCTAATAGGGGAACACAATTCTTAAGATTGGTACGGTTAAGCAAATCCATGATAATTACCCTTGATTAAATTGAAACCATAAACGCCTTTAATCCATTTGAAGACGGCTATAAATAATCAATTTGCGGCAATTATTCGAGCCTTGTAAATGGGATAGGCAGGATAATGCAAAAACCTTTAAAGAGGTGTCGCATAGGGGGAATAGCGTATCCGTTAATATCGAGGATCACAGTCGGTGCATGTAACAAGCGAACCGCTCTTTGTAGTGGATGGAGAGTGAACGAAACAGGGCGTCTTTAAACCCTTTTGTAGCTGGTGCAGCTTCCGTTTTCCTTTCCGTCTTTTTCGCACTCTTCCCTGGTTTCAAATCCCTGGGTGGAGTGTTCTTCAATATCCCCGTTCTTTGTAGTGAGTCTCCATCTCCACTGATCTTTAACATCCTTATAAATTTCGCACTTCGGCATATCGGCTCCTAACTATATTATTTTGATTTGTGTGATGGTAGTACGGTTAGCTATTGAATAGCACCGGAGAACTTAATCCCTTTTAAAATAACAAAACCCTTGGAAGTCAACAACTTGTGGCTATGCTTATTTCCCCTGCGTGGGATCATTTTGAGAGGCAGGGCTTGTGTGGGCAAATGTAATCGTGAAGGTGGTCCCCTCTCCGGGGGCACTTGAGATATCGAGGTCGCCCTTCAGTTGTCGGGCCAGCGTTTTAACCAGGTTCATTCCGAGCGATCCGGTACCGCCCTGTTTGTTCTTTTCTTCAATGCCCACGCCGTCGTCGCTCACAACCAGGGTAAGCTTATTATGGTCGGTGGTGCTTGAAATGGTAATTTTGCCCCGGTCTTTCCCCTTGAAAGCATGTTTGAATGCATTAATCAGGATCTCGTTCATGAAGATGCCAAGGGGGATGGAGTCTTTCATGTCGATGTAGGTTTCGTCGAGGTCATACGCCATTTCAATATCCGTATCGGGACGCAGAAAAGATTTATAAGTGAGCTGGCCAATATTCTTCACGTACTTGTTAAGGGGGATGCTCGAGAAGGTATTGTTTTCATAGAGGGCCTCGTGTGCAAGGGCCATTGAACGTATACGCGAACGGGCCGTTTTCAATATTTCCATCTCCTCCTCATTGCTGCTGAACTTTTGCTGCAGTTCCAGCAGGGCCCCTACCTGGGCCATGTTGTTTTTAACCCGGTGGTGAATCTCTTTCAGCAGCACTTTTTTGTCATCCAGGGACTTCTGGAGCTTTTTCTGGCTTTTGTTCAGTTTTTCAGTCTTCTTGCTGACCTCTTCGCTAAGGTTTTTATTCCAGCTGTTAATAAGGTAGATGGCCCCATAGCCGGTAACCAGTATCAGCCCGATGGAGATCCAGATAATAATCTCAAAAGATTCAAGAGCCCCGATGATATCGGGTTCCCTGACTATCCTTGATTCGGCGATGACTTCCTGAATGCGAAGCTTGCCCAGTATACGCCCTGAAAAAACAAAAAAGATCAGGGCGCCGGTAATGGATATGACAGCGCCCACAATCCAGCGCATGGACACATCCTGGTTCTTGGATACCTGCAGCCATCGTTTTTTTAGACGTTCTATCGGCGGACTCAGAAAAAACAGAAGGGGACCGGTAAGCAGCAGTGCCTGCAGGAAGGTACCGCTCCACCAGCTTTTCCAGATGGCTAGGGTTTCGAAAGCGCTCAGCTGGTGTATAAAGCTCCAGATGAAGGCCCCGAGGGAACTTGCGATGGAGGCGATAAAGAAGATGGAGATGAAAAATGCGATGCTTTTAAGGCTTCTGAGGTTGTATGACACCTTGAATCCCTGGTAGGCCATGGCACATATTGCCAGGCCCAGCACAAAGGAGATGCCGAAAACCAGGGCCCAGTTCCACGGCATGGCCGAATGAAAAGCGATGATGAAGGAGCTCAGGTAGATAGGGATAAAGCCCCATTCAAAACCCAGCCAGAAAAATAGCAGGGTACCGATGACAAGCGAGGGGTTGAACAGAAAAAATTTCATGAGGTCGGTGCGGGTGGCGTCCAGCGACAGCCAGTCTGCGGGCAGCAGTAATATTGTGGAGGCCAGCGAAGCAGTGATCATGAACACCCAGGCTCCCAAGAGGAGCCAAATACGCTTTTCTTTGAGTCCGTGGCCGGACATCAGCAGGTCGAAGGTCACCGGCCGCCATGAATAACTATTGTCAGGAGGAGACGAGTCGGGCAAAATATAAAGGTCTTTAAAGGTCGTATTCTTTTCCCTTGGGAGGTAAGATGCTGAAACATTAGAAAATATTAATATCGATATTTAGCCTGCCGGATGCAAGTGAATATAACCGGCAGGCGGGGCCTGCCGGGGCCGGTCAGATAATTACAAGAAAGGCGGTACCGTACATAAGCACAATACCGAGCAGAAAACCGGCGAGGTTGGGCACACTGAGGTACTGCCCCGTTTTCGACTCCCTTGTGAGGTAGCTGCCAATCTCGACGATGACTTGCAGGATGGCCCCCGCACCGATACTGAACAGGATGGCCCCCCAGTGAGGTGCATAGGAAAAGGCTCCCACGAGCGTTCCGCCGGCAGCGGGCAGTCCTGCCAGCAGGGTAAGCCCTATAAATGTTTTGAGCTTGGTTTTGCGGCCCAGCAGGGGTGCTGCAATACCGATGCCTTCGGTAATGTTGTGGAGGGTAAAGCCGACGACCAGAAAGGAGCCCAGTGCCGCTTCTCCCGAAGCCAGGGCGGCCCCAACTGCCAATCCTTCACCCAGGTTGTGGAAACCGATACCGAGTGCAAGGTATGTGGCCAGGGAAAGTCCCTTGGGCGCCTCCCCCTTACGCCGCCCGACCATGTAGATCAGCAGAAAAGACAGGCCGGTGACCAGCCATACCAGTAAGCTCCCGTGAAATACCTCGGCGGCCTGCTGCGATAGCTCCAGGCCCTCCTGAAGGGTGTCAATGAACAAATAGGCCAACAGGCCCAGGGTCAGGGCCAATATAAACTGAAGTCCCTCCGAACCAAGGGTTTTGAGATAGGGGTAAAACAAGAGTCCGAGGCCCACGGGGATCACCCCGATATAGATACCCAGTAGGATATAGGCCCAGATGCGCTGAAAATTCCACTCCGGGGTGGCCTGGGCGACCTCGATGGTATGGTGAAATGTAATGCCTGTATTCGTTATCAGGGTTATTTCATGCAGCTCATGACGCACCCAGGGATAGGGGATGGTGATCCATGCGGTGGAAAGCCGCGGCATGGGGCCTTCGGGCTTTTTGTGAAATTTCCAGTAGGCCTCGTCTACCATAACCTGGGCTATATGCATGGGTTCCGACCCATTCGCTCGCACCTTGAGGTGGATACCGTTATCATCCAGGCGGGTCCGCTCGACGGTTAACTTTTCTACCGGCGGGGCATCGACGCCCAGGGGCTCCAGGGGATTGGTAGTGAGAAATACGATGACCGAGCCCACCAGCAGAACCAGCGGGATGACGGCCCACATCCATTTTGGTATACGATCGGTCAGTGAACTATTCATCTAAACTTCCTCCTTTCCTTTTTGTACGTCGAAAAAACTCATCCACCCGAGTTCGGCAAATTCCGACTGGTGAGCATGGAACATGTATTTCCCCGGTTCAAAATCGTTGAAGTCGAACTCCAGTATTCCCCGCTGGCCCTGGCAAAGCATCACGGTATCCACCGTTTGTTGTGTGGGATAGAGCGTAGTACCATGGTCAAAATAGTTGAAAAAGTTGGCGTGCAGGTGAAAGGAGTTGATGGGATCAAACTCGGTGGTGTTGACCAGGTAGACACGCACAGGCCGGTCGCGTTCGACCCTGATGGGCTTTTCCTGGTAGGCAAAAGCGATACTGTTGGCTGCGTAAATTTCGTTGTCCCCGTCGAAGTTGGTGTCGAAGCCGTTAATAACCATCATAAACTCCTGCCATTTTTTATTTTCGGCGGAGCCCAGCACCCTTGAACGGGCCACCTGTTCATATTCCGGGTGTTTGGCGGGATCCGGGTCCACAATAAAAGCACCGTAGAGCCCCTTATGGATATGCCTTTTCAAGGGGGTTGAGTGGCAGTGATAAAGGTGGCACCCAAAGGGCTTGGCGTCAAATTCGTAGGTGAAGGAATCTGCGGGATGAATCATGCCGGGTCCCGCTCCGGGAATACCGTCCATGGATGCCGGATGGATACTGTGAAAGTGTATGGTATGGGGGTGCGAACCCGAGTTGATGAAACGAAGCCGAATGCGGTCGCCCTCCCGGCAGCGAAAAGTAGGCCCCGGAACGCGGCCGTTATACGTCCAGGCTGGGAAAAAGACGCCCGGAGCTATCTCTATCTCTTTATCAACGGCCACGACTTCGTACTCACGGAGTGTTTGCCCGTTGGGAAGGGTGCTGACCTTGCCGGTATCCCAGTCGGTGAGCATCTCATGCGGGTTGAAGCCGTTTCGCTTGTGGTCAATGCTGCCCACGGTCGACATCCCGCCATGGTCGATACCCTGGTGCGGGGGAGCCTCATCCTTCTCAAGGTATTGCTGGTCGCCCGTACTGTTACCGAAAAAGAGGGAGCCCAGCAGGCTTCCTGCTCCTGCCACCAGGCCGGACTTTAAAAAAAGTTTTCGCGGTATCTTGCCTTTAAACATGGTAAAAGTCTTTTATAAAGGGGTTAAACCAAATAGTTAATATAGAAAAATATTAAATTTAGTCAAAGCTAAACCCTGAGCTTAAAAGTTCTTTGCCGGGCGGGCAGGTGTTCCAAAACAGGAGAGCTAGAGGACGGAGTTGTTGTTCCAGTTTTGGTCCATGCGATCAAGCAGCGGTTGGTAACGGGGATCTTTACGCAGGGGTTCCAATACCTTCGGGAAGAAGTACCTTAGGGAAAT
Organism: uncultured Balneolaceae bacterium; assembly: GCA_964423345.1. Taxonomy (GTDB): domain Bacteria; phylum Bacteroidota; class Rhodothermia; order Balneolales; family Balneolaceae; genus CAYREV01. The sequence goes on along the minus strand of CAYREV010000005.1, from coordinate 31,465 downwards.
GCTTGGCCACATGGTAAAATTCTCGATTAGCTGAAACGATTCGAAAGCTTCCTCTCGTTTGTCGAGGGCTGCCTGTACCAATCCAATCCAGAACAGGTTATCCTGTGAATCAATATTGGCCATGAGGGAACGTGCGCTATTCAAATCACCGGTGGCAACATGGGCCAAAGCCTGCATGGCCTGAATGTTGGGGATCCAAATGGATTTGGTGGAACCAATCAGGGAATCAGCTTTGGCCAACGACTTTTTCGCTCTCTCATACTGTCCGCCATGGTAGAGGATGACCCCCTCAATGGCATAGACTTCTCCCCAGCCGGGTTGAATCTCACGGGCGCGCCTGGCTTCGTTCTTCGCCTGCTGTTCGTCCCCGTTGGCCAGGTAGGTCAGGGAGGGGTACAGCCTGCTTGCGGGTGCCAAAGGGTTAAGCTCTATGGCTTTTTCAGAATGATCAAGCGCCTCTTCAGGGTAACCAAGCAAGAGGTAGATAAACCCCAGCCAGTTTTGGGCCGCCTCATAGCTGGGTTGAAGCTGTATGGCTTTCTCGAGTGCTTGAATGGATGCCGGCCCGTTTTTTCGGGTGTATTGATAGATTCCAAGGGATGCGTGTCCCTCGGCCAGTTCCGGGTTGAGGTTGAGAGCGGTATCAATGGCCCGCCGCGGGGTAATGTTAAAGTTGTCCATGGAAGTGTAGCCGTAGTAATCGCCAATGATCAGGGCTTCAGCAAGTACGGCCCATGCGGGGGCATAGGTTGAATCTTCCTCCGTGGCTTTGATGAGGTAGTTGATCGATTGCACCACCGCCGGTGCTGTACGCTGTTCCAACAGGGCTACTCCCTGGGCGTATAACCGGTAGGCATTCAGGTTTTGAGTGGGTTTCCGCTCCACCCGGATTTGTTCTTCTGGCGAGAGCCGTGTTTGGAGCTCCCGGGTAATCTGTTTGGCCAGATCTCCCTGTATCTCAAATAGATTGTTTGCCGTCAGTTTGCGCTGGTAGTTTTTGGCCCAGACCTGGCGGTCTTCGGGCCCGCTGATTAGACGTGCGTTGACCTGTACGAGGTTTTCTGTTTCCTGCACTTCTCCGCGGACAATCCAGCTTACATTCAATTCCCGGGATATTTCGGGGATGGGTTTTATCTGGTTACGGTACCGCAGGGTTGAAGTACGGGAGGTTACTTTCAGCCCTGATACATTTGAAAGCCGAGTGAGCAGCCCTCCCTCTATGCCTTTGGTGAAGGAGCTGGATTTATTTTCCCCGATGGTTTCAAAAGGAAGTACGGCGATCGATCGGTCAGTAATCTGATGTAGTGAATCATTCGCTGCAAAAGTCCACCAGAGAAGAGCCAGGACGGCGAGCAGGGCAAAAGCTCCCGCTGCATATTTTATGTTTGTAATGGGGGTGTTCCCGGCCCGGCTCCTTTCGTGCCCGGGAGCGCCATATTCATCCGGATCTACTTCTGCCCGGTAGACCCTTACAGGTTCCGAAATATTTTTGAGCTTTTCTTCTCCCACTTCATGGGTGATGATTCCCGTTTTATTGCCAACATTACGAGCAATAGAATCCGATATGTATATGGAACCGGGCTTTGCAATGGATTCTATTCGGGAGGCTATATTTACCCCGTCGCCGAATACGTCGCCGTTATCTTCGGTAACCTCTCCAAGGTGAATGCCGATGCGCAGGGTTATATTGTTTTCATTGGCCTCCGCCAGGAGGGCCCCGGCGCAGTACACCGCATCGCTGGCCGTGGGGAAGCGCATCAGCATACCGTCTCCCATCTCCTTTAGAAACCGGCCGTTATATTTTTTCAGGTGTTTCTTGTGAATCTTTCGGTTGGTGCGCAAGGTTGAGAGAGCCCTGGCTTCATCTTCTTCCATCATGGAGGAGTAGCCTGCCAGGTCGGTAAACATGATGGCCGTAAGGTAGCGGTTGGTCGCCATGAATTGGAATAATTAATATTTCGAAATGTATCTCGTTGCAGCTTATAATAAGCATTTTAAGTTAAAAGATGGTATGTCGCCTGCCGGGCAATTGTTTTGGGTAAGCCGGCCGGAAACAGTCACGGTATAAATTTTTGCCCGGGCTTGTATGACGGCTCGCCCGGGCTTGTATAGAAGGCAGAGTTATCGACTTTTTAATTCTGTGTCGATTAGCCGGATAAGCTCATTTACCTTTTTATTAATGGTTCGGTAACGGGAAGTGGTATAGAGTCGGGCAGACTGCCACCATTCCAAGTGCCCCAGGTAGCGTGGATCTTTAAGCAAAAAGGTATAGTCGATGGGGGTAGCGGTTCCAAACAGCCTGAAGTCTTTAAAATGCCGGCTGTAGAAGGGGAGGAAAATATGGGTAAGTGTTTCGGAGTCTATCTGTTCAATCTCCTTTATGTAGGCATAATCGTGGGCATAAAGCAGTGAGAGTTTCTTTTTTAAGGTTTCATTGGAAATCAGGTCACGGCCGTAATTTTGTAGGGAGGAATAAGCCGCATCGTCGGAAAGAAAGAGTGATGATCCGAGGAGTTCGCCAAAGTGGGCGTCCAGGGTGTCATGGTAGGGCCGACCCGCTTTGAGGTGCTCAATCAAAAGCTCCGTGCTTTTCAGACTGTTTTCGTGTGTCTGCAGGTTGATCCGGATGTCAACCATATCATTTTCCAGGGAGGCTTTAAGCTCCCGCAGCGTCCGGGTCTCCTTGTTATAGAGTTTCCGTTGCTCGTTCCAGTTATTGATGGCCAGGGCGATGAGAATGCCGACAACAATAAGCACAATTTCCCGGAGTGAATATTTCCAGTCGATCTGTTTGGAGGTTTTTTTTAAAAAGTTCATGCCTGTGTACTACGAGGATTTATTAAAATTCAGCAACTGGGAATTTTCAGAGATATCCCGGTGGCCTGGGATCCAATTGTTATTTCATGTTGAAGGTGTAGGTGTACTTGACCATCAGGGTCCGCGCCTGGCTGAGCGGGCGAGCCGGGTTGTAGGCAAACCGGTCGGTGTTCAAGGCCTCGTTATAGACAATATAAAGGTCGGTGCCATCGCGCGGGTTGTAACGGAAGCGGATGTTGGCTGCCAGGTTGTCCGAAAGGCTGCCGTACTGCACGAAAGCCTGCAGTGAGTATTTCACAGTCGGGGTCAGCGCGACCCGGAGGCGGCCGATATTGGAATTGAACAGTCGTCCCGGGCCGGGGAAGTCCACGCGAATGCGTTCATAGGTGCCTGAAAGCCGCAAATAGCGAGATGCGTTCCAGGTGGGACTCAGAGCCATTGAGTAGCCGGTGCCCGCATACAAGCCGCCGATACGGGCGACGGTCCCCAGTCTGACCGGCCATCCCCCCGGCATGGAGTAGGAGATGACGGCATGGTTGTAGGTATAGCGATCGGCCGGTATGGTTACCTCATCGGAAAGGTCAAACGGTTGAGGGATCTTTTCATCTGCAATATACCAGCTGAAGGTAAGGTTGTGGCCGCTGTTGGTTACGAAGTCCCATGCAGGTATAAGCTCCAGGGTCTCCAGGCTTCGGTCGCTGTTGCGGAAGTAAGCGTCGGCGTTGAGAGTGATGCTGTGACGCTGCAGAAACGAGGATTCACCGGGAAACCAACCGTAGCCCAAACGGTCGCCGAAATGAAAATAATCTTCGCGCATCTCAAAACCCATGGCAGGATTGTAAAGGTTCCCGGCGCGGTCGAAGCGGAAGCGATAGGTAAAGCCGCGTTGCGAGCGCCGCTCCCAGAAGGCCTGTAGCCGGGCGGGCTCGAGCAGGGAGGAGCCTGTCGCTTTATCGTCAAAAGTCTGCGCCCATTTCAGGCTCAGGTAGGTGTCGCCCGCCACCCTGAAGATACCGTCGAGGCCGTAGGAGATATTATAGGTACCGTCAGCTCCGATGCGGCTGGTCAGGATCCCTCCCGCGTAAGAGTTGGGGTTGATAACTCGCCGCCGCAGCCGGGCCACCCCGAAATTCTCGGAGGCAAGCCCCAGGCCGGAATTGCGGCCTGTCTGCATGTTCAGCACCCCTATATCCCAAGGCCCGGTACGTCCGACGAGGCGTGCCCCTCCCAAAATCCGCACCTGCTCGCCCTCGTGCAAGCCGATGCGCCGGCTGTAGAACAACCGGTTGGGGCCCCCGAAGTTGAAGGCGAAGTTACTGGACCGCTCCAGGAAGAAATTTCTTTTCTCCGGGAAAAACAGTGGAAAGCGAGAGACGTTGACCTGCTGGTTGTCGGCTTCAACCTGTGCGAAATCCGTGTTGACCGTCAGGTCAAGGGTCAGGTTGCTGGTGATGCCGTATTTGGCATCCAGGCCGGCATCGTAGATAGGATCGGTATTTTTGTGGTAGGTATTGGACGTTCCGTCGAGGGTGTGTTGCCGGCCTACCCCGCCGAGGAGGTAGGGAGTAATGCGGAAGAGTTTCTGGCGGTTAAGATCTTCGAAGGTGACGTCCTGTGCCTGGGAAGCCTTAAAAAAACTAAGGTTCCAGTCCGGACGTATGGCAGGGTAAGTTGCAAGTTCATTGGTACGAGAAATATGGCGGAGTACGGTCAGACCCATCTCCACTTTACCTTTTTTCGATTCAAACCGGAGGGAAGACAACGGTATTCGCATCTCCAGGAAATACCCCCGGTCATTTAGGTTTACTTCTGCATCCCAATAGGTATTCCATCCGGAGTCGATCGGCGAATCGCCCGCCGCATCATTATAGACGGCGAGATCCGTTCGGGAACCGCTCGGCGTCACGGCAAATACGACCACGTTTTCATTGTCGTTGAAGGTATCGAGAATAATCTCAAACCAGTCGGTATCTTGTCCCAGGTAGTCGCGTTTAAAAGAGGCTATGGTAGGTTTGCGGCTGTCGTAGCATTTGCATGCGGCAAACAGGTACTCGTCGGAATACCCGATATACACTTCCGTCTGTTCAGAAACAGGCTGTCCGTAGTTGGGTTGGTTCTGAATCAGCCCGACTTTATTTGCCTGCTCCCAGGCCGGCTCCGTAATGCGCCCGTCCAGGCTGATCTCCCCGTCTAACTTTGGAATAACCATTGTTTCCCCCCCGCTTTTTTGAGCATGGGAAAGAGTAAGACCCGTGAATAGAAATAAGACAATTAGCAGATAGGTAAACCTGAAACCCGAAATAATTTTGAACATAAGCTACAGACTATTAGACCCCGAAAAAGACTACTGCAGACAAGCGTCCGCCCATTCCCGGTTACATTGAAAAATCTCTCCTGATGTTATTATCGTTGGATGTTTAATGGTATAAATAATTCAGACGAATAAAAACCTGCATACACCACAGAGATGCATGCAGGTTGATATATTGAGTATAAAGCTGCTGCTGTCTATTCGATGGTAAACTCTTTAACCATGCCCCTGTGGCCGTAGCCTTCCGAGACCCAGGCGTAGTTGCCGGGGGTCAGTTCTACGGTCATGTAGCCCGTCATGCCGGCGTCCAGGTGTTCCACACCACCCAGCGAATAGCCCGGCGCGGGGGCCGTAAACTGGTCTTTCTCCATCCAGTTCATCCATTGGAGAATACCGTCTACGGTGGTCGTGTCGTTAAGCCTGAACAGGTTGATGTCGTGCTTCATGAACCCTTCGGGGGTGTCCTTAACATGAACGGCAATCGTGTTGGTGCCCTTTTTCAGGCTACCCCCGGTATCAATCTGGTAGTTGGAAAGGGTCATTTCGTAATTGGCCGAGGGGGCGTCGGCTCCCGTGGAGTCTTCGGTCACGGTAAACGGCTGAACCATGCCCATCTCGGTATGCCACCGTCCGTCGGGCATCTTCACATAGCACTCCATCACATAGAGGCCCGGTTCGAAGTTGAGGGTAGATTGTGCTGTTGCACCGGGTTCGGTGATGGCCACTCCACCGGTCGGGGTTACCTCGGTGAAATACCAGGGTTCGATTTCTGCTCCCAGCATCTGAGCGGTTTCCTCCTGGTTGATTTCACCTGCCAGGTATTTGTCCCATACCTCGATAAATGGTATGGTCACCGCCTGTTTAAATTCCTCAAAACTTTTGTCCTCCGGCAGGCGGTAGGTGTAGACAAAGTGCTCCTGCTGGCCTTCATTTTTGAATTCAATGGTATTCCAGCCCGATTTAATGCTGTCGGGAGCCTGGAATTTGAAGTCGACCGCCGTAATCTCTACTACATTGGCGTCGTCGGCTTCTTTCTTTGAAGTGCAGGAGCCGAATACGGCTGCTGCCAAAAAGAGTACGGTTAATGATTTTAGTATTTTCATAATATGTTGTTTTCAGTTTATCATTGTTCACGTTCAATTGCAGGTTGGCGCCGGTCCAGCTTTAAGGCCCCAAACCCATTTATAAAAACGTATATTTTACGCGGTTAGTGGCCTTCCCCGCCATTCTGCGGCATTGCGCTAACCATATCCTGGTGGATTTTCCATTCCCCGCCCACATTTTTCCAGAGAGTCAGGTAATAGGCTTTATTTGCAATCTTTCCATCAGGCCCCAGTATGTCAACCATACCCAGTTCAACCGCATGATTTTCGAATACCTTGACTTCTTCATCTCTTCGGCCGATGGTCGTTCCTGTTGTTTTTGAGAACAGGAGGCGAAAAAAATGACTATAAATATGATGGTACCTATCCCGTAAAATTGTCGCATAAATCCCGTAAGTTTTTTTACCCTAACGATTTGTTTAAGATAATTATCTATCGAAAAATAGATGATTTATTAATAAAAGCAAGTAAGAGCCGCTTTTGCTGACCGGGCGAGAAGAGGCTACCCTCTCCCAAAGAACAGAAATGGGGTGTTTCAATCTTTTGAAAAAGAACCGATGCAACCGGACCCATATGGGAAGAATTGGATAAACCACCCCCCAAACGTTATACTTGAAAAGCCAATTTAATACATTCAGGGTACTGTGAAGAGAATACGAGACATACGGTTTGAAAAGGTTCATTTCAGTTATGGGGCTGAAGAGGTGATCAGGGAGATGAGCTTTTCAGCGGCCCCGGGAGATCATCTTGTCATCAAGGGAGAGTCCGGTTCGGGAAAGAGCACCATACTGAAACTGCTGCTTGGCTTTATAAGGCCGGATTCCGGACGTATAGAGGTGGGAGCAGGCGACTCCTCTTTACGCCACCATACGGCTTGGCTGCCGCAGGACCTGGACCTTGGAGAGGGGTCGGTGGAAGATACAATGGACCGGCTGTTTAGTTTCGAGGTGAACAGCCGGAAGGATCCACGCCGAAGGGAGCGCCTGGCTGCCCTGCAGGAACTGGGTTTGGAACCGGATATGTATGAGAAGTCTTTTCGGGACCTTTCAACGGGACAGCGGCAGCGTGTGGGCCTGGCGATTTGCCGCCTGCTGGACAAACAGGTGCTGTTGCTGGATGAGCCCACTTCGGCCCTCGATCCCGCCAGCAAGCGAAAGGCGGCTGAATTGCTCTTGGACAACAGCAACCGGATAACGATATCCACTTCTCACGATCCCTTTTGGCTGGAAAGGGCAACCACTATTGTAGAGGTGCAGTGATGGAAATTATTGATCTATCGTGGGTACGCCTCGCACTGGGATTTGTCATATTGCTTCTTCCCGCCTGGGTGCTCTGGAAATATGAAACGGGACTCAATAAAAAACTTCTCGTCTCTACCTTCCGCATGGTGCTTCAGTTGCTGTTTGTGGGATATTACCTGGAGTACCTGTTTGAATACGACAACCCCTGGATCAACGCGGGCTGGATATTGATTATGGTTGTGGTGGCCGATTTTGCAACGCTCGACCGCAGTGAGCTCAGGCGCAAGGCCTCCCTGCTGGTTCCCGTCTTTGGCGCCACATTCCTGGGCATCGTGATCATCGATATCTTTTTCCTGGAAGTGGTGATTCAGCTCGACAAGTTCCTGGCGGCCCAGTACACCATTCCAATTACCGGCATGGTGCTCGGAAATTGCCTGCGCAGCAATGTAATCGGCATAAATGCCTTCTACTACAGCCTGGCGGACAAGAGAGAACGATACCAGTATTACCTGGCTTCCGGGGCCAGCCGAACAGAGGCTCTCAAGCCGTTTATTCGGGATGCATTAAAGAAGTCGGCCAATCCCACGCTTGCCACCATGGCTACCATCGGGCTCGTTTCCCTGCCGGGCATGATGACGGGTCAGATACTCAGTGGCAGTTCTCCGATCATTGCCATCAAATACCAGATCATGATTATGATTGCCATATTTGCAGGGACGGTACTGTCGGTATTCCTGGGCATCCGCTTTTCGAATGCAATGGTGTTTGAGGATACCGACATGCTGGATGAAAGTATACTGAAGATGTAGGGCGTCCGATTGATGTACCGCCCTGTCAGGGGGTGTATTCCGCCAATTCCAACGTTATGTTTGGGCATGGGCTTCTACTTCTTTAATGGATTCAAGAAGGACGTCGATAAGGGTGTCTATCTCGTTTTCCTCGATGATCAGCGGGGGAACCAGCCGCATGACATTGCCGGAGGCGCAATTGGAGAGCACGCCGCGCTCCAGCATGGCATTGACCACTTCCGCCCCTTCAAATGGCAGTTCCACGCCGATCATAAGTCCGAGTCCCCGCACATCCGTGACGGCTTCCCATCCTTCGGTGCGGGAGCGCAGCTGATCCATGCAGTAGTCTCCTTTGATGTGGGCCTGTTCGGCCAGGTTTTCATCTTCAATGGCTTCGAGAGCGGCCAGCGAGGCGGCGCAGGCCAGGGGGTTGCCCCCGTAGGTGGTGCCGTGCTCGCCGTGGGAGAGGGCGTCGGCCACACGCCCGCGGGCAATAACCGCCCCTATGGGGAACCCGCCGCCCAGGGCTTTGGCGCTGGCCACGATATCGGGCTGGATGCCGTAGCGCTGGTAGGCGTACATGTGACCGGTTCGTGCAATACCGCACTGTATCTCGTCGAGGATCATGACGGCATCATATTCATCGCAAAGGTCCCGTATGCATTGCAGATAATCCTTCTCCACCGGCCGAATGCCGCCCTCTCCCTGTACCGGTTCCAGGATGATGCCCGCGGTATTGCTGTCTATCCGGTCTTCCAGAGCTTCGATATCGTTCATGGGCACCTGTTCGAAGCCGGGTGCCATGGGGTCAAAACCTTTCTGGTATTTCTTTTTTCCCATGGAGATGGTTCCGAGAGTTCGCCCATGGAAACAGTTTTTCATGGAGATGATCTGGCCGCTTTTCCCCTGAAGGGAGGCATATTTGCGCGCCAGCTTGACGGAACCCTCCACCGCTTCGGCGCCGCTGTTGCAGAAGAAGACCTTGTCGAGGCCGGATATCTCCACCAGCCGGCGGGCCAGCCGGCTCTGGGGTTCGTTGTAATAGAAGTTGGATACATGCATCAGCCTGCCGGCCTGCTCCCGGATAGCCTCCACGACCTTGGGATGGCAGTGCCCCACGCTGTTGACGGCGATGCCCGCCAGGGCGTCGAGGTATTCGTTGCCCTTGGAATCCCAGACGGTGACCCCCTCGCCGCGAGTCAGGGTGATAGGGTAACGGCTATAGAGATCCAGATGATATTTTTCTGCCAGTTTTTGAGCGGTGTCGTTCATAATGGTTTTTAATAATTAGTTAAGTGCCGGTCCGCTGCCGGATGCCGGACTGAAAGAACATCGATTGAAATTAAAAGATTCAAAACCGGTTTCGGAAGAAGAATTACTCCCAGCCTCGGATGGCATTGCCAATCTCGGATTCCGCCTCCCGCAGCGAGAGATCATTGACCAGCGTATCCGGATCGGCGGGATCCAGCCGTATCCCATCGATGTCGGTCCTGCGGTGTCCCTCGACAAAATCGGATTGTACCCCTGCCTCGTCCAGCAGTATTTCATTTCGGGACACAGAAAAAGCGGGAGGTTGTATATCAGACGGGGAGCCTGATAAAAAAGGTGGTTCCCTTACCCTCTTCAGAGGATATTTCCATACGCCCATTCGCCTTATCGACCAGGTGCCGCACCAGCTGCAGCCCGAAGCCGTAGCCCTTTTCCCCGCCGGTGCCTTCTTCCGATTGGCCTTCGCCTTTTAAAATCTGTTCCATTTTCTCCTGCGACATGCCTACCCCGCTATCTTTAACACGGACGGTGAGCCTGTCGGCTTTGCCCTTGTTGCGCCGGTCGGTCTTCAATTCCACACCTACGGTACCGCCTTCGTCGGTGAATTTGATGGAGTTGCTTATGAGGTTGCCGACAAGCTGGAGAAGCCGCCTTTTGGAGAAGTATACCTCTTCAGAACCCTCCAGGGTCTGAATATTGAGCTCCACACCCTTGGCGGTTGCCTGGGGACGGTACAGCTCTTCCAGTTTCCGGCAAAAGTCGCTGCAGTTTAATTGCTCTTGGCCTGATTTATCCCGCCCGCTGTCTTCCGTGTCCATTATCTGGTTGGCCAGCTCCAGCAGGGACTGGCCGCCTTTCTTGATCATCTTCACCAGGCTGATCAATTCGTTGACTCTCTCGTTCTTGATCTCCTCTTCCATAATCTGGGCGATACCGATGATGCCCGTGATGGGGCTGCGGATATCGTGGCTTACCTTTCGGGTGTTTTCGTTGAGCTCTTCCACCTTATTATGCAGGTCCCTGATAGTTCGCAGCGCCTCAAGGCGGCGCACCACCTCTCTTGCTACCATTTGAAGCATCTCCTTCTTCTCCGGGGAAATCTCCTGTTTCTCGGAGTCAAGTACGCAAAGGCTTCCGATGTTGGAGCCCTTTGAAGTGGTAAGGGGAACCCCGAAGTAATAGCGAAGCCGGGGACCGTCCGTGACGTATGATTTCCGGTCAAATCGTTCGTCTTCGGCAAGGTTTTCGATTTCCAGCGGCTCGTCGTCAAGAATGGTGTACTGGCATACGGATTCTTCCCGGGGCATCTGCTGCAGGTCAATACCGTGGTTGGATACCGACCACTGGGTGTAGCTGTCAATGAGGTTCACCAGGGATACTTCTGTGCCGACTATGCGGGCGGCCAGATCGGTCAAATCCTCCAGCTGGTCCTCGAGGCTGGTATAGTCGAGATCCAGTTCGGCCAGCTCAACAAGTCGTTCATATTCATTGGAAGGTACGGTAGGTGATTCGATTACTGATTCATTCATAATTTTGCCGTTGTAATAGAAGGTAGAGCCTGTCGCCCGGGCTTCGCCCGTTGAAACTAATGCTTTAACAGTAGAAGGGTTTTAAGGGCAAGATCGTTTATTTTGTGGGCGATTTAAACATCAGGAGATTCTATGTATAATTGGTCGGTTTGATGTTGTTATTCTATCAGGTGATGGCCGCCGAGAGCTTGGACCGCAAGCTGCGCTTCCTCAAGGCCCGCAAGTTTACCTATATCAAGTAGGGGCGGGTGTATAGGCGTGTCGGTTAATGAGGGCCTTTCCCGGAACTGTCTTGGAACTACCTGTTAAAAAAATCGGGAAGGGCGCGCAGCCCTCCCCGTAGAATACGGTTCCCGTTTGGCTAGAAGAGTGTCAGAAAAAGGGATTATTTATCTCCCTTCGATCCGCCAACCAGTGAACTGGCTACTTCACGGTGCACTTTCCATCCGTCGGAAGTCCGTAAATGTATAGTAGGAAGAGGTCAGGTATCAAACCAGCGGGAGAGGTTGTTGAAAAGCTCGGCGTCTCCCTTGAAATGCAGGTTCAATTCACTACGGTCCTGAGAGGGGCCTGCCTTACCGGTGACCAGGCGCAAAAAATTTTCGGTGTCGGTTCGGATGGTGAGGTCGGCTTCCGGGTGGCCGCCCTGACGAGTCTCGATCTTGCCATCCTGAATATGGATATACATCAATTCACCGTCGATGTCGAAGGCAATGACCTTCTCCACGTCGCCCACTCTTTGGGGGCGGAATTTGTTTTCCAGGATCAACAGCAGCCAGCGGGGGCTGACCAGCTCTTTCTCGCCGGTCGTATCCAAAAACTGTGTGCCCCAGTCTCCGAGCATTTCCACCGCCGGACGGAGCTTTTCCCCCCGGGGGGTTAGTTCATACACCGTGGATGCAGCCGGCGGGGGCAGTTCCCGCTGCCGGAGGAGCTCAAAGCGCTGCAGTTTCTTCAGTCGATCGGAAAGGAGATTGGTGCCGATACCCGGCAGGCCCTTCTGCAGGTCCTTGAAACGCCTGGGGCCGAGCAACAGCTCGCGGATGATCAGGAGGGTCCACCGTTCCCCTACGATGTCAAGGGCGCGGGCGATCCCGCAAAATTGGTTGTAGCTGCGTTCAGCCATAATTAATACGGTATGTATTCACCTTGGAAGAATAATAAGGAAAGTAATTAATAAAAATAAACTATTAACTTTAAAAATATATAGCAGTGGATATAAAAAAGTAATGCATTTTTGTCACGGCTCCGAATCTATTCAGAACACAAAGATATGGTAAGTCAGGCGATCAATGCTTCGCCAACATCTTTCCTTTCCGTCTGACCGGCCTGCTGGAATCTATAGTTCATGAGTAGCAGCGCTTGACGGGCCCTTCACAGATCCACCCCGGCACCTTTATAACACCGGTTTGGAACAATCCTGTACAAGACGCTTTATTTTATTATCATATTAAAATAAATGGGATTGGGATTTAAAAACAGGTACTATGGAACCTTCAAAGCCTTTATCGTCCTCAAGTCTTGAAATACATCTATTCGGGCGTTTTGAGGTTTTTATCGATGGACAAATACTCAGTGAAACTGAAATCAAAGGGCGCAAAGCCCGATTGCTGCTTAAGCTCATTGCCCAACAGCGCAATTTTCAGATGGCCAGGGACCATGCAACCGGGGTGTTATGGCCGGATCTCGATCAGAGTGCGGCTAACGCCCAGCTTTATAAAGCGATACATCACATAAGAAAAGCTTTTTCGAAATATAATGAGGAGGCAGATGATTGGATCAATATTACGGATGAATTTATTCATATGGATCCGCCCGGAGGTTTCGTAACCGATGCAGGACTGTTTGAAAAAGCTGCACGAACCGGAATCAAGAAGGGAGACCTATCGGAACTGGAACACGCTGTAACCATGTACAGTGGTGAATTTTTGCCAATGGACCGCTACGCTGAATGGGCATCGCTGCCACGCGAGCACTATCGGCAGCTATATCTCGATGTACTAATAGCACTGGCCGGGCAATACGAGAAAGAGGGAGAGCTGTCTGATGCAGCTGAAATGCTGAGGCTGGCTCTTGCAGAAGAACCCACCCTTGAGACAGCGCATCGAGGACTTATGCGAGTATTTGCCAGGAAAGGTCAGGCGACACGCGCTTTTCATCAATATGAGATATGCCGAGAGACGCTGGGCAAAGAGCTGGGTATGGATCCCTCGACCGAAACCATTAAGCTTTTGGATGACATTCGGGAAGGCGAGCTTGAAGTGGAAAAAAAGGCACGGGGCCGATCAACCTTGTTTTCAGGATCTGCCCCGCCTGTTATTGGTCGTGTCAAAGAGTGTACTACCATAAAACACTTCCTTGATGACCTCTCAAGTGGCCGCGGGGGCGGACTTGTTATAAGCGGGGAAGCCGGCATCGGTAAAACACGCTTGATACGGGAACTCATCCTGCGAAGCCGGCGCAGGGATATTCCTTTCTTTCTGGGACGAAGTGGCGAGGTGTCGGGCAATGTGGCATACGGTCCTTTTATTGAAGTGTTTGACGATGTTTTACGCAGAAAGCCCGAGCTGCAGGAGGAGCTTCCCGTAGAAATCGGACGTCTAGTTCCGGCTTTCGCCGGCGAGGGGACCCCTGCTCCTCATGCCGACAAGCTCGCGGCTAAAGGCTATCTTTTTGCCCGGGTGCAGCAATTTTTCTCAACTCTTGCGCAAGAGGAAGCCTGTGTTGTAATACTGGAGGATCTTCATGCGGCCGACCGCGGAAGCCGGGAACTTTTCTCCTATTTGATTCGGCATCTGGAGCGACTGCCTGTCCTCATTGTCGCCACCATAAGAAAAGAAGAAGGAGAGCCGGTACCGAAATTTATCAAAGGTATGGAGGAGTCTTTGATGGAGATGATCGAACTTGCTCCCCTTACCTATGAGGAGCATGTAGCTTTGCTTCAGCAACATGCCGGGAACTCGATCATAGGAGCAGATACCACGAGGCATATTTATCAGCTTTCCGAAGGGAATCCCTTTTATGCTCTCGAACTGCTGCGGCATTACAGAGATATGGAGAACCGCGACTTGCCACAAGAGGACGACGTATTGGGAACACTGCCGGGTTCTCCCGTTTTAAAAAACATTCCTTCTTCCCTGCGTCACCTGGTCGATCAAAAACTTGAAAACCTTTCTCCCCCGGCACATCATCTTTTATATATAGCTGCAGTGATCGGCCGCCGGGTTCCGTATGAACTTCTGGCGTATATCTGGAGCGGAAATAGTCAGGACGAAAGCCAGGAGCTTTTCAAGGCTCTTGAAGAGGTTATCGGCGCGCGGCTGCTTGAAGAGCAAGGGCTGGATTATTCCTTCCGGCATGCCCTTGTTCAGGAAACCATTTATTCTTCCATTTCCCAGGCGCGCCGCAAGGTTCTGCACCGGCAGATAGCCGACAGAATATTGGAGGTGTGGGCGGATTCTGGAGACTTGCCGGTAGAACAGATAGCCTGGCATTACCTGGGAGCCGGGGATCTGCTCAAGGGAGCACAGTTTTTGATACGGGCAGGAGAGCGAGCCGAGAGTGCGTATGCCCATGATGATGCCCTTCAGCGGTATGGCGAGGCGTGTGAAGTACTCGATAAGGTTGAAAGCAGTGAAGGAGAAAAACTGAAAAGGGAAATTTTAGAACGAATCGGCGACGTATACCGTGCCTGTGGAAAGCTTGAGATGAGCTATGATGCTTATGAGGATGCGATTTCACTTGCGGAAAAGGGTTCGGAGAAAGGGGGCCTGGTTGAGTTGTATCGCAAGATGGCTGTGGTTGCCATATTCCGCACTGAAATTGACCGTTCGGAAAAATACCTGGATAAAGCTTTCAATCTTGTCGGAGAGGACGTCCGCTCCGGGGCCCGGGTACTGATAACAAAAGCCCTTCAATTGTGGCATTTGAACAAACTTGAGGAGGCCTACGACGTTGCCAAAAAGGCTCTTCAGCAGGCTGAAAAAGTGGATGCCAAGGTGGAAGCTTCACAGGCGCGTGAAATACTGGCGATGACCTGCCTGCCGCTCGGCCGCTGGGAAGAGGGCTTGAAATACGAAATGGACCGGCATTACCACGGCTGGTCGCCGGAAGTCGTGGTTGCTACAGATGCTCACCTTTGCCTGTGGGAGTATCACGTGTCGGGTGATCAGCCGCTGAAGCGTGCGCGTTCATTCATGGAGCAGATAGCCGAGCAGGCTTCTGAAATGGGTGATTTGCGCTGTGTCGCCGTATGTCACTATGCACTCGGCACCATGCATCTGTGGCGGGGACACCGTCACCGGGCTGTCGAAGAGCTGGCTGAAAGTCTTGAGCTCCACGAACAGGTAGGCTCGCCTGCCGGAATGGCCTATTCCCTGGCCCGAAAAAGCGTGCTCCATACCCTGATGGGCGCCGGAGAGCTTGGATGGCAAGCCATACGGGACGGCCTTGCTTATGCCCGCCAGGCTGCCGTGCGGGATCACTGCCTGCAGCGTCTTTACGGGGTCGGTATCTGGAACAGGATTGAATCCGGAGACGTAGAGCAAGCCCGTGAAATGGTCAAAAAAAGTGAAGAGCTGCTGGACGAAAAAGGAGCATGTGCTGCCTGTGCCTTGGAACTTTATCCCTGGATGGCCTACTACTACCTGCATATAGGAGAGATCGGCAATGCACGGAAATGTGGAGAGGCCGTATCAGGGCTTGCCGAAAAAACCGACAATCCTATCGGAAAAGCGATTGCCACAATGATCGAATCGAGTCTCTGTATTACCGAGGATCAGCAAAATCGTGCCGAAGAATGTATACGCAAATCCTATCAGATTCTGGAAGAAGCTGTCCCGGAAACGGCTCACTCTCCCGTAGCCCACTATCTGGATCGTATGGTTGAGCAGCAGGACAAGCTGGTTATCAGCTGATCGGTATTCGTTTTTGGTGCAATCAGTTATCAGCTCTCGGTAGCTCTCCCGAATAACCGACAACTATTAACAAATAACCCGATAGGCAGGACCGGAAGAAAAACGGAAGATCGGGAGAAGAGCCAGCTGTTACATTGCGGATGAAAACAAGAACCCGCAATAAACCGTGGAGATATCATGAAGACTTCAACAGCTGATTTGGATGAGCAACAGGTAAAGACAGCGGTACAGGAAATGTATGAGGAAGTTGCCGCCTGTCCGAACAAGGAATTTCATTTTCCCACCGGCCGCATTTCTTGTCTGCATCTCGGATATCCCGAGGAAGAGCTGGATGCTATTCCGCCCTCTTCCATTGAACCGTTTGCCGGGGTGGGGTATCCCTTCCTGGCCGATGTAATCAGCCCGGGAGATACGGTTGTAGATATCGGATCCGGTTCCGGTGTGGATGCACTCATTGCAGCGCTTAAGGCCGGACCGGAAGGTCGGATAATCGGTATTGATATTACTCCGGCTATGATTGAGAAAGCCCGGGAAAGCATCGAAAAAGCGGGCGCAGATCATATTCGCATCCTCGAAGGCCGGGCCGACGAAATTCCACTGGAGGACGCAACGGCCGATGTGGTTAGCAGCAACGGAGTAATCAACCTGGTGCCTGACAAGAAAAAAGCTTTTGAAGAGATCTATCGCATTCTCAGGCACGGGGGACATATACAGATATCGGACATTGTACTGTCAAAACCGGTATCCGGGAAGTCCAAAGCGAATCCGCAGCTCTGGGCCGAGTGTATCGTTGGCGCCGAGCCGGTGGAAGTGTACCTGGACCTGATCCGTTCGGCCGGTTTTGAAAATGTGAGTGTTATCGACCGGCTGGACTACTTTGGGCGCAGCAGCAATGAAAGCACCCGTAAAGCCGCAAAAGGGCTGGGAGCTCATACCATTGTTTTGACGGGCCGGAAAGCATAAGGCGGGCCGCTTTTCAGGCAGGCGTGTATAGGGATGGCCGCCGGGTTGCAGAATAATTTTTCACCTAATCGGAAACACCATGGAGTTCAATATGAATAATTATCAATATTTCTCTTCGTTATTTTGTCTTACGATAGCTTTTCTTGTCCTTCCCTTTTATCCGTCGAATGCCCAATCCCAGCAGTATGGGTATGTTGATTTTGATGTCAACTGCGGCGAGGAGGTACAGGCCGATTTCAATCGTGCCCTGGCCATGTTGCATAATATGATGTACGCGACGGCGCGAGGCGACTTCAAGGAGATAACCAAAACCGATCCGGAATGTGCTATGGGTTATTGGGGCGTTGCCACGACGCTGTTTCAACCGCTTTGGGGTACCCGTCCAAGTGCAGAAGAGCTCCAAACGGGCCGGCAGCTTAGCAGCAAAGCCCGCAAACTGGTCGAATCGGAACGGGAAAAACTTCTTGTTGAATCGACGGCAGCTTTTTTCCGGGAGCCCGGGACGGCAGATTTTTGGACACGCATCCGGCGTTGGGCCGATGCGGTGGAAGCCGCTTATGAAGCCTATTCCGACGACGCGGATATCGCAGCCTTATATGGATTGACGCGTCTGGCGCTCGCGCAGCGTACCGATAACCGGCCCCCCCTTCATGATGAGGCCGAGGCAATTCTGCGGGGGGTTTACGAACAGTTTCCCTCGCATCCCGGGGGGATACACTACACTATACATGCGACCGACGTGGATGGACGTGCCGAAAATGCGCTGGACATCGTGGAGGCCTATGGAAAGATCGCCCCGGCAGTTCCCCACGCCCTGCACATGCCCACTCACATTTATGTGCGCCTGGGCGAATGGTCCGAAGTCATTAACTGGAATCTGAAATCGGAGAAAGCCGCGCTCAAACACCCGGTTGGGGGAGCTGTGTCTCATCACTTTCTCCATGCCATAGATTATCTGGTTTATGCTCATCTGCAGCGGGGTGAATCCGGAAAGGCCGAGGAAGCCTACCGGAGAGTCCTGGACATGGATAATCGATTTCAGGCTTCCTTTGTCAGTGCCTATCACGTTGCGGCGATACCGGCCCGGCTCGCCGTCGAGCTGAAAGACTGGCAGCGGGCTTCAGCCATAGAGCCCCGAACCCCGGACTACCTGCCATGGGATGCCTCGCCCTGGCCGGAGGCCCTGGCGTGGTTTGCGCGCGGCCTGGGAGGCGTCCACAGCGGTGATATTGGCACTGCAATTAAGGCTGAGCGAAAGATCGGGGAGCTCCGAAATGGTGCAAAGGCCAGGGGCGCTGACGATATGGCCACCTACATTGAAATAGACCGTCGCATACTGGCCGGCTGGATAGCTCATGCGCAAGATGAAAATAAAAAGGCGGTGGATTTGATGCGATCGGCTGCCGATCTGGAGGAGAAGGCCGAAAAGCACCCGGTAACACCCGGAGCCCTGTTGCCGCCTAAAGAGGCTTTGGGAAATCTACTCATGAAACTCGACCGTCCCGCAGAGGCCCTTGAAGCATATGAGGCATCCGATGGGATCTGGCCCGAACGCTATAACACACTACTGGGTGCCGCGAGGGCAGCCAAAGCCGCCGGTAAAAAGCAAGCGGCTCAGAAATATTATGAGAGGTTGTTGGCCAATGCACAGGACTCGAATCGTGACGACATCCGCGAAGCTCAAGATTTTTTAGGCGGAGAATAACAAAATTTAATAACTCTAAATAACAAGGTGATTATTATGGCAGGACGCATACTTTCTTTCATCTACGGCACAGTCGCTTATTTAATTTTCCTGGGCTCTTTTCTCTACGCCATCGCTTTTGTCGGTGATTTTGGGGTGCCCAAAACGATCAACAGCGGACCGGAAGCAGCCACATTGTGGCAGGCGCTGGTAATCAATGGACTGCTGCTGGGCCTGTTCGCCGTGCAGCATTCGGTCATGGCGCGACCCGGCTTTAAGAAATGGTGGACCAGGATTGTGCCTTCCCAGGTTGAACGGAGCACCTATGTGTTGTTCAGCAGCCTGATCCTGCTTCTGCTGTTCTGGCAGTGGCAGCCGCTTCCGGATGTGATTTGGCATGCAGAAGGGGGATGGGCGACGGTTCTTACGGTTCTGTTTTGGCTGGGCTGGTTCCTCGTGTTGTTAGCCACCTTTATGATAAACCATTTCGATCTGTTCGGATTGCGGCAGGTCTGGCTGTATCTGAAAGGACGGGAATATACTCCCCTTGAATTCCAGGAGCCCGGCCTGTATAAGTATGTCCGCCATCCCATTATGCTGGGCTTTGTAATCGCCTTCTGGGCCACGCCCCACATGACGCTGGGCCATCTGGTCTTTTCGTCGGCCACTACCGGTTATATACTCATTGGTATATGGTTTGAGGAGCGGGATCTGATCCGTTATTACGGGGAGAGATACCGGGAGTATCGGAAACGGGTCGGCATGCTGATTCCTTTCCGAAAGAAGCGTTAATCCTTTGGGTTTGACTCAAATTAAGAGACTAATCGGGAGGGTTATCCGACAGTGGGGTTTTCATCATGCCCTTTATGGTCTGGTCTTCCTCCCGGTCAAATTCATCCAGTCCGATCTCAATATTTTCAGGTTTGGGATTTAGGCGGAATGTTTTAGCCAGGCGGTCCCAGAAAGAAAACAGCGAGCTGTAATTGGAGTCGGTTTCGGGCTGCCACCGGGAGTGATGTACCCGGTGCATATTGGGGGTAACGATGAGTGCCCGCAGGATGCGGTCGATGTTTTTCGGCAGGCCGATATTGGCGTGATGAAACTGAACGACAGTAAACATGATGGTTTCATAAAGGACGAGCTCCCAGAGGTATACCCCGAAGAGTGCAATCAACGGGATCCTGAACAGGGAGGAGAAGAAGATCTCGCCCAGGTGAAAACGACTGGCGGTGGTTACATCCATTTCGGGATCGGAGTGATGCACCCGGTGGAAACGCCAGAAAAAGGGGATCTCGTGATTGATCCGGTGCCAGGCATACATCCAAAAATCCAGCAGCAGTATGGCTCCAAGCCCGTGGACCCATAGAGGTAATTGAAAGGATGAGGAAAGCCAGTGCAGGATTCCGAATCCATGCTCTTCTGCCCATAGTGAAGCAAGCAGCCATAAGCCGACAAAGACCACGCTGACGAGCAGCGAATTAATTGCGCCGATCACCAAATTTCGAAATGCGTGGACACCGCGGATTTTAATAGAGTTATTATTAAACCAGGCATAAAACGGCTGTACACTTTCCCACATAAACAACAGGATAAGTCCGACACCCATGAGTATGACCTGGGTTTCTTGCAGCTGCTGAAAAAGTGATTCCATGGTGAGAAAGGAGTTATTAATTTAAAGCTTATTACTTAATCGATGATCTCTTTCTTCATCCGGCGATACTCTTCTTCATCTATCTCGCCGCGGGCATATCGCTTTTTCAGTATTTCCAGGGAGGATTCACCGGAATTTTCGGAAGAAGATTCCTTGCCTTTCCGAATCAGAAACCAGATCAGCGTCACAATCAAAGAGAGGACCAACAGCCAGAAAAAAACCATCAGTCCCATACCGATACCTCCGCCCCAGCCATCCATCATGTGATGGGGTGCATTCATTTGTAGAAACAGGGAGCTCATGCTCATCATAATGATCACCGTAGTTTTTATCGGTTGTGATGTTGTTTATGGTTCTTCATCCCGGAGTGATCCATCTCTTCGCCTTCCATCATGGACTGCATCATGTTCATGTGTTTTTGCATGCGCTCTTTCATTTCCGGGTTATTCATCATTTTCTGCATTTTCCCATGCATCATCTTGCCGTCCATTGACATGTTTTGCATCATATGCTTCATCATCTGCCGGCGCATCTGAGGATTTTTTGCCATGTGGTTCATCATCATAGTGCGCATGGTGGAATCCTGCATCATTTCGTGCATCTGCTGTTTCTTTTCTTCCATACCACCCTGTTGCTGGGCCAGGCCCATACCGGTTATAAGGAAGAGAAGTGATACTATGAGTGTTAAGTGTTTCATAATTTTGACCTTTTTGTTTTCATTGGGAGATTGCTTCTGTGATTTTCGGCAGTTGAGTTATTCAACGGGTAAATTCTGCAGCATCCAGTCCGGATAACCTTCATTCAGCCTTTTTGAATCGAAGCCGTGCCGGCTGAGCAGTTCTACCGCGTCATCGGCCATCGCACACAAGGGACCCCGGCAATAGGCAACAATCTGTTTGTCTTGAGGGAGGTCTTTAATGCGTTCTTCCAGTTGTCCGCTTGGAATGGAAAGAGCCCCGGGAATGTGGCCCTCCTCATATTCCTTTTT
This sequence comes from uncultured Balneolaceae bacterium, assembly GCA_964423345.1. Taxonomy (GTDB): domain Bacteria; phylum Bacteroidota; class Rhodothermia; order Balneolales; family Balneolaceae; genus CAYREV01. The sequence continues at coordinate 10,205 of CAYREV010000005.1, read as the reverse complement.
GGGGCGTACGTCCAATACCAGCACTTCGTTGTTTTCAATGCGCTTTTGCAGCTCTTCCGGCGATACGGTTTCCAGGCTTTGGCGATCATTACGAAAATCCCGTATCAAACGATTGACTTCCGCATTTTGGGAAAATCCCAGTTCCCTCAACGAGGCCCATACCTCATAAACCCGGGCGTTTGTCAGGGTATAGTCACTGTATTTCCCTCTTTTTTCTGCTTTTGCCAGGCGCGCTTTCTTTAAGACCTGCAGGTGCTGGGAGGCATTGGCGATACTGAGCCGGGTATGTTCCGCAATATATTCGACCGAGCAGGGGCCCTGGGCCAACAATTCGATAATTTCAAGCCGGTTGGGGTTCGCCAGGGCCTTTGTTACCGTTGCCAGTTCCGTATATATCCTGTTTTTAAAATCTCTGACATCCATAATTGAGGTGTTTTTAGATTAACGAGTGGTAAAATACACAATAACATTATAACATTCAATAATTTAATTGAATGAAGGATGTCGAACTGGGAAATCCGAAAGGGTCTCAGCCATCTGCAGATTATTTTGTAAGGATTGCCTCTCTTAACGGTCGTACTTATAAAGGGCCCCTTAATGGGCTTTGGGGCCGGATTTTATCAGCCGGTTCGGGTTTGGACCCACAAGAATGACCCCCAGGCGTTTAGGAGAAATAATAAAATAGAGAGGATAATTATGTATAGGGCAGGTAAATGGATTGCAGCAATACTTATTATCTCATCAGGTTTATTAAATATCTCATGTTCCGGGAGTTCCTACGGCGAAGGGAAAAAATCCAACGAGGTGGAGGTAGTCATGAATGACTATGCCTTTGCCGTCGTTGACTCTGTTCCCTCAGGATGGACCACATTCAAAATGGATAACCGCGGTGAGGAGACCCACGAATTTGCACTGCAGCGGTTGCCGGAGGGTAAGACGTATGAGGATGTGCACCGTGAGATTATCCAGCCTTTGGATAGCCTGCAACTATTGCTTCTTAATGGTGCCATAGATTCTGCAGAACATGAAAAAGCAGTTGCTCAAGCCTATCCTGAATGGATGGGTCAACTGGAATTATATGGAGGCGGGGGATTAATAACCCCGGGAGAGGTATCACGAACAACCCTCAGGCTGGATCCCGGAAATTATGTGATGGCCTGCTTTATCCCTTCTCCGAATGGTCGACGGCATGCCTTTCAGGGAATGATACGGTCGATTGCTGTTATGGAGGATTCATCCGAAAGCACCAAGCCCCGGCCCGTGATGAAAGTTACCAGCACCGGGGATGGTATCACACTGGATGGTTCTTTGGGCTTCGGAACAAATACGATCGCTTTTCATGTGGAAGAACCGGACAGTCAGGAAGCTACGCCCTACAGGAGAATGTATGTTGCCGAGCCGCTTGATCCTATACAGCGGGATAAGGAACTTCGTGACTTTGAGATCCATGATCCTCCCACTGATTTGATGGGTGGTGCCCTGGCCATTCCACCGGGCGATACAAGTTTTGTCACGGTACATGTGACAAACCCCGGAAGCTACACCCTGGTATTGCCACATGGAAGTGAGAAAACAGTATTGAAAAAGGTTACTGTAAACTAGTTTGCCGGAAGGAATACGGGAAAGAATGTAGAATGCTGGTTTCTGGTCACTGGCACACTGTTCGCTGTTATTAGCCACAGATCTGCACGGATTGCTGGGATTTCTCACTGAAACTTTGCGGTTCTTTTTGCAAGGGTTTAAACATGGAAGCTTGTTATTTGTTTGTCATTTGATGATTGATATTTGTGGTTTTAAATAATCCGGCCTTATGCCAGCACATTCTCTTTACCCGAATCGGCAACAAAAACGCAGGAAGAACCGGTCAGTTTTACAAAAGATCGGAGCTCCTCCAAATTGGGATCCTCAGGCAGCCCCAGCAGGTCCAGGTCGGCCTGCGGTGCCGATTTAAGGGCTTCCTTAAATCGGCCGACCTCTACATGGGTACTCACCTCTTTCAGCCGTGCGGCATCCAGCAGGTTTTCGAGATACCGGTACGCCTCGTCGACCTCCGGCTCGTCGACCACGGTTATGACCCTCATATTGGCCTTCCAGTTTATGCTCAATTTATAGGCTGTCAGCAGAGCCAGATCAATATTGCCGAGGTCCATGCTCAGATCCCAGTCCGGGCTCTTTTCTCGTATCCACACATTGATGGAAGCGGTTCTTCCGAGCTGCGCCACTGGGTCCTCGGCATAGAGCTGTATACCCATATGGTTTAGCCGGGCTTCATTGATAATGGAATGGATCTCTTCATCATGGGTCCTTTCAAAGGGCAGTCGAATAAAAAGGATATTCGGTTTGAAAAAGGTCCCCTGCAAGGTCTGCATGGAGTTTAAAACCGCTTCCCTAAAATTGTCCGAATCGATGACCGTCCACCGCGTATAGACATCTTCCTGGCTGAATGACAGGGCCAGGTCCATGAGCGAGTCCTGCAATTCATTGCGATTTCCCGCCCCCGACATACCGATCAGCTTGATAGATCCTTTGGGATATACCAGGTTGCGAATCAGGCTGAAACTCCCGCGCAGCTCCCTTGAGCTGCGGACCGGCACCAGCAGGTTCGCTTTCCAGGCGCGTTCGTTTTTTTCGGGAAGGCTTGAAACCCGCTTGGCCGCCCATTCGGCCAGCGACACAAAAAGGCCGCTTCGCATATCCCCGTAGGGCACCTTGAGTTTTCTGTTTACCAGGTACAGGTATGCGGCGATCACAAAACCCAGGGCCATGAGTCCGAAGGTGGAATTGATGATGAACATCGTAAAAAGGCAGCCGAGGGTACCGAGAGCAGGCACAAATTTGGGAATGGAGAAGGTGGGGCGAAAGCTGATCATATCCATGCGCTGTTCGATGAAGACCACAAAATTGATCATCATATAAGTGATCAGAAAAAACATGGTGATGAGCGGGGCGATGGTATTGAGATCGCGCAGGAGTAGGGTAAGCAGCACGATACCGCCCGTCAGCAGGATGGCGTTGCGCGGCTCCCCGCCTTTCGACCGCCTCGAGAACAGCTCTCCACCGGGGAATATCCTGTGTTCTCCCAGCGCCTGCAGGATGCGGGGAGCCCCGACAATAGAAGCCAGCGCCGAGGAGAAGGTCGCGCCCAGCAGTCCTGCCAGTACGGCCGGAGCCCACAGGGCATAATCAATCATTACGTTGTAATTGCTGACCAGTTCTTCTACCGGGGCCACTTTTGCAAGCCAGTATGCGATGGCCATATAAATAAGATAGCTGATTCCGACGGCCGATAAAGTGCCGAGGGGAATGCTTTTTTTGGGATTTTTGAGCTCGCCGGACATATTGGCCCCGGCCATTATTCCCGTGGCAGCGGGAAACAGTACGGCAAACACCACCCAGAAACTGATCCCTTCAAAGGCGTTCTCCGGTCCCCCCGGAAATTCACCCCACCACTGTATATCGTATTCCAACCCTCCTGTGAACACGCTTCCGCCCACCGACGCGAGCGCTGCTATGATGACGGCCAGGATAAGGTACTGCACCCTGAAGGCCAGCTTGGCGCTTACAAACGCCACCCCGAAGAGAAAAGCAAACACGGCCACATCCACCAACAGGGCATGATGACCCGGGAAGATATAGAGCCAGCCCTCCCGGAAGCCGAAAATGTACATGGAGATGGCCAGGGTTTGGGAAAGGTAAAGGGGGATCCCTACGCTTCCGCCTACTTCCAGGCCCAGGGATTGGGAAATGATGGAGTACGCCCCCCCGGCCCTGATACGAATATTGGTCGTGATACAGGACATGGACAGGGAGGTAAAGGCAACGATTGCAAAAGCGAGGCTGATAATCAGCCAACCGCCCAAAAGGCCCGCATTACCGATCACCCAACCCTCTCTCAGGAACAGTATAACCCCCAGGATGGTCAGAAGGGTGGGTACGAACACTCCACCGAAGGTGCCGTACTTCTGCTGAACGGAAGAGGCCTGCTCATCTACCTGTTTCTGTAAAGTGCCCTGTTCTGAAATTCCTTTTTCCATGCGTTTGAAGGATTATATGCAATTAAAATCCACAACTGCCAGATAAAGTATGCATTTAAATATAAATACTGCAAAAACAATGCTTTCACTGTTTGCTTTTCGATCGTCCGATCTGCAAGTTGAGTTTCATCATGCTGGGAGAATTAATATCTGTCCGCATGCCTTTGGAAAATAAAAACAGGAGTCTTATGGATATCGTCAAAATTATTTGTGCTATAATTTTACCTCCGCTGGGCGTATTCTTAGAGGTGGGAATCACCAAGCATTTCTGGATCAATATTATTCTGACGCTACTGGGGTATATCCCCGGTATTGTTCATGCCGTATGGATTATTGCGGAAAAATAGACTGCTCTTTACCTATTTTCCAAGCGGTTGCCCACGCTAATCCAAACCAAATTCATCCTGTCCAATCACCTTCGAGGGCATGGCTCAAGTAGAAATAGTAGGCTTCGTTTAATACATTTAAAACATACTATTTTGGAGGGTTGAGCATATGGAACAGAAAATACGTTTCTGTACGGCACCGGATGAGGTCAGCCTGGCCTATGCCACCTCGGGGAATGGGCCGCCACTGGTACGGGTTGCCAACTGGCTGACACACCTTGAGCTGGACTGGAAGGGACCCATCTGGTCTCATTGGTTCCGGGAGTTTTCTAAAGATCATACCCTGCTTCGTTTTGATCTGCGTGGCTCGGGGCTGTCCGATCGTACAGTCGGGGAACAATCCCTGGAGGCATGGGTTCGGGACCTGGAAACGATTGTTGACGATGTCGGTATTGAGCGCTTTCCCCTTTTGGGATTTTGCCAGGGAGGGGCCATAGCTCTCGCCTACGCTGTACGCCATCCGGAACGCGTCAGCCATCTGGTTCTGTATGACAGCTATAGCCGGGGCAACTTGGTTGAGGGAACTCCGCCGCAAAAGAAGAAGGAGACAAAAGCCCTGTCAGAGATGATCGAAGTTGGATGGGGACGCGGGGATACCGGGGTATTCCGAAGAATTTTTACCGACCTGCTGATGCCCGAAGCTTCAGAAAAGGAACATAAGTGGCTGGCTGAGCTCCAGCGAAAGACCACTTCACCGGCCATGGCCGCAACGCTCTGGGAGGCATTCCATAAAATTGACGTGAAACACCTTGCTAAAAAAGTGAAGGTGCCTACGCTGGTTTTTCATGTCAGGGGAGACAAGGTTGTTCCGTTTGAGTCCGGCCGAAGGTTGGCTTCCCTGATTCCCGACGCCCGGTTTGTGCCGCTTGAAAGCGAAAATCACATACTTCTGCAGGATGACCCTGCCTGGGAACGGTTCTTAGCTGAAGTAAGGCATTTTATCGGTTGGTCCAAAGAAAAACGAACGGAACAGGACCCACTTGAAATTTTTCCGGAGTTGACGCCCCGGGAGTGCGAAGTACTTGATCTGATTGCCAGGGGACTCAAAAATGGAGAGATAGCTGACCGCCTTTACATCAGCCCAAAAACCGTACGCAATCACATCACCCATATCTTTAGTAAGCTGCAGGTGGATTCGCGGTCAAAGGCTATTGTACTGGCAAGGGAATCCGGACTCGGCAAATCGTAGGATTATACCCTTAAATGGGACCATAGTCCCATAAAAATCGGGCTGATTGCTCCCAAAAATGAGACCCTCGACTCATGAGATCCTACCTCCTTTTCTGTTAGTTAAAACGTAACGTTAATGTGAAAAAATATAACAGAGAGGTGAGGAAGGTGGGACGAATATTAGCATTTATATACGGAATTGTTTGCTACGTAATATTTTTCGGATCTTTTCTATATGCCATCGGTTTTGTGGGAGATTTTGGGGTACCGAAGACCATAGACACGGGAGAATCGGGAGCTTTTTGGCCGGCGCTTCTGACCAATTTGATACTCCTGGGCCTGTTTGCCATTCAACACAGTGGAATGGCGCGGCCCGGCTTTAAAAAATGGTGGACCAAAATTATCCCGGAACCGATTGAGCGAAGTACGTACGTGCTGCTGGCCAGTGCTGTTCTGATTCTGCTGATGTGGCAATGGCAGCCCATGACGGCAATAGTCTGGAGTGTAGAAGCGGAGATAGGTCGCTGGCTCCTGTGGGGCTTGTTCGCCCTGGGGTGGCTCATCGTGTTCATTTCAACGTATATGATCAGCCATGCCCACCTGTTCGGCCTGAAGCAGGTATATGAGTTCCTAAAGCGCCGGGGACTGGAGAAACCCGAATTCCAGACTCCGGGATTTTACCGGTATGTACGCCATCCACTGATGGCGGGCTTTTTTATCGCTTTTTGGGCTACCCCGGAAATGACGGTGGGACACCTGCTGTTTTCGGCGGCAACGACCGGCTATATCCTCATCGCCCTGCAGCTGGAAGAACGGGATCTGGTCAATATGTTCGGTGAAAAATACCGGAAATACCGTAAGCAGGTACCTATGTTTATTCCCCGGCCCGGTCGAAAAGCCACTGTTAACAAGCAGGAGGAAAGTGAATAGAAATAATGCTGAGGATCAAAAAGCACTAATAAAATCCGGACTGACTATTCCTTCTTTAATCCAAAGTACGCGAAGTTATGAATACCCGACAAAAATCAACTGGTGATTATAATAAGCGACCGGTTGATTCCGGGCAGCGAGAAACTTTCGAAATCAATATCGGTTCCCATCAAGATATGGGAGCAGGGTTGAATTTGGCTGAAGAACTGCGGGCCATCGAGCCCAAAGCTCGATCTTCACCCTTGCCGGGCTTTGAGTATGTGCGCGGTTACGGAGTTTTTGCTCTACCGTTCGAAACAGGCCATGTCCTAACGCTCCGGGTGTTCCCTGAAAATGACTTTGCTCCCTATCATACGATCTGGCACCGCACTCCCGGTGGAAGCTGGTCCATTTATGCCGATACGCCGCGTCTGGACATCGCGTGTCCACGCTATTACAGTTCTGCTGCCCGGCGAAACACCCATGCACGTATCTCGCTCAATTGGACCGGCCCGATGGAGTTGTCAATTGATATGGAAGCCCCGGATGCGCCTTCACTCCAGTGGAAGGTCTCTATGGAAGCGCCCCCCGCCATAAAACGTATGAACGAGGTTAGTCGGGCAATACCCGAACCTCTGTGGCGTAACCCTTTTGTGCTAAGAGTATTTGAACAGCTGGGTGGCCGGCTATTTGATCTTGGAGATATAACCTTATCGGGCCATGCGCCGAATGGTCATTTTGCTATTGTAATGCCCCGGAAAATGTTTCCGATTGCATCTTCTACAGCAAGTCTGGATGGGAAGGATTTGGGCCGACCTGCGCGCCACAGTGAAAATCCGTCCATCGGGGAGCTGCGATTGCCGGCCCGTCCTCTTTTCGCCGTCGGTCGCGCTTATTTTGAAATACAGGATCAGGAAGAGTACCGGCGTACCGTTTCTGCTTTACGAACCGGCGCCGCCTGACCACCGATGCCTTCAAACAGGCTCCCGAATGATAGAATGATGAACCCCTTAAAAAAACCCCGCCTATCCTTCAATAATATCCCGGGCATCATCACCGGGTCTTTATTGTTTGGTGTTCCGCCATAAGCCATATTCTGAAAGATGCTGATTTAATCCCCATAAAAGGTTATGATAAAGGCAGACTTTCAAGGTGGAAAATTAATTTGGTCCATAAATAATGTTTGATGATCTCAGTTCCTGGTTAGAGGAGTTTACTGTTTCCGGCTCTCTTATCTACATGCTCATAACGACGGCATTTCTGCTATTGGCCATCATCGTGCTTCGAGGGCTGACCGCGCGTTATATCCGACGCAAGGTATCCTCAATCGAGTTGAGGCGCCGCTGGCTTGTGCAGTCCCGTAATGGTTTGTTGCTGTTGCTACTGCTGGGTCTCCTGTTCATCTGGGGAGAAGAACTGCGAACGCTGGCCCTCTCCATCGTGGCTATTGCGGTGGCCTTTGTGGTGGCCACCAAAGAGCTGATACTCTGTGTGACAGGGTCCATACTTAAAACCGGGGCGGGCTCTTTCAACCTCGGCGACCGTATTCAGGTTAAGGATTTCCGGGGTGACGTCATCGACCAAAACCTGCTGGCCACCACTATCCTGGAGGTGGGCCCGGGAAAGATCACCCACCAGCGAACCGGACGAATGACGGTAATTCCCAACGCACTGTTCGTCTCGGAGCCGGTAATCAACGAGAGCTATACCCACGATTACATTCTGCATGTCTTTACCATCCCATTCAAGCGTGAGGACAACTGGCGCGATGCTCAGGAGGCCTTTTTGGAATCGGCCAACCGCCATTGTGAACCCTACCTGGATGAGGTCCGCCAGCATATGAAGCAGCTCAGCGAGAATAGGGGACTCGATGTCCCAAACGTCGAGCCCCGGGTAACCATACAGGTGCCGGCAGCCGGGGAGGTAGACCTGATTATCCGTATACCGGTGAAGTCTAGCCAACGTGGATATATTGAACAATCCATCCTGTATGAGGTACTGGGAAACAATGATTTTGCGGCCAAGAAAGAGAATGACGAGGCCGGCAGTACGAAGTGAGAGGCAGCCGTTTGATGGGCCCGGTGATGGAACGCTATAGGTTGTTTCTCCGCAAGCGATTGACTCCCTGACTTATCCCATCTCAGCAAGTTATTATTTATATTTGGCTTATATAACAACACCCTTTTGTATACTAGCTATTGTAGGTGTATAAAAATTATCACCTTTTTTATTTTTAAAGAGAGGCATTATGGACGAACAATACAAAGAACAAGCCTACCAACTAGTTAATATTGGTCATTGGGAGCTTGACGTGGAAAACGAGCAGCTCTACTGGTCTGATCAGATTAAGCGCCTCCACGAAGTCTCCCTTGACTACCAGCCGGATTTGGCGTCAGCCCTTGCCTTTTTCAAAGAGGGGGACCACAGAGATAAGGTGCAACAAGCAGTCAAAAAGGCTATGGAAGAGGGGCAATCGTTTTCCGTCGAATCTAAAATCATCACGGCCAAAGGGAACCTCCGGTGGGTCAGGGCCGTCGGCAAACCCGTGATGAAAAATGGTCAGTGCGTATGCGTATATGGTAGCACACAAGACATCACCGACAGCAAGCAAGCCCGACATGATCTACAGGATAAGCAAAGGCATCTGCAAGATATAGCAGATAATATAAGGGGGAGCATTCTTCGTTACCGGCTCCATCCGGATGGCAACGAAGAGCTGATTTATGCCAGCAAAGGCTTGAAGGATCTCTATGAGATATCCCCGGAGCAGGCGATAGAATCCACGGATATGATTTGGTCACAAATAGCCGACGATCATCGCGAGGAGCTGCGAGAGTTCATCGAAGCAACGACTGAAAATATGACTCCATGGGATCACACCTTTAAAATACAAACGCCCAGCGACCGCCAGAAATGGATTCACGCGAGAGGGGTATCTCGTCGACTTGACGATGGCAGTATCCAGTGGGATGTTATTGAACACGATATTACGGAGCAAAAACAGCTGGAAGAGCAGCTTGACCGACAAATTACCCTCCTGGACCATATCCTGGACAGTCTTCCGGGCTTGTTTTTTATCGCTAATGAGGATGAAACGTTCACGCGAGTAAATCAACACCTGGAACTGCTCTTTGGGGTGTCGGCCGAGCAACTCCAGGGAACCAATGTGTTAGCATTCGTAGCGCCCCGAAAAAAAGCTGAGGCGAAGCAGGCTCTCCAAAAGGTGTATACGGAGGGCTATACCGAGTATGAAACGATCCTGCTGGACGGCGACGACCGAGAACATCACTATTATATTTGTGGCACCAAATTCGAATCTGATGGCGGAGAATATATCCTAGGCAATGGCATCGATATTACCGACCGCGTGGAGGTCGAGGAGGAGAACAGTGTCCTGCTTCAGGAGGTCCACCACCGGGTAAAAAATAACCTGGCCATCATTTCCGGCATCCTGAGCATGGAAATCGACGAGCTGCCTTCCGGCAGTCAGAATCGCCTGCTCCTCGAGCGAAGCATAAACCGGATCCATGCGATTGCCAAAGTACATGAGTTGTTATATCAGTCCTCTAGTTTCTCACAGGTAAACGTCCGGGAATATATATCGGATCTTACCCAAACGGTAATGGAAACGCTGCAAGTTGACAGGGATAAATTCGACATTCAATTGGACATCCCAGAGTTGCAGATGAATATCAATGAGGTTATT